>NZ_PDGW01000011.1:0-612551 GCF_014335015.1 Corynebacterium sp. LK31 | reverse complement strand
TTGCCCCTTGTGTGGGGTTGGGTGCTGCGGCCCACTTTTGTACCCACGGGTAAACAACATTCAACGAAGGTTGTTGTGGTAAGGCGTGGCGCTATACCAGATACTTCTGGCGCAATTGGTTGATGTCGGCGTCGGAAAGCCCGATGCCTTGTCGGACGAAGTTGTCGAAAGTACCGTAGTTCTCTTCGATAGCGTCCCACGACATCTTGAGCCACTTTTTGTCTACCGCGTCTTCACGATTGAGGTAAGCGTTGCTGGCAAGGAAGTCCTGCTCGATTGCTTCGTAACTAACTCCCAAGATGGCCAAGAGGAACGCGGCTCCGAGGCCGGTTCGATCCTTGCCCGCGCTGCAGTGGAATACAACGGCACCGTCTTCATATGCGAGTGCTTGGAGAAGATCCTTCCAAGCGGTTCGCGGTGCTTCTCCGGTAATCATCAACTCATAGCCGAGTAATTGGCCGAAATACTTCACTTCATCATCGAAAACCTCTGTATCGCGCGCTTTGATGCTGTCTCCCGCCGCTTCGTAGAACTCGGGCGCGTGGCCGTAGAGCTGCTCGCCAGTAGTTACGACAGGATTCTTCACAAAGCCCAAGCCATTGCGAACATCGATGATGTCCGCTACTTGGTAAGTCACGCCGTCGGGCAAGACGTCTGGGCCTTCGCTGCGCTCTTTAATGTTTCGCAAATCGACGACGCGTGTCACGCCTGCCTGCGTCATGTGGGCAAGATCTTCGTCGCTTGGCTCCCGTAAGGCGTTTGACCTGTATGCGAGGCCTTGGCGGATGTGGCGACCGTCCTCGGTCGTGATTAGGTTGGCGCTACTGCCCGCTACATCGCGGAAGTTGCTGAGTGAGGATAGTGAGCCGGATTCGATAGGGGTTGGAGATCCGGTTGGTGCCGTGGCGGTAGTAGTCTGACCGGTGCCCTGTGTTTCGGTCGCGCTAATCCCTGGTGTGACTGCATTAAACAACGCGGTGTCAGGGCTAGCCAACGCGGGCGATGGGGCAATAGTGCCGAGTGGTAGAAGAAGGGCCGCGGTTAGGGCAGAGACTTTAGCGCGATGATTCGCGCGGCTTAGGTTAGTTGGATTCACGGGTATTGAGGTTAGTGTGCTTCAGGTTTTCGGCAACTTATAAGAAAAGCTCTTTCCTGCATAGTCTTGCCCGCGCACCCGCATAGCCATGCCCGCACAATAGGCCCCACTGGGACGCGGT
Source organism: Corynebacterium sp. LK31 (assembly GCF_014335015.1). Lineage (NCBI taxonomy): Bacteria > Bacillati > Actinomycetota > Actinomycetes > Mycobacteriales > Corynebacteriaceae > Corynebacterium > Corynebacterium sp. LK31. The sequence goes on along the minus strand of NZ_PDGW01000011.1, from coordinate 611,334 downwards.
AAGAACGTAACGGGGGTGCCTGGCTACACTGCTCAGAAAAGTGGCTTCTACCAGCACAAATTAGCCAACGCTAAGCCAAGTTCGAAATATGCCCTAAATATTGCGTAATTTCATAACGTATTTACTTGTTAAATAGGGAACCCTAAGCTAATGTTTCACAGGTAATGATTACCTAAGTAAGTGATTGGGTAACGGCGTCTAAGTGGCGTTTGTTTAACAATCCTACTGTGACCGAAGGGATGCCTTTAAGTGGCGCGTTCTAACTCCGGCCGTATTCGCAATATCGTAGTTGCATCTGTTGCGAGCCTTGGACTTGTTCTTGGTGCATGTTCTACTGATGCCGGTAACGAGGATAAGTCTGCAGCTGCAGGCAACGAGTCTACTATTACCGTTACTGATAATCATGGTGAGCAGACCGTACCTGCCGAGATTGACTCTGTTGTGGCCACGGATAACCGTTCCTTCGAGATGCTCGATCAGTGGGGTATTAAGCTGGCTGCAGCTCCTAAACCGATTATCCCGTTCACGGTTTCCGACTACAAGGACAATCCTGACGTTCAGGACATCGGCAATCACCGCGAGCCGAATCTCGAAATTGTTGCTGCTGCTGACCCGGACCTGATTGTGAACGGTCAGCGTTTCGGCAAGTACTACGATGACCTGAAGAAGCTTGCTCCGAACTCCGCGATTGTGGAGTTTGAGCCGCGCGAGGGCAAGCCGCTGGACGAGGAGCTCAAGCGCCACGCTAAGGGCCTGGGCACCATCTTCGGTAAGGAGAAGGAAGCCGATCAGCTCATCGCAGACTTTGACAAGGCTCTGGAGCGCGCTCGCAAGGCTTACAACCCGGACGTGAAGGTCATGGCGCTGAACTCGTCGGGCGGCACCCTCGGTTACATTGCTCCGACTGTTGGTCGTACCTTCGGCCCGCTGTTCGACCTGATTGGCATGAAGCCGGCGCTGGAGGTCGACAAGGCCAGCGATGACCACCGGGGTGATGAGATTTCCGCCGAGTCCATCGCTGAGGCAAACCCGGACTTCATCATGGTGCTTGACCGCGATGCTGGCACCTCTGTCCGCGGTACCGATGAGTACCGTTCGGCACAGTCTGTGGTCGAGGAAGCCGCTCCGCTGAAGAACGTGAAGGCAGTCAAGGAGGGCAAGATCTACTACGCCCCAGAGGACACTTACACCAACGAGTCCATCATCACGTACACGGAGATTCTGAACGGGCTTGCCGACGCCTTCGAGCAGGCCTAATAGTTCCCTGACCAGTCACAGGAGTACCTCACCAACTCTATGCAGAAGTTACTGGATTCCCGACTAGCCATCGGGATTGCCTTTGTGGCAGTCCTGGTGGCTATGTCGCTGTTTGTAGGCCAATACGACATCCTGGGCGCCGACGACGGCTGGGAGATGTTCGCCACTACGCGTATACCGCGCACCATTGCACTAGTGCTCTCGGGTGCCGCGATGGCGATGTGTGGCCTGGTCATGCAGCTGCTTACGCACAACAAGTTTGTCGAACCAACCACCACGGGAACTACGGAATGGGCTGGTCTTGGCCTGATCTTCGTGATGTATTTCTTCCCCTCGGCGTCGTTGCTCGGCCGGATGAGCGGTGCGATTATCTTCGCTTTCATCGGCACAGCAGTGTTCTTCCTGTTCTTGCGCCGAGTGACTTTGAAGTCGAGCCTGGTCGTGCCCATCGTAGGCATCATGCTGGGCGCGGTAGTCAGTTCGATTTCGACTTTCTTTGCGTTGCAGACAGACATGCTGCAGTCGCTGAGCGTCTGGTTCGCGGGCTCCTTCACTGATATTTATAAAGGGCAGTACGAATTCCTGTGGCTGGTCGTCATTGTGGTCGCGATCGTCTTCGTATTCAGCGATCGGCTGACGGTAGCGGGCCTTGGTGAGGATATCGCGACCAACGTTGGACTGAACTACAAGCGAATCGTGTTCCTGGGCACGGGACTAATCGCGATTGCAACAGGTCTAGTCACAGTAGTGGTGGGCAACCTGCCTTTCCTAGGCCTCGTTGTCCCGAATATCGTCTCCATGTTTCGTGGCGATGACCTGCGCTCCAATTTGCCATGGGTGTGCCTGGTGGGCATTGCCATCGTGACGGTCGCGGACATAATTGGCCGCGTCATTATCGCCCCCTTCGAGATTCCGGTATCGGTGATCCTCGGCATCCTGGGTGCTGCCATTTTCGTCTATCTGATCGTGGAGCGGCGTCGTGCTTAATCTCAGTTCAACTCATACGATGGCCAACCAGGTTGGCCCGCAAACGACGTCGTTTAGCACGGGCGCCGCGGCGCGCAGGTACTGGATCATCATTGCTGTGCTGGTGGGCTTGGCGACGTTGTTTACCGCGGGTCTGCTCGCATGGGACAACCCGTTGCCGTTCGGCACGGAGGGCTTTTGGCTGATTGCGCGTCGGCGCCTTGACGCCGTGATTGCCATGATTGTGGTTGCCTGCTGTCATGCAATTGCGACGGTGGCGTTCCAGTCGATCGCGAATAACCGAATTATTACGCCGTCGATTATGGGCTTTGAAGCGCTGTACGTGGCTATCAGTACCGCCGCGGTCTACTTCCTCGGCGCGACGGGTCTGATGAATGCTGGCTCGGTTGGGGCGTTTGTTCTGCAGCTCGCGCTGATGGTGGGGCTGTCGCTGGTGCTGTACGCGTGGCTGCTGACTGGGCAGGGCGCGGATATGCACAGCATGCTGCTGGTGGGCATCGTCATCGGTGGCGGGTTGGCCTCGGTATCGACGTTTATGCAGCGCATGCTGACACCGTCGGATTTTGACCTTTTGACGGCGCGGCTGTTCGGTTCGGTCAACAACGCTGATCCGGAGTTTTTCCCGGTGGCGATTCCGTTAGTGGTAGTGGCCGTCGTTGTGATTGCGCTGCATTCGCGGGCGCTGAACGTGATGTCGCTAGGCCGTGAGGTTGCGACAAATCTGGGCGTGAACTACCAGGTTCGGTCCATCACCGTGCTGGTTGCGGTGTCCGTGCTGATGGCAGTATCGACGGCTATGGTCGGCCCGATGACATTCCTCGGCTTCCTGGTCGCGACCATTGCGTACCAGGCTGCGGATACCTATGACCATCGTTTTGTGCTGCCGATGGCGGCGCTAATCGGCTACGTCACGCTGGCCAGTGCGTATTTCATCCTCAATCACGTTTTCTATGCCCAGGGCGTGGTGTCCATCATCATCGAGCTGGTTGGCGGTTCGATCTTCCTCTACGTCGTTTTGAAGAAGGGACGGCTATGATTCTCCTCGACAGTGTAAGCAAGAGCTATACCAGCGAGGTGTCAATTGGCCCCGTTGACCTGGAAATTCCAACCAATGCGATTACGGCTCTGATTGGGCCGAATGGTGCGGGCAAGTCCACGCTCTTGACTATGATTGGCCGCCTCCTTGCCGTCGATTCCGGCGACATCAACGTCGGCCCCTACAACGTGGGCAAGACCAAGTCGAAGGATCTGGCGAAGGTGCTGTCGATTCTGCGCCAGGACAACCACTTCGTCACGCGTCTCACCGTGCGCCAGCTGGTCAGTTTCGGCCGCTTCCCGCACAGCCAGGGGCGCCTGACCGCTGAGGACGAGCGCATCATCTCCCAGTACATCGAGTTCCTCAATCTTGAGGCGCTCCAGGGCCGCTACCTCGACGAGCTCTCCGGTGGGCAGCGTCAGCGCGCGTATGTCGCAATGGTGCTCTGTCAGGAGACGGATTACGTGCTTCTCGACGAGCCGTTGAACAACCTGGATATTTCTCATTCGGTCGACATCATGTCGTACCTGCGCACTGCAGTGCGCGAGTTGGGGCGCACCATGGTGGTGGTGTTGCATGACATCAATTTCGCGGCTCGCTACGCCGATTACATCTGTGCGGTCAAGGATGGCCAGATTGTCGAGCACGGCCCAACCGCAGAGCTGATGCGTTCGGAGGTTCTGAGCCCAATCTTCAATACCCAGATTGACATCGTCGAGGGTCCGCACGGACCGGTCGCCTGCTACGGCTCTTAAGGCAATTCCTGGCCGGTCCCACGCAGCCGATACAATCTAGCCTCATGACTATTACTGCTGCCGTTGACGGTTCCGCTCTGCACAACCCCGGACCTGCCGGGTGGTGCTGGTATATCGACGACAGCTGCTGGGCCGCCGGCGGATGGAAAGAGGGAACCAATAACCGCGGCGAGCTCACCGCTCTTGCCGAGCTGCTCCGCGCCACCGCGCACATCCCTGACGAGCCGCTTTTCGTACTGTGTGATTCGCAGTATGTGATTAACTCCGTCACTAAGTGGATGCCGGGATGGAAGCGCAAAGGCTGGAAGAAGCGCGACGGTAAACCTGTCCTCAACGTCGACATTTTACAGGACATCGACCAGCTGCTCGTTGGCCGCAATATTCACCTCGAGTGGGTTAAGGGGCACTCCGGCCACGACATGAACGAGGCCGCTGATCAGCGCGCCCGCGCCGCCGCCACCGCGTATCAGAAGGGCACCGCCGTACCCGAGGGGCCAGGGTTCGCTGGCGCGGGTAGTCGCGCGCAGACGAATGCAGCGCCGACAAAAACTACGTCCGCCGCGCCTAGTTCCGAGCCCAAGACGCCCAAGGCCGCAACCTTCGAGCAGGAAGGCCTCTTTGACCTCGCCGTCGACACCACCGTGACGCCGGAGGACGCCGCCAAGGAAGCGCTCACCGTTTTCCGCCGCGCCGCACATCGCGCTGAACAGGGCAATGCCCGCGCTCTCAAGGCATTGCTTAACGACGCCCTGGGCGACAACTTCGCCGTGCCAGACGGGCTTTCGGATGCCGAGCATGAGCTCCGCGTCGAGGGAACCACCGCTATCGCGCAGTTCACCACTGACGACTGGGTTGGCCTGGCTGTCTGGGATTTGTCCCAGGCAGTGGGGAAGGCCACAGGTTCCGCCCGTTTGCTGGGCTGGAATGTGGGAAGGTCTTAGCAGTAGTATGAAAGTTTGGTCTTTTAGGTAGACCACCAGGCAATCCGGGGTTACTGGTAGCCTGAAAACACATAAATTCTTTTACTCATTACTTATAAGGAGCTCCGACTTCATGGCTGAGCACGAAGGTCCTCGTTCCGGCGAAGGCCGAGGAAATCGCGGAAACCGCGGGTCTAACCGTTCCCATGGTCGTGGCGAGGGCGGCTTTAACGGGCGCAACCGCAACGATCGTCGTGGACAGGGTGGTGGCCCAGGTGGTCGAGGCCGTGGCGGTCGTGGTTACAACCGCGATGACCGTGGTGGTCGCGGTGGCCGCGGTTACGACCGCAATGATCGTAATGAGCGCAACGATCGTGGCGAGCGCAGCTTTGACCGGAACGACCGTGGTGACCGCAATGATCGTCGCGGCCCGGGCGGGCGCGGTGGCCAGGGAGGTCGCAACTTCGACCGTCGTGGTGGCAAGCCACGTCGCTCCAACCGTGGTGGCCGCTTCCAGGATGAGAAGCGTACGCACCGCACCGGTCCGCAGCGCCCAGGCTTCCGCGAGGAGCGCATTGAGGCCCGTAAGAACGAGCCGAAGCTGCCAGATGACATTCGCGCAGACGAGCTCGACCCGAGCGTGCGCCAGGATCTGAAGAGCCTGGCTAAGGACAACGCCGACAAGGTTGCTCGTCACATGATTATGTCCGCAATCCTGATGGCTGAAGACCCGCAGCGTGCCCTGGAGCACGCCCGCGCAGCGAAGGACCGCGCTGGTCGCGTCGGTGTCGTTCGTGAGACCGCTGGTGTTGCCGCTTACCACGCAGGTGAGTGGAAGGAAGCTTTGGCGGAGCTGCGTGCGGCTCGCCGCATCTCCGGTGGCCCGGGCATGCTCGCGGTCATGGCGGACTGTGAGCGCGGCCTCGGCCGCCCAGAGAAGGCCATCGAGCTGGCTCGCTCCGAGGAAGCCAAGCAGCTGGACAACGAGTCCAAGACTGAGCTGGCTATCGTCGCCGCCGGTGCTCGCCGAGATATGGGCCAGATCGATGAGGCTCTGGTTGAGCTGGAGACCCAGGATCTGAACCCGGACCGCGAGGACTTCGAAGCAGCTCGTCTGTTCTACGCCTACGCTGATGCGCTGGTGGAGGCCGGTCGTAAAGATGATGCCAAGGTGTGGTTTACCCGCTGCGCCAAGATCGATGTGGACCAGATGCTCGATGCTCGTGAGCGCATCGAAGAGCTGAGCAAGTAATCAGCCCAGCTGCCGGCTCGCAACATCAGCCACCGCTAACGCACCGCTGGCGCAATCGGGCTGCGCATCTACAATTCGTCGTAAAGCGTTCCTATTTCGTAAAAGGAGAAATGAACCCCCATGGCTTCTGTCGCTTCTTCCTATGATGCCGCTCTGCTGGATCTGGATGGCACGATTTACGAGGGTGGCGCGGCGATTCCGAACGCGCTGGAGGGGCTGACTGAGGCGGCGCTGCCGATGGTGTTTATTACCAACAATGCCTCGCGCGCGCCGCAGACGGTGGCGGATCAGCTCAATGGGCTGGGCTATGACGTTCACGCGGACGATGTGATGACGTCGGCGCAGGCGGCCATTGAGATGGCGGCGGAGGTCATTGAGCCGGGCTCGAACGTTTTTGTGTTGGGTGCGGAGTCGTTTAAGCAGTTGGCTCGTGAGGCGGGGTACAACCTCGTGGATTCCGCTGATGACAACCCTGCGGCGGTGTTCCAGGGGCTCAACCGTGAGATGACGTGGAAGCAGATGTCGGAGGCGGCGCTGGCGGTGTCGCGAGGTGCGCGCTTCCTGGTGTCGAATTTGGATACGACGCTGCCGTCGGAGCGCGGTTTCCTGGTTGGTAATGGTTCGGTCGCTGCGGCGATTTCTACGACCACGGGCGTGGCGCCGCTGTCGGCGGGTAAGCCGAAGCCGCCGATGTTTATTAAGGCGGCGGAGCGTGTGGGCGCGAAGAATCCGCTGGCGATTGGGGATCGCCTCGACACCGACATCGCGGGCGGAAATGCGGCAAAGATGGACACGTTTATGGTGGTCACAGGCGTTTCCACGCATATGGATGTCGTTGCGGCGCCGCCTGAGCACCGCCCGACGCTCATCGGTGCTGACATGACTGCGCTGAATCGTGAGCTGGATCAGGCACGTCCGGCTCCGCAGGCTGGTTTCACCGCGCGTTACGACGACGCGGAGGCCGGTGTCATCGTTCTTTCTGGCGGTGACATGGAAGATCTTCGGTTGGTGAACCCGGCGGAGGCCGCGGTGGCGGCTCTGCTGACGGTCGTAGATGTGGTGTGGAACTCTGAGGCTGGTCGTGCTGGCGCAGTCGAGGTCGCGCAGGTCCGCGCGGAGGGCCCGGCTGCTGAGGCGGCGCTGGCTGCCTGGCGGAAGTGATAGCCGATGAGTGAGGTTGCACCGAAGCCGGGGCAGGGCGCTGGTCCTGTGCCGGGGCCGAAACCCGGCCCTGCATCTGTACCGAGCCCTGCGCCTAGCCCGGCGGCGATGCCCGGCGCGCGTGAGGTAACTCCGGAGGACGTCCGCGAGCAGGTGGCGGCCGCACTGTCAGCACCTGCCCCGACGCCGCAGGAGAGAGTCGCGCAGTTTGAGCGGGCGCATGAGATTTTGTATGAGGCCCTGGGCTCGTCACGCAGGGAAGGAAAGTGAACGCGGTGGCAAAGAAAGCTCCTAAGCGCAGGCTCGATGCGGAGTTGGTGCGAAGGAAGATTGCTCGCTCCCGTGAAGCGGCAGTGGACATGATTAAAGCCGGCCGAGTAGAGGTCGGTGGTTTTGTCGCCTCTAAGCCGGCGACTGCGGTGACAGGGGACGTGTCCATTCGCGTCAGTGGTCTGGAAGAAGACGAGAACTGGGCGTCGCGCGGAGCACACAAGCTGCTCGGCGCGCTGGAAGCTTTCGAACCGCAAGGGCTGGACTTGAAGGGCCGGAAAGTGCTGGATGCCGGTGCCTCCACGGGGGGTTTCACCGATGTGTGCCTGCGCCGCGATGTCGACACCGTCTACGCCGTCGATGTCGGCTACGGTCAGCTGATTTGGCGCTTGCAGGATGACCCGCGGGTGGTTGTGCTCGACCGAACTAATGTCCGCACGCTGACCCCCGAGATTCTCGGCGGCACAGCCGATGTCATGGTCGGCGACCTGTCCTTTATTTCTTTGAAGCTGGTGCTGCCAGCGATTGTCTCCTGCCTCGACGAGGGCGCTGACCTGCTGCCGATGGTCAAGCCGCAGTTCGAGGTGGGTAAGGAGCGCCTTGGCTCCGGTGGAGTCGTGCGCAGCGATGCACTGCGTCAGGAAGTTGTCCAGGAAGTCGCCGAGTACGCCCGCACTCTGGGGCTGTCCTTCCGCGCAGCCGTGGCCAGCCCGCTGCCGGGTCCGAGCGGCAACGTGGAGTTCTTCCTGTGGCTGGTGAAAGACGGCGGCGCCAGCGATATTGGTGATGAGGCTATGGCTGCGGCCATCGCCAAGGCTGTTGAGGAGGGGCCGCACAATGACTAGCGCGAAGACTCACTCACGGGAAAGCAAGCCCAAGACCAGCGCCGGCAAGCGCGAGATTCTGCTGGTTCCGCACACCGGCCGTAGCGCCAACCTGGAAATGGCCGCCGAGGCGGCCGAGCTGCTTGAGGCCGCGGGTATCGACATCCGCGTGCTGGCCGGTAAGAACCCGGAGGCGCTGGCCGCGCACCCAACGCTCGGCAAGTACCCGCGCTACTGGCATTCTCCGCAGGCGGCGTCGGGATGCGAACTCGTCCTCGTCCTCGGCGGCGACGGCACCTTTCTGCGTGCCGCAGACATTGCGCACTCGGCTGACCTGCCGGTGCTCGGCATCAACATGGGGCACGTGGGCTTCCTCGCTGAGTGGGAGCAGGAGTCCATGACCGAGGCGATTAGCCGCGTCATCAAGCGTTCCTGGCGCATCGAAGACCGCATGACCATCCGCGCCACCGTCCGTGACACCACCGGCCGCGTCATTGGCTCTGGCTGGGCGCTGAACGAAGTCAGTATCGAAAACGTCAACCGCCGTGGCGTGCTGGATGTCATCTTGGAAGTCGATGGCCGTCCGGTGAGTTCCTACGGCTGCGATGGTGTACTGATTTCCACGCCGACCGGCTCCACCGCGTACGCCTTTTCCGCAGGAGGCCCCGTACTCTGGCCAGAGCTCGACGCCATGCTGGTCGTGCCCAACAACGCCCACGCGTTGTTCTCTCGCCCGCTGGTGATCTCCCCGCATTCGACCATTGCCATTGAGACCAACCACGACACCGCCGAGGCGGTCGCGGGGCTCGACGGCTTCCGCAACATCACCATGCCGCCGGGCAGCCGCATCGAAATCGAGCGCGGCGCGCAACCGGTGCGCTGGGTGCGTCTGGACGATCAGCCGTTCGCCGATCGTCTGGTGCACAAGTTCCGCTTGCCGACGTCCGGGTGGCGCGGCCCCGCCGAAGCCCAATAGCCCCTAAACACGGCAAACGAGACCCCACACTTCAAGGGAAGGACTGATTGCAGGCGCCATGCTGACTGAGATTTCCATCCGCGACCTCGGCGTTATCCCGGACGCGACGCTTGAATTCAGCCCAGGCCTGACCGTACTGACAGGTGAAACCGGTGCGGGTAAGACCATGGTGGTCACCAGTCTCAAGTTGCTCTGTGGCGCGCGTGCCGACGCCGGCCGCGTGCGCACCGGCGCAGACAAGGCGTTGGTGGAAGGTCGCGTGTCCACCGAGCACCTCTCGGAGGAAGAGTCAGCGACCATCGATGCTGTGGTTTCTGAACTCGGCGGCGAACGCGATGAGAATGACGAGTACCTGCTTGCTCGTCAGGTCTCCGCGAAGGGGCGCTCCCGGGCGTGGGTTGGCGGTCGCGGTGCGTCGGCTGCGGCACTGGCGGATGTCTCCACGCGCCTCATCGCCATTCATGGCCAGAACGATCAGCTGCGCTTGCAAAGCGCCGATGAGCAGCGCGCGGCCATCGACCGCATGGATGCCGACACCATCGCGCCAACGCTGGAAACTTACCGTCAGCAGCGCGCACACTGGCGCTCCCTGGCCAAAGAACTGGAAGAGAAGACCTCCAAGCGCCGTGAGCTGGCCATGCGTGCCGACCAGCTCAGCTTCGCGATCGAAGAAATCGACGCAGTCTCACCCGAGCCGGATGAGGACCAGGACCTCGCCTCCCAGATCCGCCGCATGCAGGACCTGGACGGTCTCCGCGACGCGGCGGCCGTGGCGCTTGCCGCCATCGATGGCGCCGCCGCCGTGAGCACGACCGGCATGGATGCCGCCACCGAGGACTCCGGTGCCGCCGAACTCCTCGGCGCCGCCGCGAACGAGCTCGCCGCCGCAGACGACGAGGAACTCACCGAGTTTTCCAACCAGCTCAATGAACTGACCAGCCAGCTGTCCGAAATCTCCGCTGGTCTCGGCGCGTTTCTCTCCGGCCTGCCGGAGGAAACCGAGTCCTTGGACAAGCTGATGCAACGCCAGGTGGAGATTAAGAACCTCACCCGCAAGTACGCCCCAGATATCGCCGGTGTCCTGGCCTGGCGGGATAAGGCGGAGCGTAAGCTCGCCACGCTGGATGTTTCCGGCGAAGCCCTGGACAAACTCACCGCAGAGATTAAAACCGCGGAGAAGAAACTCGGCACCACCGCGCGGAAGCTCTCCAAGGCCCGCGCGAAAGCCGCAAAGCACCTGGAACAGGCCGTGACCAAGGAGCTCAAGGGCCTGGCCATGCCGCACACCTCGCTGGTGGTGGAGATCACCAAGGCCGACACCTTTGGTCCCGCTGGCGTGGACAACATTGAGTTCAAGCTTCGCGCCCACGAGGGTGCCGAGCCGCGTCCGCTGGCATCATCCGCATCCGGCGGTGAGCTCTCTCGCATCATGCTGGCATTGGAAGTTGTCCTCGCCGAAGGACAGGCCGGGCACACAATGGTTTTCGATGAGGTCGATGCCGGTGTTGGTGGGCGCGCGGCTGTGGAAATTGGCAAGCGCCTGAAGCAGTTGGCGGTGAACAACCAGGTGATCGTCGTCACGCACTTGCCTCAGGTGGCGGCGTTTGCGGATACCCACTTGGTGGTCAGCAAGGATGCGCGTTCGGGTGCGGTGTCGTCGAAGGTGACGAGCCTGGGCGACGAGGAGCGGATTGACGAGCTCGCGCGGATGATGGCGGGCTTGGACGATTCGGACTCCGGACGTGCGCACGCGCAAGATCTTCTGGATCAAGCTCGGCGCGCCTTCGCGGCCAAGTAGCTGCACTTATGTTTCACTAAGTGCCATGAGTCTGTTCTCTCGGAACGAAAAAGATCTTCCTGGCATTTCGGGGACTATGCGGGATGGTTCCCGCCTGGATCGTGCGCTGAAGCGCATGGGCGAAGGTGACATCGTGGTGATCGATGCGCCGGATATCTCGCGTCCACTGGCACAGCAGTTGATTGATGCCAAGGTCGCCGCAGTGGTGAACACCGGCGCGTTTACCACGGGTTTTGTGCCGAATTACGGCCCGCAGATGATGCGCGACGCCGACATTGCGATGGTGCAGAACGTCGGCGACGAGGTCTTCGAGAAGCTCAAGGACGGCAAGAACGGCAGGCTTGACGACGGCAAGCTCTACCACGGTGACCGCCTGATTGGCCAGGGCGACGAGGTCGACCAGGACGAGCTCGAGCGCGCCTTCGACGAGGGCCGCACCAGCATGGTCGACCGCCTGGAGGCGCTCTCCGGCAACTTGGTGGAGTTCGCCAAGACCGAGTCTCCGCTCTACATCGATGGCTTGGGCATTCCGGACGAGACAGAGCCACTGCACGGCCGCAAGGTCGTTGTGGTCAGCCCCGGTGAGGGACACCGCAAGACGCTGGAAGATCTAAAGAACTTCATCCGCGAGTACGAGCCGCTGCTCATCGGCGTCGATGCAGGTGCCGACACGCTCTTCGACCTGAAGTACGAGCCGGACTACATCATCGGTGATCCGGAGAACATCAACTCGGAGGCGCTGCGGTCTGCCGGTTGCGTGATTCTGCCCGCCGACCCGGACGGTCACGCTGTGGGCCTTGAGCGCATCCAGGACCTCGGCATTGGCGCCATGACCTTCCCGGCGCTGTCCGATTCCGCCACTGACCTGGCACTGGTGTTCGCCGCGCATCACGACGCCGACATGGTCGTCTCCGTCGGCGCCCCGCAGAACATCGACAGCATCTACCACGCTGAGAACCAGAGCGGTGTGCCGTCGGCGTTGCTGTCGCGTTTGAAGGTCGGGGAGAAGCTTGTCGACGGTCGCATGGTCGCCGACCTCTATCAGGTCAATAGCCGTGGTTTCGGTGTGGCCTGGGCAATCCTGGCTATCTTTGTCGCCGTTGCGGTGATCTTCGCCATCGCTGGTACCTCCGGTGATGGCTCTGTCAGCGAGAATCTGATTAATACCTGGAACTCCATTGCACTGTGGTTCCAGGGGCTGTTTAAGTAGTTTTAGCGGTATTTAGAGCACTATGAGCGCCTAAAGTTTTCGGCTGTCAGAGCTGATTGAGGCGTCGGCGAAAGGAAAAGGGACGGGCGATGGCGAAGAAGCGCAGGAGCGGGAAGTTTACAGCCGGTGTGACAGGTGCTGCCCTCGGTGTGGCGGCAGGTGCTGCGCTGGGTGCTTATGTGCTGAACCCCGCTGGTGCTGGCATTGATTTCGGCACTGGTGCCGCCTCTGAGCGCGATGCCGCCGTTGCCCGCGCTGATGCGCAGCAAGCGCGTGCCGATGAAGCCAACCGCATCATCGAGCCCATCGTCGGGGAGATTGTCAAGGACTCTTTGAAGGACGTGCCGGTCCTCGTTGTTGCTACTCCTGATGCCACGGACGAGCAGGTTGCAGGGGTTTCCGAGACCCTGCGCGCTGCCGGCGCCCCGGATGCGGGAGTGCTGAAGCTGACCGATAAGTTCCTCTCTTCCACAGGTGCGGACGAGCTGAAGGATATTGTCGCTACCTCGCTGCCGGCTGATGTACAGCTGGATCCGGAGCGCCGCGAGCCGGGCCGCCAGGCTGGCCAGGCGTTGGCTCCGGTGTTGGAGCTGGATAAGGATGGGGGAGAGCGGGCTTCCGCTGCTGACCGAAAGCTGCTGCTGGAGGCTCTGAAGGGCGGGGGTTTTGTCGAGTATGAAGAGGGGACTCTGCGGCCAGCTGCTGGCATCGTGATTGTTGGTAATCACGGCACTGTCTCGCGCGCTGCGATTGATAAGGGCGAGGATCCGGAGTTCGGTGCTGGCCTGGTTGCGGATTTGGCGGTGGCACTGGCTGAAGGCTTCGGTGCTGGTGAGGATGCTGCTGGTCACGTCGTGGTGGGGACTGACGGCTTTGGCCGTGAAGGCGTCAGTGCTCTACCGGACGAGCGCTGGGGTTCTGATTCTGCCGTGAAGCGTGTGGACGCTGTGTCTGATGCGGCCGGGCAGGTCGGGGTTGTTGGGGAGTTGAAGAAGTAGGGAATGAATAGTGTCGAGCAAGCGGGAACAATCAATTAAGCGTTTCGAGCGTCGCATGGAACGGCAGGCTACGCGAAAGTCATGGCGCGACGACTACGCCATTATCGGTGAAGACTCCTGGGGGAATGACTACCTAGGTAACGAAGGCGGAGAGCGTTCCGTCCGCGCAAGTCGCGGTGGCCGAGCGGACGGAAATCGTCGGAGGTAACAGCCTTAGGAGCTGTTTCTGCCTTTTACCACTTAATTTGTGCCCGCAGCAGCAACGTCAGAGCACAGCTAGCTGTGTTCGCATGTCATAGATGGCGACATAGCTTTCCTAGGGCATAATATCTTCATGTCCAAGTTTTCAGAGGTCCTTGAGCAGCTACGTGAGAATCAGCCGAAGGCGAAGTATGGCATCGCTTTCGAGAAGCTCATGGTCAACTATTTCCGCACTGACCCGACCCTGAAAGCGCAGTTTGACGAGGTCTATCGATGGTCGGACTGGAAATACAACGGGGGAGCACCCGATACTGGCATCGACTTGGTCGCTCGTCGCATTGACGACGGCACGTGGGTCGCCATCCAGTGCAAGTTCTATATGCCAACGACTCGCTTGGCCAAGGCAGACCTCGATTCATTCTTTGAAGCGTCTGGACGATCTTTTACTACTGAATCTGGCCCGGAACATTTCGGCAGCCGTATCGTCATCTCTACAACTGACCACTGGTCCTCGCACGCAGAAGAGGCCCTGGCTAATCAGCTGATTCCCACCAGCCGAATCGGCACGGCAGCAATCGCCGAATCTCCGATTAATTGGGATGTCGCTTTCCCCGGCTCCGAAATCCAAATCAATCTCTCCCAGCGCGAGACCTTCGAGCCCCGCCCCCACCAGCAAGAAGCTATCGATAGCGCCATGGCCAGTTTTGCTACCCACGACCGTGGCAAGCTCATTATGGCCTGCGGCACTGGTAAAACCTTCACCGCTCTTCGTCTCGCCGAGCGGGTAGCTGAGGCAAATGGGGGGGGGGGAAGGCTCGAGTTCTCTTCCTCGTTCCATCCATTTCGCTCCTGTCGCAAACACTCAAAGAATGGACAGCACAAGGGCGCCTCGACATGCGCACCTTCGCTGTGTGCTCGGACTCGAAGGTCTCCCGTAAAGCTGAGGATATTGCGACCTACGACCTAGAAGTCCCAGTTTCAACAAACGGTGCCGAAATTGCCAAGCGCTTTGAATCTGGCAAGCGCGCCAAGGGCCTCCACATTGTTTTCTCCACTTACCAGTCGTTGCCGGCTGTTCATGAAGCCCAAACGCAAGGGCTCGAGGATTTCGACCTGGTTATCTGCGATGAGGCACATCGCACCACCGGTATTACTCTCGCCGGTGAGGACGCAAGTAACTTCGTCCGCATCCACGATGCCGACTACATCAAGGCCACGAAGCGCCTCTACATGACGGCCACGCCGCGTCTGTATGACGATTCCGTCAAGGGCAAAGCACAGGATCACTCAGCCGAACTGGCCTCCATGGATGACGAAGCCATCTACGGCCCAGAGTTCTATCGTCTCGGATTCGGCGAAGCCGTAGAAAAAGGCCTGCTCACCGACTACAAGGTTCTCGTCATGACGGTCGACGAATCCGTAGCCGCCGATGCCATGGCCCGCAGCCAGAACAACCAGATCAATCTCACTCTGGCCTCGGCAATGATTGGTGCATGGAATGGCCTCGCAAAGCGCTCCGGTTCTCTGCAGGGTAAAAAGGGCGGCTTCGATGCGGATGCCGCACCTATGCAACGTGCTGTGGCGTTTGCCCGTGACATCAAGACATCGCAGACAATTGCTGACTCCTTCCCACAGCTGATTAACATGCACCGAGAACTGCTCGAAGAGAAGGCAGTTCTCAATGATGTCTCGCTGCACAACGTGGACGTTTCTATCTCTGCGCAGCATGTGGACGGCAGCATGAACGCTCTTGAGCGTGGCACCAAGCTTTCTTGGCTGGAGTCTCCAGCAGCCGAGCAGCACACCCGCGTGCTCACAAATGCCCGTTGTTTGTCCGAAGGCGTCGACGTCCCGGCGCTGGATGCTGTGATCTTCTTCAACCCGCGTAATTCCATGGTCGACGTGGTCCAGTCCGTAGGCCGCGTCATGCGCAAGTCCGAAGGCAAGGATTATGGCTACATTATTCTTCCAGTCGCAGTCGCCCCGGACGTTTCGCCAGCGCAGGCCCTAAATGACAACGCGCGTTTCAAGGTTGTCTGGCAGATCCTGAATGCATTGCGTGCGCATGATGACCGCTTCCATGCCAAGGTCAATTCCATCGCATTGAATGAAACGAACCCTGCTGAAGAGTTGCCAATCGAAGTCGACCACATCGGCAATGAGGGTTCCCAGAAAAATGGCTCCGACACCGATTCTGAGAACGCTTCTCCCACCGATGCCATTAACGAGGCCGAAGCCGACTCAGCCAAAAACCCGCAGCCTCTGGCCGATAATGATGAGCTAACTCAACAGCTCGTACTGTTTTCTCTGGAAGAGTGGCAGGAGGCCATTTACACCAAGCTCGTCGACAAAGTCGGCACCCGCACATATTGGGAGGATTGGGCGGACGATGTCGCTACCATCGCGGAAAACCAAATTACGCGCATCAAAGTGCTTGTCGACGGTGCCGATGCCAACCTCCGAACAGAATTCGATAGCTTTGTCGAGGGTCTGCGAAACAACCTCAACGATGGCATCAGCGAAGATGATGCCATTTCGATGCTCTCGCAGCACCTCATCACAGCTCCGGTATTCAACGCTCTTTTCGAGAACCACGACTTCATCATCCATAACCCCGTAGCCCAGGTTATGGAGAAGATGGTCGGGGCCCTCTCCGAAGCCAATCTTGATACCGAAACCGAGTCCCTCGAGAAGTTCTACGAGTCCGTCCGTGTTCGAGCCTCTGAAGTGAAGTCCGCCTCGGGAAAACAGCAGGTCATCAAGGAGCTTTACGAGCGCTTCTTCCAAAAAGCCTTCAAGAAGCAGGCGGAGTCTTTGGGCATCGTCTACACCCCAGTCGAAATTGTCGACTTCATTCTGCGTGCTGCGGATGACGTGTCCAAGAAGCACTTCGGCAAGGGGCTTACCGACGAAGGCGTCTGTATCCTCGATCCCTTCGCTGGCACTTCAACGTTCACGGTTCGCCTCCTGCAGTCCGGCCTCATTAGGCCGGAGGACCTTGCCCGAAAGTACGCCAACGAGCTGTTCGCTACCGAGATTATGCTGCTGGCCTACTACGTTTCTGCCGTCAACATTGAGACCACCTATAACGCCCTGCGCGAAGAGGCAGCACTGCGTAATGGTGCCCCAATACCGGCGTATGTTCCCTTCGCCAACATTGCGCTGGCTGATACTTTCCAGATTCATGAGGAAGGAGACATCCAGGACCTGCATATTTTCCAGGAGAATAACGCTACCATCGAGCGGCAAAAGAACGCGCCAATAAACGTGGTAATTGGTAACCCGCCTTATTCGTCCGGGCAGAAGTCCGCAAACGACTTGAATGCAAATCTGAAGTATCCGAGTCTGGATAAGCGCATCGCTGAGACTTACGCTGCGAAATCCACAGCGACGAACAAGAACTCACTTTACGACTCCTACCTGCGTGCCTTCCGCTGGGCAACCGACCGCATCGGTGACCAAGGTGTGGTGGCCTTCGTCTCAAATGGCGGCTGGATTGACGGCAACACCGGTGACGGAGTGCGGTTATCCATGGCCGAAGACTTCACTGACCTGTATGTGTTCAACCTTCGTGGCAATCAGCGAACGGCAGGAGAACAGTCCCGCAAGGAAGGCGGAAAGGTCTTTGGTTCGGGTTCGCGGAATACAGTAGCCATCACTATCGGAGTTAAAAATCCCGTAAAGTCCGGTTTTCAGTTGCACTACCGAGATATTGGAGATTACCTGACAGCGGTGGAGAAGCTCCGGATCGTCGATTCAGAGACGGTGGAGTCCATTGAATGGGAACCCATCAGTCCTAACACCTATGGTGACTGGGTAAATCAGCGCTCGGAGGAATTTGAGACGTGGCCCGTTATCGGCGAGAAAAACGGCACCAGTACGAAGTTCTTTAGTACGTTCTCTGGCGGGCTTAAAACTGGACGTGATGTCTGGATGTATTCCCAAACAGAAGACATATTGCTTAGGAATTTACAGACTCTTACCGCTACCTACGCCGAAGCGACCAGTGCATTGCAGAAGTGGTTGGTCACTGCGGGAGTAGATCGCCCGAAAGAAGCTGACGTCACTAGGTTTCTACAGCAGAACCCTAGGTTTGCGGATACTTCGAAAATTTCGTGGTCGGCCATCTTGAAGAATCTTTCGGCGAAAAATACCCAAGTAGCCGTGAAAAAGAAACGGGTGTTTGAGTCTTTGTACCGACCGTTTACAAAGATGCGCGCCTATTTTGAACCAGCATTGAACGATCGTCAATATCAGCTGCCGTCGATATTCCCGACTCCCGCTCATTCCAATGTCGGCATTCTTATCTCAGCAGCCGCAGCATCGGCGCCGTTTACTTGTAATGCTACGAATCTAATTCCAGATCTCGTTTCTGTTGCAGGGGCAGGAAATCCTAGCCAATTCTTCTCCCGCTTCACTTGGACGGCGGTAACGGAGGATGACGGTGCGCTGTTTGGTGAGAACAGCGTCGTAAAGCGAGGAGAAACCAGTGTCTACGGCGAGATTGGTGAAATCGTTGACGGCTATATGCGCGTGGATAACATCACCGACGAGATCAAGAATACTTACCGTGATGCGCTGGGAGCCGATATTACCGGCGATACCATTTTCCACTTTGTCTATGCCAAGTTGCATGATCCTGCCTACCGCACGAAGTATGCGGCTGATTTGAAGAAGATGCTGCCACATATTGAGACGCCGTCGTCACGTGCGGAGTTCGACAAGTTTGCTGCTGCGGGCAAAGAGCTGATGGATCTGCACGTGGGCTATGAGTCCGTCGAGCCCTGGCCGTTGGACATTCAGGTCAAGGGGGATGAGTCCGACCGCGAAACCTGGCGTGTGCTCAAGATGAAATGGGCAAAACGCAAGAATCCGGAGACAGGTAAGAATGTCGATGATGTGACGAAGTTGATTTACAACAAGTGCGTGACCATCTCGGGTATTCCGGCGGAAGCGGACGAGTACATGTTGGGTTCACGCTCGGCGGTAGCGTGGCTGATCGATCGTTACCAGGTCAAGAAGGATAAAGCATCAGGCATTGTTAATGACCCGAACGATTGGGCTGACGAGGTAGGGAACCCGCGTTACATCGTGGACCTTATCGGGCGTGTGGTGCGGGTCGCTATGGAGACTGTGAGGATTGTCGATGAGCTCGTAGCCATTGACGAACCCAGGGCTAGATTTTTCGTAAATAAAAGCTAGTCTTACCTTCCTAAGGTAAAACCTGCCTTCAATAATGGGGCATTTTAGGGAGTCGGACTGATGTAAAATCTATCGCCGGAGGCTCATGTAGGAGTAAAAGCTCTTTATCGGGAATTAGCTCTTCATCTTCTGGGTGAAGATAGAGTCGGTCGAAAGATGAAAAGAGCACAGTTTCATTTAATGTGTCGGCAAACGCAGTGTCGCAGTCAAACCTATAGTCGAGGCAACTTGATAGTGCCAGAGTGGGATTGGTAACCGGTCCAGTAAATATTGCCTGATTTCGGCTTATCGGAAATGCAATGTTTTCAGCATGAAGGACACCACATAATTCCAATCCCGCCTTGGTGTTTCGTGTCGAAATAAGAGGAGTATCACCTGTTAGAAAGTTCCGATCTGTCGATGTTGCTAAAGCCCAGTTCCTTTCCAGGATATTGAAAGCCAATCTAACGGCAAGATTTGGGATATGGGTCAGGTGGCGATTAGCATCTATTATTCCGAGGTCTCCTTCGTCGGCGATGGTATTTCGAATCGTACTGATAGTGTCTTCAGAGAGGGAATCGCTTCCAATATTATTCAGATAACTCGTAATCGAATGGTCTGATGAATCCTCGGTTATTAGTTTCGTAAAAAATCCGTCTGCCTGGGAAAGGAAATTTCTAAAGGTGATTCCCCGAAGAAGGGAGATTGCCATGAAAACCGCTAATGAGACCCGATCTTCGAGACTGAGTGGCCAGCTGCCCATTTTTACTGAATTGAATGCTTGAGCTGCGGCAGCCTCGACATTTCCCAGCGCTTTTTCGAATGCAAATTTATCGGTGCCTTGATCAATGGTGTAGAAATTCTTGATAATTGATGCTTTGTTGACTGAGGATAAATAAATACTCCTCTTCTGTAGGTCGATAACTCGAATTTTATCGTGTTGTGCGAACCCGCGAAGATAGAATTTTGGAACTGTATGTTGGCGTTCTGGATTATTCATTGTAGACTACTACTTCTCATTTTCGCGATTTGCTGGTTTTTAACCCAATTGGTCTCTTTTTATTAGATTTTATATTAGGTTTAATGTCGTTTCGGGGGCTGCCAGGGATGGAGGGGGTGTGGATTATCGTTAAGGTTTCTAGGTTGACAACGATATTATTTGACGATGGCGGCGTAACTTTACGCAGTACAGGTAGTGGTAGCGGAAAGTCTTGTAGCGGATTTCGGTTTTGGGCACTGTGGTGTCACGTCATCCCGGAGAATTAAGTCACCGTGTCGTGCTTCATCTAGTGGTGCGAAGCAACATTTTGGCTGAGATTAATTGACGACGAGGTTGAGACACGGGGTGAGGTCTCGCTTCAGTTTACCTAGACTGGCTGGAATTTCGTAGATGTTCTTTGCGTCGCGAATGTTTTTACAAAGCATGGTTGTTAATCATCTAGGATTATTTTATGGCACCAGACAACATTCCGACTACAGATCAGTTCCGTCCAGTAGTACTGCGTGTGCTATCAGACGGGCGAGAACGACGGCTCACGGAGATAGGCGACGATGTAGTCAGACATCTGGGACTTTCTGATGAGGTTTTGGCGGAAACTATTCCGTCCGGACAGCCAAGATATCGAAATCGAATTGCTTGGGCCTGCTCGTCGTTTGCGCAGTCTGGTCTGGTGATCCGACCCAAGCGCGGGCGATACGTGATCTCGGATAATGGGCGCCAGGTAGATGCAAGGAATCTTGCGGAGTACACCGAAAAGGACATGCTGGAGTGGCCCAAATGGCGGCAGTACCAAGATGAGATTCGGGAGCGTAAGAGCTCTGGCAATGCAGCAGCTGACTTGCCGGCATCCTCGGGTGAACGTGGCGGAGGAACTCTAGCTGAATGGGAAGAGGCTTCGGCTAGTCCGACGAAATCTCCATTAGAGATGGTGGAGGATGCGCAAGCTGATTGGAACGCGAAGGTTTCAACCGATTTGCGGCAGCGCCTGCAGGACTCAACCCCAGAGTTCTTTGAGCGCGCGGTTATTGAACTGCTGTGGGCGATGGGATACGGCGGTGTCCACGGACAGAAACAGCATCTGGGACGGTCTAATGATGGCGGCGTCGATGGAGTGATTCGTGAAGATGCCCTGGGCCTTGGGAAAGTCTATGTGCAGGCCAAGCGCTATGGCGACTCAAATTCTGTCGGGAATGGAGAAATAAGAAACTTCATTGGTGCGCTAGATTCTCGCGGTGCAAATAAAGGCGTATTCATCACAACGTCCCGCTTTACCAACGGGGCAGTAGAAGCTGCCGCAAATTATCGGCACGGAACAATCGTTTTGATTGATGGTGTGAAACTATCTGCGCTCATGCTTGACTATGGTGTCGCGGTCCAAAAAGCACATGAGATCATCCTTTACGAACTGGATGAAGACTTTTTTGAAGAGGAACAGTAGGTCGTCTCACGGCGGGTGTGACCTGTCATTGCGGGGTTACTTGAGTGGGCTTCAGGTCTTATACAATCGGGAGACTGTTTTTAGGTAAATAGGAAGCCCGATGCGGACACTCAGTTTCTTCAACAACAAGGGTGGGGTGGGGAAGACCACTCTTTCCACCAATGTCGCCCATTATTTCGCTCGTCAGGGTAAACGAGTGCTCTATGTGGATTGCGATCCGCAGTGTAATGCCACACAACTCATGCTGACTGAAGAGCAACACGAGGAAATCTACCTGAGCAGCAAGAATGATGAGCAGGCCGAGCGAGATTCGTTGGCTAATACGGTCTACTCGCTGTTCATTCCACTGCGAGAAGGCGAGACCGATATCGAGCCCGATATCCGGCCAGTGCGCTCGGAGCGGTTTGGAGTCGATGTCCTGCCAGGGCACCCGGCACTTTCCAACATCGAAGATGTCATGAGTGACGCATGGCAGTCATCGCTAGCCAAGAAGACCGGCGACTTTCGTCGAATCCACTGGGCCGGGCAGTTGGCTGTGGCTATGGAGGATGAAGATCGATACGACTACATCTTCTACGATGTGGGACCGTCGTTAGGCCCTTTCAATCGCACCGTACTTTTGGGCTGCGACGCCTTCGTCACTCCTACGTCGACCGACCTGTTCAGCTTCCACGCCTTTGGAAACCTCGCCAAGTGGTTCAACGACTGGGTCACTGAATACAGCGAAATATCTGAGGGCAATCTTGCTCAGTGGAGGAACTACTCGCCAGATATTTCAAAGAAAACTCGTAAGCTTCGGCTGCTCGGGCACGATGGGCGTGGGCTTCAGTACCTTGGCTACACAACGCTGGAATACGTGAAGAGGCGCTCGAACGGTAAAGAACAGCTTGTCGGAGCCTTTGAACGATTCCGCGGCAAGTTTGACGACGAAGCCAAACGAATCGGCGATAGCCTCGGACATTCGTGTGACCAGTACCTGATTGGGCATGTGCCGCACATGTACTCGATGCCGGCGACAGCTCAGGATAGTCATTCACCAATTGCAGACCTGCAAGCAACCGATGGAGTGCGGGGAACTCAGCTGAACCAGCGTACTGGCTATGCAGAGAAAATTGATGAAGTCGCTGCACTGGTTCTGGAGCGGTTGGAGAGTTAGGTGCTGTTGCGAGGCGCACCATTGATGCGGTTCCGGCCAGTGAATAGGATGCTGCACTGCGGAACGTACAGGTAGATGTGCCATTGCTGCGTGTTCGGCGTCGTGCATTCACGCTGGACGGAGTCAGTGTTACCTAGCGAGTAAGGCGAACTCCTCGGTGACGACGGCGCGGGGCAATGTGTCACCAATCTCTTTGCAGGCTGGGGAGGACGCGCGGTAGGGGATTTTGAGGTGCAGTAGCGGTATCTGTGAATTGAATTGGCACAGCTGCCTCTACGAATGCTTCTCGTCGAAGGCGGCTGCGGCTTCTTAATTCAACATCGCGCGACACTCTTCCTCGGAATGGCCAGAGTTAAGGCAATCAGCCCAATCGATTTGGCCTTGAACCCACGGGGACGGCTCGGTGTTCTGAGGTTCTGGGGCAGTGTTTGCGGAAGGGCCATCATAGAAATTGTTGGCGCAATATTGCGTCCAGCCGGAGGTGCCGTCGGTAAACCAGGTGGTGCCTTGTTCGTAGAGTCCCTGCGAGGATTTCGCGCAATGTGAAATCGTTTTGTTTATAGCTGTCGGCTCACCAGTGGGGGCGCCGGTGTAACCAGTGGGCCTGGAGCTTTCCGTTGTCTGGGTCGGGGGTGTTGATGGGTTAGGGGTCTTGGTGGTGGATTGTGTCGTCGATTCTGTGCTGCTTTCTGAGCTGGTGACAGTTTTTGTAACCGTAGTTGGTTCCGGTGCTTTTTCCGGTTCTCCGTTGGAGCAAGCCGAAAGGCACAGTGCTGGAATAGTCAGTGCGAGGGCGAAAATGTGTCGTTTGTGCATGTGAAATACCTTACTGTACGGGCAGGTGAGAAGGCGTTCTCTAAGTTCAGCTATTGGTGACTCAGTTTCCTCGCTGACGATATCAAGCGTCCGCATCACTGGTTGTTTGAAATATTCGTGGAGCAGGCGCTTATCCTTAATGGCGATGTCAGTATCAGCGATGCTCCTGTGGTGCTGCGAGGGGGTCTCGCCTCGTTTCGCGCTGTGGTCGATATCACTTTAAAAGCTTGCAGGCCTGTAAGTGAATAGCATTATAGTTATATTTAGTTCACATTCTATTAACCTTATTTAGGGGCTTTCATTGGTCGCCTTTCAGAGTACGATTGCGATTTATAGCCTGTTTTTTGCTCTTGCCCATGCCGTAGTTCTTATTGGAAACGTTTTACTATTCACTGTTCTAGGCAAGGAGTAATCATGGGCACTCATCGAGCATTTGGAAAGCTGGCACGGTCAGCCACAGCACTGTTGGCTGCGGCTGGTGTCGCTCTGGCAGCGGCTCCCATCGCGGCCGCTGCACCGGCTTCGGCAACAGGTAATGATCAGGTCCTGTCCTGGACCGAAATGGGCGAGTGGGGGCCAAAGGCAAATGATTTCCCCACCGTCATGGTCAACCAGGGGATGACGGAAAACATCAGTCCCGAGGGAACAAATGTGCAGTGTGTTCCTGCTCCTGGTGAGAATCCTGTGGTCATGATCCACGGTATGAACTCGAACTCGTACCAGACCTATGCCCGCATGGCACCGGAGCTAAAGGCAATGGGGAAGTGTCTGTACGCATTTAACGTCGGCAAGCTGGGTCCTGACGAGTTTTCGGTGCTGGGCTCTATTCCAACCATGCGCAACATGACCCCGCTGGATACCGCTTTGGCTGAGCTGACTGCGAAGATTGACACCCTCAAGGCGGAAACTGGTGCTACCGCCGTCGATATTGTTGGTCACTCTGCCGGTGGCGCCTTGGCTGCCGCCTACGCCAAGCAGGAGCAGGGGCGGGGAATCGGCACCGTCGTTTCCCTGGCGGGCGTGCTGCATGGCACAACCCTGCTCGGCGCTTCCTACGGCTTGGAACAGCTCAACCAGTTCGACAATGCCGGTGACAAGGCTGCGGGGTACATTGTCAGCCCCAGCCTGGTGGATCTGATGCAGCACGGCCGGTTCATGGCCAAGATGAATGAAGGTGGCTTGGAGCAGCCGGGCGTCAACTACGTTGCAATCTCGACTCAGGTTGATGAAGCCGTCACGCCAATGGCTGCAAGCCAGTGGAACGCACCGACTTCCAACAACATCCTCCTACAGGATGGTTGCTCTGCGGACCTGTCGGGCCATATTGGTCTGACCTTCTCGCCGCGAGCAATCGCGCTGGTAGCGAATGCGCTCGGACGTAATGTTGAGGTTCCGTGCGTGCCGGTAACCGCCGTTTTTGAAGGGGGCATCAACGACAATGCCAATGTTCGCGCAGAACACGTCAATGCCGTCTCTGACGGAATCACGGAAATCGACGGACGCATCGCTCAGGCTGCAGGGGCGCGGTAGCGATAGTCGTGAGCAGTAGCTCTTGATAAAAGGCGCGAGTCGACAGCGATAATAGCTAGTCGGATTGCGCCTTTTTCGCCATCAAATCCAGGGCAATGGCGGCACCAATGATCGCCGCGCGCAATTGTGGTGGCAAATCATCCTTGAGCTGCAGCACATAGCGTTCATTGCCGGATAGGAGATTCGCAAACCCCGACCACTTGCGTGACATCTGTGCGACTCTGACGTCGTTGATCATAAAAGTGGCGTCGTAATGCCAGACGTCGCCGTCGACCTCGCAATTGGCAAAACCGGGGATGGAAATCTCCAGCCGCCGCTTAAAGAACGCAAACTTCTGCTGAATAGTGGCCAGAAGGCGCGATGACTCTGCTCCACCTTGCTGCTTGCCTTCGGTATCAGTCGCATGCGGGTCGGGGTAATAGACCTCGTAACGATCAAGGGTGAAATCGGTCGGGTCGGTGATAACGAATACCGGAGTGCCGTCCGGTTCGGACACTGTCAGGCGACGAGAGCCCATAAACATGCGGCTCAGCGTGCCACCGGTAGTTTCGATCTTTCCGATGCAATTGCCCTCGGTATCCAGAATGTCGAAATCATCCGCCATGAAGTTTCGAATCTGCTGGATAACGATGCTGTTGTGCGAGAGCAATCCCTGATAGCGCCCTTGCTGTGGCGGAAGCTGCTGCGGTGCGGGAGGCTGCTCGGGCGCGGAAGGTTGCTCAGGCGCAGCAGGCTGCTCCGGCGCGGCAGGCTGCTGCCCGGAAGCATCCTCCTGATCGTGCTGTGGAATCTGATCCCACAGCGACTTTGGGTTATCCCAATATGAACTCATGGCAACAGCCGTCCTTTGGTGGTGCTAAAAGCCGAGTGGCTTAGAAGTTCTCTACGAGTGCCTTGTTGAAAGCCTCAAGGTCGGCCGGGGTGCGGGAGGAAATCAGGTTGCCGTCAACGACAACTTCCTCATCGACCCAGTTGGCGCCAGTGTTAATCAGGTCAGTCTTGACGCTGATGTAGGAGGTAATAGTGCGGCCCTTCAGCACATCCGCATCGGTGAGAATCCAACCGCCGTGGCAAATCACGCCGATTGGCTTGTTAGCTGCGGCGAATCCCTTCACTAGCGCCACGGCATCCTTATCGATGCGAATCTGGTCCGCATTCACGGTGCCGCCAGGCAGAATCAGAGCATCGTAATCATCGGCAGAAACGCTGCTGGTGAGCTTATCGACGTCCACCTTCGTGCCGTTCTTGCCCTCGATGGAGCCTTCTTCGGTGGAGATAACGTGCACGGTCGCACCGGCATCCTTTACGGCCTCAGCCGGGCTAGTCAGCTCGGAGTCCTCGAATCCGTCAGTGGCCAATACTGCAATGGTCTTATTCGTTAAATCAGTCATAGCCCCGAGGGTAATGACGTAATCGCGTTTATGCATCCAGGCGACCATGATTTTTGAAAGTCTTACCTAGTTGCGTAATTAATCTCCGCCATTGTGAAAAGTCGCTTGCGCTCGCGCCCGCGCAAGCGATATTCTGAAGTCCCGTGGTTACGAAATACATCATCGTTACAGGAGGCGTTGCCTCCTCCCTCGGCAAAGGCTTAACTGCGGCTTCGCTCGGCCGCCTGCTCACCTCGCGTGGTCTGAAAGTGACTATGCAGAAGCTCGATCCCTACCTCAATGTGGATCCGGGCACCATGAACCCCTTCCAGCACGGCGAGGTCTTCGTCACCGAAGACGGCGCTGAAACCGACCTGGACCTGGGGCATTACGAGCGTTTCCTCGATCGCAATCTCTCCGCCGGCGGTAACGTCACCACCGGCAAGGTCTATTCCTCGGTCATCGCCAAGGAGCGTCGCGGCGAATTCCTCGGCCAGACCGTACAGGTCATCCCGCACATCACCGACGAGATCAAATCCCGCATCGTCGCTATGGGCAATGCCGACGCAAACGGCGAAAAGCCCGACGTGGTCATCACCGAGATCGGCGGCACCGTCGGCGATATTGAATCGCAGCCCTTCCTGGAAGCCGCACGGCAAGTGCGTCACGACGTCGGCCGCGAGAACGTCTTCTACCTGCACGTGTCACTGGTTCCGTACCTCGGCCCCTCCAAGGAACTGAAGACCAAGCCTACCCAGCACTCGGTGGCTGAACTTCGCTCGATTGGTCTGGTTCCCGATGCCGTCGTTTTGCGATGCGACCGAGACGTCCCTGACTCCCTCAAGAACAAGATTGCGCTGATGTGTGACATCGACCGCGAGGGCGTGGTGTCCTGCCCGGATGCGCCGAGCATCTACGACATCCCGAAGGTCCTCTATGAAGAGCACCTGGACACCTTCATCATCCGCCGCCTGAACCTGCCGTTCCGCGACATGGATTGGGCAGTGTGGGGAGACCTGCTCGAACGCGTCCACAACCCGAAGGGCGAGGTCACGGTGGCGCTCGTCGGCAAGTACATTGACCTGCCGGACGCCTACCTGTCCGTCGCGGAAGCTGTGCGTGCCGCAGGTTTCGCCCACCGAGTGAAGGCGAACATCCGCTGGGTTGCCTCGGACGACTGCGAAACCCCCGAGGGGCTGAAGAAGAACATGGCCGGCGTTGACGCGATTGTCATCCCCGGCGGTTTCGGAGGACGCGGCATCGAAGGCAAGATTGCGACCATCCGCTACGCCAAGGAAACCGGCACGCCGCTGCTAGGAATCTGCCTGGGCATGCAGTGCGTCGTCATCGAGGCGGCGCGCACTGCGGGCGTTGAAGGTGCGTCGTCCACCGAGTTCGACGAGAACGCGGCCGAGCCGGTCATCGCCACGATGGAGGAACAGCTCCAGGCAGTCTCCGGTGAGGCTGACCTGGGCGGATCCATGCGCCTGGGGTCCTACCCGGCGAAGCTCGCCGAAGACTCCGTCGTCGCCGGCCTCTACGGCACCACCGATGTCACCGAGCGCCACCGCCACCGTTACGAGGTCAACAATGCCTACCGCAACCAGCTGTCAGAAGCCGGACTGGTCATCTCGGGCACCTCGCCGGACGGCAAGCTCGTCGAATTCGTCGAATACCCCACGGACGTGCACCCATACCTCGTGGCCACGCAGGCGCACCCGGAGCTGAAGTCACGCCCCACCCACGCCCATCCGCTTTTCGACGGCCTCATCGCCGCAGCCCTCAAGCGCAACTAGCCTCGGCGCCGCGCAGCCGAATCCGGCCCAGCTATTAGAGTGAAACTCATGGCGCATCAATTTGACGTTGTTGATTCCGAAATTGTTCTCGAGGCACCTATCATCGCGGTCCGCCGCGACCAGGTGCGAATGCCGGGTGGGAATGTGTCGGCCCGCGAGATTGTGGAGCACTTCGGCGCTGTCGCAGTCGTTGCCGCAGATGAGGATAACCGCCTCTACCTGCTGAATCAGTGGCGGCAGGCGGCAGGGAAGCGCCTGGTGGAGTTGCCGGCCGGGCTTCTCGATGTCGCGGACGAGGACCCGCTGGAGGCCGCCAAACGTGAGCTAGTAGAGGAAGCCGGGCTGGAGGCCGAGTCCTGGTCCCTGCTTACCGATATGTTCAGCTCACCCGGCTTCGCAGAGGAAGCGGTTCGGATCTATCTGGCCAGGGGGCTCCGTGCCGTCGATAAGCCGGAAGCCCACGATGAGGAAGCGGACATGACTGCGTCGTGGATTCCGGCCGAGGATGCGGTGGCGATGGCGCTGCGCGGAGAGATCCTCAACGGCATCGCGCTGTCCGGCATTCTGCTGGCGGCGGAGGTGCTGCTGAGGGGTGCCACGCCACGCTCGGTCGCGGAGCCGTTCGATATTCGACCGACGACTCTGGCTCAGCGTCGAACAGAGCAGCTCGGCGCCGGCGCGGACCTGAAACGTATCCGATGAGTTCGATCGATCCGCTTGTCGACGCCTTCGTCACCTACCTCGCGGTGGAAAAGGGCTTGTCGGCGAATACGCTCGCCAGTTATAAGCGCGACTTGGAGAAGTACCGCACCTATCTGCGGGAGATTGGGCGTACGCGATTGGCGCAGGTCACCGAGCAGGATGTGTCAGAGTTCCTGGCGTATCTGGCGCGGGGAGATAAGTCAGCGGGCAGGCCGGCGCTGGCCCCGACCTCGGTGACGCGTTCGCTGTCGGCCGTGCGGAGCTTCCATAAGTTCGCGGTGGGTGAGGGCGCGTTGGATGTGGATGTCGCCAAGCGGGTGTCGCCGCCGAAGCAGCCCTCGCGGTATCCGAAGGCACTCAGCATTGATGAGGTCACCCGGCTTATCGAGTCCATCCCCGACGATGAGACCGCCGACGTGACGGATTTGCGCAACCGTGCACTGGTGGAGTTTCTGTACTCGACAGGTGCGCGCGTTTCCGAGGTCACCGGCCTGGATATCGATGACGTGGACCGCGAAACCAACCTCGTGCTGCTGCGCGGTAAGGGCGGCAAGGAGCGCATCGTGCCCGTGGGATCGCCGGCCATGGCGGCGCTGGATGCGTGGCTGACGCGCGGGCGGCCGAGCTGGGTGCGGGCAAACTCTGGGCCGGCGCTGTTTATCAACTCGCTGGGGCGCAGGCTGTCTCGGCAGTCAGCGGGAAATACGCTGGCGGAGCTGGGCGAGCGCGCCGGGCTGAAGGTGAAGATTTCCCCGCACACCCTGCGCCACAGTTTCGGCACACACCTGATTGAGGGCGGTGCCGATGTGCGCGTTGTCCAAGAGCTGCTGGGGCACGCCTCGGTGACGACGACCCAGATTTACACCATGATTACCGCGGAGAATATGCGACGAGTCTGGGCGGGGGCTCACCCACGGGCTGAATACTCGCGGTAATATGTGGCGGTAATATATCGCGCAGTAGAATTGATGAGAAATCTTCAAGGAAGAGGGATTGACTGTGGCTGAAGAAGGGTTGTTTGAGGCCGATCGAGTTGAACTCGGTCTCACCGGTCGTCCGGCACGTGAACTGCCGGAACCCGCACCCCTGAACAGTCACGGCCCCGCAGTCATCCTGGCAATGTGTAACCAGAAGGGCGGCGTGGGTAAGACCACCTCGACTATTAACCTGGGTGCGGCGCTGGCAGAGTTCGGCCGTAAAGTCCTGCTCGTTGACTTGGACCCGCAAGGCGCACTATCCGCCGGTCTCGGTGTTCCCCATGAGGAACTCGACCTGACGGTCTACAACCTCATCGTCGACGACACCACCGATGTCCGCGATGCCATTCATCACACCAAGGTCTCCGGCCTGGACCTCGTTCCGGCCAACATCGACCTGTCGGCTGCGGAGATTCAGCTTGTCAACGAAGTCGGCCGCGAGCAGGCCCTCGGACGCGCGCTGCGCCCAGTGATGAATGACTACGACTTCATCATCATTGACTGCCAGCCGTCGCTGGGCCTGTTGACTGTCAATGCGCTGACTATCTCCGAGGGCGTCATCATCCCAATGGTGGCAGAGTACTTCTCCCTGCGCGGTCTGGCACTGCTCACCGACACGGTGGCCAAAGTCCGCGACCGCCTGAACTTCAACCTGGAAGTCTCCGGCATCCTGGTCACTATGTTCGACCGCCGCACGCGCCACGCCAAGGAAGTCATGGAACGCCTCATCGAGGTCTTCGGTGACAAGGTCTTCGACACGGTCATCACCCGAACCGTCCGCTTCCCGGAAACCTCCGTCGCTGGCGAGCCCATCACCACCTGGGCACCGAACACCCCAGCTGCGGCACAGTACCGCAACCTGGCCCGCGAGGTCATCGAGCGCAAAGGCCGCAAATAATAGGTGACTTCCCCGGATAGTTACACTCCCGAACCGTCGTCAAGCGAGGGCGTGCAGGAAGAAATCACCGGCTTCCGCGTCGCGCTCGCGAACTTCAACGGGCCCTTCGACCTGCTGCTGCAGCTCATCAGCAGCAAAAAGATGGACGTCACCGAAGTCGCGCTGGCGGCGGTGACGGACGAGTTCATCTCGTACACGCGCAGCCTCGACGCAGTCAGCGACCTCGACGAAATCACCGAATTCCTCGTCGTGGCAGCGACGCTGCTCGACCTCAAGACCGCACGACTTCTGCCGCGTGGCGACGTCGACAGCGAAGAAGACCTCGAACTGCTAGAAGCACGCGACCTGCTGTTCGCCCGACTGCTGCAGTACCAGGCGTATGGCAAGGTAGCCGACCAATTCGAGGAGTGGCAGAAGACCGCGCCGCGGCGCTATCCGCGAGCTGTGGGGCCGGACAAGCAGTTCGAGGAGCTGCTGCCGCCCGTGCGCCTGGGCATGTCGCTCGGGGAGTTCGCCGAGTTTGCGGCCGTCGTGATGCGGCCGAAGCCGCCGGAGGAAGTCGGCGTCGGGCACATCCACGGTGTGCCCGTGTCCGTGCCGGAGCAGGCGGGCAAAATTCTGGACTCGCTGCGGCTGGCCGGCGAGGGGACCTGGTTGACGTTTACGCAGCTGACCTCGGAGTGCCGCGTGTCCATGGAGGTTGTCGGGCGGTTCCTGGCGCTGCTGGAGCTCTACCGTGCCAAAGCGATTGGTGTGGAGCAGGAGGAGGCGCTGGAGGAAATCCACGTGGCCTGGACCGGGCTGGACGTGGACCCGGCCGTCGTGGCGGCGGCGAACTGGGAGTAGGTGGCTGGGGCTGGCTGTTGGGGCTGGCGTTGCGGCTTGGCTTGGTCGGGCTGGTGCTAACAGCTGATTAGCGCCCGGCCAATTAGCGCCCGGCGCGGGAGGTTGCGTAATCTGACCCGCATGAGCGAAACCAGTTCCGGACCATCCGAGCAGGCCGTGGAGCCCGCGTCTGCTTCTTCGGCTCAGTTGCCGCCCATTGACCCGTTGCGAGCAGGCGTTGAGTCGATTCTGCTGGTAGTCGATACGCCGGTGGCGGCGGAGGATATGGCGCGGGCGCTGGATGTTTCCGCAAGTGATGTCCGTGACGTGCTTCGCGAAATCGAGTACGAATACCGTGCACGTCGCAGCGGCATTGAGCTACGCGAAACGGATGAGGGCTGGCGGTTTTACACAGCTCCCGCCCACGCCAGCGCGGTCGAGCGATTCTTGCTGGATGGCTCGCAGTCGAAGCTCTCACGTGCAGCTATGGAGACGCTGGCAGTAGTGGCTTACCGACAGCCGGCCACGCGTGCGCAGGTCTCCGGTGTGCGTGGTGTCAATGTCGATGGGGTGATGCGCACGCTGGTCGCGCGCGGTCTGATTGCGGAATCCGGAGAGGACCCGGCAACCGGCGCGCATTTGTACGTTACGACGACGCTGTTCCTGGAGCTTTTGGGGATTGATTCGCTGGACCAGCTGCCTGATTTGGCTCCGCTGCTGCCTGAGGTCGACTTGATCGACGAGCCGTTGGACTAGGTGGGGTTCTGGGGCGGTTGGACAGGGGGGGGGCTAGCTGGGCCGCGGGCTGCGGGGCTCGCTCCATCGGCTAACCCACTTCACGACACGCGTGTCACCTCATGCCACCTCCACAGCTGCCACGAGGTGACATGGGTGTCGTGAAGTCGCATTTCGGGCTGGGTTTGCTGCTCGCCTCAGCTCACTGCGAGCCTTTGTACCCACCACACCCACCACACACCCACCACACGCCCTGTGGATAACTCCCGAAAACTGCAAACTATCCACAGTCGACGCCAAATTGACGCCTTCTGAGCCTCCGTGTGAGCCCAAAAATGAGAACGTAGCACTCACCAACACTCGCAAACACTCACAAACACACAAACCCACAAACACTCACACCCCGCCACCCACCCACCAGCAGTTGCCTGGACCTCAGGAGCGCAATCCGATGCCGCAGTGGAACTACGACGCCGACGACATCATCCGTACCGGCCAGCAGCGCGAATGCGCCCGCCCCAGCACATTCGCAATCTCCCGAATCGGCCAGCACTCCGACCGAGATCTCCTCCGGCGGGCCAAAAGCGGCAGCCTCCTGTGGCTCGCACACGGCGCGTACGTGCCTGTCGACAGGTGGCTCACCCTAAACAGCACCGAACGCTACGTCCTGGAAATCAAAGCGCTCGTCCATCGCGACACCGCCACCGTAGTCACCCGCGATGCCGCCGCTGCTCTCCACGGTTTACCTCTGCTCACACACAACACTCCCATCGCGATAGCCAACTCCGGCCGCACGCGCGGGCAATCGCGAAGCACGCCGAATGGCCCGTACCAGCCGCACAAACGCCTCATCCGCGTCTCCGGCCGGATTCTCCCCGAGGACATCGTAGAAATCGATGGCCGCCTCGTCACCGATGTCCCAAAGTCCGTCATCGACGTCTGCCGTTCCCGCACCCCGCACAATGCACCAGTGCTTGCCGACGCCGCCCTCCAGCGCCACACCGACACCGAGGAACTGTCGGCTACGTTGGCTGCATATCCGCGTGCTCCGGGAAATGCACAGGCCAGGAGATTGTTGGGGCAAGCGACAGCGTCGTCGGAAAGCATTGGGGAATCGCTCACTAAAGAAGCAATTGTCCAGGCGGGGCTAGCTGCTGTCGACGATTCTCGGGCTCCGTTGCTTCAGCAGGTTTCCTTTCGGGATGATCGTGGCTTCATCGCACGCGTGGACTTCTACCTGCCCGAACTTGGGCTGGTCGTCGAGTTCGACGGCCGTATGAAATACACCGATGGCGGGGTCGCGGACACGCAGGTGGCAATCGCAAAGGAGCTGGAGCGCGAAAAGCGCCTGAAGAATCTTGGACTGAATGTCATCCGGATCGTCTGGTCACAGCTTTTCGACGGCACCGCCGTAGCCACCTTGCGGCAAGCGGCCGCAGAAATCCGACGTCACCTGGCAAATGGTGGCAGTTGCTATCGCGGAAACTACGCCTTCGCGCGGCAGCCCATCACAATCACAGGTAAGGCGGCCGAGTTGGCCATGCGTCGCCGACGAGTGTGGAGCCAGGCGGGGCGGCTGTACTAGCTGGCTGGCTCATCGGGCCACCCCAACCTCACTTCACGACACAGGTGTCACCTCATGCCACCTCCACAGCTGCCACGAGGTGACATGGGTGTCGTAAAGTCGCTGAGACTGTCTGTAATCCTTGCGAGAAGCTCCACCACCAACCCCGAACGGCGTTCAAGTCTGGCGCTGTACAGGTATTATGCTTGAGTATCATGACAGCCTCGGAAACCGCCCAGCCGCACACCCCGCCGCCCGCCCAACCACCCGCCCAACCACACACCCGGCCAGCCATCGCCGACCTCGCCCAATTCGACGCCGACCACATCTGGCATCCATACGGCCCCATCCCGTCGCCGGTCGCGCCCAAGCTGGTCGAGTCCGCCGAGGGCGTGAACCTCCACCTCGCCGACGGCCGCACCCTCATCGACGGCATGAGCAGCTGGTGGGCCGCTTGCCACGGCCACTCGCACCCGAAGCTGGTCGCAGCCGCGAAGAAGCAGGCCACCACGATGTCGCATGTCATGTTCGGCGGACTCACGCACCGTCCGGCCATTGAGCTGGCGGAGAAGCTCCTAAAGCTCGCAGGCCCCGGCTTCGATGCCATTTTCTACTCCGACTCGGGTTCGGTCTCCGTCGAAGTGGCGATTAAAATGGCGCTGCAGTACCAGCAGGCCAAAGGCCATCCCGAGCGCACCCGCCTGGCCACTTGGCGCGGCGGCTATCACGGCGACACTCGCGCGCCCATGACCGTCTGCGACCCCGAGGGCGGCATGCATTCGCTGTGGACGGGGCAGTGGACTCCGCAGGTCTTCGCCGACAAACCACCCGCCCGCGGCGCAACCGAGGAGGAACGCGCACGCTATCTCGCGCACTTCGATTCGCTTATCGACGACTCCGTCGCCGGCATCATCATTGAACCGGTAGTCCAAGGCGCTGGTGGCATGCGGTTCCATGACCACGAGCTGCTTGTGGGGCTCCGGAAGCTGTGTGACAAGCACGGGATTCTGCTCATCGCGGATGAGATCGCCACCGGCTTCGGCCGGGCCGGTGACCTGTTCACGACGCAGGCGGCCGGGATTGTGCCGGATATTATGTGTGTCGGCAAGGCGCTGACCGGCGGCTTTATGAGCTTCGCAGCCACCCTCACCACCGCCGACGTGGCTCGCACCATTTCCAGTGGTGCAGGCGGAGGTATCATGCACGGCCCCACCTTCATGGGAAACCCCTTGGCCTGTGCGGTGGCCTGCGCGCAGCTCGACCTGATTGCAGAGGGGCAGTGGCGTGAGGATGTCCCGCGCATCGAGTCCCGACTTCGCAACCAGCTCCAGCCCCTAGCCAGCAGCGATGCTGTGGCCGACGTGCGTGTCCTTGGCGCAATCGGTGTCGTGGAGATGCAGCGTCCAGTGGACATGGGCCTGGCCACCGCAGCGGCCGTCGATGCCGGGGTGTGGCTGCGGCCATTCGGCAAATTGGTGTACACCATGCCGCCGTACATCAGCACCAATGACGAGGTCGACCGTATCTGCGAGGCCATCGCCGCCATCGTCGCCGCCGAGGAAGAACGCAAGTAGCGCAACCAAAAGGAGCACCAACCACCATGAGCATCGTCCTTGTCACCGGCACCGGTACCGATATTGGAAAGACCATCGGCACGGCAGCCCTGGCGGCGGCACTACGCGAAGAGGGCAGGCAGGTGCACGTCGTCAAGCCGATTCAGACCGGTTTCCCGGGCCCAAATGGCGGCGATTTGGACACTGTCGCAGAGCTGACGGGGATCGATAACCTGCATGGTTTCGAGCGTTACCCCGAGCCGATGGCGCCGTTGGCGGCGGCGCAGCGCGCGGGAATGCGCCTGCCGAACGCCACGGAGATCGCGGAGAAGATCAAGCTTATCGACGGGCCGAACCGCGTTGTCCTCGTGGAGGGCGCGGGCGGCTTGCTGGTGCGACTCGGCGAGGACTGGGCGCTGCCGGAGCTGGCGGGGTTGTTGCCGGGTAGTCAGATGGTGGTCGTGACGCGGTTGGACCTGGGGTGCCTGAACGAGGCGGAGCTCACCGTCGAGGTGGCGCGGGGCCGTGGGGTCAATGTCACGGCGCTGGTGGGCGGTTCGTTGCCGGCGGAGGTCGACCCGATCATTGAGACGAACCTGGAGGAACTGCCGCGCATCACCGGGGTGCCGCTGCTGGGGTCGGTGCAGGCGGGAGCTGGCGCGCTGGACCGGCAGGAGTTTGTGGCGAAAGCTACGCAGTGGCTGCCGGGCGTGCGAGAGTGGGCCGCAACGCTGTAAAAGGCGCTGTAGGTGGAGGCCGCGCGGGACATCGTTAAGCTGGCGTTTTGCGAAAAACGTGCTAAGGTGGCTAGACGACAAGGCGCGAGGCTTTCTCTGTAATTCTCTTTATTAACCTGCTTCCACCGGCCATTTTGGGCCCACGGGGGAGAGAACAGCGTCGCCTGGCGCTGACGTTCTAACAAACAGAACATTCTCCAACGCTTGAAAAGGATGTAGGTCAAGTGGCTAAACCCGCTCGCCGAGAAGGCACACCGGCACACAAGAACCGTAAGAATCAATCCAACCGCGCACACGGCTCCACTAACGCCCAGCGCAACCGCAGCCGTCGCGACAGCGGCGCGAAGGTGGAGACCTCCAACGTCCACGCGAAGGACATCTACGTATCCAATGCTCGCCCGGCGCGCCACCAGCACGTGGACTCCGACCGCCGCGGCTCGGGCAAGCGCGTGCACAGCGAAGCAGGCGAAGGCGTACGTCTGCAGAAGGTGCTTGCACAGGCAGGCGTGGCGTCGCGTCGTATGGCGGAAAAGCTTATCGACGAAGGCCGCGTCGAGGTCGATGGCAAGATTGTGACGCGACAGGGCGTGCGGGTGGACCCGAACACGTCTGTGATTCGCGTTGATGGTTCCCGCGTCATCGTCAATGAGGACATGCAGTACTTCGTCCTGAACAAGCCGCGTGGTGTGCAGTCGACCATGCACGATGACATGGGCCGCCCGTGTGTGGGCGACATCATCGGTGAGAAGATCAGCGCTGGTCAGCGACTCTTCCACGTGGGCCGCCTGGATGCGCCCACCGAGGGCCTGCTGCTGCTCACCAACGATGGTGAGCTGGCCAACCGTCTGATGCACCCGAGCTACGAGGTCACTAAGACCTACATGGCCACCGTTGTCGGCGAGGTCGATGCCAAGGTCATGCGCGAGCTGGAAAAGGGCATTGAGCTCGATGACGGCATCGCTAAGGCGGACATGGCGCAGATCATCGATGTCTGGCAGGGTCGCTCTATTGTCCGCATCGAGCTGCACGAGGGCCGCAAGCACATCGTCCGCCGGATGCTCAAGACTGCGGGCTTCCCGGTCGAGCGTCTGGTGCGCACTAAGATTCACACTGTTCAGCTGGGCGAGCAGACCCCGGGCGCTCTCCGCGCACTCAACCGCGCTGAGCTGACCTCCCTCTACAACGCGGTGGGGCTGTAAATGGCACTAGTGAAGAAGAACGAAGAAAACCAAGGAGCTGAAGGAGCCCACATGAGCGAGCAGAACACTGACGACATGCTGTTGGTTGCCATCGACGGCCCTTCCGGCACTGGCAAGTCGACTGTCTCCCGGATGGTCGCAACCGAGCTGGGTGCAAAGTACTTGGACACCGGCGCAATGTACCGCGTGGCCACCCTGTGGGTGCTGCGCCAGGGCATCGACCCGACTGATGAGGAAGCCGTGGCCAAGGCGACGGCCGCCCTGCCACTGGAAGTCTCCGATGACCCGAACTCCACTGCGGTCCTCCTCGACGGCGAGGATGTTTCCGGCGAGATTCGCGGCCCGGAGGTC
Organism: Corynebacterium sp. LK31; assembly: GCF_014335015.1. Lineage (NCBI taxonomy): Bacteria > Bacillati > Actinomycetota > Actinomycetes > Mycobacteriales > Corynebacteriaceae > Corynebacterium > Corynebacterium sp. LK31. Next base: position 573,861 of record NZ_PDGW01000011.1, on the reverse strand, counting down.
ACCCGCAACGTGTCGGCGGTCTCCGCGATTCCGGCCGTGCGCACCAACCTGGTCGCACTCCAGCGCTCGTTGGCCGCATCGGCTGTGCGCTGTGTGGTGGAAGGCCGCGATATCGGCACGGTCGTGCTCCCGGACGTTCCGGCGAAAATCTTCATGACCGCCTCCGCCGAAGTGCGCGCTCGCCGCCGCTACGACCAGGACATCGCTGCTGGTCGTGAGGCCGACTTCGACACCGTGCTTGCCGACGTCATCCGCCGCGACGAACTCGACAGCAACCGTGCGACCTCTCCGCTGAAGCCAGCCGAGGACGCATTCATTCTGGACACCTCTGAGATGGACATTGAAGAGGTCGTGGAAAACGTCCTCGATGTCGTTGAGGCCGGTTACCCGGGGTCCACCATGGACTGGGACGATGTCGACAACGAGGAGTTCGAGGAATCTTACGAGGGCTCTTACAACGACTCCGAGGACGACACCGCCGGACACCTGGTCGCAAACGTGGAGAGCGAAAACGCGCCGGGCACCGCAGGCAGCCACACCAGCGCAGACGAGTTCATCGACCGCACGATTGCCGACCACGAGACGATCATCTCCGAAGCCATCGAGCGCGCCGAAACCGGTCAGATCGACGACGATGCCGACTGGGAAGAACTGGAAAACGCCTTCGCAGCGCTTGGCGTCAGCGACGAGGAGGAAGAAGCTCTTCCGACCGTGGCCATTGTGGGACGACCGAATGTTGGTAAGTCCACCATGGTTAACAGGTTCATTGGCCGTCGTGAAGCAGTTGTCGAAGACTTCCCGGGCGTGACCCGCGACCGCATCTCCTACCTGGGTGAATGGGGCGGACGTCGCTTCTGGGTGCAGGACACCGGCGGCTGGGACCCGGACGCCAAGGGTATGCATGCGGCGATTGCTCGTCAGGCGGAGACCGCCATGGAGACCGCCGATGTGATTGTCATGGTCGTCGACACCACCGTCGGCATCACCGCCACGGAAGAGGTCATGGCCCGCCGCCTGCAGCGCGCGGAGCAGCCGGTTATTCTCGCCGCCAACAAGTTTGAGTCGGATTCGCAGCTTGGCGACGTCGCGGAGTTCTGGGCCCTCGGGCTCGGCGAGCCGCACCCAACCTCGGCCCTTCACGGTCGTGGCAATGCCGACGTAATGGACGAAGTGGTGTCCTCCTTCCCGGAGGTGCCGCGTGCGAAGTCGCTGCCGACCGGGCCGCGCCGCGTGGCGCTGGTGGGCAAGCCGAATGTGGGCAAGTCTTCGCTGCTGAACAAGCTCTCCGGTGAAGATCGCGCAGTGGTCAGCGACGTGGCCGGTACCACGGTTGACCCGGTGGACTCGCTGGTGCAGATGGACGAGGCGCTGTGGCGCTTCGTCGATACCGCTGGTATTCGCAAGAAGACCAAGACCGCCAAGGGCCACGAGTTCTACGCCTCGCTGCGTACTCGTTCGACGATTGACAACGCCGAGGTCGTGATTTTCCTGGTCGATGCCTCCGAGCAGATTACCGAGCAGGACCAGCGCGTGCTGCGCATGATTCTCGACTCCGGTCGCGCACTTGTGGTGGCCTACAACAAGTGGGACCTCATGGATGAGGACCGCCGCGACCTGCTCGAGCGCGAGATTGAAGAGCAGCTTTCGCACGTCCCGTGGGCTCGGCGGGTGAACATCTCCGCCAAGACCGGGCGTGCTGTGCAGAAGCTGGAGCCGGCAATGCTGGAGGCCGTGGAGTCGTGGGATAAGCGTATCTCCACTGGTCGCCTGAACACCTGGTTGCGCGCGATCATGCAGCAGAACCCGCCACCGCTGCGTGGTGGCCGCCAGCCGCGCGTGCTGTTTGCCACCCAGGCATCCTCGCGTCCGCCGGTGATTGTGCTGTTCACGACCGGCTTCCTGGAGCACGGCTACCGTCGCTTCCTGGAGCGCAAGCTGCGTGAAGAGTTCGGCTTCGAGGGCTCGCCGGTGCGCATCGCGGTCCGTGTCCGCGAGAAGAAGAAGCGCCGGTAGGAAGCTGTTAGGAAGCGCGGCTGGGACGTGCTTTTAAGCCCTGCTAGTCGCTCGAACTGAGCTGAGAAAAGCCCAAAATGTGATTTAGGCAATTGCATTTTGGGCTTTTCGTTGGCATTTTAGAGTTTCAGTAAATTAGCGATAAGGAGAACTGACAATGGTCAGGCGCGGCAACAACCGTGACGGCTCTCAGCACGATGGCCGAGGTAACAGCTACGGACGCGATTCCTCAAGCTCATACGGCGATGACTCCGCGACTCGCTACATTCCGCGGGACGAGGGATACCGCGGATACAACCCAGATGCCGACTTCGCGGGTGAGCAGCCGACCGAGTATTTCAGTGGCGGCTCCTCTGAGACACGATTCCTGCAGCGTGGCGATGAAACACGATTTGATAACCCGCGAGGTGCCGGGGCCGGGGCGCAAGGTGCTGGCGCACAGGGCAGTGGCGCTCAGGGTAGCGGCCAGTACTGGGCCCCGCTTTCTGAAGAAGAACGCGGCTATGGCCAGGCGAGCCAGCAAGCAGGTGCAACCCAACAGTACGCTGCAGGTCGTGCAGGTGTCGCAGGCGGTTACGGCGACCCGCACAACGGCAACAACCGCGGTAATAACCGTGGCAACAGCGGCGACGATGACTCCAAGAAGGGCTGGGGTAAGCCTGTCGCCATCGTGGCCATTGCCGCGATGGTGGCCGTAGTCGCGCTGGTAGCCCTGGTTTTGTCCTTTACTTCCGGAACCGAGGACAAAAATGACAATACGGCGGCGCCGACGCAGGAGACGTCGTCAAGCCCGACGCCGACGACAACCTCGCCGGAAGAAACCACGACAAGCCCTACCGATCGCTTGGACCCGTCGGGCACGATTAATGACACCCGTGAGCGCCTTGAGCAGGAGCTGGATCAACTTCGCGAGTCGCCGCCAGCTATCCCTGGACCCGGTGAGCGCAGTAGCGGCTGGGGTACTATCCCGCAGGGTGTGGTGGGCAAGAGCCCGGCCTCGGTCGAGGTGGAGCTGCGTACCAACGGCTACCAGAACGTGACCGTCGTCGACGCAGAGGGCAACCAGACCAATTCTGTGGCCGCGATTATGGGCAAGGTTGCCTCGATCGATCCGCCGGAGGGGCAGATGGCGGAGACGTCCACGCCTGTGACCATCTACCTGCAGTAACGCGGCAGGCAGGGCAGGGACCAGGGGCGATTTCCGCTAGCAAACACCAATGATGTAACCTATAGCTCGTTGCACTTTCGTGCATGCGGGCTGTAGCGCAGTTTGGTAGCGCACCTCACTGGGGGTGAGGGGGTCGTCGGTTCAAATCCGGTCAGCCCGACAAAATAACCGCCGTCTTCTGGAAGATTCCGGGAGGCGGCGGTTTTTGTTTGCGGTTATTGCTTTACGGTTTCGTTTGCCGTCTAGCGCACGATGCTACTAGCGCACGATGCTACTAGCGCACGACAATACCGTCGGAGTCAGCGTAGAGCGTCTCGCCCGGAACGAAGTCAATGCCGCCGAAGGAGACAACGACGTCGCGCTCGCCCTCGCCGGTCTTGGTGGACTTGCGCGGGTTGGTGCCAAGCGCCTTGCACCCGAAGTCCATCTCACCGATCAGCTTGGAGTCGCGGATCGCGCCGTTGACGACCACACCAGCCCAGCCATTGTCCTTGCCGAGCCCCGCAATAACGTCACCGACCAGCGCCGTGTGGACCGAAGCATCACCGTCGATGACAAGCACGCCGCCCTCAGACGGCTCGGAGAGGACCTTCTTCAGTAGCGCGTTGTCCTGGAAGCACTTGACCGTGGAGATCTTGCCGCAGAACTCCACGCGACCGCCGAGGTTGCGCATCTGGGTATCGCAGGAACGCACGTCCGGGCCGATCTCATCAACCAGGTCAGCGGTGGGGATGAATTCAATTGCCATAGGGGATTCAAGTCCTTCCGAAATTACTCGCATCAAGTGTTAACTCCATTGTTTCAAACTCAAGATGTGACCAAAGACATATGGTGCAAATTCGCTGGCAGCGATTGACACTCCGAAGGCCGGTCCAGATTGATTACTCTGGTGAGTCAGAACGCGCCGACAACCACACGTGCGCAGGAAGGGTAGAAGATGGCTGGGTTTAATTGGTTTTGGAAGGCTCTTGGCGGCAAGCAAGGGCGCAACCAAAAACGCAGCGTAGGGCTGGTGGCGCGCGCCGCTGAGCTCGAGCCACAGGTACAGGCGCTTTCCGACGCCGACCTCGCCGACTTCGCCCGCCAACACGCCACCGACGCACCGGAGCTTTTAGCCGCACTCCGCGAAGTCTCCCAGCGCACCCTGTCCATGCGCCCCTTCGATGTGCAGCTGCAAGGCGCACTGGCGCTCATGGAGGGAGACGTTATCCAGATGGCCACCGGTGAGGGTAAGACTCTTTCCGGCGCCTTGGCTGCAGCCGGGTTCGCGCTGCGTGGCCACCGCGTGCATTCGGTGACCGTCAACGACTACCTCGCAGGCCGCGATGCGCAATGGATGCAACCGCTGTTCGGGTTCCTTGGGCTCTCGGTGGCGGCTATTTCGCCGCAGGATGGTCCGGGGGAGCGTCGTAAAGCATATGCGGCAGACATCGTCTACGCCGCCGTCAACGAACTCGGCTTCGACGTCCTGCGCGACCGTTGCGCGCCGACCATTGCAGACCGCGTGCAGTCGCCAGCTGACGTCGCGATCATCGATGAGGCTGACTCCGTACTGGTGGATGAAGCGCTAGTCCCGCTCGTGCTTGCCGGCAATGAACCGGGCACCGCACCGACCGGACAGATTACCGACGTGGTGCGCCGCCTGCAGCTCGGCGACGACTACACCGTCGACGAAGGTCGCCGCAACGTCTTCCTCACCGATACCGGCGCCGCACGCGTCGAACGTCTGCTTGGCATCAGCTCGCTGTACGACGCCGAACACGTCGGCACCACCCTGGTTCAGGTCAACGTTGCACTGCACGCCCACGAGTTGCTGCAGCGCGATGTCGACTACATCGTGCGCGACGGCAAGGTACAGCTCATCGACGCCTCGAAGGGACGTGTGGCGGAACTTCAGCGTTGGCCGGACGGTCTGCAAGCGGCGGTAGAGGCCAAGGAGGGACTGCAAGTCTCGGAGGGCGGCCGCATCTTGGACTCCATGACCATCCAGCAACTCGTCGGCCGCTACGACGTCACCTGCGGTATGACCGGCACCGCCACCTCTGCGGGCGACCAGTTCCGCGAGTTCTACGGACTCCACGTCTCCGTCATCGAACCCAACGTGCCATGCGTCCGCGACGACGAGCCCGATCGCATCTACGCCACCACCGACGACGCGTTCGCCGCGCTTGTCGACGAGGTCGTGGAACTCAACGGCACTGGTCGACCAATACTCGTAGGCACCCGTGACGTGGCCGAATCGGAACGACTGGCCGATGCGCTAGTCCTGCGCGGCATCGAATCCTCGGTACTGAACGCGAAAAATGACGAGCTGGAGGCCCAAGTCATCGCGGGTGCTGGCGATATTGGCCGCGTCACGGTGTCCACCCAGATGGCCGGCCGCGGTACCGACATCCGCCTCGGAGGGGCAGACGAATCCAACCGCGATGCGGTGGTCGAGCGCGGTGGCCTATGCGTCATTGGTCTGGGCAAGCACCGCACTGACCGACTGGACAACCAGTTGCGTGGCCGTGCCGGGCGCCAGGGCGATCCAGGCTCGTCGGTGTTCTTTGTCTCCCTGGATGACCCGGTGATTTCCGAAGGTGCTGCCGGCGAAACACTGAGCGTGCTGCCTGAGGACGATGGACGCGTTCGCGATAAGAGGGCCTACCAGTTCATCGACCGCGCGCAGCGGGTGACAGAGGCGACCATGCTGTCGATTCATGCGACGACATGGAAGTACAACAAGCTCATCGGCGACCAGCGCGAGATTCTGGATGAGCGCCGGGAGAAACTGCTGACTACGAATGCTGCCTGGGAAGAACTGTCCAAGCTGGCATCGGCGCGAGCGAAGGAAGTGGAAGCCGCAGTTGGGCGCGACGTCGCCGAGGACGCTGCCCGGGAAATTATGCTGAGCCACCTGGATCGCGGGTGGTCGGACCACCTGGCGGATCTGGACGACCTGCGGGAGTCGATTCACCTGCGCGCGCTGGCTAAGGAAAGCCCCATTGATGAGTTCCACCGCGCCGCCATCGGAGCCTTTAAAAACCTGGTCAACAATGCTGTGACCGACTCAGTGCAGACCTTCCAGGAGGTCGAAATCGATAGCGATGGCGCGCATCTGGAGGACACGGGACTTGCCCGCCCGAGCTCGACGTGGACGTACATGGTCAACGACAACCCATTGAGCAATGGTGGTGGCTCGGTCGTCGGTTCAATTGCAGCGATGTTTAGGTAAGTCGTAACCACAGGTTTGGTAACAATTTGAAAATATTTCTCAAGTGACCGGCCTAGGTACACCCACGGAGAAAGCTCTCCGATGTCGGTATTTACGCATATCAATCATGTTGTACATACCCTGTCGGTGAGCTGCGTCACAACATGGTTGGGATTAGATAACAACATGAAATCGGTTGGGGCGCTATTATCTAAAAAGTAACGAGTAAATCGCCCAAGGTTATCCCGGAGGGAAAGATATGACTAGCAATAGCGGCCAGCCAGAGGCATCGGTCGAGACCACCTCGGTCTTCCGTGCAGATTTGCTGAAGGAGATGGAGTCCAGCTCTAACACGGACTCCACGGTCTCCGGTGTTGAAGGACTTCCGGCAGGCTCGGCACTCTTGGTCGTCAAGCGGGGGCCAAACGCGGGTTCGCGTTTCCTGCTCGATCAGGCAGTCACCACCGCTGGTCGTCACCCGGAAAGCGACATTTTCCTCGATGACGTGACTGTTTCCCGTCGCCACGCAGAGTTCCGCAAGAACGGTGACTCTTACGAGGTTGTCGACGTGGGATCGCTGAACGGCACCTACGTTAACCGCGAGCCGAAGAACTCCGCGGTTCTGGCTAATGGTGACGAGGTCCAGGTCGGTAAGTTCCGCCTCGTATTCCTTATCGGTAACTAATTCGACATCGGTTAGTGTCGACGTCTGTCGGCATTAACCCTCCCTTATTTTTGTAAAGGCTCGGAAAAGACCAGTGGCAGCAGTACACAAATCAGCGGTTTCGCAGCCGGCTTCGTCAGAAAGCACTGCGAAGCAAGCACGCTCGGTGGGCAAGAAGAAGACCATCGGTGCTGTGCTGAAGGAAGTCAAGGTTGAGTTCCCTGATGTAACGCTGTCCAAAATTCGTTTTCTCGAGTCGGAAGGGCTGCTGTGCCCGTCGCGTAGTTCCTCGGGCTATCGTCGCTACAGCCAAGCGGACATTGACCGTCTGCGCTACATTCTGACCGTTCAGCGCGATAACTACTTGCCGCTGAAGGTTATTAAAGAGCAGCTCGACGAAATTGATGCGGGCAACGCTGGCGGCGACGGTCTGGCTTCGGTTACTCCACTGGTGACGGCGGATCAGTTCCGCGAAGCTGCAGTGGTCTCGCTGACGCAGGCGGAGCTGGCAGAGCGCACCGGCGCTAGCGAGAAGTTCATCACTGAGCTGGTCCGCGTCGGCCTGATTACTCCGGATACGCTGAACATGTTCGACGGCGATGACCTGCTCATCACTGAGACGGCAGTCAAGCTGGCTGAGTTCGGCCTGGATGCCCGCCACCTCAAAACTGTGCGTACCGCTGCGACCCGTGAGGCTGATTTGGTGTCGCTGGCAGCTAGTCCGCTGAGTAAGTCGCGTGCGGCTAGTGGCAAGCAGAAGGCTGTGGAGATGGGCCGTGAGATGACCGCGCTGATGGTCACGCTGCACGGCACGTTGGTCAAGCGCCAGGTCAACAAAGATCTGGGGAAGTAGTCAGTAGTCGCGCGTGAATAGCGGCTCGCTACAATTATCGCTGTTATGGACGAAAAACTCGTAGAAGTCAAGTTTCTAGACTGGATGGCGCATCCTCCTGAGGACGATCCGGTACTGCTCCTGCATGCCGAAGAGACTAACCGGATTATCCCGATTTGGATTGATTTGGCGACGGCGACGGAGTACTCCGCCCGTGAGACCGGCGCTACGCAGCGTCGCCCAGGCATGCATGAGGTCTTCGTCGATACGCTGGACATGGTGGGGCAGAGCGCCCTGCGCGGCCAGATTACGGGCGTGCACGAGGGCGTTTTCATCGCCAGCCTGGTGCTCGAAGGTGGCGCAGAGATTGATATGCGCCCCTCCGACCTAATCCTTATCGCCAGCGAGCTTGAGGTCCCGCTGTATGTTGCGCGCGATGTGCTCGACGCCACGTCGGTGTCGGCGCGTCTTGTCGCTACCAATGGCGGTTCGCTTACCGACGATACGGAGACCGACTCTGTCGAGGCATCGGTGTCGGAGTTTGCTGAATTTCTCGACAGTATTGATGCTGACTACTTCGCCGAGCCGCATGGTGATGCGGAGGACAAGAAGTCTGATGGTGAAGCCGACGGTGGCGCCGATTCAGCTTCCGATGGCGACCGTTAAACGTGTGACTGGAGTGAATAACCGGTTACTTTTGAGGTAGTTGTGACGCTTATTTCCTCCGGCGTGTCGCTGAATGACCCCATAAAAGGGGTAACTTTTCGTAAGTTATAGTTTCATCCCGTCCTGCGGTTTTGCTCCCGGGTCGTGCTTGAGCTGGGGAAACTGTGACTCCAAACTCTAAACCTTAACTTTAGGTTTAGAGATTCGGCGTGTCGTCCTGTGATGTATTGACAGCCGATTAACCTTGGCGAAAGATAAATAACGGCAGTGAAACTACCTCGGGAGAATTTATATGGTCGACGACAACAGCGGTTCGCTCTTTGGCGACAATGAGCTCCGTGCGTCTGACTCGCAAGAGCCGCGCGCGGTTCAGGAATCCCTGTTCGACATGGGACCGGACGAGCAGGTTGGCTACCGCGTTCCTATCGCATGTCAGGTAGCGGGCATTTCTTACCGCCAGCTGGACTACTGGGCACGCACCAAGCTGGTGGAGCCTTCTATCCGTACCGCTAAGGGCTCGGGTACCCAGCGTCTGTACTCCTTCCGCGACATCCTCGTTTTGAAGATTGTTCGCGGTCTGCTGGACACCGGTATTTCCCTGCAGAATATCCGTCTGGCTGTCGATCGCCTGCGCGACCTCGGCGTCGATGACCTGGCTACCATCACGCTGGTTTCCGACGGTCGCACCGTCTACCAGTGCCGCTCCAATGAAGAGGTCATCGACCTGCTCAACGGTGGCCAGGGAGTGTTCGGCATTGCTGTCCCGGGCATTATGAAGGAACTGACTGGCACCATCGCCTCCTTCCCGTCCGAGCGTATTGACGGTACTCAGGAGAACCCAGGTACTGGCATCGACGAGCTGGCTGAGCGTCGTCGCCGCCGCATCTCCTAACCGCCAACAGATACGGTAACCGCCAACGATACGGCTGGACAGCGGCGTCGCTGCTATGGCCTCCGTTCAAATAGCCGAAACAAACTAAACGAAAACCGCCTTCCACAACTGGTTCCGTTTTTCCTCTCCCGAGGTTGGACCAGATGGAGGCGGTTTTTTCTACTTACTCCGTACCGATAGCCGCAGCCAACTGAGAGGCCAGGCCATCGCCGTAGTCAGCCGCAATGCGCAGAGAGCCAGTGGTCATATTTGCCACTTCCTGCAGCTCGGGGCTGGAGCTGTCGCCGTCGGGAAGCACGATGACCTCAATCGTTACCGGGCGGTCCGGGCTAATGAGTTCCTTAATCCTCTCGACAGACTCGGCGGCATCGGCGCCCGAGGCATCGCGACCAGAGGTGAGCACGACGAGACGGTTCGGCTTGTCAGGGGAGTAGGTGTCGCGGGCGGCCTGGTAGGCATCGATAAGCGCTGGCCAGAACTGTGCCTCACCACCAGCCGGAAGTTCGGCCAGTGACCCCTTTACGGCGTCCGCGCCGTTGTTGGCCTCGTCATCGGGCGCGGGAAGTTCCGCGAGGCGGTTCACCTCAGGTGCGAATGTCCACAGGCCGTAGCGGCCACCAGGTGCCGCATCGATAGCGCCGGAAAGTGCCGTAGACAGCGCCCCAACATCGACGCCCTCGGAGGTGTCAGCGAGCAGGAGCGCCGAACCCACCGCAGTTGCGGGCTGTTGCGCGTCCGGCTGCTCCAGTGCTGGCGGCAGCGCAAAAGAATCCGTCTGAATCTGCGAGAGCACTCCAAAGTTCTCTGCTACTTCAGGGCTGAAAGTGCTCTCAGCAGCTTCGCCGTCGGCGCCGTGATCTGCTGCGAAGTTTCGGAAGTCCTCGGCCGCACGAGCCGTGTTCTCGTCGATCTTGCCGCCGGAGCCAAAGGTGACAACTGGCGCGTGCAACTGGGGTGCATCCGCAGGGGAGACCAGCTTCAGCCCCTCGCCGGCCATCTGCAGCATGGGCTGGGTCGCGGCCACGCCGTCGAAGTCAGCGACACTCTGGCTGAGCATGGTCAGCAGAGTATTGGAGGTGTAGACCTCACCCAAGCCCGCGCGTTCGCGAGCGACGTCCGGGCCACCGCCAAGTCGAGCACTAATCACGGCCGACAGTGCCGCGTCGGAGCCACCGGGGGCGGCTACGCGCAATCCTGCAAGCTCTTCCCAGGTGGCGTTGTTCAGCTGGTCAGCACGATTGGTTGTGAAGGCCACGCCGCTGGCAATCGGCGGCAACCACGTCTTGGGGTTGTTGACCTTGACCTTGTCTGAGTTCTTCGCCCGGTCTACGAAAGAGATATCGGCGGGAATCCAGACTCCCGGAGTCATAATTCCAGTACCGGCTTCACCCGCAGCGGGGTCCTCCGGAGCTCCCTCACCAGCTTCAGTGCCACCAGCCTTAGTCAGGGCGTTCACAACCTCCTGCGAGCCCGCCACCGTAATCTGTGGCCGCACACAGAAGTCCCTCACCACGGGATTCGACTCGCCGTAGTCCTGCACAAGCTTCTGTGCCGAGCCCACCGCAGCAGGATCGGCGGTCACCACCAGCGTCAGGTCACCCTTCGTGCACCGTGCACGGTCAGCATCAATCGACGAATCGTTGCTCTTGCGCAGATTAACCCAGGCAAAAACCGCAGCGACCAGAACAATTACGACCAAGACGGCAATAAAAGGCCCCTTAGCCACTCGATAGTTGTTCTCACCCGAGGCGTGTCGTCCCATGTCGTTCTAGCCCTTTCTATGCTGAGTGTGCTCGGCACTGTCGACTCGCAGCAGACCTCGTCGTAAAGCACAAACGCGCACGTAACTCCTGTCAACTTTACTGCGTGGACAATGCGACATCTACCACTTCGAGAAGACGGCCGCGCAGAACATCGGCACGCGCGCTGAGCTCACGCTGGCGGCGGACGTACTCGGCCTTGCCTTCGGGAGTTTCGATGCGAATAGGCGCAAAACCCCAATCCCGCAGATCGTAGGGAGCGGCGCGCATATCCAACTCACGGGCACTGCACGCGAGCTCGAAAGTATCCAGCCACAGGTCGCCGGGGACCGCCTCGCCGAGCTTGGTCGCCCATTTATACAAGTCCATGTTGGCGTGCAGACACCCCATCTGCTCACAGTGCGGCTGTGTCTCGCGCGTCGGGGCAAACTCGTTGAGCGGCACGGCGTCGGGCGTGAAGAAACGGAAGGCGTCGAAGTGCGTACATCGAACCGTGTGGGCCTCGACGACCTCGTCCGTGCCTGCCTGACCCAGCCGCAGTGGCTCCGGATGACGATGCTCCGGCTGGCGATACACCATCGCCCATTCATGCAGGCCAAAGCAGTCAAAGTGCGCCGGATTCGCGCGCGTCGAACGCAACAGATGGCCGATGTACGCCACCGTCTTACCTCGCTTATCGACGTACGCCGAAACATCCATACGCGCCGTCCCCGAGGCGGTATCGGTGGGCTCCTTGCAGGCAGGGCTATCGGTAGTGTCGTCCGTGTCGAGGGTAAAGAACTTCAGGTGACTGATGTCCTTGGCCGTCGCACCGGGAAGATCTACGCCGATGCCCGGTGACCAGCGGCGGAGTTGGCCGGGTTTAACGGGGTAGTACTCGAAGATGAAGTCCCAGACCGGGTGGCGCTGGCCGCGACTGCGACGGGACAGGTGGTCGCGGGTCAGGACATCGACGCGGGCGATATGCCTTGCTTTGGCTTCACGCCAATCGAAAGACGAATCGGGCGTAGGCGTCACTGCTGGCGTCCCTGCGTGCTGCCCGGTCGGGTCCGGGGCTGGTTCACGGTCGAGTGCTGCTTTGGCGCACCGCTGCGACGCGGGGAGACCTCGTGGGTCCAGTCGCGCACGACACCGACCTGCTCCTCGATGAGGTCCTCCAGAGCCACGATGCCGATCTGCTCCGCGCCGGAGAAAGCACCGGTCTTCGGAGCGATGCTTGCCGGGGCGTTTGCGCGCAGGTGCGGCTTTGGCATGCGAGCGCGTACAGCCACTGCCATGTGGGCGCTGTAGCGGCGCATGATGCGCAATCCCTCATCCAGCGTGGCATCGATCGGAATCTCGATCATCGGGCGAATCTCGTCATCGGGGATGGCTGTCTCTGGGCCGGAGGCAGGATCCATGACGCGGTCGAGGACATCTTTCACGTGAACATAGCCGCGGTACTCGTTGGGCTCATTGTTGGCCGCAGCGACGGGGAACCGGGAGAAACCAGTTTCGGTGACCGCCGTCTCTAGATCGCCCACAGTCGGTGCGGTGGGGAGGCGCCGAATCTGCTCGTGCGGAATCAGTACCTCCTCAATGGTGCGCGTGGCCGAAGCCAGTGTGCGACGAAGGCGGACGTGCTCCTCGCTGTCAAGGAGCCCCTCTTGACGAGACTCCGCAATCATCGATGCCAACTCAGTGGAATCGACAGTGGTGTCGAGCTCATCGTGCTGCTCAATGCCGAACAGCTTAAGCGTATGGCGAGCCATCCAGTTAAACAGCAGCAACAGCGGCTTGGTCAGACGGTAGAAGACCATATGAACCGGAATAAGCAGCATGGCCATCGTTTCCGGTCCTGCCAGCGCGATATTCTTCGGCACCATCTCACCGAGCATGATGTGCAGCACTGACACCAGCATCAATGCGATGGCAAAGCTCAGCGGGTGCAGCAGCGACTCCGGAATACCCATCGCCTGGAAGGGAGCTTCCAGCAGATGTGCCAGCGCCGGCTCAGAGACCTTACCCAGCAGTAGCGAGGCAATGGTGATGCCCAGCTGTGCGGCGGCGAGCATCATCGACAGGTGCTCAGAAGCATTGATAACTGTGCGTGCGCGCTTCTTTCCCTGAGCCAGCAGCGCTTCCAAACGGTCACGGCGCGCAGCAATAAGTGAGAACTCCGCGCCCACGAAAAACGCGTTGACCAACAACAAGAAGAAAGTCAGGAGGATTCCAAACCAGTCACTCATAGGTTGAACATCTCCTTAGCGCGTTCGTTGGTCACAGGAATCAAAATTGCACGGTCCACGCGGCGGTCATCCATCGCCAGAATGCGGGCGTACCAGCGTCCGGCGATACCCGATTCGAACTCGTCCATGAAATCGCGTTCGGTCTCTGGCAGCAGGACGACGTCACCGACCTCCGGGATGCGACCGAGCGCAAACATAATCAATCCACCGAGCGTTTCGAAGCTACCTTCTGGGGCGAAGTATCCGACCTTGGTCGGCAGCTCGTCGGTACGCACAAGGCCAGAGCAGTTCCAGCCTTCGATCGCGCGTTTGACTTCCTGCTCGGACTCCTTGTCGTCGTACTCATCCCAGACCTCGCCAAGAATTTCCTCGACGACATCCTCGATGGTGACAATGCCGGCGATGCCGCCGTACTCATCGGCGACCAGCGCAATCTGCGAGCCGGCCGAACGCACGGCCTCCAGCACGGCATCGCCGTCCAGCGACTGCGGCAGCGTCGGCACAGGCCGTGCAATCTCCCGCATAGTGGTGGTTGAGCGCTTCGCCGCAGGCACCGCAAATGCGTCCTTGACGTGGACAACACCGACAGTGGCATCGAGGTCCCCGTCAGTAATGGGGAAGCGGGAATGCCCCGATTCGATAGCGACAGCCAGCAGATCCAGCGCCGTGTCATCGACATCGAGGGAAGTAATCGTCGACCGCGGCGTCATTAGGTCCTCCGCCGTCGTTTCGCCAAAGCGTAACGACGACTCGAGTACAGCGGCCTTCGACTCATCCAATGCACCCTGCTCCGCAGAATTACGTACCAGTGCTTCCAGCTCCTGCGGGGAACGCGCCGAAGCCAACTCATCCGCCGGTTCAATACCGAGCTTGCGCACCAGCCAGTTCGCCGTGGCATTCAGCGAATGGATGAAGTAATGGAACACCCAGTTAAACGCCATCACCGGACGAGCCGTAACTCGCGCTACTGCCAACGGCTCTGTAATCGCGACATTCTTTGGCACCAACTCGCCATAGACCATTGACAACATCGTGGCCACAATGAGCGCAAGAATCAGCGCGGTCGGTCCCGCTGCAGACTCGCTGAGCCCCATCCAATGCAACATCGGCGTGAAGTACTGCGCCAGCACCGGTTCCGCGAGGAAACCAGTTGCCAGTGTCGTCAACGTAATGCCCAGCTGTGCACCGGAGAGGTGGAAGGACAGTCGATTATGCGCCTTGTGAACGGCCTCAGCAGGTGCATCCGCTGAACGGGCGCGGTCGGCGTCAATCGTAGACCGCTCCAGTCCCGTCAGCGCGAATTCAAACGCCACAAAGAGGCCGGTGCCAGCGGTTAGCGCGATAAAGCCGACAACCGCGACAATATTGAGAACAATATCCACTGATTATCTCTTCTTCTTTTTCCCTCGCTTGGGGCGGTGTACGCGACCGCCAGCACGATTCTTTCCGCTTGCCGACGAACCGCCGCGCCCGCGGTAACCGGCACCACCAGCACCGCCTGCCGATTGGCTCTGATCTTGACGAGCCCGGCGCGGACGCCGTGCGCCCAGTTCCTTGACAAATCGCGGCAGTCCCGGAGCGGCGCGCAGCTCTTCAGCTTCAACGCCGGCCCCTGCCAGCAGCTCGCGGGCCTGATCAACCTGGCGGTCACGCACAATCATCGCTACCGTGCCGGAAGCACCTGCACGAGCCGTCCGACCAGAGCGGTGAATATACGTCGCGGAATCCCTTGGCGGATCCGCGTGCACAACCAAGTCAAGAGCATCGATATCAATGCCACGAGCGGCCACATCCGTGGTGACGAGGACATTGATTTCACCCTCGGCAAAGGCCTTGAGGACCGCGCGGCGAGTTGCCTGGCCACGATCGCCGTGGAGGAAACCTAACTTGATGTCATAGAACTGTAGAAACTTAGCCAGCTGCACGACACGCGCCTTAGAGTTGGCGAAGATGACGCACTGATCCTTGCGGGAGGCAATCCAGGCGACCACTTCGTCGGCTTCGTTGTTGTCCTCCACCCGAAGTAACAGATGCCGCATATTGCGCATGGTCAACCGGGAGGCAGTGACCTTGTGCTTCGCAACTTCAGTGCTACTTGCGCGACGATCGCGAATAAGCCCCGCGGCGTCGTCGTTAATCGTGGCGGAAAAAACCATGCGCTGTGCCGACTTCGGGCACGCACGGACCAGGCCCAGAACATCGGGCAGAAAGCCCATGTCAGCGAGCATGTCCGCTTCGTCAACGACAACAGCGAGGACGTGCTCAAGGCTGAGGAGACCGCGGCGGCGCAAATCGTGTGCGCGACCCGGTGTGACCACAGCGATATCGACTGGTGCCGCGAGCAGAGTCTGCTGCTTGGCCACGGAGTCACCGCCGACCAAGCTCAAGACACGCAGACCTGCAGCGGCACCGATGTCAGCCAGGACATCAGCAATCTGATCTGCGAGTTCGCGCGTTGGCGAAATAATGAGCGCGCGCGGGTAACCGGGAAGCGCTGGAGAGGCGTTATTGAGTAACGCGACCAGCGGAATGCCGAATGCGAGCGTTTTGCCCGAGCCTGTGGGGGCCTGTGCGAGAACGTCCTTGCCAGCGAAAGCATCTGGCAAAGTCGCCACCTGCACGGCGGTAGGCGAAGTTATGTGCTGGGCACGCAGAATACTCACAATCGCTTCCGGCGTGCCCAACTGTCTGAAATCACTGGACTCAGCAGGAGGGGGCATGCTTGTTAGAATACCGCTATCCCCGGACAGCCATGCAATAGGCACGTCCGGTGAGCTTGAAAACTACCGTCCCATGACATTTACCAACCGCGACCCGGTTGCGCATAGGCCTCGCGCTCAAGAATGGCGGCTCGACGGAAGATGTTGCGGATGGATTTGAGCTCCGCATCGCTGGCCGTGGACATATTCTTTTCAAGGACCTCGAGAGCCTGCTGAACACTGTCAACATACTCGGGGTCGGAATACACCTCCACCCAGTTCGCGATCGCGGAATCCCCATCAACCAGCGATTTTCCTTGCAGAGTCAGCTCGGTTGCAATCCACATTTCGGCGACGATACTGGTTACGGCGACCCGATATGGGTTGAAAGCGCTACAGGAAGAATGCACGTCCAGCAAAAGCTGCGTGATGGTTGTCGGCTCGATGTCCTCGAGCGCCGAAGAAGTCTCTTCCAGCGCGTTATTGCTCAATTCCAACGCACGCACCAGGGCTTCCTGTGCGAGTGACGACCACAGAACCTGTTCCTTAGCGCAGGGTGCTTTGGTTGCCAGATGCGACAGGACTGGGAAAACTTGGTGCAAGTACCAGGCCTCTTGCGCTACGAAGAAGTTGGTTTCGTCCGAGGAAAGGTCGCCGCGGAGCATCGTGGGGACGCTGAACATTCCGCCAATCTCGGCAACGATGTCCTCGATGTCCCGCCACAGCTGGGAAGTAAAGGGGCCCGCCGGCGCAATCTGGAGTGAGTGGCCGAAGAAAGATTCCAGCTCCTTCGGCGTCTGCTCAGTATCAGTGCCTTCGATGGCCGCCGGGTAAAAACTAGAGTTCAGATGCACTGGTTGCATTCGGCGAAGCGCGACCTTTTCCAGGCGACGAGCCCTGTGGCCGTGGTCAATGGGGCCGTGCCCCTGGCCGACGTTGAGGTTATCCGCGAAACGAATGGACTCGCTGAGCCAGCGCGTAGTCCAGCGCAGGGCATCATTAATCGCAGAGCCCCCACCAATCCGTGTGGCAAGAGCTGCGGACAGCGAACAACCCGTGCCATGGGTGTTCTCAGTGTGAATGCGGGGAGAAGAGCTGAAGAAAACCTGGCCATCGGGGAAGGCCACGGCATTGCCGGCTTCCTCATCACTTAAGTGACCAGTCTTTGCAATCACGATGACATCGTTCTTGCTCGCGAACTCCAGCGCCTGCTCAATCAGCTCAGTGAAGTCGCTGGCCTCCGGGGCGTCGGCAAGCAATGCCAGTTCGGGAACATTCGGCGTGATGACGGTGGCTTCCGCGACCAAGTCACGCATTGCGTCCATGGCATCTTCGTCAAGCAGACGGTCGCCAGAGGTGGCGACCATAACCGGATCGAGAACAACCACGGCTGGCTTGGTCTCCCGAACCCAGTTGGTGACGGCCTGCGTGAGTTCGCGTGAACCCAACATGCCAATCTTCACCGCGTCGATGGTGACATCCTCAGTTACAGCAGCCAGCTGCTCGACGAGGAAGTCAACAGGTGGGGTGTGGACGGCACGAACGCCCACGGTGTTCTGAGATACCAAAGCGGTGACCACGCCCATGCCATAACCACCGGCGGCGGCGATTGATTTTAAATCGGCATGGA
Source organism: Corynebacterium sp. LK31 (assembly GCF_014335015.1). Taxonomy (NCBI): domain Bacteria; kingdom Bacillati; phylum Actinomycetota; class Actinomycetes; order Mycobacteriales; family Corynebacteriaceae; genus Corynebacterium; species Corynebacterium sp. LK31. The sequence goes on along the minus strand of NZ_PDGW01000011.1, from coordinate 556,113 downwards.
GCCCAGCGCCACCTGTTGGGTCTGTGCCGGCGATGGAAAGAACTCGTGGCACAAAATCAGGCTTTGCCTTCTTGGGAAATGGCATCTCAGACCCCTTTTAACTTCAAGAGCGTGAAGCGACAGACTTCAAGACTACGCTTCAACCTCGGAGCGGTCGCCAGACCAGAGGGTGTGGAAAGCACCCTCGCGGTCAACACGCTGGTAAGTGTGCGCACCGAAGTAGTCACGCTGCCCCTGAACCAGTGCTGCCGGCAGACGCTCCGCACGCAGGCCGTCGTAGTAAGCCAGCGAAGAGGAGAACACCGGAGCCGGGATACCCATCTGTGCTGCAGTGACGACAACGTCGCGCCACGCGTCGAGGCACTCGGTGACCTGGTCACGGAAGTACTCGTCGAGTACCAGCGCCGGCAGCTCCGGATTGCGGTCGTACGCTTCCTTGATGCGGTTCAGGAACTGTGCGCGGATGATGCAGCCACCACGCCAGATGGTCGCCAGCGCACCGCGGTCAATCTCCCAGCCGTACTCCTTGGCACCAGCGTTAATCTCATCGAAGCCCTGCGAGTAGGCAACGATCTTGGAAGCGTAGAGCGCCTTACGGACGCGCTCCACAAAAGCATCGCGATCTTCCGGTGCCTTAGCCAGGCTTCCCGACGGCAGGTTGCGGGCAGCCTCACGCTGAGCAAGGGAAGACGACAGGGCGCGAGCGAACACGGCCTCGCCAATACCAGTTACTGGAATGCCCAAGTCCAAAGCGGCCTTGACCGTCCAACGGCCGGTACCCTTCTGACCAGCAGCATCAACGATGACATCCACCAGCGGCTTGCCTGTCTTCTCATCGACCTGAGAGAGAACCTCAGCGGTAATCTCGACCAGGTAGGAGTCCAGGTCGCCCTTATTCCACTCGCGGAAGATATCTGCAATCTCGGCAGGGGTGAGGCCAGCGGCCTCACGCAGCAGGTGGTAGGCCTCGCCAATGACCTGCATATCCGCGTACTCGATGCCGTTGTGGACCATCTTTACAAAGTGGCCAGCGCCATCGGAGGAAATGTGAGTACAGCACGGAACGCCATCAACGTGTGCGGAGATGGACTCCAGCAGCGGGCCGAGGGACTCGTAGGACTCCTTCGTTCCACCCGGCATAATGGATGGGCCAGTCAGAGCACCTTCTTCACCACCGGAAATACCAGTGCCAACGTAGTGCAGGCCACGGGCGCGAATAGCCTTCTCGCGACGGATGGTGTCCGTGTAAAGAGAGTTACCGCCATCAATGATGATGTCGCCGGGCTCCATCACGTCGGCAAGCTGATCGATGACCGCATCAGTAGCGGCACCTGCCTGAACCATGATCAGAGCGCGACGCGGGCGCTCCAGCGAAGCGACGAACTCTTCAATGGTCTCGGACGGGATGAATGAGCCTTCATCACCGTGTTCAGCGATGAGGGTGCGAGTTTTCTCCGGACTGCGGTTGTACACGGCAACGGTGTGTCCCTTGTGGGCGAAGTTGCGTGCGATATTCGAGCCCATGACGGCGAGCCCGACGACACCAATTTGTGCGAGTTCATTGTTATCGGTCATGCCCACCATCTTAAAGCCTGGCCGGGGTTCGTTGTATCTGGGACTCAGAAATTGTTACTGCTTTTAACGTTGAAACTGCCACGAGTGATGGCGTGCGCTGGCACAATGTTTGGCATGACTGACGAGACTATTGCGAATAATGGCAGTTCACAGGACTCTAACTCTGCAGCTTCCGTCGCCGAGCAGGCGAAGAGGAAGGCGCTGCGCGATTATATGACACTGGCGACGAAGGCTAGCCAGGAAGCGCTGAGCGATGAGGAGCTGGCTGTTTTTAACAGCACCTTGGGCGATAACGGAATCGGCGGTCTAGATACCTTGCTGGGCACGAAGTTTGTCCATGTCGGGCCGGAGCGAATTCAGATGGAGCTCGAGGTCGGGCCCGACCACCTGCAACCGTGGGGCCTAGCCAATGGCGGTGTTTATTGCTCGCTAGGTGAGACTGCTGGCTCTATTGCTGGTTTCGTTGCCTGCGGTGCGAAGAAGCCGGTCGTCGGTGTGAACAATAACACCGATTTTTACCGCTCCGCCCGAGCTGGCGAGGTAATCGTTACCACGGCGGAGCCAGAGTACCTGGGGCGCACCATGCAACTGTGGCGTATTGAGCACACCCGCAAGGCAGATGAAAAACTGCTGGCCCGCACCAACCTACGAATTGCGGTACTCGACAAGCCGCTGTAGCAAATCGTTATAGGTGGTAACGGGCCTGGTAGGAAGCTCGCAGGTGGCTTGTCGTGATTAGCTGTTTTCTAATCTGGCCACCTGCAAGTTAACTACTTGTTCCTTTTTGCGCGGTGCTCGCGGCGAGTGTCGCGAACCTCCAGCGGCAGATCCTGCTCAGCCTTGTCCTTGTTGAACTCGGCCAGGCGGTCGATGGCGTTGCGTGCGTACATCTGCTGGCGGGTGGAAACCATCTGCCAACGGTTGCGGTCCAGGACGTTCAGGCCCCAGCTGACGCAGGAGACGAGGCGGTTGCGGAAGCCCACCAGGAACATCAGGTGGACGGCCAGCCACAGAATCCAGCCGATGAAGCCGGTGACCTCAACCTTGCCCATCTTCACCACTGCGGAGAAGCGGGAGACGGTTGCCATGGAGCCCTTATCGAAGTACTCGAACGGCTGACGCTCAGCGACGTCGCGGCCGTCGGCCTCAGCTGCAATGTTGGCGGCGACGTACTCGCCACCCTGAATAGCAACCTGAGCAACACCCGGCAGGTTCTCGCGGTTGGACATGTCGCCCACGACGTAGACGTTCTTGTAGTCACCAGCTGTCATGTCCTCGTTGACAACGACACGGCCAGCGCGGTCGGTCTCGGCGCCAGTCTGCTCGGCAATCATCTTGCCCAGCGGGGAAGCGGACACGCCGGCGGACCAAATCTTGCAGAACGACGGGATGAACTCCTCGGTTCCATCCTTCATGTTCTTGTAGGTGACTCCCTCTTCATTGACGTCAGTCACCATCGCGCCCAGCTTGACGATGACGCCCATCTTCTCCAGGGACTTCTGAGCCTTGCGGCCCAGACGCTTGCCAAACGGCGGCAGAACCTGCGGTGCGCCGTCGAGCAGGACGACGCGTGCAGCGTGCGGGTTGTAGCTGCGGTAGGACGATGCGAGGGTGCGGTTAGCCAGCTCGGCCAGCTGGCCAGCAAGCTCAACACCAGTCGGACCAGCGCCGACAACAACGAAGGTCAGCAGGCGCTCGCGCTCAGCCGGATCGTCGGTCAGCTCGGCGCGCTCAAACGCGCCGATGATGCGGGCACGGATTTCGAGTGCGTCGTCGATGTTCTTCATGCCCGGAGCAAACTCGGCAAAGTGATCATTGCCGAAGTAGGACTGGCCAGCGCCAGCGGCAACCAGGAGGTGGTCGTATTCCCACTTGGAAGTCTGGTGACCCAGTTCCGAAGTCACAACCTGCTTTTCGACGTCGATGTCGGTGACATCGCCCTTGACAACACGAACGTTCTGAACACCGTCGAAGATTGTACGAGTGGACGGAGCGATTTCGCCCGAGGACAGGATGCCCGTTGCTACCTGGTAGAGCAGTGGCTGGAACAGGTGGTGGTTAGTGCGGTCGATGAGAGTGACGTCGACCTCGGCGCCCTGCAACTTCTTCGCCGCGAACAAGCCACCGAAACCCGAACCGATGACGACCACGTGCGGGCGTCCGGAGTGCGGGCGGTACGGAGTCTCGGTCATGTATTTTCTCCTCACAGACTTGAAAGTTCTCGAAGTTTTAGATTCGGCTTTTAGCCGGCAAGCCACAATAGTAATCCTCTCGGTGCGCCACCGCCTATTCTGGGGCCCTGCGCGGTAGGCTTCGAGAGCAAACTCAGTTCGTTATTCGTACCTTTATGCGGCGCGATTGTTAGGAGGTTCGGGCAGGGTGAATTCGGCAAGCCGGCAGGCAATTGACGCAGAGCGATGGCCTCGGGTTGCGCGTATTCCAGAGGGGCGTTTCCTAGCGAAACGTGCCGAAATGATGGAACGCTCTTTTGAGTGGCTCTGCCAGGACAACGGCATTGAACTGGTCGAATCCGGTGAGTTTGTCGGAGAGTCCTTCATTACTCGGTCGACGGGTGACGCCGATTTGGCTATCGACGGAGTCGGTGGTGCCAGCTCTAGCAGCGGCAGTGAATCTCCCACTAGTTCTGAATCGTTTCGTCCAGTCATTTTCAGCGTCATTGATCCTGTTTTCTATTCTCGACTAGCTGATTCAGAATGGCTCGGATTGGGGGAGGCCTATCTCGCGGGCGAATGGTCCAGTGATGATTTGCCAGAGCTTCTCAGCCGACTGCTCAGCGCCGAGCTTGATATTGCTTCGTTGGGGCCGCTGGCACGTGGTCTGATGAAAGTCGCGCGTTCACGTCCGCGTCTCGATGGGCCAGATATGGCGGGAGAGTTGCCGACCTCATTGCTCGAGCTCTATTCCGGCGAATTGCTGATGGGCGGTTCCGGCCTGTTCGCCTCCGGAGTGCGAACCTCGTCGCGGGAACAGATTCAAAACTATGCCCGTGGTGCTGGCAAGGGTGGGGTTCCCTCGCACTGGTCAGTTGACGTGACTTATGTCGATGCCCCGAAATCCGTCGCGCGTGCCGATTTTCTGCATGCCCAGGTGCGCAATATTGAGCACATCCTCGATCTTGCTCGAGTCCGGGCCGGAGACCGTGTCGCCGAATGGCCGTCGGCAGGCGGAGAAATTTCCCTTCGGGCTGCAGAAAGAGGAGCGGGCGCGGAGGTTATTACCGTCTCTGATGACCACACCGAAACGGTGCTGGAACGGGTGGAAAAAGCCGGATTGCGCGGCGCGGTCGATGTGATCCAGATGGATCGCAACATTCCGTCGCCACGCGAATTCGAGTCCGACTTCGAGGCGGTTATCAACGTCGGGCGTCTGGAGACCTTCGGTCGTGCAGGTGCGCTGCGCTGGCTGAAGAGCGCCGAGCGTCTGCTTGTCGACCGCGGCACCATCGTCGTCCAAATGGTGGTAGCGACGGACAAATTCGATGCGCTCGCCGAGCGCAGCTTGGACCTCGTACGCGCTTATGTGTGGCCGCAGCTGCAGCTTTTCACCATGGAAGAGCTGCGCAAGATGGTGGACCGGGAAACCGGCCTGCGCATCGCGGCGGAAGAGTACATTCCGGCGCACTTCGCGACGACCTTGCAGCTCCAGCGAGATTTCTTTGCGGCGCATGCGCGCGAAGCCGCTGGTATCGGCTACGACAGAGTGTTCCGGAGGATGTGGAATTACTATCTGTCGCTGTTTGAAGCGCTCGTGCGCGCAGAGAAAGTCACGCTCGTACAGGTCGAGCTCGTGCATGCGCCACGCAGGCCTCACTAGCAGTGGGCGGCTCCGGGCGCGTTGGAAATTCGCCAGATAAATAATGCCTGTAAAAATAAATCACGTTTTTAGGCAAAACCACCTCAAAGGTGATGTTTAGGGTCTAAAAACGAAACTATGAACGCACAGAGCACCACACGTACTGCAGACATTGTTGTCGTCGGCGCCGGACTTGCCGGATTGGTCGCGACGTATGAGGCCACGCAGGCCGGCAAGAAGGTCATCCTTGTCGATCAGGAGAATGCCAACAACCTCGGCGGACAGGCTTTCTGGTCGCTGGGAGGAATCTTTCTCGTCGACTCGCCAGAGCAGCGCCGCCTCGGAGTCAAGGACAACCGCGAGCTCGCTGAAGCTGACTGGTTCAACTCCGCGCAGTTCGACCGCGAGGAAGACAACTGGGGACGCAAGTGGGCCAAGGCCTACCTGAACTTCGCGGCAGGGGAGAAGCGTGACTACCTCCGCAATCTCGGCGTGAAGTTCCTGCCTGTCGTCGGGTGGGCTGAGCGCGGTGAAGGGCGTGCCGACGGTCACGGCAACTCGGTACCCCGATTCCACCTCACCTGGGGCACAGGCCCCGAAATCGTCCGCGTATTCGCAGAGCCGGTCGCTGAGGCTGCGAAGAAGGGGCTGGTGGAATACTGCCATCGCCACCGCGTTGACGAGGTGATTGTGGAAGATGGCCGCGCCGTCGGCGTGCGTGGCAAGATTCTGGTTCCCTGTGAATCTTTAGAGCGAGGAGTGGCGTCGTCACGCGAGGAAACAGGGGAGGACTTTGAGATCCGCGGGTCGGCCGTGTGCATTGCGACGGGCGGTGTTGGCGGCAACCTGGAAGCCGTGCGTAAGTGCTGGCCGACCGAGCGCCTGGGCGAGATGCCGAAGGACATGGTCTGCGGTGTGCCAGAGCATGTTGACGGCCGTGGTATCGAGATCGCAGAGCAGGCCGGCGCAAACCTCGTCAACCGTGACCGCATGTGGCATTACACCGAGGGCATGAAGAACTGGAATCCCGTGTGGCCGAATCACGGTATCCGTATCATCCCGGGGCCGTCGGCCATGTGGTTCGACGCAGAAGGAAACCGCCTGCCAGCGCCATATATTCCGGGCGCCGATACTGTCGGCACGATGAAGCACATTCTGGCCACCGGACACTCGTACTCCTGGTTTGTGCTGAATAAGAACATCGTGGGCAAAGAGTTTATTTTCTCTGGCTCAGAACAGAATCCGGATCTGACCGACAAGGAGATCAAGAAGCTGATTGGCAAGGTGACCTCTGGTGTTGCCGCACCTATTCAGGCGTTTATGGATAACGGCGAAGACTGGGTGGTTGCCGACGATCTGCCAAAGCTGGTCGAGGGGATGAACGAGATTGTGGAGGCGAGCTCGGGCGGGGAGTCCGGAGCCGCAGCGCCGAAGATTGACCTGGAGAAGCTCGAGGAGCAGATTCGTCAGCGCGATATGCAGACCGGTAATCCCTTCTCCAAGGACTACCAGGTCAATTACGTCAACGTGGCCCGGAACTTCCTCGGGGACAAGATCATCCGCTCCGTGCCGCCATCACCGATTTTGGATCCGAAGAACGGCCCACTGATTGCTATTCGTCTGCGCATGCTGACCCGCAAGACGCTCGGTGGCATCGAGACCACCCTCGACGGCCAGTGCTTGCACCCGGACGGAACACCTTTTGAGGGGCTCTACGCTGCAGGCGAGGCCTCTGGCTTCGGTGGCGGTGGCGTTCACGGCAACAACGCGCTGGAAGGTACATTCCTGGGCGGCTGTATTTTCAGTGGCCGCCAGGCAGGCCGCGCGATGGCGGAAGTGGTTAAGTAGCTCCCGCATACCGCACGGCTCGGTGGAAGAATCCGCGGCTACTCCAGCCCGATGGAGAATGCACTTTCCAGGTCGTGCTGAGAGTAGGTGCGGAAAGCCAGCTGAGTCTGAGTGCGAATAACACCGTCGACCTTGCTGATGAGATTTGGAATGATTTCCGCCAAATCATCGTGATTAGTTGCGCGCACCACGACGACCAAGTCCCAGTCACCAGTAACGGAGTAGACCTCAGTCACGCCGTCGATCTCGACGATGGTCTCGGCGGCCTCCGGAATCTTGTCAGCTTCGACATCGATGGACACAATTGCGGTAATCAAACTCATGGCTGCCTTTCCTCGGAGTATAAACGTGGGGCCCGCTGAATAGCGTGGCCCGGACCGCAAGGTACGAAAGATTGCTCAAGATACTGCGGCCCGGAATTTCATTTCTGTCACGATTCTACTGATTTCCAGGAAACAGCCTGGAGGATCCGGACGAAAGGCGGTAAAAAGGGCGCTATGACACAAACCGCATTTCAGTCCAACCCAGTCCAGCTTTCCGGAGACCTGCCCCAGGTGGGCAACAAGGCTCCGGAGTTTACCCTCACCGGTGGTGACCTCGCCGAGGTCACCAATGAGACCTTCGCTGGTAAGAAGGTCGTCTACAACATCTTCCCGTCGGTAGACACCGGTGTTTGTGCAGCTTCGGTGCGTCACTTCAACGAGGACGCTGCTGGGCTGGACAACACCGTCGTGGTTAATGTTTCGCGTGACCTGCCGTTCGCTCTCGGCCGCTTCTGCGCTGCAGAAGGCCTGGACAACGTTGAGGTTGCCTCGGACTTCCGCCACGGCTTCGGCGAAGCCTTCGGTGTTGTCCAGCAGGATGGCCCGCTCGCTGGCCTGCTTGCTCGTGCCGTAGTCGTCACTGACGAAGAGGGCAAGGTCATTTACAACCAGCTGGTCGATGAGATCACCACGGAGCCGGACTACGACTCCGCACTGGCTGCACTGAAGTAATTAGCTAACAAGCTTTCAGCAGCAAGTAACCAGCTGGAATCGACGGGGCTCGTCGGCGCACGCGCTAGGCTGTTGCCTGGCGGACTTCGCCGACGAGCTCTTCTAGTACGTCCTCCAGCGCAACGATTCCGCTGACAGAGTTCTCCGAAGTACTATTTTCCTCCGTCACCAAGGCAAAGTGAGCCTGCTCGCGCTGCATCAGCCGCATGACCGTCTGGAGCTTGGCATCCGGGCTGACGCTTGCGAAGGTGCGAATCAGATTCCGCGGGAAGGGTCGGTCGCGGTGACCGTCGTCAAGCGAGAGCAAATCCTTGACATGAAGGTAGCCGATGAAGCTGCCATCGGCATCGGTGATGGGGAAGCGGGAAAAGCGCGTGCGTGCGCTGAGCTCTTCGATGTCGGCGACGGTGGCGTCGGGGCCAATGGTAACGAGGGTGTCGAGTTGCATAGTGACATCCGCGGCGGTGAGATGCTCGAAGCCGAGAGCTTTGTGGAGGAGCGCGAGCTCGTCATTGTCGAGAAGGCCCTGACGCCCGGACTCGGCGACGAAATCCTGCACCTGACTAGCGGTGAAGGAGGAATCGACCTCGTCCTTCGGAGTGGCGCGAAGAATCTTGCGAACCACGATGTTCGCGGTCGTATTCATCGCCCAGATAACCGGATTGAGCACCCGCACAATCACATACAGCGGAATAGCCACGAACTTCGCCGTCGGGCTGGGGGCCGCAATAGCGATGTTCTTCGGCACCATTTCGCCGACAACCATGTGTAAGAAAGTGACAATCAGCAGCGCCAACGCCAGCGCAACCACGTGGGCGGTGCCCGCGGGGAGTCCCAGCGCTGTCATGTAGGGCTCGAAGAAGTGCGCAATCGCAGGCTCGCCGACGGCACCGATGAGCAGGGAACAGGCGGTAATGCCCAGCTGTGTTGCCGCCAGGGAGACCGACACGTTTTCGATACCGCGCAGCGCGTACTTTGCGCTGGTAGAGCCGCTGACGGCATCCGGTTCAATTTGATCGCGGCGAGCCGAGACCATCGCAAATTCAGCGGCGACAAACCAGGCATTGAGGGCCAACAGCAAAATAAGAGTACGTAGTGGCATGTTCTAGCCCTCCTTTTCGCTGTTGTGCTCGACGTGGTTGTGACTGGTGCCGTCCTGGTCAGCGCCTTCATCCGTGCGCGTGACCTTGTTGCCGGCGAGGTCCACCTGGACACGAATACGGCCAACGCGGTGACGCGCCATGCGCTCGACTCGAAAAGCAACTTCAGCGGTGGTAGGCAAGTTCTCCTCATCGAGGTTTTCGTGGTCGGTGGCTTCGACCGTAATCGTGTCGCCGAAGCGAGGCATGCGATCCAAGCGTTCGGTGATAAATCCACCAATAGTGTCGGATTCTTCGCCCTCCGGCAGGACCAGGTTTAGGATCTCTCCCAACTCATCAGGGCGCATGAGACCGGAAACAATCACCGTATTGGGGCTAATCCGGCTGTAGAGCAACGAACGATCGTCTTGTTCATCGTCAATTTCACCGACGATTTCCTCGACGAGATCCTCCAACGTCACAATGCCGTCCGTGCCGCCGTACTCATCGACAACCACTGCGAACTGGTATGCATCCTCACGCAGTTGACGCATCAGCGGATCAAGTGTGGTCGAGTCGTTCACCACGAGTACATCTTTGGCCAGGCTCGCAGCCGACGTCGTCAAGCGTTGTGCGTGTGGCACGCTGAGCAGATCGGTGTAGTGCACCACGCCGCGAATGTCGTCGACGCTGTTGCCGACGACGGGGAAGCGGGCGTGCCCGGAATCTGCGACGACCGTCAGCATCTCTGCGACGCTCTGATCTTCGATAAAGATGATCTGTGTGCGTGGCGTCATCACATCAGCCGCCGTGCGCTCGCCGAACTCGATCGATCGCGCCACCAACTCGGCGGTCTGCGGGTTAATCTTTCCTTCATCGCTAGAGCGCGTGACGACGGCACGGAGTTCCTCCGCCGTCCTGGCACTGGCGACCTCTTCCTCAGGGGAGAAGCCGAGCCGTTTTAGCACCCAATTAGCCGCGCTGTTGAGTAGCCAGACCAGCCAGCCGAATGCGAACATGAAGGCATTCTGTGGCCTGACCACGAGGTTTGCGACTTTAGTGGGCTCGGCGATGGCCCAGTTTTTGGGGACGAGTTCGCCAAAGACCATTTGAGTGAAGGTCGCGATAATGAAAGCGCCCGTAGTGCTGATTGCAGTGACGGTGGCGGGAGAGATGCTAGTGCCACCAAATGCGGCTTCGAGGAGGACGCCGAGGGAAGGCCCGGTCAGGAAACCAGCGACGAGGCTGGTGACCGTAATTCCCAGCTGTGCGCCGGAGAGGTTAGTAGAGGTGCGTGATAGAGCACGGTCTACTAAATATGCGGACCTTGAGCCGGCGTTTGCGGCGTTCTTGACGTCGTTTCTATTAACCGTGAGGTAGGAAAACTCGACAGCAACGAAAATTGCGTTGGCGAAAACGAGGAAAAGAAAGACCGCTAAGACGATGAGTGCGGATACAATCACGCGGCATCACCTGAAGTGTTCGCTGCGTTCGCTGAGGATGCTGCGGCGGTTGCTGCGGTGATTGCGCTTACTGCGGCTACAGAGAGCCCGTCAACGTTGGCGCGAGGCTCTGGGTCGTCGGACGAGCCAGATCTATCTGATGTGTCGGATGTATTGGGTCTGTCTGAGCTGCTGGATGTGTCTGAGAGTTCAGGCATGCGGGAAATCTTACTAAAAATTCCTTAGACCTGACGGCAATGGCGCATCGGCGGTAATGGGGAGGACGGGACCCTTAGGCCAAAATGTCATAATGTATATTATCGGACAAATAATGAAAGTGGTTGGCCCTGGGGTTTTCTGAATTTCCAGGACTGTCGCCTTTTTCGCCGCCGCTTTTTCTGCTGCCGTGTTCTATCTTGGCGCTTGATCTATGCCGTCGGGATTTATTGCTCATTGTCCTTGGCGTTCGCTGCAAGCTCATCCGCGTTGCGGACGGCGATCTCTTCCCGCAGCCGCTTGTTCTGCCATAGCGTCATGCCAATCAGGAGTATGCCGACAGCCACGAGCCACCACACGCCCTTGTAGGCCACGAATGCAATGAAGATAATCAGAAGTACCATTCGCACCTTTCGTGCGAGCAACATTGCTTCGTAGGTGTTCATATCGTTGTGACTCCCAACTGGCCTACCAAAATTGTTTTTGGCAGGACTTCTGTGGTGTGTGGCTAAATGGCTTTATTGCGTCACAGTGACGAATCGAGGTGTATTTTCGCTGGCTATAAGCCTCTTTGGATTAGCGCTACTGCGATTCTCTTTAGAGCGCTACTGCGATTCTCTTTAGATGGCTGTGTCTGCCAGCCGCGAAACCTACGCGTCCTACGCGTCCTGCTTCTCTGCGACAATGCGCAGATTGAGTTCGCCGTTCTCCTCGATAGATGCAGCTACAAACTGTGGCAGGCGCACGTTGTAATCCAGGCGGTTGATTGGCAAAGTGCCCGACAGCAAAACCAGGTTTTCGGTACGAGCGGCCTTCATTGGCACGGTGACATCATTGGTGACACCGCGAATGGTCAGGCGTCCCGGAATCTCGATATTTGCCCATTGGCCGTTATCTGGAATGCTTGAAATATCGAGCGGCTCTGCAAGCTCAAACTTAGCTTCTGGGTACTGCTCAACGCTGAAAATATTGTTGCGGACATTGATGTCACGACGTTCAATATCGCTAGTCAGAGTTGCCATATCAACAACAACGGATGCGTCCTCAAGATTGTTGTTAGCAACCTTCAGCTCGCCGGTGACATCGTGGGTGGAACCGGACGTCGTCCGCCTGCTGCCCGGCAGTACCTCATTAAAAGTAAAACCAACGGAGGTGTTCTGTGAGTTATCGCCACCGACAATCTTCCAGGTGCCATTCGCATCAGTCGTTGCTGCAGGCAGCTCCGTGGCCTCGAAATCCCCAGTACGCACCCCTTCATGCGTGAAAACGCGATACAAAACTGGCCCCACAATAACAATTGCGAGCGCAACAACTGCAACGGCTATCAAAGTAATAATTGACTTACGGACACCAGAATTCATAGTGCTCATCCTATCCTTTTAATCCGCTATGGGATAAACCGTTCCACTTCACGCGTTTTCATAATCAATTCCTGCGTAATCTCCTGCAGGACGGCAGTCTCCATGCCGTCGTCAAGCGCGGTGCGCAAGTCTTCGGCGAGACAACGTACTTCGAAGAGCCCGTCCCCTATTCGCTTTACGACGTCATCGCCCGCCGGCCTGCTCGTGGCATCGGTGGCGGTCTTCAGCGTGAGATCCGAATTGATTCGCTCGGCAATCGGCCTGGAAGCGCCTTTTGCTACGCCAGTGCGTTTTTCATACGCGCGCTGCCGGCAGGCTTGGCTGCAGAACTTGCGACGGCGACCGCGGATAGCGACCTCCATTTCGCGGCCACACCACTGGCAATTGGCGGTAGTTGTGCTCGGCTTTTGATCTGACACAGAAGTCAATTATGGCATGAATGCTGACTAAGGCGTTATAATGTGTGGTCTAGTATTTCTACCAAAGGGGGCACGTTCCACATGGCAGATCGAGTTCTTCGTGGCAGTCGCATGGGCGCCGTTTCGTATGAGACCGATCGCGATCATGACCTCGCGCCGCGAATGATGGTCCGCTACCGCACTGAATCCGGTGAGATCTTCGAGGTCCCATTCGCGGATGACGCGGAAATTCCAGGTGAATGGCTGTGCAAGAATGGCCAAATTGGTGAGCTGGTTGAAGGCGAAGGCACTGAAGCCAAGCCGGTGAAGCCGCCGAGGACTCACTGGGACATGCTCCGTGAGCGCCGCTCCATCGAGGAGCTCGACGTGCTGCTGGATGAGCGTGTTGACTTGCTGCGCAAGCGTCGTCGTAACGCCGCTCGCCTGCTGAAGGCTCAGAAGGAAGCCGAAGAAGCAGAGAAGAACGCTTAAGGTTTGAGCTGGCTTGCGCTAGTGAGCTTTAGGGCGCTGCAGCTGTGAATTACATGCTGCAAAATGGGTCCGGATAAGGTTTTGCTCCTTATTCGGGCCCGTTTTTTGTTGGTGCCTGGCTGCGGCGGGCCGATCCGAGTTACTGACTGCGTTTATGACAAAAATGGCCTGAAAAATGGCCTGAAACTGTCATAAACTTAGACAGTTTCACATTTGCAGCCCCCATTCATACAGGCAGCCCGCAGTCATACAGGCAGCCCGTCTCCACACAGGTAGGCCGCAATCTTTGGGGCTGCCCTAGCCCTACTTGCGGAATCGCTGCTTAAACTCGTGACCAGCCAGGCGACCAATCTCCGACCCCAGGTTTTTTACCTGCTGCGAGCGGTGCTTGAATCCCCACTTGGTGACCTGCAGCAGAGACTGCTTCACAAAGCTGCCATCCATCTTGGACTCGCCGTACTCGCGCTCAGTAAAGGTGATCGGAACCTCCTCCACCAAGAAGCCCGCCTGTACAGCCTCAAAAGCGAGCTCGGTCTGGAACAGGTACGCAGCCTTGCCAATGTTCTCGAGGTCAAGGGTTTCGAGAACTTCCCGTCGATAAGCACGGTAGCCAGCGGTGATATCCGAGATGCCCGCGCCGAGCGCCAGCGAGATGTAGAGGTTGCCGCCGCGGGAGAGAACCTGACGGCTCATTGGCCAGTTGACGGTCTTGCCGCCCGGAATGTAGCGGGAACCGATGACGACATCGGCACCGTCCTCGAGCTTCTCCAGCAGCAGATGGAACTGCTCTGGTGCGTGGGAGCCGTCGGCATCCATCTCGCAGAGAACCTCGTAGTCGCGCTCGAGACCCCAAGCGAAGCCCGCGCGGTACGCACCCCAGAGACCGCCCTTGCCCTCGCGGTGCAGGACGTAGATGTGCTCTTCGCCGTTGTCCGACTTGTCAGCGGCAGCGATTTCATCGGCGAGCTCACCGGTGCCGTCTGGTGAAGAGTCATCGACAACCAAAATGTCGACGCGAGGCTCCGCTGCGCGCAGGCGTGCAATCACGCCCGGCAGGTTTTCCCGCTCGTTGAAAGTGGGAATGACAACCAGCGTCGACTCATTTAGGGCAGTCACTCGTGATTCTCCTTAGTGCATGTTCTGCTCAGTATCCCGGCCATCAACTTCATCTGCGCCTGCCCTGGCATCTCCGCCACGGCGACGCAGGACGGCACCAACCACACAAAGAATACCGAATGCGGTCAGTAGACCTTCAATCCACGTCCCGAAGCGGGCTGCAAAAGTCAGGTGGGCGTACTGAGGCAGAGTTTCAGTGAGTACCTTCTGCTCGAAGATTTTGCTCCGCTTTACGACGTCTCCGTGCGCATCCACAATCGCGCTCACACCGCTGGTTGCGGCGACGGCCGTGGAGCGTTGGAACTCCATGGCTCGCATGCGGCTCATGGCCAGCTGTTGGTAGGTCATGTCGGTGAAACCGAAGGTGGCGTTATTTGTGGGCGTGGCCAGCATGGTTGCGCCGTGTTTGACTGCGTTGCGGAAGGCACCATCGAAGACCACTTCGTAACAGGTGGCCACGCCTAGATTGACCTTCTTTAAACCATCGGTGCCTGGCGTTGTAACCACGGCATCGCCGTTGCCCGGAGTCATGTCTCCGGCGTGAGCGACCATGTCGGAAAAGTGACGTAGCAGTTCGCGGAATGGCATGGTCTCGCCGAAGGGCTGGAGATAGATTTTCTCGTGCTGGTCGCCGGGGCCGGTCTGCGGATCCCAGACCACCATGGTGTTTTGCACCCCATTGGTGTAGGTAAAGGTGCCGACCACGATGGGAGCGCCAATATTCATCGCGGCGTTTTCGATAATGCGTGCCGCTTCCCCATCCGTAAACGGGCTGACATCGGAGGAGTTTTCGGGCCAGATGACGATGTCCGGCTGCTCTTCCTTACCTTGGTGGACACGTCGGGCCAGCTCATTGGTGGCATCGGCGTGGTTTTGCAGGACTGCGCGGCGCTGGGCATTGAACTCTAAACCGAGGCGCGGAACATTGCCCTGGATAACCGCGACACGGGTGTTGTCAGCGGCCGTAGGCTCAGGCAGCGGTTGGGTCCACGCAGGAAGAACCCAGCCGACGAATAACGCTCCCACCAAAAGCGCAGCGGAGGTTGCATAGGAACGTAGCGTGAGCGCGACCAGTCCCGCACCAACGCAAGCAGCGAGGAAAGTGACCAATGCAGTGCTGCCGATTGCCACTGCTGGGGCCAGCGGGCCGTCGACCTGCCCCCAGGCAACGCGGAGCCAGGGGAAGCCTCCGAAAGGCCAGCGGGCTAGCAGCGCCTCCCCTGCCACGAGCGCAGCGGCCATGCCAGGGAGCTTCAGCGCGAGGGGGAAACTGGATTGGGCAATCAGCCACATCGCAAGCGCCGCCGGAATTGCGAGCAGTCCCAGCACAATTGAGAGCGCCACGTAGGGGCCAATGCCGACGAAGGAGCCGATCCACGGCAGTGAGAAAAGAGCCGTCGCTGTTGCCCAGCTGAAGCCCACCACTACGCTGGATTTCCAATCGGCTGCGCAGAAGAAGGCAAAAATGAGCAGGGCGAGGCCGATCCAGGCCGTCCACCACCAGCTCATGGGCGCATAGCTTAAGAACTGCAATCCACCAGCGAGGATTGCAATGAAGGCGAGAACGAGGCGCTGCTTTAGTGGGGTAAGCGCGCGAAAGCGCGCCTGCCAGCGATTCGGATTCTCCAGAATGTCTTTCGAAGCGTCTTTCTGAGCGACGTTCCCGTGCTCGCTGGAGCGCGCTTGGCGGTTAGTGTGCACTTGTATAAGAGAACTCTCTACGTTTGCGAGTTTTTGAGTTAGCGCTTGTCGCTGTCGTCCTGGTCATCATCCCAGGCGTTGTCCGGTGCCGGTGGGACGATTTTATCCTGTGGGAAGGCCTTGCCATCCGCACCCGGGAAACCACCAGAGAATCCAGGGAAACCCGAAAAACCGCCAGCACCAGCGCCAGTTCCTGGAGCACCCGGGTTCATGCCGTACTGAGAGACCACCATCATGCTGCGGTCACTGAAGTTGCGGAGTCCGTTGAGCAGCGCCACCGATCCGCTCTTACGAATCAGCCAGCGAGTCGGCGGTAGCACCATGAGGAAACCAACAACCGTGGAGACGACGCCCGGCAGGGCAATCAGCCAAGAGCCAACCAACAGGATTGCCGAGTCAGCCACAAAGTGTCCCGCGCCCTTTGCCGAGCGCTTGATTGCCTCCTCCGGATGCTTCTGTCCGTACTCAGTAAGAGTACGAGAAGTATCCAGCAGCAACTTCTGGTAGATGCGCTTGAACTCGATGGCGGCGAAAACCAATCCCAGAATGAATAGACCCAGAACCAGCAGGACGGTCCAGCCATAGCCAATCCATTCACCAAGTGCGATAAAGGCCGCAATCTCGGCGATGAGGTAAATAATTGTGAACCACTTGCTCATAGTTCCCCAGTGTAACCGCCACTAGATGAGCAAGTGGTTACGGCTATCGGCCGGTTAGACGACGACTAGCGGTCGCCTACCGGTCAGCGCGCTCCTCCAAGTCGCCCTCTGTATCCAGGTAGGTCTGGCGCAGCAGATCCATGCGTTCCTGGTCGGGGTTTTCCCACATACCGCGCTCGGCGGCCTCCATCAGGCGCTCGGAAATATCGTGCAGAGCCCACGGATTCGACTGTTCAAAGAACTCGCGGTTTTCCGGGTTCGCAACGTACTCGTCGGTAAGCGTTTCGTACATCCAGTCATCCATGACCTGCGCCGTCGCGTCGTAACCGAAGAGGTAGTCGACGGTTGCGGCCATTTCGAAGGCGCCCTTGTAGCCGTGGTTACGCATTGCCTGCATCCAGCGTGGGTTGACCACGCGGGCACGGAAGACGCGTCGCGTCTCCTCGTGCAGGGTGCGGGTGCGCACGGCGTCCGGGCGGGTGGAATCGCCCACATAGGCCTCCGGAGCGGAACCCGTCAGTGCGCGGACCGTGGCGATCATGCCGCCGTGGAACTGGAAGTAGTCATCGGAGTCGGCGATATCGTGCTCGCGGGTATCGGCATTCTTCGCGGCAACCTGAATACGGCGGTAGGCCGTCTTCATGTCGTCAGCTGCCTCTTCCCCATCGACACCGCGGCCATAGGCGTAGCCACCCCAGGTCGTGTAGACCTTTGCCAGGTCCGCGTCATCGCGCCAGGAACCGGAATCGATCAGCTGCAGCAGGCCAGCTCCATAGGTGCCCGGCTTGGAACCGAAGATGCGACGCGGGCGCTCCTGCTGGTCGGCCTTCGCATGGGCGCGCACGTAGTTGTCCTCATCGGATTCATCAAGCTTGACGACGAGCTGAAACGCATCATCCAAAAGGTCGATAACATGCGGAAACGCATCACGGAAGAAGCCGGAAATACGGACGGTCACGTCAATGCGCGGGCGGCCCAGCTCCTCCAGCGGAATCGGCTCAAGGCCGACAATACGGCGAGATGCGTCATCCCACACCGGATGCACACCAATCAACGCGAGCACCTCGGCGATGTCATCGCCCGAGGTACGCATGGCGGAAGTGCCCCACACCGACAGACCAACCGACTTGGGGTACTCACCGTGGTCGGCGCGGTAGCGCTCAATCAGGCCATCGGCGAGGTTAACACCGGTTTCCCAAGCCAGGCGCGACGGCACCGCCTTGGGGTCAACCGAGTAGAAGTTGCGGGCAGTCGGCAGCACGTTGACCAGGCCACGCAACGGTGAGCCGGAGGGGCCAGCCGGGACGAATTCGCCATCGAGAGCAGAAAGAATGCGTGGGATCTCCTCGCTGGTAGCAGCCAGGCGCGGGAGAATTTCGTCGCGGGTGAACTGCAGCAGCTCGACGACCTGGTCGAGGCCGTTTGGTGCCGCGATATCGGCAAATTCCTCGGAGCCGAGCACATCAGCCGCGATCTGTGTCACCGGTTGGTCGGGATTCTTCACCACGGCGGTTACCAGCGCCGTAGCCAGTGCATCGATAGAGTCCACAGCGTGGCGTTCATCGGTGCCGTCCTCGGCCAGGCCGAGAGCTTCGCGCAGGCCCGGCAGGGTCTGCTTGCCGCCCCACAGCTGGCGGGCGCGCAACATGGTGGTCACAGTGCCGATTAGGGATTCATCTTCCGGTGCCTGGCTGAGCACGTGGAGGCCACCGCGGATGGCGACGTCCTTAATCTCGCAGAGCCAGCCGTCGACATGCATGAGCATGTCATCGAAGACCTCCTCGTCCGGGCGCTCGTCCCAGCCGAGGTCGCGGTCCATCTTCGCGGCGGTCAGCAGCGTCCAAATCTCCTGGCGGATGGCCGGCAGCTTGGCCGGGTCCATGGCGGAGATGTTCTGGTGCTCGTCGAGAAGCTGTTCCAGACGGGTGATGTCGCCGTAGGATTCGGCGCGGGCCATCGGCGGAATGAGGTGGTCGACCAGAGTGGCGTGAGCACGGCGTTTGGCCTGTGTGCCTTCGCCCGGGTCGTTGACCAAGAAGGGGTAGATCATTGGCAGCTCGCCGATGGCAGCATCCGGGCCGCAGGAAGCGGAAAGGCCGACGGTCTTGCCCGGCAGCCACTCCAGGTTGCCGTGCTTGCCCATGTGAACCACGGCATCAGCGCCGAAACCGCCCTGCGCCTGCGACAGCGACAGGAAGCGGTAGCAGGCCAGGTAATGGTGCGTCGGCGGCAGATCCGGGTCGTGGTAGATACCCACCGGGTTGTCACCGAAACCGCGCGGTGGCTGCACCATGACCACGACATTTCCGAAGGTCAGGCCCGCAATGTAGATGTCCTGGGTATCCGGGTGGACGTACAGGGTGCCCGGCGCGGCACCCCACTTGTCCTGCATGTCGGAGCGAAGTTCTTCCGGCAAGGTAGCGAAGAACTTCTCGTAGGTGGCAGCGGGCAGGCGGAGTTCGGCTGCCTCCATAACCTCTTCGGTCAGCCAGTCCGGGTCTTGGCCGCCGGCCTCGATGATGGCGTGCATGAACGCATCTGGTTCATCGGCACCATTCTCGGCGGTGGCATATCCGGGGATTTTGGTGGTGTCGCCGAGGTTGTATCCGGCGTCGGCAAGCGCGTGCAGCACCTTCAACGTGGATGCTGGTGTGTCCAGACCGACAGCGTTGCCGATGCGGGCGTGCTTGGTCGGGTACGCAGAGAGCATGACGGCGACGCGCTTGTCAGCGTTGTTGATGTGGCGGAGCGCGGCGTAACGGGTGGCGATGCCGGCCAGGCGGTCGCAACGCTCGAGATCCGGGACGTAGGAAATGAGCTCGTCGGAGTCGATTTCCTTAAACGAGAACGCGACCGAGATGATGCGGCCGTCGAATTCGGGGACGGCGACCTGTGTTGCGACGTCCAGCGGCGACAGACCTTCGTCGTTGTCCTCCCATGCCGCCTTGGACGAAGTCAGGGCCAAACCCTGGATGATGGGAATGTTCAGGTCTGCGAGTGCGGCGACATCCCAGCCGTCATCGTCCTGGCCGGCCTGCGCGAGTGCCGGGCGGTTGCCGCCAGCGGCGAGCACCGTGGTGATGAGCGCGTCGCAGGAAGCTAGCTCTGCCAGCAGTTCATCGCTGGCGGTGCGCAGGGACGCGGCGAAGATAGGCTTGGCGACGTAGCCGCGAGCCTCGACCGCGTCAGCAAGCGCCTCAATGTAGTGCGTATTTCCCGCCAGGTGCTGGGCGCGGTAGTAAATAATGCCGACGGTGCCGCGGGAATCTTCCGTGGCCACCTTGGAGTCGCGCTCCAGGAAACCCCAGGCCGGCATGCGAGTGGGCTCTTCAAAGCCAAGACCGGTCAGAAGCAGTGTGTCCGACAGGAAATTGTGCAGCTGTGCGAGGTTCTTTGCGCCGCCTTCCGCCAGGTAAATGTGCGTTTGCGTGGCGACGTTTGCGGGAACTGTCGAATACTCGGTGAGTTCGGCATCGGGTGCCTGCTCACCGGAGACGAGGACGGTGGGAATACCGGAGTTCACAAAGTAGTCGATGCCGGATTCCCAGGCGCGGCGGCCACCGAGAAGTCGGATGATGACGACATCGGCGCCGTCGGCAAGCGTGGGCAAATCATCGTCGAGCAGACGCGCCGGGTTTGCCCAACGGTAGGACACCTCCGGGTTGGCCTGAGCGGCCGCGCGGGCGGACAGAAGGTCGGTATCCGAGGTCGACAGCAGCAGAATCACGGTGTAGTCATTCACTTCCTGGGGAGCAACGCGTCCCCGGTCGGCGGGAGTCTGCCTTCTAACCGATGACGAGGTCTGACTGTGACAGTGGCGCGACCGTGCGGATTTTCACCGAGCTTCTCGTCAGCGGCATGGCAGTGGATTTCTCCATCACTCTACTGCAGGGGCTATTGCTAGAGTTCCAGCGACTGCTCCGCCGGCTGATCTGGGAAGTGGGACCAGAGGAAGTCGGTGGCATTAGTCAGTTCCGCGAGCATCGGAACGATATGGTTAATGCCCGTCTTCGGTAGCACCGGTGAAGTCGTGTTTTCGACGTACTCCAGGTCGGTGAAGCCGAGATTCAGCCAGGAATCGCGCAGCTTGCGAACCTGGTTGATGGGGATGATGTCATCATGCTCACCCGAGTAGAGGTACACCGGCGCATTTGGGACGAAGTTGCCGACGCGCTGGCGTGCGAGTTCCTTCTGTACCGGCTCGTAGCGCTTAATCATCTCGCTGAGTGACTCACCGCTAGTCGTGTACTGGTCAGTGGTTTCAAACGAGTGATGGAAACCCAAGCCACCCGCGCAGTAGTTGCCCACGTTGTCCAGCAGTTCTTTGCCTTCGGGGCTGATTTCTTCCTTGAGGACTCGGCGCAGCTCCGGATCCTTATCCAGGACAGAATTGATTGCCAGTGCAATCGCGGCGGTCAGCGTAGTGCCATCAATCTGGTCGAGGACGTTTGCGAGATCGGACGGCGGGCCGCCGGCGGCAGATGCGGCGACGTTGAGCTCTGGAGCGTAGACACCTGCACGCTCAGCGGCTGCAGCGGCTGCGGAGCCACCCTGGGAGTAGCCATAAACTCCCACGGGCGCATTTTTGTCCACGCCGAGCTCGTGTGAGGCAGACACGGCATCAAACAGCGACTGTGCCGAGGCGATGTTGTCGACGTAGTCCTGGTTACCCTGGGAATTGCGGTGGTGGTCGATCATCACCACAGTCGCGCCTCGCTTCAAGTTCGCGACCATCGGGATCGTCTCGTATGGAGCAATAATGTCCAACGGACCGAACTCAATCTTTAGGCCGGTCTGTGAGGAGATTGATGGGTCGCATTTTTCCGCGCCACCCTGCGTGCCCGGCGCGATTGCGACGACCGGACGCGGACCGCTGCCCTTCCACTCCGTCTTCGGAGTCACCACAAGGGCTGTGTCCACACTGGGATTGCCGAGGGAATCCGTGGAGTTGTAGTGAATACGCTTGGCATCCACATTCCACAGCTTGTCGTTCACCATCATCTCGGCATCCTCGCTGCTGACCAGCGTGCCGGCATTTGCCGTGCGCGACGGGGTCAGCGGCAGAGAATTCAGCGGCGAGGCTGCGGCCACGCGTGCCTGTTCCGGGGTCAGCTGCCTACCTGCGTCCTCGCTGTCAGACTCCTCATCGTCTTTCTCGATGCCGAGTAGCCTTTCCATATTCGGGTTCGGTACATGGCCGAAACCAGGCAGTTCGCGGTTTGCGCTTGACGACGACACCTTATCCGCCAGCCCACTATCCGATAGGCCTGGGATGTTTAGTGGCTGTGCGTTTGCAGGTGTAGCCAGGCCGATGGTCATAAGACCTGCTAGCGCTACCCCGATTCCCGTTCGGATGGTGCGACGGTTTCGTCGTGAAGCAGAGCGTGTCTGTGTCGAGGCACGGCCGGTGCCGACGGTGTCGTGTGCCTCGTGCGTGAGTGCTTCAGCGTCGTGATGTGGCATGAAATCTCCTGAATAACCCCAGATTGAAAACCCAATGAAAACTTCCCTTAATTCAGAGGAAGTTAGGTTATGAAAACAATAAGGTTTTAAAAAGGTAGATCGGTGGATTTTCAGTGAAGAATTTGTATGTTTTTCGCGGAGGGGTATCAAAACTCCACTTCAGAAGGGTTTCGTTGGGCTGGAAAGGAGTCGGATAATGTGCCCCTGTTTTCGGGGGCTCAGCTCTGTGTGTGTTTGCGTATTCTTGAGAGTATGACTGCATCTGATCAAGGAACCCGCACTCGTCAGGACGGCTGCCCCGGCAGCCGCAAGGTTCATATCGCAGCTGATGGCGCAATTGGTCGTCTGCGCTTCCCCGGAGGCTTTCTTCCCGCGCCGGGCTTCGCCGTACTCGCCGATTTGGCCGAGAATTTCGGCGACGGTGATATTCACTTCACTTCCCGCGGCAATGTTCAGATCCGTGGCATCACCAACACCGGCGCATTCGCCGATGCCGCGGAAGAAGAGAAGCTGGTTCCCTCCACCAGCCACGACCGCGTACGCAACGTTCTTCAGTCGCCGCTGTCCGGTCGCGTCGGCGGTAAAGCTGATGTGCGTGACCTGGTTCAAGAGTTCGACAAGGCTCTCATCGCGGAGCCGTCGCTGGCAACACTGCCAGGTCGCACACTCATGGCTTTCGACGACGGCCGCGGTGACGTGCTCGGTGAGCGCCCCGACTTCGGCGTTGTCGCCCATGATGAGAACACGTTTGAACTCATCATTGGCGGCGCGACCTCGGGGATTGTCGTCTCGCGTGACGACGTCGTGGAGGCTCTCATCACCACAGCGAAGGTGTGGAATGACAGCCGTGGTTCAGCCTGGCGCATCGCGGAAGCCAATGCGGCCGAGCGCATTGCCGATGCGATAATCGAGGAATTGGGCGCCCGAGTCCGTCGCCAGGAGCCGACCCCGGCTGAGAGCTTTGATGCCACCGCCGGGCTGTCCCGCCAGATCGGTTGGATTGACCAGCCGGATGGCCTGGTTAGCCTGGCCGCTGGCCTGCGCTTTGGCGTCCTCCCGGCGCGTCTGGCCCGTGCGATTTCGCATACGCAAGTTCCTGTGCACGTCACTCCGTGGTACTCGCTGATTCTGCACGATTTGGAAGAGGAAGTTGCCGAACAGGTCGTCAAGGTATTGGCGCCCAATGGCCTGATCTTCGACCGGAAGTCCACCTGGCTGCGCGTCAGCGCCTGCACCGGACGCCCCGGCTGCAAAAAGTCTCTGGCTGACACCCGCGGCGATGCTTCTCACGCAATTGCCGATGGCCGACTGCCCGAGGGGCGCGTGCACTTCTCCGGTTGTGAGCGTCGCTGCGGCAAGCCCAAGGGCGGTTACTTCGACTATCTCGCCACCGGGGACGGAGAATACGAAGTCACTGCTGTGGACTAGGCTTTAAGCCTATGAAGCGCTTTGAGTACAACACCGACGGTGCGGATATTTACCGTAACTCGTTTGCCATCATTCGCGAAGAAAGCGATCTTTCCCGCTTCGATGCCGATGAGGAAACCGTCGCTGTCAGAATGATTCACGCAGCAGGTCAGACCGACCTGGCCAAGGACATCGTCTTTTCCACGGGAGCTGTGCGCGCAGCTCGCCAGGCTCTCGAGGAAGGCGCTCCTATCTTCACCGATGTCAACATGATCGCCTCGGGTATTACCCGCAAGCGCTTACCTGCTGACAACGAGGTCATCTGCCTGCTGCGTGATGAGCGCGTCCCCAAGCTGGCTCAAGAACTCGGCACCACGCGCACTGCTGCCGCCGTGGAGCTGTGGAAGCCACGCCTAGAGGGCGCGGTTGTCGCCATCGGCAACGCTCCCACCGCCCTCTTCCACCTGCTCAACCGCATTAATGAGGGCTCCTTCCCCATGCCCGCTGCCATTTTGGCCATGCCAGTGGGCTTCGTCGGTGCCGCGGAATCCAAGCAGGCCACTATCGACTCCGGTGCCGACAACCCGGAGCTGAAGTACATCACCGTCACCGGTCGCCGCGGCGGCTCGGCTATCACCTGTGCTGCCCTCAATGCCATCGCCACCGCAAAGGAGATTCTCTAAACCATGTCCGGCTCCTACAGTGCTCAGCCTGGTCATCTCTACGGCGTCGGACTCGGCCCCGGCGACGCAGGTCTCATTACACTTCGCGGTGCCGACATCATCCGCACAGCCGATGTCATCGCCTACCATGCCGGAACTCACGGACGTTCCACGGCGCGCTCAATCGCCGCCGAACTGATTGACGCGCGTGACGACGCTGCCGTGGAAGAGCAATTGCAATACCCGGTGACCACCGGGCGCCCAGTCGACTACCGCGAGCAGCTCGCCGGTTTCTATGCAGAGGCCACTGCTCGCCTGCACAAGCACTTGGCCGAGGGACGAAGTGTTGCAGTTCTTTCGCTCGGTGACCCGATGCTCTATAGCTCGTACCAGCATCTGCATCACGCCCTCAGCGAGGACTTTCCCACTGAGATTGTCCCTGGAGTGGCCAGCATTACTGCGGCGGCAGCAGAGATTGGTCAGCCGCTCGGCGAGGCTACCGAAATCGTCAGCGTTGTTCCCGCCACCGCTGATTCCGAGCGCATCGCTGCGGTTCTTGACGCCTCAGACTGTGTAGTCATTATGAAGCTGGGGAAAAACGTTGAGAAGGTTCGTACAGCGTTGCAGTCCGCAGGCATGCTCGAGCGCGCCTACGTTGTCGAGCGAGCAACCATGAATGAGCACACCAGCTACCCGCTGGCCGATGCAGACCCGGAGAAAGTTCCGTACTTCGCAGTAGCCGTCGTGCCTTCCGCTGTCTACGGAACTGAACGGAGTGTTTCTGGGGCGCCTGAGCCAGCTAATGATGCGGCGAGCGATACAGTCACCGATACGGCGACTGAGTCGGCTGCCCCAGCAGTTGGTGAAGTCGTCGTTGTCGGCCTAGGCCCGGGTGCGGAGCGCTGGACCACCCCAGAAGTCACCGAGGAACTGGCCCGAGCCACGGATCTGGTGGGCTACTCCACCTACATCAACCGGGTTCCTGAGCGCGCCGGGCAACGCCGCCACCTCTCAGACAACCGCGTAGAGGCAGAGCGAGCCACTATGGCGCTGGATATCGCCAAGCGTGGGGGTCGAGTTGCGGTGGTCAGTTCCGGTGACCCGGGGGTCTTCGCTATGGCGGCCGCAGTGCTGGAAGTCGCTGATGACGATATGTGGCGAGACATTCCAGTTCGAGTCGTGCCAGGCATGACTGCGGCTCAGGCTGTCGCAAGTCGAGTGGGCGCTCCCCTTGGCCATGACTTTGCGATGCTCAGTCTCTCCGACAGGTTGAAGCCCTGGGAGGTCGTCGTTAAGCGAGTGCGTGCCGTAGCCGGAGCAGACATGGCATTTGCTGTCTACAACCCGGCATCCAAGTCGCGGAGATGGCAGATTCGAGAGCTACGCGCATTGGCCATGGAGTACCGCGAACCGACAACGCCTGTGATTGTGGCACGGGCAGTTGGCTCGGAGCAGGAAAACGTTACCGTGACCACGTTGGCGGAGTTCGATCCGGATGTCGTCGATATGCGAACCATGGTGATTATCGGTTCGTCGTCGACGAAGGCGTATCGTGCCGGCAAGACCACTCGGGTCTACACCGCACGCCACTACGGTGAGGGCGGCACCAGCGGAACTGGCGAGTTGCTGCGTTAGTTTTGGGGTTTTCCAGCGCACATTGTCGCTATTAAATACCGGAGCGTGAATTGAAAGGAAGATTATTTACGCTGGCCGCGGCAATTTGAAAAGTGATATTGCTGAATCGAGATTTAGTGTTCAGTTGCAAATATGGTTCGTTTGGCCCAAATGCCTACCACTTTTGTCTACCCCTTTCTTGGCGGAGATTGCTTATTTAATCGGATGATATTTCTGAGCATAGCTCATTTACAGTGTTATGCTCGGGGCGATCACCGACATAAAAGGAGGTTTAGGTGATAGGGAAAAAAAGTTCTTTTATTGGAATCTGCCCTTATTTTAGCGGGTATCATCTTTTCACCCGTTGCTAGCGCTGAGGAATCTGCACGTCCCGTGGCAGCTCAGGCTGAATCACTTTATAGGGCGATTGATGAAGGTCGCCTTTCGATGGCGGAGTTGGATAACCACCAAAGAAGCCTTCTGCGAGCCTATACAACTCCGGGTGAGTTGATTGTAAAACGATTGCCACAGCCGTCGAATCTTTCAACGAAGCTTTTTGCGCAGGGCGGGGCTGACTACTGCCGAAAGGATGGTGCCCGGTTTGAGCAAAAGGCTGTTATGGGTAACACCCTATACACTTACTGGCAGACTGTTGAAATCTGCGGAACCCCAGGTAAAAAGATTAAGAATGTCAAAGTTCTTGATCACGGTGGGGAAACCAGTACTCCTACATGGTCGTATAGGGGTTCGGCCTCGAATCCAGCTTCGTATGCTGTAGGGGCAGGTTGGTTCGTGCGAACTTCGGAGAACTTTGAGCAGTCCATTGTGGTTGACGGCATTGGGGCAGGTCAAAGGACGGTCTGTATCTCAGCGACTATTCGACCATCTGGAGAATATAATGCAAGCGAAAGGTGCTAATAATAAAAGAGTGCCGGGATTGATTGACTGGGGATTTCAGATTCTTGCAGTCATTCTTTTTGTGGCGGGGGTCTATATCGCGTTTCCAATTCCATTTCTAACTGGAATTTATGGTCTGTTCGAGGCCAAAAAAGCCGAGGATGAATATCGTCGACGATGGATTACTTTCACATTAATTTCTGTTATCCTGACAATCGCTATGTTTATCGCATGGCTGATATTGAGTCCTTCTGGTGGAATCGAGCAGGTCCCCACTGAGCAAACAGAGTGGCAGCCTGTGCGGTAAGTTAGTTCACACCAGAATTAGCCGCTATGCCCGGCGGATGACGGCGTTGTACGCCTCATCCACCGTTGTGGCGACGGTGGCGATATCCGCGCCGGGCAGCTGTGGGCGCTGCACGATAACGACCGGCTTCTTCAGGTCGCGGGCTGCCTCAATCTTGGCGTAAGTAGCAGCACCACCGGAGTTTTTGGTTACCACGCAGTCCACGGCGTAATCCCGCATGAGCTTGCGCTCCGCTGCGACGTCGTAAGGCCCACGGCTGAGAATAATCTTCCGATTCTTCGGCAGCGGCGGCGCGGGCTGTTCCACGCAGCGAATGAGGTAACGGCCGTTGGAGTCACCGGTAAATGGAGCAAGCTGCTGACGGCCAATAGTGAGAAACGGGCTGTAGAAACGGTCGGCAACAACGTCCGCGGCCTCCTGCATGGAGGACACCTCAATCCAGTTGTCTCCTGGCTGCTTCTCCCACGCAGGGCGATGCAGCGCAACAAGCGGAATACCGGTGGCGCGGGCAGCTTCAGCAGCAGATTCGCTGATCTGTTCTGCATACGGATGCGTGGCATCGATGATGACTTCAGTGGCATCGGAGATGAGCCACCGAGTCAGTCCTGCGGGACCGCCAAAACCGCCAATGCGGACATTGCCGACGGGCAGCTTCGGGTTAGAAACGCGACCGGCCAGTGAAGAGGTGACAAACCAGCCCTCGCCCACTAAGCGCTTGGCCAGGGCGCGGGCTTCAGCAGTTCCACCCAGAATTAGTGCACGCATGGAATGGTCCGTCCGTGTTCATCGCGTGGACGATCATCGCTGTAGAGGTAGCTATCCGGGAACGCCTCGGCGGTGAGCACCTTGCCGACAATGATGACAGCCGTACGAGTCACACCTGCATCCTTGACCTGCTGCGCGATATCAGACAGCGTGCCGCGGAGAATAACCTGTTCCGGACGGGATGCGAAAGCCACGACTGCCACCGGACCGTGCTCACCATAATGCGGGGTGAGCTCCTCGACCACACGATCGATGTCGTGGGCGGCCAAGTGAATGCACAGAGTTGCGCCCGTGCGGCCGAAGTTCTCCAGGGTCTCGCCCTCCGGCATCTTGGAAGCGCGCCCGGAGATACGAGTCAGCACCACCGACTGGCCAACAGTTGGCACCGTGAGCTCGTGGCCCAGAGCGGCCGCCGCCGCGGAAAATGCCGGCACACCCGGAACGATTTCGTAGTCAATGCCGAGCTCGCTGAGACGACGGACCTGTTCTGCCAGCGCCGACCACACCGACGGGTCGCCGGACTGCAGGCGTGCGACATCCTTGCCCGCCGCATGCGCTGCCTGAATGGTTTCGATGATGGTATCCAGCGGCATTCGCGCGGTGTTGATGATCTCTGCGCCTTCGGGGCAGTGTTCCAGCACCTCAGGCGGGACAATCGATCCCGCGTAAAGGCACACTGGGCAGGAACGAATAAGCCGGTCCGCGCGCAGCGTCAGCAAATCCGCTGCCCCCGGGCCTGCACCGATGAAATACACAGTCATTGTGAGTTACAGAGTCCTCAATATTTTCTAGACAGAGAAATTACGTCTATGGTAGCGCAGGCTCTACTGGCTTCTCCGCCACCCACTGCACCACCGGCAACGTAGGGCGCCACGCAGTGAAACTGCCGACTGCACCTGCGCGCTCCACGGAAAGCCGGGTGACATCCCCGCCATAGTCGCGACGCGCCTGCCACAGCAGAGCCTCCGACTCCAGCGTCACGGTGTTTGCGACGATGGTGCCTCCCGGGGCAAGGCGTTGCCAACAGGTTTCAATCATTCCGTCAGCAGTGAGACCTCCGCCGATGAAAATGGCATCTGGGCGAAGATTCGAGTCCGCCAACACCGCTGGTGCCGCTCCGCGGTGGACGGTCACATTGCCAGACAGAGCCGCCACATTCTTAGCAATTCGCTCTGCACGAACAGCATCGCGCTCGAAAATTTCCGCACGTCCGCCGTGCCGAGCCCACTCAATGCCAATCGACCCCGTGCCACCGCCGACATCCCACAGCAGCGCTCCCGGCCGCGGATCCAACGCAGCGACCGTCATTTGGCGAATCGGCGCCTTCGTCAGCTGGCCATCTGAATCAAAGTCACCGTCGCGCAGCCAGCCGCGCGCGCTTCCCGACGGCTCCACCGCCAGCACCGTGAGGTTGCCAGCTGGAACTGGTGGGTTCGCCACCGTGCCTGCGGCAACGGACTCCGGCAGCCCTGTAGCTTCCGTGCCGCCGAGATTGGTCAGCGCGGTGAGCTTGGTGTCTGGGCGGTCGGCTAAAACCGTAGCGACCTCTTTCACTGAGTCCGCGTTTCGGCACAGCACCAGGAAGGGCCGTAGTGAATCCGCTACCGGTACGACACGCGCGGCACCAGGTAGCCCCGGCTCGCCTGTCACCAGCGAAATCACCGGAGTGTCATGCAAGGGCCAGCCGAGGTAAGCGCAGGCCAATGAGGCTGACGATGGCGCTGGAATAACCTCCACGGCGCCACGGCCGAGCTCCCGGACCAGGGACACGCCGACACCGTGGAACATGGGATCGCCACTGGCGAGGATGACATCGACTGCGGGGTCAATATCTGCCAGGGTGGCCCGCCAATCCTTCCAGAAGCCACCTGGCCAAGGTGAGAGGTCGGCGTCCAGGTTGACGTCGGCAAGCAAATGGAGCTGACGGGGAGAGCCAATGATGCGGCGAGCCGACGACAACGCCTCGACAGCGCGGGCGGATAGGCCAGGGTACCCGTCGCAGCCGATGCCGACGACGCGAAGCTTTGGGCTCATCGGGGCATCTTCCGCCAAATCCAGCGCGGAGTCAGATGTGTGGCGCGTGCGAGCAACGCCAGTTTCCGTGGCACCCAGACGTGGGGCTTCCGACCGTCGAAAGCAGTGACGGCGGCCTCCGCGACCTCGGCGGGGCGCGAGGACATCGGCGCTGGCTTCATGCCTTCGGTCATGCGGCCGATGACGAAGCCCGGCCGGACAATCGTCAGCTGAATATGGCTCCCGCGCAGGCGGTCCTGCATGCCCTGGAGGAAACCATCGAGACCGGCCTTCGCCGAACCGTAGACGTAGTTGGCGCGGCGCACGCGGGCACCTGCGATAGAGGAAAAGGCCATGATGCGGCCCGCGACCTTATCGCGCACAGGCAGCGTGCCGGAGGCGATGTCGGACTCCATGCGCGCGACAATCTCAGTGAGAATCGATGCCTGTGCTGTGAAGTCGGTATGAATGACTGCCGCAGCAGCCTCGCCGGACTCCTCACACTTCCGTTGATCACCGAGGATACCGAACGCGACAATCACCGTGTCGATGGGACCGTGCTGCCAGGCGTGCTCGACGAACTGGCGGTGTGCCGCGATGTCATCGGCATCAAAGTGGATGCGGTGCACCGCGACGGCACCGGAGTCGATGAGCCGACCGGCAATGCCGTCGAGCGCCTCAGTGCGGCGCGCAGCGAGCGTGAAGGTGTTGTGGTTGGCCAGTCGCGCGGCAACTTCCCCGCCGATCTCGCTGGTGGCACCAAGAACGAGTACGTGTCCCATGCGCTAGAAAATACCTTTCCTCTAAACCTCGATTAGACGGTAATTAAATCGTGCGGACCATTATTGACCGATTCTCCGCCGTCTTCGGTGACAACGATGATGTCTTCCAGCCGCATACCGAACTCACCCGGCAGGTACACACCCGGCTCCACCGAAAACGCCATGCCAGGCTCGAGCTTGAGCTCATTGCCAGCCATAATGAACGGCTCTTCATGCGTGGACAGGCCAATGCCATGACCAGTGCGGTGAATGAAGTACTCGCCGTAGCCCGCAGCGGTGAGGCTATTACGCGCAATCGCATCGATCTCTGCAGCCGTCACACCGGGGCGCACCGCCGCCACGGCAGCTTCCTGCGCCTTGCGCAGAGCCGCCCACGCTGCAGCTTCCTTCTCCCCCGGCTTGCCGACGACATAGGTGCGCGTGCAATCGGAGTGGTAGCCAAGCGGCAAGGTGCCTCCGATATCGACGACCACCACGTCACCTTCCTCGATGACGCGGTCGGAGAAATCGTGGTGCGGATTCGCGCCATTTTCAGCGGAGCCGACAATGACGAAGTCAATGGCGACGTGCCCCTCCTCCAGGATGGCAGCCGAGATCTCGTCGGCGACCTCGCTCTCAGTGCGACCTGCGCGCAGCATGCCCGGCACTCGAGCGTGAACGCGGTCAATAGCGGCGCCGGCCTCGCGCAACTGATCAATCTCAGCGGCGTCCTTGCGCATGAACAGTTCCTTCAGAAGGTCTCCGGCCAACACAGTCTTGGCTCCGGTGAGATCCTGGATAGGAATCAAGTGGTCAGCGGTCAAAGAGGCTCCCACTGCGAGGGTGCCCACGTGGCCCACCAAGTCGGCGACAATGCGGTGCGGATTCTCTCCGTCTTCCCACAACACCACATCGGCGTTGAGATCACCGATTGCACACAGCGGCAGATCCCCGCGCTCCACGGCGGGCAGTACCAACGTGGTGGTGCCGGATGCAGTGACCACCAGCGCGGTCAGGCGTTCATGCGAAGTGACCGCAGAACCAATGAGATACTGCAGGTCAGCGCCGGTTCCAAAGACTGCAGCGTCCGCATCGCGGCTGCGGAGTAGCTCCGCAGTGCGATCCAGACGCTGCTGATAGATGTCAAAGCTAAAGATACCGTTGCTCATAGTTGCCAACTGTACCCGTCGGCCTGTGCCCGTCGCCGGTTGAGTGGCCTCGGGGCGACGAGGCTTCGGCTGACCAACGTAACCGGCAACTAATTGTTCAGCGCCACTACGCCCCTGCGAATTGCCTGAATAGCCTCGGCGGACTTGTCGCGAATGTCCGTGGAGTAGCCCGTCTTCTTGATCTGCTGCAGCAGGTCAATGACCTGACGGCACCAGCGGACAAAGTCACCTGGAGTCAGCTCCGCGCCACTCTCGGCGGCGGCTTGCAGGCAGTACCCCAGCGGTGCACCCGCAGTCCACTGATGAATTGCCGTAGCAAAAGCCATATCCGGCAAGTCCGTTACCGGCAGCCGGTAACGGCGCTCATCCTCCGACAGTTCCTCCCAGATGCGGTAGGTGTTCCCCAGCGCCTTGGCCAGCGGCTCGGTAGGCACCTCGTCACTGCCTTGACTGGCCTTGCGGTTTTCAAAGACCAAGCTCGACACCGCACCGGCCAGTTCCGCGGGGTCCAGGTCATCCCAAATACCGCGGCGCAGACACGTGGCCACCAGCAAATCCGAGCCGTTGTGAATCTGCGCCAGCCGCAGGCCTTCCTCGGTAATTGTCGGCTCCGCGCCCTCCCGCCATTCCACGTAGTCCATTTGTGTTAGCAACTGCAGCATGCGGTCGAATGTGCGCGCCAATGTATCCGAGGCGGAATCGACGCGCTTTTGCAGCTTGGCCACATGCGCCTCGGCCTGCCGCAGCGTATCGGCGTGACGAGCCATCGTCTCCACCGCAGGATCGCCATGTAGCGGATGCTCGCGCAGCTCCTGGCGCAACTTCCTCACCGCCGGCGAGTTGCCACCAGTGCGACGCTTCAGCCTCTTTGGTCCCTTTAGCCCCTTGCGGCCAATCTCTGCGCGCACAATTCCGAGTGCACGTCGCGGATGCCGGTCCGCATCCCGAGGCAGCTTAATCGCGCCGACCGTCTGCGGCGCCGCTGGGAAGATATGCGGCTCTACACGCCCCACGAACCCGCCGACACTGATGACACCGGGACGTGGATTCGACTTCGAATGGTCCTCTCGGTACACGACCGCCAGCTGCACCTTCTTACCCTTCGGCAGAGGAATAACCTCGCCTCGACGGAGTCTGCGCAGCGCGGTCACTGTTTCCGTGTGGCGGTCTTCAATATTGCGGCGCTTGGCGTTCTTCTCCTCCTGGGTCAGCTTCGCGCGCAGATCCAGATATTCAAGCATCTGGGTCAGGCGCTCGTCGTCACGCGAACTGCCTTCCTCGCTTGACGACGACCCCTCAGCCTCCGCCCCTTCAGCGTGCGCGTCGGCTCCCCTGCCGAGCAGTTCCGCACGCAGGGCCGCGGCTTCTTGCTTTGCCTTGGACAGTTCGGCGGCGACTCCGACGATGTCGCCATCCGCCTGGAACTGTGCGAATGAGCGCTCCATGACGCGCTTCGAGCCGTCGTAACCGAGCGTCTGCAGGAGGTTGACGCTCATGTTGTAGCTCGGCGCGAAGGTGGAAATCAGCGGGTATGTGCGCGTAGATGCCAGCCCTGCGACAGCCTTCGGATCCATTGCCGGGGCCCACTGCACCACTGCATTGCCGACAGTGTCGATACCGCGGCGGCCAGCGCGACCGGTCATCTGCGTGTACTGACCCGGCGTGAGATCCACATGTGCTTCGCCGTTGAACTTGACCAGCTTCTCCAGCACGACCGTGCGGGCAGGCATGTTGATGCCCAGCGCAAGCGTCTCGGTGGCGAAGACAACCTTGACCAGGCCTTCGTTAAAGAGCTCTTCCACAATGTGCCGGAACGCAGGCAGCATGCCCGCATGGTGCGCCGCAAAACCACGGATGAGAATGCGGCGCCAGCGCAGGAAACCGAGAACCTGCAGATCTTCCTTCGGAATGTGTGCAACACCGTCATCGATAATCTTGGCGATGCGCTCCTGCTCATCCCGGTCAGTGAGCTCTGCGCGCGTAGCACCGACCTGCGCCAGCGCGCCTTCGCAGCCCGCGCGGGAGAAGATGAAAACGATCGCGGGCAGCATGTTCATGGAGCCGAGCATGCGGATAACATCGCCGCGCTTCGGCGGGCGGAACTTGCGCTGCCCCTTATCGCCCCAGCTATACGAGCGTCCACCGCCCTTGTGCTTTTTGTACTGGTAGCGCTCCCTGGCCCCAGCGTCGCCGTAGCCGAACTCGGCACGACGGCACGCCTCCAACAGGTCCTGATTGACCTTGTCCGACTTCGCCTCGAAAAGCGGATAGAGCCGGTTTCCCACCAGCATGTGCTGATGCAGCGGAACCGGGCGCAGATCCGTGACAATGACGTCCGTGTGCCCGCGCACCGTGGACAGCCAGCGGCCGAACTCCTCGGAGTTGGACACCGTCGCGGACAAACCGATGACGGCCACGGACTGGTCGAGGTTCAAAATAACCTCTTCCCAGACAGCGCCGCGCTCGCGGTCTGCGAGGTAGTGAATCTCGTCCATCACCACATGCGTGAGCCTCTTCAGCGTCGGCGAGTCCGCATAAATCATGTTGCGCAGCACCTCGGTGGTCATCACCACGATGTCCGCGTCGCCATTAATAGAAGTGTCGCCAGTGAGCAGGCCTACGCGGTCCTCGCCGTAGTCCTCGATTAGGTCGTGGTACTTCTGGTTGCTCAACGCCTTGATAGGTGTGGTGTAAAAGCACTTGCCACCGCGCTCAAGAGCTGCATAAATAGCGAATTCGCCAACAATGGTCTTGCCCGCACCGGTGGGTGCACAGACGACAACGCCCCGCCCTGCCTCAATTGATTGGCAGGCGCGGAGCTGAAAGTCGTCAAGATCGAAATCCTGTTGGCTGACGAAATCGCCGAGAAGAGTCATGCCTCTAGAGTGTCATAAACCGCGCTAGAGAACATCATCAAAGTCGCTCGTCGGACGATTTCGCAAGTCCTGCGTCGGCATCGGAGTCTCCGGAATCATGCCCTGTGGCCGTGGTGGACGCGAATTGCGAGTAGGACGCATCTGGGATGCCCGCGTCGGCGTCGGCGCGTTCACTGGCGTGGGGCCAGAGACCGGAGAGGTCGTCGGGGCCGCTGATGCCGTCGGCATGCCGCCCGGCTGAATCGACGTCGGCGCACTTACTGAAGTCGGGGCGTCAATGCCGCCCACATCACCGATACCGCCGGCGGAGCCAATCGGGCCGGACGCTGTAATGGGTCCGGAGCCTTGCTCGTCATCGACGTCCAACCAATCAGGTCGCTCATTTGCTTTACGACGGTCATGGAGACGACAAATCTGGATTGCGATTTCCACCAGCAACGTCAGTGCCGTTGCCATTGCGACCATGGATATTGGTTCCTGCCCCGGAGTCATGAAGGCCGCAAAGATGAACAGCGACATAATGATGATGCTGCGCTTGTCCTTGATGCTCTCGTAGGTAACGACACCGGCCATGTTCAACATGACCAGGAAAAGCGGAACCTCAAAGCTCACGCCAAAGCAGACGATGAGCGCCAAGAGGAAACCGAAGTATTGCGAACCGGTGAGTGCAGAAATTTGCGTCTCTTCACCAATCTGGAGCAAGAACTCCAGACCGATGGCGACAACGTAGTAGGCCAGGACGGAACCCATGACAAACAGCAGCGCGGCGGCAGTCACAACTCTGCGCGTGGTGCGGCGTTCCTTCCGAACCAAGCCGGGAGTGATGTAGGCCCAAATCTGGTAGAGCCACCATGGCGACGACATCACCAGACCGGCCAGCGCACCGACCTTCAGTCGCAGCATGAACATTTCAAACGGACTGGTCGCCAGCAGACGACACTCCGCGCCCTCACCGCCGCCGAGACGCATCTCGGGTGGAAGCTGACAGTACGGATCCTTGAGCAACTCACCCAGGGACTTAAAGTGCACAGGGCCAACATTGACCGAGGTAAACGGTATGCGGAACTGACCAATGGTAAAGGCGGTCTGATACCAGATAAAGCCCACAACAGTGCCGACGGCAATACCAGCGAGGGCGAGAACGAGGCGACGCCGGAGCTCTTGAATGTGCTCGACAATAGTCATCACGCCCTCGGGATTGCGCCTACGCTGGCGCTTCCGAGGACGTGATGTGGATGTAGCTGAAGTCACGCTTCAACCGGCCTTCTACTACTGCTGCGGCTGGCCAGGGTTGTTCTGGCCAGGCTGCGGCTGGTACGGCTGCTGCGGCTGAGCCTGCGGTGCCTGCTGCTGGTACTGCTGCTGCGGCTGGTACGGCTGCTGTGGCTGGGCCTGCGGAGCCTGCTGAATTGCAGCCTGCTCCTGGTGCTCGTCATCGTTGCGCATTTCCTTGACTTCGGACTTGAAGATACGCATGGAGCGGCCGAGCGAACGTGCGGCATCCGGCAACTTCTTTGCACCAAAGAGCAAGACAAGAACGACCAGGATAATGATGATTTCCCAGGGACCTAGGTTCGGCATCCGCTTAGAGACCTTTCAAATGAATACAAATACAAGTGGCAAGTTGCCACATCGTGCGCGATTTAAGCTTTGATTTAAGCCTTGTCGTTTCGACCATACTCTGCCAAAGCTTCGCGGGCTCGCGCAACAACGGCGTTTTTCAATTTTAAGGGCTCAGCGACCGTTACGCTCGGTGAACGGCGGAGCACAAAGGAGACTGTTGCGGCCAAGTCGGACATCGGCACGTCAGCGACAAATTCCGACTGCCCTAAGCCTTGGTCAGAGACCAGTTCGGTATCCTCTTCTTCTCCCTCATCTTCAGTAAAGAAGACCGGTTCATAGTCTGCGATCCAGGTGGCGTCGGCGTCGATAAGCACACTTGCCCATTCGGACGTTCCCGTTTCCGCACCAAAGGCGTGGGGATCACGGATATCGACAGGCTCGGGGCGGTGGAAACCGGAGGGAGTGTCGAGGACCTCGGCGGCCTCCAGGCGGTCGACGCGGAAGCTCTTCTGACGACGGTCTTCCTGCGCACGGTCGACAGCGCGGAGATACGTCGTGGATTCAACTGTATAAACGTTGACACAGTCAAGCTCACGGACTGTAATCTGCCCTGAGGCATTCCGGTAGCGCACCTTCAACACCTTGCGCTGATGCAGCGCGGAATAAATCTGCTCAGAAAAGGAAAAGGCCTTGCCATTTTCCGCAGCGGTCGAGTCAATGATGGGGACGTTTATTCCCAGAGCACTGCGTAGTTTTGTCGCGGCCGTCTGCGCGGCCTCGGAGGAAGTGGTGGCTGCGGAGTCCTCGATGGTTTCCAGGATGAGCAGCAAGGTCGCGGTTTCTTCGGCTGTGAGCGCACGTGGCTGGCTGAGCACCGTTGCCTGAGGGCGAATACGGACATCAAAGCTGTTGCGGTAATCAACTTCAAAAGCCCGCACTCCGAGGAGTCCCGGCTGGTCAATATCTGCAATCTGTTCCACGATTGCCCGAATTCGGGCAAAAGGTATGGCCAGTTCGGTAGCGGCCTCTGTCATTGAACGGTGCTGCGAAAAGTACGGTACGACCGCCAACAACTCGTCGACACTGACACCTGCGTCCAGTTCCCGGGCTGCATGCACTGTCATTAGTTGCCCTCCAAAGCGTTCTTCGCACCATTCGAACCGCCATGGCGAGCGAGTACCTGCTCCAACCGAGCAATAATCTCCGACCGTGCCTCTTCAGGTGATTCCACAATCAAATCCGGTGCGTAACTCAAACCTGTGGACACAATCTCACTCACAGGTGCCGCTGGCAGCTCGTAGCGCCCATCCCCCAACGCGGTCGCTTTCATCACCACATCAGCGCAGGTATTCGGAGCGATACGAACAACCGCCTGATAGGTCTTGCCACCGCGGTGCAACATGTTTTCCGCAATCTGTTGCAAGTCACCATCGGGCATTGGCTGGGTCGCCGACGTCCCTGTATCCGACACATCGCGGATACGGCTGAGCCGGAACATACGCGCGGCCTCACGCTGCGGATCAAAGCCCAACACATAAAAGCGCCCGCGCAGGTTAATCAGACCCCACGGCTCCAGCATGCGCAGTTCATCATCCACGCCGTACTGGCGGGAGTACCACATCTCCACTGTCCGGCGCGGCGAGGTCATCGCGGTCAGCAGTGTGCTGAAATCCACTCGACTCATATCCACCGCATCGGCCACCACCACCGACTCATCCGGCTTCGCAATGGCGCTGCGCTGCGCAAACGATGCGAGCTTCCGCCACGCCGCCACAGCCGTCGAGCTCAGCTCCTCCGAACCAAACGCCGCATTCGCCGCCTGGAAAACCACCGAAGCCTCCGCTTCAGTGAACTCGGGGTCGTGCTGGGGCCACCGTAGTCTGTTCAGGCGCAGACGTTTGACCTTATCGCCCGCGCTTGACGACGAAACCTCCACCGGGACCCCGGCTGCCAGGAGTGCCGCGGTGTCCGCACGTAAATAACGAGCCCGGGAATCCTCGGAAACACGGGAGTAACCCTCGACATGTTTGGAGATCCACGACTCGCTGACCCACCCGGTGTCGTCGGCAAGCGCCAACAGCAGCTGAACCTGACGTTGGTTCTCACTGATCGCAGCGGATCCGGGGTTTTCCGATACCGGTGAGACAGACACGACTGTGGGGCTCCTTTTCCTGGGGCAGTTTCCGGGGACGGAACTAGTTATTCGAATCCGTATCCGAGGTCTTCTTCGCGGCCGTCAGAATCTCGATCATCTCATTGACCTCATCGTTTTCCGTGGCAAAGGGGTCGCCGAGCATAGTGGAGATGGGATCGTCGCCGGAGATTTTCAGGTGTGTCCAGTCCACTACGGTCTTCAAACTGGAGTCTTCGGCTGCAACGAGGAAATCACCGCGCAGCTTCGCACGAGTAGTTGGCGGTGCGATGCGGACCGCCTCAGCGACCTGCTCATCGGTAATCCACCGCGAGGCAATACCACGGGCTTCCAGCGCGCGGAAGATGCCTCGGCCGGGACGGATGTCGTGGTAGGCCAAGTCGATTTGATGAAGCTTGGGGTCCTCCAGCGTTAGACCGCGGTCCAGGTAGCGCTTCATGAGCGAGTACTTAATGGCCCAGTCAATGTCGTGCTCAATGAGAGACCAGTCACCGGTTTCCACGGCATCGAGCGCGCGACCCCACAGCTCGACAATGCGGCTCATTTCTTCGTTGGACGTGCCGGCACCGGCAATGCCCTTGTCCTCGTTGACCATGTTTTCTTCGCGGACCTTCAGCCACTCCGTCGCAGCGTCCAGGAACTCGCGTTGAATCTGCAGTGCGGTGGCAGTTTCGCCACTTCGCAGTGGAATCTCGGCCTTGCCGGTCATATCGCGGCTCACCGCACGGATGGACTTGATTTCGTTGGCGACTTCGAAGTCCGGCAACTTCACGCCGGCTTCAATCATCTCCAGTACCAGCTGAGTGGAGCCAATTTTGAGCGCAGTCGTCGTCTCACTCATGTTGGAGTCGCCCACGATGACGTGCAAGCGGCGGAATCGGTTGGAGTCCGCGTGTGGCTCATCGCGAGTGTTAATAATCGGCCGGGAGCGCGTCGTTGCACTGGAGACGCCCTCCCACACATGATCCGCGCGCTGCGAGAAGCAGTACTGAATCGGATCGTTGTGATACGGCGAGGTTGGGTACGGCAGGAAAATCTTCCCCGCGCCACAGATGAGCTGTCGCGTAACCAAGAAAGGTAGCAGCAGCTTGGACAGGGACTTCAGTCCCAGTTCACGTCCAACCAGGTAGTTTTCGTGACAACCGTAGGAGTTACCGACGGTATCAACGTTGTTCTTCAGCAGGTAGACCTTGCCACCGATGCCCTCGTCGGCAAGCTCTGCTTCAGCCTTTTCAGCGAGTTCATTCAAGATGACCTCGCCCGAGCGGTCGTACGCTACCAGCTGCGAGACCGAATCGCACTCAGCGGTAGCGTACTCCGGGTGGCTTCCGACATCGAGGTACATACGACCAGCATTGGGGGTGAAAATGTTGGTTGCCCCGTACTTAGCGATCACCGGGCGGAACATGTAGCGGGCAATCTCATCCGGTCCCAGACGGCGCGAGCCATCCAGCGTCAGAGTGATGCCGAACTCGGTCTCAATACCGGTGATGCGTCGGGTCAACGCCTGTGCCGGTACCGGTGTCGGCGTTGCTTCCGGCTCCTGCTGCCCTACCTGCTGGTCAGTCACTTTTTACTGGCCACCCTTCTGGACATACGAACGCACGAACTCCTCGGCGT
The DNA here is from genome assembly GCF_014335015.1 of Corynebacterium sp. LK31. NCBI lineage: Bacteria > Bacillati > Actinomycetota > Actinomycetes > Mycobacteriales > Corynebacteriaceae > Corynebacterium > Corynebacterium sp. LK31. The sequence goes on along the minus strand of NZ_PDGW01000011.1, from coordinate 516,149 downwards.
TGTTCTCCAGCAGACCATCAATTTCATCCAGCAGGTCGTCAGCAGCTGCAACGTGCTCCTGAGCCTGACCGCCGCCAGCGACCTCGCCGAACTCTTCCTCGTCGCCTCCGCCGGAACCGCCGCCGAAAACCTGAGTGTTACCAGCCATGATATTGCTCCTTAAAAATGAACTTTTGAGTATTACTGCTCTATTACTGCACTATGTGTGCCTATTGTTCGCGGATAGCCCCGAGAGTACGCAGATGCTCAACCACCTTGGCCACTGTCTCCGCAGACTCCAACACGTCACCGCATTCTGCGGCAGTGAAACGGTCAACTTCATCCAGCGTAATGTAGGCCAGCGTAATTCCAGGCGACTCCACGTCACGAGTGCTCCGATACACCCCCGCGGTGTCCACCACCAAGCTGGTCCAACTGCCCGCGACGACATCCTTGCCAAAGCGGCGCAGAATGCCACCGCGTACATACGCACGCGTAGACTCCGGTGCGTATTCAACCGCTCGGTCGACTTCTTCCTCGGTCACGAGTGTGCGCATCGAACCGCGGCGCACCAGCGCATGGTACAGCCCACGAGCAGGGTCAATATCCGAGTACTGAATATCAATCAACGCCAACTTCGGGTGGTCCCAGCCCGCGCCCAGGCGGGTACGCAGGCCCTCCATGAGGTTGTATTTCGCCACCCAATCCAGCAGATGGGCTGCCTTGCGGAGGTCGTCGGAAAGCACGTCGAGCACTTCACGCCAGAGCTTGACGACGTCGCCCTGCTGGTCGTAGCTCTCCACGCGACGCAGGTACTCGTACTGCATTTCCACTGCGGACATCCACGTGACATGGTCTGCCAGCTGCAGCTTCTCGGTGCAAGTCAAGTCTCGGGAGACCTTATGGACGGCCTCGACGGGGTTGCGGAGCTGCAGGTCGTCGAAACGCACGCCGTCCTCGATGGCGTCGATGACCAAACCTGTGGTGCCCAGCTTGAGGAAGGTGGCGACCTCGCTCATGTTGGCATCACCGATGATGACGTGCAGGCGGCGGAAGCGATCGGAGTCTGCGTGTGGTTCATCGCGGGTGTTGATGATGCCGCGGTTCAAAGTGGTCTCCAGCGAGACCTCAGTCTCGATGTAGTCCGCGCGCTGCGAAATCTGGAAACCCGACTCCTGCCCCGTCTGCCCCAGACCCACGCGACCAGCGCCCGTGAACACCTGGCGGGTGACGAAAAACGGCGTCAGACCGGCGACGATGTCATCGAACTCGGTTTCTCGGGAGAAAAGGTAGTTCTCGTGGGCGCCATACGAGGCACCCTTGCCATCGACATTGTTGCGGTAGAGCTTGAGTACCGGGCCGGGGTTGCCCTCGGCATCGGTGGCTTCTGCGGCAAGCTGAGCTGCGCGCAGCATAATCTTGTCACCTGCGCGGTCAGCGATAACCGCCTCGCGGGCGGTTGCCGTCTCCGGTGAGGAGTACTCCGGGTGCGCGTGATCGACGTAGAAACGGGCACCATTTTGCACCAGCAGGTTTGCAGCGCCGACGGCATTCGGGTCAACAATCGGTGGCTGGTGGTAACGGCGCAGGTCGAAACCACGGCTGTCGCGCAGTGGCGACTCTGGTGCGTAATCCCAGCGGATGCGCCCCGACATGCCCTCCTCCTGCTCATGCGCGAAAGCGAGCACGGCCTGCGTGGAGGTGAGAATTGGGCTGACATCCGGGTTGTCCGGGCTGGAAATGCCGTACTCAATCTCCGTGCCGAAGAAGCGGTTCGACTGTGCAGAACTGGCGGCGGATTTAGCCATGGCGAATCACCTCGACCGAGGCAACGCGCGCCGCTGGACGACCGGAGATGCGAGCCCACTCATCTGGGTTCGAGGTGTTCGGCAGGTCCTCGTTCTGCGCGAACTCCTCCGCCACTGCGGACAGCAGGTGATCCAAGCTAATACCAGCCTCGCCGCCAGCGATAACCGACTTGATGGCGGACTTCTTCGCACGGTCGACGATGTTGGAAATCATCGCGCCGGAGTTGAAATCGCGGTAGTACATAACCTCGCTGGTGCCATCTGCATAGCGGATCCGCACGTACTCATTTTCTTTCGTCTTGGCGTACATCCGCTCAACAACGTGGTCAATGAGGTGGGCGACATTCTGCTCCACCCCGCCGCGTGTCTCCACCTCGGCTGCTTTATACGGCAGCTCTGGAGTCAAGTACTTGCGGAAGATATCCTTCGCCGCAGCCTCATTCGGGCGCTCAATGCGGATTTTCACATCCAAGCGTCCTGGGCGCAGAATTGCCGGGTCAATCATCTCCTCGCGGTTGGTGGCACCAATCACGATGACGTTTTCCAGCCCCTCCACACCGTCAAGTTCACTGAGCAGCTGCGGGACCACTGTGTTTTCCATATCAGAGGAGATGCCCGAACCACGAGTGCGGAAAATCGAGTCCATCTCATCGAAGAAGACAATTACCGGCTTGCCATCCTCGGCAATGTCGCGAGCGCGGTCAAAAATCAGGCGAATCTGACGCTCGGTCTCACCCACGAACTTGTTCAGCAGCTCCGGGCCCTTGACATTCAAGAAGTACGATTGCGCCCGCTGCGCCTCCGCCTCGCTCTTGCCTCGGGATAGCGCAATCTTGCGTGCCAACGAATTAGCCACAGCCTTGGCAATCAGCGTCTTACCATTGCCGGGAGGGCCGTAGAGCAGCACACCCTTCGGCGGACGCAGGTTGTACTGTTCAAACAGTTCTGGCTGCAGGAACGGCATCTCCACGGCATCGTGAATCTGCTCAATCTGACTGTCCAAACCACCGATATCCGTGTAGGTGACATCCGGTACCTCTTCCAGCACCAGGTTTTCCACCTCGGACTTCGGAATGACCTCAAACGCATAGCCCGACTTGCGGTCAATCATCACCGAGTCCCCCGGCTTCGGCGACAAATCCCCCGCCAGAGACACCACGAATTCCTCACCGTGAGTATCCGAGGCCAAAATGCGCTCCCGATCCGGCAGCACCTCACGAACATTGGCGATGTCGCCGCTTTCCGGATAACCGCAGTCCTCCACGATTATCGAGCCCTCATTCAGACGCACCTGCGCACCCGGCCGAAGCGCCCGCTCATTAATCTCCGGCTGCACCCGCAGGCGCATCCGTCGATTTCCGGTAAAAACCTCTGCGGTGCCTTTCTCCGGCCCCGGCTTAAGGAAAATACCGTACGTGCTAGGCGGCTCCAGCATGTCCTCCATGTCTTGGCGCAGTAGCTCTAGCTTGTTACGGGAGTCCCGCAACAGCTCAACCAGGCGATTATTACGAATGCCGAGGTTGTAGTTCTTCTGCTCAAGATCACGGATTTTGTCAGACGGCGTTGTCATGTATCCCAGATTACCCATAGGGCCAGATGCCGTTGTTGCTTGGTCGATTTAGACCGTGTGTCGCATCACGCTTTACGACGGCTACACCTCCCAGCGCGAAGCGGCGGGTCTAGAGCTTCTTTTGATTTCGTCGCTGTGGGCGCGGAGGCACCGTGCCGTCGGCAAGCCTGCGTGCCCACACCAGGAATGCGGTATGCGCCTGCATACGGTGCGCCGGGCGGACGGAGAGATCCTGAACATTCCAGTCGCGGACCAGGGATTCCCAGGCGCGTGGTTCGGTGAAGCACTTCTGCGCGCGGATGCCCTCCATGACTTTCATTAGCTGCGGAACAGTGGCGACATAGACCATGAGCACGCCGCCAGGCTGAAGCACCTTCGAGACGGTATCCAGGCATTCCCACGGAGCGAGCATGTCCAGAATGACTCGGTCGACCGGGCCGCCGAGCGACTCGATGGAGGCCTCGTTGAGATCGCCCAGGCGCAAGTCCCAGTTGTCGGGCTTGTGACCCATGAAGTCGACAACGTTGCGTTCGGCGTGCTCGATGTGATCCTCGCGGACCTCGTAGGAAATAAGCTGCCCGTCAGCGCCGATGGCGCGGAGCAGGTTGAGGCTGAGCGCGCCGGAGCCAGCGCCGGCCTCCAACACGCGCGCACCTGGGAAGATGTCGCCCTCGACGATGATCTGTGCAGCATCCTTCGGGTAAATCACCGCAGCACCGCGCGGCATGGACAGGACGTAATCGACCAGCAAGTGACGCATCGCCAGGTAGACGGTGCCTTCGCCGGAGGTGACGGTGGTGCCTTCCTTGGCGCCGATGAGGTCGTCGTGGAGGATGGTGCCGCGGTGAGTGAAGAACTTGCCACCCTCCTCGAGGATGACGGTGAAGTGGCGATTCTTCGAGTCAGTCAGCTGGACTCGGTCGCCGACTTGGAATGGTCCGCTCAATGCCATAGGTGTGTGGGCTCCTTTTGGGGTTTGGTTGGGTCGGGTCATGTCGGGTTGGGTCTGGTTCGGTTTGGTTGGGTCGGGTCATGTCGGGTGCAGCCAAATCCGGGCGGTACTCTAACCTGGCTAGTATGCCCGACAATGCCCAAAGTTCTAAGTCAGCAGTTCAGCCTTCCCGCCGCTCTAAGTTGGCGCTGTCGCCGTCGAGAGCTAATGACTACCGCCAGTGCCCGCTGAAGTACCGGTTCCGTGCGATTGACAAGATTCCGGAGCCATCGACTGTCGCGCAGGTCAAGGGCACGTTGGTGCATGCTGTGCTCGAACAGATGCATGCCTGGCCCCGTGAAGAACGCACTTACCCAGCGGCGGTGAAGCGTCTGAAGCCGACCTGGGAGGACATGCGTGCAAAGGACGAGGAACTGATTGAGCTAGTTCCGGAGGATGATTACTACGACTTCCTGGTCGAATGCCGCGGCCTGCTCAAGGGATATTTCATGATGGAAAACCCCATGGGCTTCGATGCTGCCGAGATGGAAAAGTTCGTTCAGCTGGTTATCGATCCGGATGCAGATCAGACTGTGCCGTTGTCGGTGCCACTTCGTGGTTTTATCGACCGCGTCGATATTGCCCCGACCGGTGAGGTCCGGATTGTCGACTACAAGACGGGCAAGAAGCCCTCTCCTCGCTTCCAGGATGAGGCGCTCTTCCAGATGCGGTTTTACGCGCTGGTGTGGTGGCGACTCACCGGTCGTATCCCGGAACAGCTGCGGTTGATGTACCTGAAGGTTGCCGATGACCTGGTGCTCAGCCCCACCTCGGCGGAATTAGAGGCCTTCCAAGCGGAGATTGCCGACTTGTGGTCGGCGATCGTGCGCGACGGTGAAAACGGTGACTTTGTGCCGAAGAAGTCCAAACTCTGCGGATGGTGTTCTTTCCAGGAGCTGTGCCCTGCCTATGGCGGGGTCACCCCGGAGTACCCCGGTTGGCCGGGTGCTGTCGGCGATGGTGGCGCTGAGTAAAAGCTGCGGATGGCGGTGGCTCTCGCGGCGATGTTAGCTTTCGCGGGGTGCCGCCGTCGGCGGTAACGGTGCCAGTAAAAGTTACTGACTAGGTTTATGACAGGTGAATGGAATTCACAGCTTCGATTTTGTCATAAACCTAGTCAGTTTCTCTATGCGGTGTTTTAGGTAGTCCCCCACTACAGCAGTGCGCTGCCGAAGGCGAATCCGAACGCGACGGACAGGGCAATACATAAGGTTCCTGGGATGATGAACGAGTGGTTAAACACGTATTTGCCAATTCGGGTTGTGCCAGTGTCGTCCATCTCCACCGCGGCAAGGAGCGTCGGGTAAGTAGGCAGTACGAATAGCGCGGAAGTCGCTGCGAAGGAAGCAATCGCAGTGATGGGAGAAACTCCCACCGCGAGTGCAGCGGGCATGATGGCCTTTGCCGTGGCCGCCTGCGAGTACAGCAATGCGGCCGCAAAGAATAGCACGATTGCCAGCATCCACGGCATTGTGGTCAGTAGGCTGCCGGACGCGGCCTTAATGTCGTCGATGTAGTGGTTGATAATTGTGGTTCCCAGCCACGCCACACCGAGAACGCAGACGCTGGCGGACATGCCCGATTTGAACACCGGTGTGTTCAAAATGGTTGCCGCGTCCAACTTGCAGGCCAGCACGATAACGGTGGCGGCGGTCAACATGATTGACATGATTGCCTCGTTTCGTGGGAGCGTGGGATCAGCGATGAGGCCGACCTGTTCAGTGCTGATGGTCGCATAGACCATCACCGCGAGAATCGAGAGTAGGAAAACCGCCACGGACCACTTGGCCGACTTGGTTGGCACGTATTCGCTCATCTGGCCACGTGGCTTGGAGACTAACCCCTTTTCCAAGCGGCTTTGATACTCCGGATCGTCGTCAAGCTCTTTGCCTAGGTGATTCGTGACAAAGGCGGTCGGAAGGATGGCGAGGAACGTCGAAGGAATGACAATCGCCAGGAGTGTGAGATAACCAACGCCGCGGGGTTCCATGAGCGAAGCCATGAGCACCACAGCCGCTGAGATGGGTGATGCCGTAATCGCCAACTGAGATGCGATGACCGCCACGGACAGCGGACGGGACGGGCGAACGCCTCCCTCCTTGGATACTTCGGCGATAACTGGGAGGGTGGAAAATGCGGTGTGGCCGGTGCCGGCGAGCAGTGTCATCAGGTAGGTGACAACCGGGGCCCAGTAGGTGATGTGTCGCGGATTCTTGCGCAGCAACCGTTCGGCAATGTGGACGAGATAGTCCATGCCTCCGGCCTTCTGCATAGCGGCAATTGCCGCGATTACCGACATAATGATGCCGATGACATCGAACGGAATGTCGTCTTTGGTGACCGGAACCCCGGTGATGCCCAGCGCCAAAACGCCCAGCCCACCGGCGAACCCGATAGCAATTGAACCAAGACGCGCGCCAAGGAGGATCGCTGCTAGAACGATAGAGATTTGGACGGCAACTAACATGTGTATCTCCGAAAAGTCACTCGTTAGACTTGTTGCCGCTTAGGACAAATCGTCGAGGCGAGACTCCCCTGCCACATAGCGCTTACCCCGATATTCCGGGTGCATGAGGTTCTCGGTGCTCAGGACCTGGTTGAGCTCCTTCTCGTCCATCAGCCTGCGTTCGAGGACAATGTCCCGGACGGAGCGGCCGGTGCGAGCGGCTTCCTTGCCGACCATATCGCCCTCGTGGTGGCCAATGACCGGATTCAGGTAGGTCACGATACCGATGGAGTTTTCCACATAGCCGCGGCAGACTTCCGGGTTAGCGGTGATGCCGGTAATGCACTTGTCGCGCAGAGTATCGGTAGCGTTGCGCAGCAGTTCAATCGATTCGAAGAGGCATGCGCCGATGACAGGCTCCATCACGTTTAGCTGCAACTGACCGGCCTCGGCTGCCCAGGTCAGGGTCACGTCGTTGCCGAAGACCTTGAAGCAGGCCTGGTTCGCGACCTCCGGGATTACCGGGTTAACTTTTGCCGGCATAATCGAAGACCCAGCGGCGCGCTCCGGCAGGTTGATTTCATTCAGTCCTGCTCGTGGACCCGATGCCAGCAGGCGCAGGTCGTTGCACATCTTGGAAATCTTCATGGCCGCACGCTTCAGGGATGCATGCACGCTGACGTAGGCGCCGGTATCGCTGGTGGCTTCGATCAGGTCCTTCGCAGAGGTCACCTTAAAGCCACTGACCTCACGTAGTGCCTGGGTCACGGCCTCGCGGTAGCCTGCCGGCGCATTCACGCCGGTACCGATAGCGGTTGCTCCCAGGTTGATTTGCAGCAGGCGTGCCGACGCAGTTGCGATGGACTCCTGCTCTTCCTCAAGGTTGTGGGCAAATGCGTGGAAAGCCTGTCCCAGGGTCATTGGAACGGCATCCTGCAGCTGCGTGCGGCCCATTGTGATGATGTCGTTGAATTCATCACCCTTGGCGTGTAGGGCCTCAACCAGGGAGTCGAAGTGCTTCTGCAAGCTCAGTAGCGACATGTGGATAGCAAGACGGAAACCTGTTGGGTAGGCGTCGTTGGTTGACTGGCACTGGTTGACATCATCGTTGGGGTGAATGACGTCGTATCGGCCCTTTTCCAGACCGAGCAGTTCCAGAGCGAGGTTAGCGATGACCTCGTTGGTGTTCATGTTGAGACTGGTGCCAGCGCCACCCTGGAAGACATCGATTGGAAACTGATCCATGCAGCGTCCCTTTTCCAGGATTTCATCACATGCGGCGACAATGATGTCTGCAACATCGCTGGGCAGCGTGTGGACGCGCTGGTTGGCAATGGCCGTGGCCTTCTTAACCATCACCATGCCACGAATGAATTCGGGCACGTCGTTGATGGTCTTGGCTGAGATTTGGTAGTTGTCGATTGCGCGCAGGGTGTGGATGCCGTAGTAAGCCTCTGCCGGAACCTCCATAGAGCCAAGCAGGTCGACCTCGGTACGTGTTGCGGACATGTGGAAGCAATCCCTTCTAGCCTTTTAGCAGGCCTAGTAGACGCAGCCTTGTGGGCCACATTTAGTGGCGATGATTGGTTACACCGCCAAAACTACAGTGCTGGCGTATGTGCCGCATGTACAGGCATAAAGTTACTGCTTCGGTCCGGCTAACGCCGTGCGCACTCTTAGTGTCAATATTACTACCTACGCTAGCGTAGGTAAAGGGTGGATTCAGCTAGGAAGCTCCCACTGGATAGCGTGTAAGGTTCGCGTGACTTAAATACGCGCGATACGGATATTCGAAGCCAAGATCGCCTCGGCACCAATCTTCGCCAGGGCATCCATGAGCGGGTTGGCCTCTGCCTTCGGAACTAGCGCGCGAACTGCTACCCAATCCTCGTTAGCCAGCGGCGACACGGTCGGACCAGACAGGCCCGGGGTGAGCTTGGATGCCTCTTCCAGCGCGGACGCACGGATGTTGTAGTCAATCATCAAGTACGTCTTGGCATGCAGAATGCCGGTCATGCGACGTAGGAACACCTGCTGCTCCTCGGTGACCTCTACGCCCTTGCGTCCGACAACAACTGCCTCAGAGCTGACCAAAACATCGCCGAATGGCTTCAATCCCTGCTTGCGCAGGGTACGACCGGTGGAGACAACATCGGCGATTACGTCGGCAACTCCCAAGCGGATGGAAATCTCCACTGCACCATCAAGGCGAATGACGGTGGCGTTAATGCCACGAGCCTTCAGATCCTCGCGCACCAGGTTCGGGTACGAGGTGGCAATGCGCTTGCCCTCCAGAGCTTCTACGGTCCACTCCTCATCGGCCGGAGCGGCGTAGCGGAAGGTTGAGGCGCCGAAGCCCAGATTCAGAACCTCATCGACCGGAGCCAGCGAGTCAGCGGCCAGGTCGCGGCCGGTGATGCCCAAATCCAGATGGCCGTTGCCAACGTAGATGGGAATATCCTTCGGGCGGAGGAAGAAAAACTCAATGTCGTTGGCTTCGTCGTGGATGGTCAGGCTCTTGGAGTCGCCTCGACCCGGGTAGCCAGCTTCCTTCAGGATTTCGACTGCCGCCTCGGACAGCGATCCCTTGTTGGGCACGGCAATACGCAGCATGGTGTTGATTTCTCCTACAGGTACTTGTAAACATCCTCGGGGCTCAGCCCGCGACCGACCATGACCACCTGCAGCCAGTACAACAGCTGCGAAATCTCCTCTGCGAGGGCTTCGTCAGATTCGTGCTCAGCTGCAAGCCAGACCTCACCGGCCTCTTCGACAATTTTCTTGCCCTGGAAATGCACACCAGCGTCCAGCGCCTTGACTGTGCCCGATCCCTCGGGGCGCGACTGTGCTTTTTCCTTCAGCTCTGCAAACAGGTCATCAAAGTTCTTCACCCGGTCTATTGTTCCATGTCGTCTACTCGCCCGCGAAAGCAGCCCGCAAAAAGCCCAAATTCGAGGTATCCAAATTGCCCGAAATGAAGCGCGCCGGGGGTACTAACGTCCCCACATCAGCCTGCGAAACGCTCACATCCGGCATTGGATTCCACACCACCGTGCATCCCGCAGCGAGTGCAGAGCGCACCCCCGTTGAGGAATCTTCGATAGCCAGGCAGTCCTCTGGCGCAAATCCGGCTAGCTCTGCGCCACGCAAGTACGGATCCGGTGCCGGTTTGCCGTTGGCCACCTCATCGCTACACACTGTTGCGGCGAAGTGCTGCTCCCCCATGACATCAATGCAGGGTTGCGCCACGTGCCGACGGGTATTGGTTACCAACACCACCGGAATGTCAGCAGCCCGGGCCTGGTCCAAAATCGCCGGCACACCCGGGCGCCACTCCACCCCATGTTCTAGAACCAATTCAGTGAAGCGACCTTCGACGAATTGGGAGCCCGAGGCAAACAGCTCGTCGTCAAGCGTGCGTCCCGCATGATCAGCACAAATCGACAGCGTGTCCCAGAGCGTGTTGCCGACGCACTGCATGCGCAACTCCGGAGTCAGGCGGCGGCCTACGAATTCCGAGAGGTCGTACGTGGCAATCTCCCACAGAGGTTCCGTGTTGATGAGGCTGCCGTCCATGTCCCACAAAATTGCTTTCACACCATGCGACTATGCCAGGCAATCAAGCATTTAGCGATTATGTCAGCAAAACCGTCGGATGAAGGTTTAGAGTTTCAGGAAGGAAAGTATGTTGCGGTGCTGCATGAAACCACCGCATGAACGTGTCCCGCGTGAATGAAAGGCATCGACTCGCTATGACAACCACTGAAGATTCGCTCGCCCAGGCTATCGACCAACCCGAGGCATATTTCATTCCGCTAGGGACGGTCACCGAAGGCGAGCTCAGCTACGAGCGCTTCATGCCCACCAGCTTCACTTATGGGGCGTGGGGGCCGTTTCAGCACGGTGCGCCGCCGTCGGCGCTGCTGACGCGCATGTTGGAGCGCCGCCGTCTGGAAAGCGAGGGGATGCGTATTACTCGCATCGCCGTGGATCTGTTGTCGGCTGTACCGTACACGGAGCTCCGCGCGCGCTCATGGGTCTCGCGCCCGGGGCGGCAGATCGCCAAGGTCGAAGCCGAATTGCTTGCCGACGTCAAGGGTGCCTGGCGGCCAGTTGCCACGGCGTCCGCATGGATGATGGCCACTGCGGATACGCGGGATATTGAGCGTGCATTCGACAAGCAGGTGCCCGGGCCCGAGGAATGCAGCGCCGAGTACATTCCGCTTACCGACGATTGGAGTGGCGGCTACATCGAATCAATTGAAGCCCGCGCCGGCGCGACGGAAGAGCTGGCCGAGACGCAAATTCACTGGGTTCGCGCGCAGTACCCAATCGTGCTCGGGGAGGAGCCGACTGCGGTGGAGCGAGTCATGCAGGTAGCTGATACCGCCAACGGTATCGGGGCCACGCTGAGCCCGCACCAGTGGGCGTTTATGAATACCGACTTAGTGGTTCACCTGCACCGACTCCCCCAGCTCGGCGCCTCGGAGAAGTCGGCGGAATCGGAGTTGCAGTCGGAAGACGGCGGCTGGGTGGGCATCGCCGCCCGCGGTTCCATTGGGCCGGACGGAATCGGCATGACCGCGGGCGAGCTCTACGATGTGCACGGCCCCATCGGCCGCAGCATGCAGACCTTGCTGGTGCGACCGCAGGGATAACGCGAAGCTACACGTTAAAGTACTTCGCTTCCGGGTGGTAGAGCACGAACGCATCGGTGGACTGCTCTGGGTGCAGCTGGAGCTCCTCAGAGAGCTCCACGCCGATGCGCTCCGGCTGCAGCAGGTCAATCATGCCCTGACGGAAGGTCAGATCCGGGCAGGAACCATAGCCGAAGGAGTAACGAGCGCCACGGTACTTCAGGTCAAAGAAGTCCTGGGTATCGTCGGAGTCTTCCGCGCCAACACTTGTGCCGTCGGAGAACGCGAGCTCGGAGCGAATGCGCTGGTGCCAGTACTCGGCCAGCGCCTCGGTGAGCTGCACGCCGATACCGTGAACCTCCAGGTAGTCGCGGTATTCGTTCTTGGCGTAAATATCGTTGGCGAAGTCAGCGATGGGCTGTCCCATGGTCACCAGCTGGAACGGCATGACGTCGGTCTGTCCTGCGGCGATGGCATCTTCGCGCGAGCGAATGAAGTCAGCAATGCATAGGAAGCGACCACGCTGCTGGCGCGGGAAGGTCCAGGACACCACTGGCTCTGCCGCGGGGTCGGGCTGCTCCCCTTCCGCAGGTAGCGGCAGTACGTGTACGGTATCGCCCTCAGAAACTGCTGGGAAGTAGCCATAGACGACAGCCGCATGCTGGAGGATGTTCTCGGCGCGCAGGCGCTGCAGCCATGCGCGCAGGCGTGGACGACCATCGGATTCGACCAGTTCCTCGTAACTCGGCCCCTCGTCGCCGCGGGTGCCGCGCAGTCCCCACTGCCCCATGAACAGAGCGCGTTCGTCGAGGGTGGTCAGGTAGTCGTCGAGGGGCAGGCCCTTGACAATGCGGGTTCCCCAGAACGGCGGTGTCGCAACGGGGACATCAGCGGCGACATCGGAACGCTCCGGCACCTCGGGGGCTTCAGCAGCAGCCTTGGCGGCGCGCTGCGCGGCGATGCGCTTGGAGCGCTCACGGCGGGCGCGGCGAGCTTCCTTCTTCTCGCGGGCAGCAATGGCCTCTGGCGAATTCTCGTCTGGGCCGAGGCCCTTCTTAGCTGCCATCAGCTCGTCCATGATGCGCAGTCCTTCGAAGGCATCCCTGCCGTAGTAGACATCGCCGTGGTAGAGCTCGGACAGGTCGTCTTCCACGTAGCTACGCGTCAGCGCGGCGCCGCCGAGCAGTACTGGGAAGCGGGTGGCATCGCCGGCGGAGTTGATCTCCAGCAGGTTGTCCTTCATCACCACAGTGGACTTCACCAGCAGGCCGGACATGCCGATGGCGTCGACATCCAGTTCCTTGGCGGCGGACAGAATCGTAGCGATCGGCTGCTTAATGCCCAGGTTATGCACGGTGTAGCCGTTGTTGGAGAGAATAATCTCCACCAGGTTCTTGCCGATGTCGTGGACATCGCCCTTCACCGTGGCCAGCACAATCGAACCCTTGGAGCCCGTGGCATCCTCGGCATCCATAAAGCCCTCGAGGTAGCCCACCGCGGCCTTCATCGTCTCGGCCGACTGCAGCACGAATGGCAGCTGCATCTGGCCGGAACCGAACAGGTCACCAACGGTCTGCATGCCACGCAGCAGGTCCTCGTTAACAATCGCCAGCGGTTCCTTTTCCTTCATGCCCTCATCGAGGTCAGCCTCGATACCCGTGCGCTCACCGTCGATGATGCGCTGCGCCAGGCGGTCGAACAGCGGCATGGCGGCAAGCTTTTCGGCCCGGGCGTCCTTCGCGTCAGCGGCGGAGACTCCTTCAAAGAGCTCCATGAATACCTGCAGTGGGTCGTACTCCCCGTCGGGGTGTCCCGCTTCACGACGGCGGTCGTACACCATATCGAGAGCGACTTCGCGCTGCTTGTTGTCAATCTTGTTCATCGGCAAGATCTTGGAGCTGTGGGCAATGGCGGAGTCCAGGCCGGCCTCGATGCACTCGTTGAGGAACACCGAGTTGAGTACCTGGCGAGCCGCCGGGTTCAGACCGAAGGAAATGTTGGACAGACCGAGCGTGGTGTGCACGTTCGGGTGGCGACGCTTAAGTTCGCGGATGGCTTCGATGGTTTCGATGCCGTCGCGGCGAGTTTCCTCCTGGCCAGTGGAAATCGGGAAAGTCAGACAGTCGACAATAATGTCCTGCTCGCGCAGTCCCCACGTGCCGGTGATGTCGGCGATGAGACGCTCGGCGATCTCAATCTTCTTGTCCTTTGTACGCGCCTGACCTTCTTCGTCGATAGTCAAAGCGACCACGGCAGCACCGTGCTCAACAACCTGGCGCATAATGCGCTGGTAACGCGAGTCCGGGCCATCGCCGTCTTCAAAGTTCACAGAGTTGACCGCGCAGCGACCACCGAGGTGCTCCAGGCCAGTCTTCAAAACCTCCGGTTCCGTGGAGTCCAGCATGACCGGCAACGTCACCGAGGTGGCGATCTGCGATGCCAGGGTTGCCATGTCATCGCGACCGTCGCGCCCCACGTAGTCCACACACAGGTCAATCATGTGTGCGCCATCGGTGACCTGACCGCGGGCGGTGTTAAGGCACTTCTCCCAATCGCCGGCCAGCATGGCCTCGCGGAAAGCCTTGGAACCGTTGGCGTTGGTGCGCTCACCAATCATGGTGATGCCGGTTGTCTGCGTCAGCGGGGCTGCCGAGTACAGAGAAGCGACCTCATCGATTGGCTTTGCATCCGGATCCGTCGATGGGCGTGCTGCCTGAACAGCAGGGCCCTGCTCAGCGTAAGCGCCTGCACCGGTAATAGCATCGCGAACAGCGGAAACATGCTCCGGTGTGGTACCACAGCAGCCACCGACCATCGCCAGGCCAAACTCTTCAACAAAGCCGCGCAGCGCTGTGGCCAGCTCTGGGGCGGTCAGCGGGTAGGTCGCACCGTTCTTACCCAGCACTGGCAGACCCGCATTCGGCATTACCGATACCGGGATGGAGGCGAAATTGGACAGGTAGCGTAGGTGCTCGCTCATCTCGTCCGGACCCGTTGCACAGTTCAGGCCAATCATGTCGATACCCAGCGGCTGCAGCGCTGCCAGGGCTGCACCAATCTCCGAGCCCATCAGCATGGTGCCTGTGGTCTCGACAGTCACGTGGACGACAATCGGAATCTTCTTCTCAGCCTGTCGCATGGCGGCCTTGACGCCATTGACTGCTGCCTTGACCTGCAGCAAGTCTTGACAGGTCTCAATCAAAAACGCATCCGCGCCACCGGAAATCATGCCGAGTCCGGCCTCCGTGTAAGCGTCGCGAAGCTGAGCGTACGGAGCGTGCCCCAAAGACGGCAGCTTCGTGCCCGGGCCCAGCGAACCGAGGACAAAGCGTCGCATACCCTCGCGCCCCGGCCCCATTTCGTCAGCGACCTTGCGGGCGATTGCGGTGCCCTTGTGCGCTAGCTCCTGGATACGGTCTTCAATGTCGTAATCCGCGAGGTTCGGGAAGTTGCAGCCGAAGGTATTGGTTTCCACCAGGTCGGCGCCGGCCTCGAAATAACGCCGGTGAATCGTCTCGATGATGTCGGGACGAGTGTCATTGAGAATCTCATTACAGCCCTCGTAGCCGAGGAAGTCCGCGTCAACGTCGAGGTCAAAAGACTGCAGCTGGGTACCCATGGCGCCATCGCCAATGAGTACACGGCTGTGCAGTGCGGTGAGGAACTCGGAAGAGTGGCGATCAGTCATGAATAGACACCTTAGTCTACTTTCATAACCGCGCCGTTAATCGGGCTGGTTATTCCATCTCAAAGTAGCTTTCCGCCTTCACCGCAGGCAGGTCCAAACCGACAGCCTTCGTTGCGGAATTGATAATCGCGAGAATCTCGTCGAGCTCCTCATCAAAAATCGAGCCACCGTGCTCATGCTCAATCGCAGCCACGCGCTGTAGGCAGTTCTCTACCGCCTGCGTTGCGGCTTCTTCTCGCTTATCGACGGCCAGTTCCGCCGCCTGATCAATACCAGCGGCGGCCTCACGGAGGGCTTCCCCGACCTGGTCGGCTACCGATTCGTCAAAAAGTGGCTCCCAGAACTCGCGTTCCTCGGGCTGCAGGTAGCTGCCGGTGGCAAACATGCGCAAATCGGCAACTAGCTTATCGATGTTCTCTTGCGTTACTTCGACAGCAGACAGATCTGAGTTGCTCATGCTCAAATTTTAACGCCAAGCAGCGCGTCCAGCGCGGCGGCAACGAATTCTCCGGCACCCGCTGCGCCGGTTACTGTGCCAGCATCTGCCTTGTTGCTGGTATCCGAGGACCACTCCGCAGCCCAGGCATCGATAGCGGCCAGAGCAGCCGGCGTATCCAGGTCATTGGCCAGGCTTGCGCGCACATCGGCAACCAGTGCCGCTGCTGCGCTCACAGCCTTCTCATCGGTGGCAGTCTTTGTAGTTGCGCAAGCCGCACGCCAGGCCTCGTGACGTGCCTTGGCCGCCTCCAGCACCTCGTCCGACCAATCGCGATCAGAGCGGTAATGGCTGGCGAAGACGCCAATGCGAATAGCACTCGGGTCGACGCCGGCGGCCACCAGCTTGGAGACAAACACCAGGTTGCCCAGCGACTTGGACATCTTCACGCCATCGAGCGCAATCATGCCAGCGTGAACATAATGGCGCGCCATACGTGCACAGCCAGTAGCGGCTTCAGCGTGAGCCGCCGAGAACTCGTGGTGCGGGAACGCGAGATCCGAGCCACCGCCCTGAATGTCGAAGCTCTTACCCAGGCGGTTGGTGGCAATCGCCGAGCACTCAATGTGCCAACCCGGCCGGCCCGCACCGAAAGGAGCCTCCCAGCTTGGCTCCCCGGGGCGAGCGGCACGCCACACCAGCGCGTCCAGTGGGTCCTCCTTGCCCGGGCGATCCGGGTCGCCACCGCGCTCCGCAAAGAACTCCGCCATCTGCTCTGCCGAGTAATTGGACTCGTAACCAAAGTTCTCAGTGGCACTCTTGCGGAAGTACACATCCGGGTACTCGTCATCGGTGAGCTGGTAGGCCGAGCCATTCTCCAGCAGCTTCTCGACCATTTCCACGACCTCGCCCACGGACTCAATGGCGCCGATGTAGTCGCGCGGTGGAATCACCGACAGGTTTTCCATATCCGAGCGAAACAAATCAATCTGCGAGGTGCCCAGCTCGCGCCAGTCCACCCCATCGCGCTCCGCACGTTCGAACAACGGGTCATCGACATCGGTGATGTTCTGCACGTAATGCACCGAGTGTCCATTATCCAGCAGCTGACGGTAAATCAGATCAAAGGTGAGGTAGGTTGCTGCGTGCCCCAGGTGCGTGGCGTCATAGGGTGTGATGCCACACACGTACATGGTCGCCTCCGGTCCCGCTTCCACCTGGGAGACCTTCTGATCCGCGGTGTCGTAGAGGCGTAGGGGTACCGATGTTGAGCTTTCGTCGTCAAGCGAATGCGCCTTACCTGTATTGCTGGCGCGGTTGAACACATCGAAACGCGCATCGCCGAGACTGGGAACCTGTGGTTGGGGCCACGAATGCATTAAATACTCACTACCTCACTAAACAGCGTTGATCGTGCCGAAGCCGAGCAACACCATAACAATCAAACCGACCGGGATGCGGTACGCGGCGAACCAAGCGAAGGAGTGGTTCGACACGAACTTCAGCAGCCATGCAATAGACGCATAGCCGACGACGAAGGCAATCAGCGTACCGATGGCCAATTGCGCACCACTAGCGGCCTGTCCCGCCGCAGGGTCAAACGCGTCTGGAAGCGAAAAAATTCCAGCAGCGAAAACAGCGGGGATAGCCAGCAGGAAGGAAAAGCGCGTTGCAACCTCTCGGTCCAAGTGCAAGAACAGGCCGGCAGACACCGTACCGCCCGAGCGCGACACACCCGGAATGAGCGCCAGGCACTGCGCGAAACCCATGACGATGGCATCTCGCATGGTCAGCTCTTCATAGTTGCGCTCACGACGGCCGAACTTCTCTGCGGCGATAAAGACAAAGGAGAAAAGCACCAACACAGCGGCTGTAATCCAGAGATTGCGCAGGTTATCGCGGATGAGGTCCTTCCCCAGCACACCGATGATGGCAATCGGCAGCGTACCGACAATCACCATCCAACCCATGCGGTAGTTGAAACCGCGGGCTTCCTTATTGAACAGACCGGCAAACCAGCCAGTGAGGATCTGCCAGATGTCCTTGGCGAAGAACACCAACACAGCCAATTCGGTGCCAAGCTGCACCACAGCGGTGAAGGATGCACCGGCGTCCTGGCCCCACAGCAGCTCGGAGACAATCCGAAGGTGCCCCGAGGAACTCACCGGGAGAAATTCCGTCAAACCTTGCACTACGGACAGGATGATCGTCTGGGCCCAGGTCATACCGGTGCCGGCGGTATCGGCAGCGGTATCCGCTGAGGCGCTTAGTGTCGTCATGATAGTCACGGCTGTATAGGCTACTCGTCCGGTTTGTGTTGTGGCTATAGCGAGGTTTCGGTGCGGCGATAGCGAGACCTCTCCCGCGGAACTTTTCCCGCGACCGCACACGGGTGTCCTAAAGTAAAAATCGTGCAACAACGAATTCTGGGCAACAGCGGTTTACGCGTCTCCGCCTTGGGGCTGGGTACGGCCACCTGGGGTGCGGGTACCAGGCAAGACGAGGCCGGACGCATCCTGACGGACTTCCTCGACGCCGGAGGCAACCTTGTCGACGCTTCCCCACTCCACGGCGGCGACACTGTTGCCGACATGCTGGGTGCGGTCATCGCAAAGCGCGGCGTTGCCGACGAATTGGTGCTCTCGGTCGCATCTGGCATACACCCCGAGCGGCCCGTCGGCAGGCGCGTGGACTGCTCGCGTAAGACACTGCAAAAGGACCTCGACGAAACGCTCGGACGCCTCGGCGTCGAACACATTGACCTGTGGTCGCCCGGCTACTGGGATGGGCTGACCCCACCGGAAGAGGTCGCCGATACCCTGGAATGGGCTGTGCGCACGGGGAAAGTACGTTACGCCGGAGTGCGTGGATACAGCGGTTGGCAGGCAGCGGTGACGCATGCCGCCGCGGATCGAATCGCTCCGGTGTTCGCACAGCATGAGTACTCGCTGCTCCAGCGAAGCCCTGAGGCAGAACTGCTGCCCGCCTGTGAGCATTTGGGGCTCGGCTTTATCAGTGGCGCCCCACTGGCCCAAGGTGTTTTGACCGCCAAATACCAGCACATCATTCCCGAAGACTCCCGCGCTGCTTCCGAACACGCCGACGCAGAGGTACAGGACTATCTCGACACACGCGGCGTCACGGTTGCAGGCGCGCTGACCACCGCAGCCAAGGGGCTCGGCGTCAGTGCTGCCGTCGCAGCGATTTCCTGGGCACGCGATCGGCCGGGCGTCACCTCGATTCTCGTTGGCGCTCGAGACCGCGCTCAGCTACGCGAAAACCTCACCTCCGAACAACTCACGCTGCCACCGCAGATTTGCAACGCGCTTGACGACGTCACGCTGTAATCAGTAACGGCAGTCTTCTAAAGACTTATAAGGCACAACGAATGCGAGAACCTCCCACGGCTGGAGGCGTCCACAAAGTAATCAGGCCGGGGTGGTAGTTTCTATAGCGTGAGTGAAAACAGTCGTCGACGTGTCATAACCTCCCTTCTAGCGGGGCTTTCCGCTAGCGCAGTGGTCCTGGCAGGGTGCTCCTCCGATGTGGAAGGAGACATCGATGCCGGAATGGGCAACGCCACGCCAGTGCCGGCCGCTTCACCCGCTGCTCCCGATACTGCTATCGGTAGAGCCAAGAAGATTGATGAGGACGTTACCGATGCCGTGTTGGTCGGCGACCGAGTTGTCCTGAAGGCCGGGGACAAGATCTTTGCCGGTCCGCTGAATAACCCAATTGAGCGATCAATGAAGCTGGACGCGAAGTGTGGTGAGCTCGCGCCGGGCGGCCCTAACGCTCTGCTGCCGTGTGAAGATGGCATCCACGTCATTACTGACCAGGCTACGGAAACGGCCGTTGTCGGCCGTGGCACCAACTACTCCGCCGCAGTTGGCCTGGAAGGCGGCCGCATCATCGGTGCCCATGCGGATAGCAATGTCGTCGATGTGTTCGGCGCTGATGGCGAGTTGGCCAGTGACTTCAAGGCTGCCAATAACGGGTCGCAGCTCGTTGAGATTCCCAAAGCGGACAATGACGCGGACGTCAAGCTGTTAGAGGTCAACCGTCCGGAGACTTCGGTGCATGAGCTCAAGCTCGATGAGTCCCGCGCTGGCTCTGCGCTGCGTGCGGGCATCGGCGTCGGCAAGGTAGCTTCCGGTGATCATGTCATTGCTGCCGCAGACACCAAGGGCAACCAGCTTCTTATTTACACTGCCACTGACGTCATTCGCCTCCACCAGGCAGCTCCGGCCCCGGAGGCTCCGTGGGCGGTAGCGGTCGATGAATCGCGCGGAATTGTCTGGGTGACTTCGACGAAGGTGAACAAGCTGACTGGCTACGACATCAGCTCGGGTACCCCAGTCAAGGTCGCGGACATCAACACGGTTGCAGATCCACAGTCGATTGTTGCCACCGAGGATGGCCAGATTGGCGTCTTCTCGGCTACCGGTGACGGGGCCCAGATTTTTGACTCCGCGGACGTCGATAAGGCAATTGCTGATTTCAAGCAGGATGCAGAGAAGATCCGTGAGGAGATGTCGGTTCGGGAACCAGCCGATAAACTACCGACCGGTGCAGGTGACACCAAGGGAGCAGACGACTCCGAGGGAGAGACTAAGTAGATGCCTTCGAAACTTCGCGCCAAGTCCTATCAACTCGCGCTAAAGGCAATGTTCCAGGTCCCACCGGAGCAGATTCACGAGGCCATCTCGAAGACCCTGAAGGGGCTGCAGAAGTCGGAGAGTCTACAGCGGGCGGTGAGCAAGTTACTCGTTGTTGACGATGCTGTGCTGCGTCAAACCGTGTTCGGCGTGGACTTCCCGCGTCCGCTGGGGCTCGCCGCAGGCTTCGACAAGGCTGCTATTGCTCCGGATTGCTGGGGGCCAATTGGTTTTGGCTACGCGGAACTGGGAACCGTGACTGCCAAGCCGCAGCCGGGCAACGATCGCCCGCGTCTGTTCCGTCTGAAGGAAGATCGCGCCATTTTGAACCGCATGGGTTTCAACAACCCCGGCGCCGCTGCTGTAGCGGAGAACTTGCGGGCGCGTCGCAGTGACGACGTGATTGGTATCAACATTGGTAAGACCAAGGTGACTCCGCTGGAAGAGGCCGTCGATGACTATCGAGAATCGGCTAGCCAGCTCGGCGGCTTGGCGGACTACGTTGTTGTCAACGTCTCCTCACCGAATACGCCGGGTCTGCGCGACCTTCAGGCAGTGGAGTCACTGCGCCCGATTCTGGCAGCGGTGACTGAGGAGACCGACTCGCCGGTGCTGGTCAAGATTGCTCCTGATCTCTCCGACGATGATGTCATCGCAGTTGCTGACTTGGCGGTTGACCTGGGGCTGGCGGGCATTGTGGCTACCAACACCACCATTTCTCGCGAGGGCCTGCGTACGCCCGCGGATGAGGTCGCGGAGATGGGGGCCGGTGGAGTCTCGGGTGCTCCTGTGGCAGCTCGGTCACTAGAGGTGCTGAAGCTGCTGCACGAGCGCGTCGGAGACAAACTAGTTCTCATCAGCGTCGGCGGCATAGAAACGGCTGAGCAAGCGTGGGAGCGGATTGCCAACGGCGCTTCCCTACTGCAGGGCTACACACCGTTGATTTATGGCGGTCCGGACTGGATTCGTGACATTCACCAAGGGTTGGCTCGCCAGATTCGAGCTCAGGGATTCTACTCCATTTCGGAGGCAGTCGGCTGTGGTCTGCCGTGGCGTGGTTAATTGCTGAAAGCCGTTGAGGCTTCCTAACCCAATAAACACGTGACCCCGGGGCCAGCGGCCATGAAGGCGCTGGCCCCGGGGTTTTCTGTATGAGTAGCGTGCCCGGTCGGTTGAGTTGCCCGTGTGGGCGTCGTATCCCTACTCCCCGACGTTCTCCCACCACGGCGTGATGATGGCACGCGCAATCGAGTGGAAGTACAGATTGAAGCCAAGCACGGTCGGCGTCGCATCTTCCGGAACTTCAAGCTTCTCCACGTCGACCGCGTGCACCGCATACATGTAACGGTGTGGGGCATGCTGCGCCGGTGGGTTAGCTCCGTAGTGACCACGCATGCCCGAGTCGCCGACAAGCTGGATAGCGCCTTCTGGCAGCTTAGAGCCGTCTTCGGAGCCAGCTCCCTGTGGCAGACCCTTTTCGGTCGCTGGAATGTTGAAGACAGCCCAGTGCCAGAAGCCCGAAGCGGTCGGAGCATCCGGATCGAAGCAGGTCACGGCAATGGACTTAGTGCCCTCCGGCAGATTTGCCCAATCCAGTTGTGGGGAAACATTCGACGGAGCGCGGAATTCATCCGCAATCTTCTCGCCGTCCTTGATATCTGGCGAGGACAGCTCGAAGGTTGGCAAATCCTTCAGCGGTGCGTACGGATCTGGTCCCGGGAAAACCGGAGCATTTGCAGTGTCGTTTGCGGTGTCGTTGGAATTCGTAGTCATAACTACCAGTGTGCCTACTTTATGAGCGCGCTGCAGGGACTTTACAAGACTCCCTATCTGCAGGGCCTGATTCTCAGTGCGAATCCAAGGCGGATGCGGGGCTAACACCGCTGATGTAATTACACCCAGGTTTGGCGCGCTAATGCCCCTCTGACCTGCCAATTTGTGTTTCATTATGTAGTCGGGATACAGTATCACAGGTCAGCACGGAAGTGCTTCCTACCCGGTCCGGGTGGCGGAATGGCAGACGCGCTAGCTTGAGGTGCTAGTGCCCTATTAACGGGCGTGGGGGTTCAAGTCCCCCTCCGGACACAAGATAAATCCCGAGAAACTGCAATTAGTGCAGCTCTCGGGATTTTTGCTTTGTCTGTCGGACCAATGGGACTGCCCTATTGCAGCGCCGAGGTCAAGCGGAAAACAGAGTCCAGGTAGCGCTGACGAAGGGGCCGGTCATTCCATTCCTCCTGGGTGAGCAGGAAAGATTTGTCGCGGTACTCGTCGGCAAGCGTGATCAGTTTGTCCACGATGGAACCGGCGGCGGAAAGAAGCGTGATCTCGTAGTTGAGGCCGAACGAGCGCATATCCAGATTGGAGGAGCCGAACATGGCCATGCGGTCGTCGATAACCATGAACTTGGAGTGCAGGACCGCAGGCGCCGGATAGCGGTAGATCTTCACGCCAGCGGTTAGCAGTGCCTGGTAGTAGGACTGCTGCGCGTGGCCGACCATGAACTGATCGGACTCTTCGTTGACGTAGAGCTGGACGTCGATGCCTCCATATGCGGCAGAGGTCAGCGCCATGAGCATGGATTCGTCGGGGACGAAGTACGGGCTGACGGCGATAATCCGCTCGTGTGCCTGGTAGATCATGTTATTGAAGACGCGCAGGTTCGGCTCCGTGCTGAAGCCCGGACCCGACGGCAGCACCTGGACAACGTTGTAGTTGTCGTTGACTTCGGTGTTGTGGAGTGAATAGTCCCTGGTGGCGTCTGGGGTCTTGTATAGCTCGCTGGTCCAATCAACCGCGAAAATTGCGTCGAAGGCCAGCGCAATATCGCCCTCGAGCTCAATCCACGTGTCCACCCAGCGACGGCCGATCTTATGGTTCTTTTTCTTCTGATATTCGGGCTCAATCAAATTCTGCGAGCCCATGAATACAATGTCGCCGTCAACAACTACGAGCTTGCGGTGATTACGCAGATCCAGGCGGCGCCAGGTGAGCTTCAGCAAGCTCACGGGCAGCATCGGGTGCCAGGAGATTTTAGCCTGGTCCAGGCGCCTTTTCAGCTTGTAGTAGCCGGGGTACTTCCACGAACCAATTGGATCGACCAGTACCTTGACCTCTAGTCCCCTGTCGTGCGCGCGTTCAAGAGCCTGTATGAAAGGCTCCGTGCTGGAATCCAGTGCAAAGATGTAGGACTGCACGTGGATTGATTTCTGGGCCGCATCGATGGTCTCAATCATGCGGTCAATGGAGGCGTCGAATTCGGTGAAAAGTCCCTTTTCCGCGCTGGCAATTGCCGGCATTCCCGTGAGCTGGCGCGAGAGCTTGAATACGTTGACAACGTCATCTTCTATCTCGGCATCGTCCGGTACGTCGGGCAGATGCTCGGTACGTTCCGCAATGAGCTCCTGTGCCAGTGCCTGTACCTCATGCCGACGGCCCGTAATCTGCTGCGAGCCCAGGAAGAGGAACAGAGGTAGGCCGATAAATGGAATCAGCAGAATCAGCAGCAGCCACGCCGTCGAAGCCGATGGGCTTCGGTTTTCCGGTACCCATCCAATCGCGATGAACTTAATCGTGTAGTCGAGTGCGAAAAACAGTACTTGCCACCACGTTAAGTCCTCCACCAGCCACGGGAAGGTACCCATCAACCAATCCATGCAGATGATATTACTGAAGGATTTTTCAGTACCTTTGGTCGCTGCCCCTTAGGTGCACTCTCCTTTTTTCGTGACAGCCTAATGTGACATCTGAAATTGAATACTGGTATCAATACGTAGTAATGTTCAACTTATTGAACATAGTAAGCGTTTGGCATGTCGACTTCGAAAGGACTAACCCCTCCAAATGACTGAGAAGGCTCCTACGAGCACCGAGCTCGACGTTGCCACTAGCGTACTGAAGTTGATGGCAGACAAGACGCGTCTCTCCATCCTGTCGCTCCTTCGTGACGGGGAGATGACCGTCACCGCGATCGCTAGTACGCTCGATCGCCCCGTCCCCGCGATTTCTCAGCACCTGGCGAAGTTGCGCATGGCCAATATGGTGCAGACCCGCAAGGAGGGCACGTCTAGCTTCTACTCTCAGCCCGACGAGCACCTCACCAACCTCGTGGTCAACGCTCTCCACTTCGCCGAACACACGCTCTACAGCGATCCGCCCCATCACCGCGGTCAGTAGGCGCACACGGATACGCTCGCTTTACTCGCTTTACGACGAAACCCCGCGCCCTTCAGAACCTAGTTGGCGAGCCCGGGGTTCGATGCCCTTCCCTGGTCAAATGCCTCCATGATGCGCTGGGCGGCGAGCGTCGGTGTCAGCTGCCCCGAGCGGAGTTGTTTTTCCACCAGGGTGCTCTCTGTCTGCACAGCCTCATTGGTGTTGAGCCGCTGCAAGAGCGTTTCGTGCACCATGGACCACATCCACTTAATCTGCTGGTTAGCGCGGTTTTCATCAAAGAGATGATTCTCGTGCATAGCCGCGACATGGTCCTCGATGGCCTGCCAGAACTTGTCGATGCCGTCGTCCTCCAATGCCGACATAGTCAGTACCGGTGGCGTCCAGACTTGGTCTGAGGAGCGAACCATCTTCATGGCCGTCATCAGATCACGCGCAGCGCGCTTTGCCGGACGCAAGTTCTTACCATCCGCCTTGTTGATAGAAATCACGTCGGCCATCTCCAGCACACCCTTCTTGATGCCCTGGAGTTGGTCACCGGCGCCGGCGAGTGCCAGAAACGCAAACGTATCCACCATCTGGGCCACCGCGACCTCGGACTGGCCGACGCCGACAGTTTCGACGATGACAATGTCGTAGCCTGCGGCCTCGAGCACCACCATGGCCTCACGCGTTGCCTTGGCGACACCACCGAGCGTGCCCGCAGAGGGCGACGGACGGATGAAGGCCTCATCCGCGGCCGAGAGCCGGGACATACGGGTCTTGTCGCCCAGAATCGAGCCACCGGACTTCGTCGACGACGGGTCGATGGCCAGCACCGCAACGCGGTGGCCTTCCTCGATCAGCTTTAGCCCGAGGGTTTCAATCGTGGTTGATTTACCGACGCCGGGGACGCCGGTAAGTCCGACGCGCATGGCCTTGCCGGAAAATGGCAGCAACTTCACCAGTAGTTCCTGAGCCAGCACCTTATGCGCTGGAGCAGTCGACTCCAGCAGCGTGATTGCCCGAGCCAACTTAGTGCGGTTTCCAGCCCGCACGCCCTCAAAGAGGTCGTCGACATCAATCCGTCGTCGCGCACGGCGGACGACTTCGGGGGCTACAGCGGTCTTTCCCTCAACGACCGTGCCAGCGGTAGTGACGAGGGTGCCCAGGTTTTCTTCAAGATACTCGTTCATCGCTACTTCTCAATTCCGACAACGCGCTGAGCTGAACAGTCAGCCCAGCGCGGATGCGGTAGTTATTTAGGACTCTTCGTCAACGGCAAGGTCGAGGCCCAGCTCGTTAGAGAGCTTGGTCATCATGTCGATTGCCGAATCAGCGATGACAGTGCCCGGCGGGTAAATAGCCGCGGCGCCGGCATCGTAGAGTTCCTGGAAGTCGCCCGGTGGGATAACACCACCGACAACAATCATGATGTCCTCACGACCCAGTTTTGCCAGCTCATCGCGCAGGGCAGGAACGAGCGTCAGGTGTCCGGCGGCCAGCGAAGAAACACCGACGACGTGGACATCCGAGTCGACTGCCGACTTGGCGGCCTCCTCCGGAGTTTGGAACAGCGGTCCCACGTCAACGTCCATGCCGAGGTCCGCGTAGGCGGACGCGATGACCTTCTGGCCACGGTCGTGACCATCCTGGCCCATCTTGGCCAGGAAGATACGGGGACGGCGACCTTCCTGCTCTTCGAACTTATCGGCCATGGCGATGGCCTTGGAGACGTTGGACACGGCTCCCTCCTTGCCAACTTCGTCCTTGTAGACGCCGGAGAGAGTACGGATCTCGGCCTGATGGCGGCCAAAGACCTCTTCCATGGCGTCGGAGATTTCACCGATGGAGGCCATGGCGCGAGCACAGTCGACAGCGAGCTTCAAAAGGTTCTTGTCCAGGTCCCCCGGTTCACCCGGGTTACGGCAAGCGTCGGTCAGAGCGGCCAGTGCCTTCTGAACCTCTTCCTCGTCGCGCTCGGCGCGCAGGCGAGCCAGCTTGTCAATCTGCTCCTGGCGCACGCGGGAGTTCTCAACCTTGAGAACCTCGATGGCCTCGTCCTCTTCGACCTGGTACTTATTCACGCCGATGAGAGCCTGACGACCCGAGTCAATACGGGCCTGCGTACGAGCTGCAGCCTCTTCAATACGCAGCTTCGGAATGCCCTCGATGGTGGCCTGTGCCATACCGCCGGCCTCTTCGACCTCGTCGATGTGCTGGCGTGCACGCTTGACCAGCTCATTAGTCAGCCACTCGATGTAGTAGGAACCAGCCCACGGATCAACCGGACGCGTGGTGTTGGACTCCTGCTGAAGCAGCAGCTGAGTGTTACGAGCAATACGGGCTGAGAAGTCAGTCGGCAGTGCCAGAGCCTCGTCCAGTGCGTTGGTGTGCAGCGACTGGGTGTGGCCCTGTGTTGCGGCCATAGCCTCAACAGCAGTACGCGCGACGTTGTTGTAGACATCCTGAGCGGTCAGCGACCAACCAGAGGTCTGCGAGTGAGTACGCAGGGACTGGGACTTCGGGTTCTTCGGGCCAAACTTGCCAACCAGCTCGGACCAGAGGATGCGGCCTGCACGCAGCTTGGCGATCTCGGTGAAGGTGTTCATCGAGATGCCCCAGAAGAAGGACAGACGCGGAGCGAACTTATCAACTTCCAGGCCAGCGTCAATACCGGCCCGCAGGTACTCGATGCCGTCGGCAAGCGTGTAAGCGAGCTCAAGGTCGGCCGTCGCGCCCGCTTCCTGAATGTGGTAGCCGGAAATCGAAATCGAGTTGAACTTCGGCATCTTTGCCGAGGTGTACTCGAAGATCGAGGAGATGATTCGCATCGAAGGCTTCGGCGGGTAGATGTACGTGTTACGAACCATGAACTCCTTGAGAATGTCGTTCTGGATCGTACCGCGCAGCTGCTCGGTCGAAACGCCCTGCTCTTCAGCGGTGACAATGTAGAAGGCCAGAATCGGCAGCACAGCGCCGTTCATGGTCATAGACACCGAGACGCCGCCCAGGTCAATGCCCTGGAAGAGCTCACGCATGTCGTAAATCGAGTCAATTGCCACGCCGGCCATACCGACGTCGCCGGACACACGCGGGTTGTCCGAGTCGTAGCCACGGTGGGTAGCCAGGTCGAAAGCGACCGAAAGGCCCTTCTGGCCGGCCGCGAGGTTGCGGCGGTAGAAGGCATTGGACTCAGCTGCGGTGGAGAAGCCAGCGTACTGGCGAATAGTCCACGGTTGGTTGGTGTACATGGTCGGGTACGGCCCGCGCATGAATGGGGCGATACCCGGGAAAGAATCTACCGGGTGGCCCTCGGCAGCAGCGGCGTCGCGGTCAGCGCGATCGTAGACGCGCTTGACATCGATGCCCTCTGGAATGGTCCACACTTCACCAGCTTCCGCGGCAGCTGCCTTGTTGGTGGCAGCGGCTGCGTCGTCGGTGTTGCGGGAGATGTCAGCGAAATTTGGGATGGTGGTCATTACTTCCTTCACGCTCCCAGTTCGTTCAGCAGTCGGGACAGCTCCGCGACAGCATCGATGGTCATGTTCAGGTATCCGTCGGGGCGAGCGTCCTCAGCGGCATTGGCGAAGCTCTTCTCGGAGCCGGCCACCAAGACCTCCTTAGCGCCGGCGGCGCGGGCGGCCTTGACAGCGTCCTGGCCCGAGGCCTCGTACTCGCTGTCGGCTGCGCACAGCACGACAATCGGTGAGGCCTTCACTGCCTCTTCGAAACCTGCCTCGCCCGGCACTACCTGGCCGGGGTTGGCGACGGCGATACCGCCGGAAGCCAGCAGGTTGGAGGTAAATCCAGTGCGGATGTTGTGCTTGGCCAGCGGACCCAGCGGCAGCATGGCAATCAGCGGACGGTTGCCCTTTTCAGCCAGGAAGTCATCGGAGCGGTTGCGCAGCGCCTCGAAGTCGCTGGCCCAACGGCGAATCGGGTCGCCCTCCGGGCGGGCCTCAGGAGCCAGTGGGGCCTCAGCCAGGTTCGGGAACTCGTTGATGGCGGTGACCTTGGTGCGGCGGTGTGCGATGTCGGCGCGGCGCTTTTCCCAGGTAGCGTCCAGGGCGGCGCGAATATCGGCCTCCGCGGAGGCGAAACCGCCGCCGGCCTCAGTGCCGGTAAAGATCTCCCATGCCTTGTCGGCCATTTCTTCGGTCAGGTCTTCGACGAAGTAGGAGCCACCTGCTGGGTCGGCGACGTAACCAAGGTGAGACTCTTCCAGCAGCAACAGATTGGTGTTGCGAGCGATGCGAGCCTTGAAAGTCTTGGAGACGTTCGGCATGCCGCCGACAACTGCGTAATCAAACGGCAGAACCTCAACTGAGGAGGCACCGCCGACACCTGCGGCGAAGGAGGCGACAGTCACACGCAGCATGTTGACCCACGGATCGCGCTGGCTGAACATGACCGGGGCTGTCACGGCGTGCATCGGAGCGCGGCCAGCTTCAGGGGCGCCGATAACCTCAGCAACGCGGGCCCAGAGAACGCGAGCGGCGCGGAACTTCGCAATGGTGTCGAACTGGTCGTCGGTAGCGGCAAAGCGGAAAGCGATCTGGCCGAGGGCTTCTTCAGCGCTCAAGCCCGCGTCGGTCAGCGCACGCAAGTAGGCGACACCAACGGCGAGACTGTAGCCAATCTCCTGGATGTTGTTTGCACCCAGGTTGGAGAAAACAACGCCGTCGACAAGCAGGGCACGGACGTCGCCCGGCTGCTTAGCCGCCTTGACGGCCAGCTGCGTGGCCTCGTCGAGAGAAATATCGTCAATACCGGCAAAAGCGGAGGTCAGCGGAGCCGCGGAAAGCTCGACTGCGACGGCGTCCGGATTAGTCGGGTTTGCCTGCTCGATGTAGGACGTCAGTGCTTCCGCAACCTGCGCAGTCTTCTTACCGGCATGCACGGCAATCGGAGCAAGGTCGACGTAGACGTTGTTGAGCAGAGCCGGTACATCAGCGGCTTCGAGGGAGCCGGTGAAGTCCAGGCAGATGTCCGTGGTGCCGTTTTCCAGGGCAGTCAGCAGAGTCTCGTTGACGGCCTTTGGGTCAAGTGCATCCTCACCTGGGTACTGGCGACCGAAGGTTTCCCGAACGCCCCAACCGTTGGTGTTGTCCGAAGTGACTTTTGCGCCACGGACGAATGGGAACTGGCCCGGAGCTGGGCTTTCCGCGAGCTCGTCCGCGCGGGTGTAGAGCGGGCGGACATCCACACCGTCATAGGTGGTCTGGATCAGTCGTTTCCAAATATCGAGCGGTACATCTGCAACGTCTTGCTTGTGCACCCGCGCGAATACCTTGGCCACGCCCTGATACCAGGAATTCTGCAATTCCTCGAAGTTTGGTGGCAGCGTGGAAGGTGATTCGGGGGTCGTTCGGTCAGTCACGACAGACCTTCTCCCTTACATGTTCTAAGCAACGCCCCTATCAATCCACGGCCGAGGAAATTCGGCTGCGACAATTTCCGAATTCTCCGCGACGGAAAGGGATCTAAAGGCGTTGGCTTCCTCCAATAGTCAATAAGAGCCACTAGTCAGACGCTAAGACTCACCCGAGTGTCCGTGCACTGAACTTTTCAGCTACTTGTGCAATACCCTTACGTTCGGTTTGTGCTGACGGGCACGTCAAGTGCTCGAGCCAAGGCATAGTGACCTTGATTCCCATCCTAGTGAAATAATGGGCAAACGCCTTTAGCCGCTGACTACCCCTCCTCGCAGAGCCTCCAACGCGCAGGTCACACGCTTCCCCGCAATCCCCGGTAACCTCAAATGGGTGAACGTATCCGATGTGCGAATTACCCCTACACTCAAAAAGGTTCTGCTGGTGCTAGCCGTAGGTGTGGGGGTCGTCGTCACGCTGTACGTCGATGTTCCCACGGTCGCTACCATCCGGCAGTGGTCCATCGATGCCGGTGACTGGTTCCCGCTCCTCTACTTCCTCGCATACGTTGCACTGACTCAGTTCCCAATCCCCCGCACCGTATTCACTTTGGCTTCCGGAATCCTCTTCGGGCCAGTGCTCGGTTTCCTGCTGGCAATTACTGCGACGACGGTTTCTGCCCTTCTCTCCCTATGCATTGTGCGGTTTTTGGGGCGCGATTGGTTTCGCACGCACCTGACCAACCGCCGTCTTCTCAGTCTCGACCATCGGTTGGAGCAACGCGGCTGGCTCACAGTGCTCAGCTTGCGCATGATTGCTGGCGTGCCATTTTCGTTTCTCAACTACGCCTGTGGGCTGTCGTCGATACGCATCGTGCCGTATATCATCGCCACTGCCCTAGGTTCGGCGCCGAACACACTCGCCGTCGTTCTGCTTGGCGACGCGCTGTTGGTCGGCTTCGACGTGCGCTTTGCGGTGGCCACGGGAATTCTGCTCGTGCTTGGTTTGCTGGGACTTCTTGCGGACGCCAAGTTCCCTGTCGTAACCGGTTCTTCGAAACGTTAAAACACCGCTTGGCGCTCTTGAGCTAGGCGTGAGTTTTTCGGCGAGCTGGTGTTGGTTGCCTGTGAGTTTGCGGAGCGAAGGAACGTGTCTTAGCCCAACTGTCAAGGGGTGGGGCTAGACTAGAGCGTATGTACTCAGTCTTTGCCAGGTATCGCGGTCGATCTACTCGCAGGGCAGATCACGTTCAGGCCTCTGCGCAGGCACTTTCCGGCCTGGAAGGCGTAGGAACTGTTGAGGTTGCAGGTATCGAAGAGCTTCGCGCAGCTCCTGAAAATGCTGTGGGAGTCACCACGCTTGTGCTGGCGCTATTGGCCGCAGGTGACTGGGCGATAGGTATCGGTGTTTGTCCTCAGGACGACATTGAGCAAGCGCATCTGGCATCGAGCTCAGTCGTCGGTAAGGGAGGCAGAGCCGGTACGGTAAAAACCCGCATTCGGACTAACGATCCGCGTGGTAAGGACTACTCGGAGGATATTGGTGCAGCATTCACATTGCTGCACCACGTTATCTCTCGCAGGTCCCCCGAAGGGCGCGAGGCAACTGGTTTGGTTCGCGCTGGTTATTCACAGGTAGAGGCCGCGGAAGAATTGGGAGTTTCTAAGCAGGCCGTCAATCAGCGCCTCGCTGCAGCTGGCTGGCAGGCGGAGCTGGCCGGATGGAACCTGGCCGTCCACCTGCTTCAGCGAGCTGATGAGTTATAAAAACTTACTGCCCATTTTCCGGGGCGTAAGGGTCACGTGACCATCCAGAAAAATCTGGACGATCGGTGGAGTGCGCACCGCTGCCTGCATTGGTATTACCGGTGCCAGGAGCCGAGGGCAGGTCACGTTTGCCGGAAGGAACTGACGGCGCAGCGGGCGCAGCCGGTGTCGCAGGTTCAACCGCTGCCGGGCCGTTCTGGCCACCCAACTGTTCAGGCTGAGCGGGCTGAGCCGAATCAGCGCGGCGATTCTTCTTCCTCTCAGGGGTATTACCAGCTGCTGCAGCTACCGGATCATCAACCGGGCGGTTAGCGACCTCGTTCGCCGCGGCAACTGCACGAGCCAACTCCGGGTTAGTCGACATGTCGAACCAGTTCTCGTCGCGGCCCTGCTCAGCCTCTTCCTTGGTCTCTCGGCTCACGGCCGGAGGCTCGTAGCGGAAGATACCGTCGGCATCCTTCTTGCCGAAAGCCCTAGCGAAGCTCTCGAGACTGTCGCCGAACTGCGACGGAATCATCCAAACAGTATTGCCGTCCTTATTTGCCAGCTCAGGCAGCTTCTCCAGGTATTGCCAGGCAAGAATCTCAGGTGTCAACTGTGAAGCCTTAACAGCTGCGTTGACCTTCTGGATAGCGCGAGCATTACCCTGTGCCTCAAGGTAGGTAGCGGCGCGAGTACCCTCAGCGCGCAGAATGGTTGCCTGACGCTCAGCTTCAGCAGCCAGAATTGCTGCGTGCTTGTTACCTTCGGCGGCGAGAATCTGTGCCTGCTTACGGCCCTCAGCAGTTTTAATATCGGCTTCGCGGGTACCTTCCGCAGTCAGAATCATGGCGCGCTTCTCGCGATCGGCCTTCATCTGCTTTTCCATCGACTGCTGAATCGACGGTGGCGGCTCAATGGCCTTTAGCTCCACACGAGCGATACGAAGACCCCACTTGGCAGTGGCCTCGTCCAGCTCGCCGCGCAGACGGCGGTTGATGTAGTCACGGGAAGTCAGTGTCTCTTCCAGTGTCAGGCCACCCACGACGTCGCGAAGCGTTGCGGTGGTGATCTGTTCGACGCCGAAGATGTAGTCATCGATACCGTAAATTGCCCGATCCGGTTCATTGACCTGGAAGGTCACGACGGTATCGATAGCCACAGTCAGGTTGTCTTCGGTGATCACTGCCTGTGGCGGGAAGGTAACCATACGCTCACGGGTATCGACCTTCTCGCGCACTCGGTCAATGATCGGGATGATGAAGTTCAGGCCGCTGTTCAGTGTCTGCGTGTATCGTCCCAGTCGCTCTACGATTGCCGCTTCACCCTGAGGAACCAGGACAATCGCTTTGAGAACCAAGGTAACAACCACGAGAATGAAAACGACGAGGATGATAAAGCCTTCCATGGGATTCCCTCGTAGCTAGAAACTGTGTGGTCAGTTATTTAATGGTCAGTAACTAAGAGTGCTCCGAGCGCCCTTTAAGTGAGTTGGCTGCTCAGAGCAGCTTGTCCACTACTGCGGTATTGCCCGAAATCTCTACAATCGTGACTCTTTCCTTCGCATCGAAGGTCTGCGCAGTCAGAAGACTGCGCGCGCTCCACAACTCGCCATTGACCTTAATCAGGCCCGCTGACGAGGAAACTGGCTCGATGACCTCAGCATGACGGCCCGCTAGCAGTTCCGGACGCGACTCCAGTTCGGCGGACTTGTCCGGTTTTGCCATCTTTTTGCGCAACACAGGGCGAACTGTCAGCACAAGTGCGGCGGACACAACGGCGAAGATAACCACTGATAGCCAAAGCGGCGCTCCAAGCTGGCTCGCACCGGACGCTGCCAGTGCACCACCTCCGAGCATTAACAGTGCTAAATCTCCGACTGCGAGTTCACCGAGAACCAGTAGGAGGCTTGCTCCGAGCCAAAGGAGAGGAATCACGCCCTCACCCTACCTACTTTGCAGAACAAATGTGGGGCGAGTGGAGCCAGTATTCCGGGGTCAGTACTGCATATGTGGCTCAGTTACGAAGTCGACCAGGCGCTCAACTGCGCCAATCAAATCTGACTCCAGATCACGGTAGGTGTGTACACCTGCGTAGACGCGTCGCCAGCCCTCCTTGGGGTCGTCTCCCCAACCCAAGCGACGGCAGATTCCTGTCTTCCAGTCCTCCCCGTAGGGAACTTCCGGCCATGCCTCGATGCCTACCGACGAGGGTTTGACCGCTTGCCAGACATCGATAAATGGGTGGCCTGTGACCATCACGTGCGGGCCGAGCTGCTGAGTCATGCGGCTTTCTTTACTGCCTTCCACCAAGTGGTCTGCCAGGACTCCGACGCGGCGCTTCGGACCTGGGCCAAATTCGGCCAAGCGTTCTGGAAGGTTGTCCAAGCCCTCCAGATACTCGACGACTACGCCCTCAACACGCAGATCGTGGCCCCATACTTTCTCGACAATTGCCGCGTCATGAATACCCTCTACCCAGATACGGCTGGGTAGAGCAACCTTAGCCTTGACGTTGTGGACCCTGCGCGAGCCCGATGCCGACAGATCCTGCGAGGGCTTCTTTGGTTGTGCCTTCGGCCGTACCAGAGTCACAGGTTTGCCGTCGATGAGAAAACCGCGCTCGTGCATGGGAAACAGCCGTGACTTGCCGTGGCGGCCCTCCAGCCGGACGCACCAGCCGTCGAAAGTTTTCTCCAACCCGATAATTGCACCGACGAATCCGTCATAGGACGCCTCGACGACAACACCATTTTCTGCTGTTACCTCGCGTGCCGGCTGCGGGATACGACGGCGGTGGCCACGTGCGCCAGCAAACACGTCCTGATTGCGGTACGGGTCTTGAAAGCTCATGGGTACTGAGATTAACAGCATCGGTTACGGGACCGACGACACACTGCACTAGGATGAGCTGCACTATGCAGCGCAGTGTTCTCGACCAGGTCTGGAGTCCAACTCAGCACATCGCCCTTTGGCTGGGCGCATGGTTGTCGGGTTTGGAAAACTACGATCATCTCCTCGATGCTCTTGACTCGCTCGGCGGGCCCACGTCAGTTCCGGGGACATTCGTGCTTGCCGACGCCATGGTTCCGAATGTCATCGATTGCGACGCTGATCTCGATCGAAGCGACATGCTCCGCCTTCTTCGAACAGTTACTGACGCGGGAGATTGGCACAGTGACCATCGTCCCCTCGTCCGCCTTATTCTCTCCGGCCCCGGTGACGCACCTGCACTGCCTGCGGGAACCGACGCCGCTGAGGCCGCACGCGCAGCAGGCTCGGCCATTGTGATTGCGGATGCGGAGCCGGGTTGGAACCATGTGCTCGTACCAGTGACATCGCCGGTGCCCGGTCTGCCGCAGTGGCACTGGTACACGCTCGAAGGACACATCCCGGAGCCGGCCTATCTCTCCCCTGGCGAGGCAGATTTGCAGCTGGCGGATGCGGCGCGAGTTGCGGCTGCCACTATTGCGGCGATGCCGCGTTCACCGCTGACGTCGTCAAGCAGTGGTACCCCGAAGGTGGATCCCCGGCTGATGGTCGGCATGCTCGATGACCACCTGGACATGGCCTTTGTGCCGGATGATGTGCCGCGCCGTGCACTGGGAGTGCTCGCCAGAGCTGATCGGGTGTCGTCGATTCTGGCGGTGGCACAGGGCAGCGAGTCCGGGCACGGCAGCGCCGCGTTTGACGCGCAGCTCATCCCGCTGTGGCGAAAGATCCGGCAGGCGCGGATGAGCGCGGTGGAATACGCGATTCAGGAGTGGACTCGCTAGAGATTTGCCCTGCCCCGAGGCCCGATTGAAACCAAAGGAATCAGTGTGGGCGGCGCTTTGCCGGGGTACAACAGGATGCGGCGCAGGGAGCGCCGTTGCAGGCCGAGCCGAGTAGCGGTTCACTTCCCAGATGGCGGGGTTCGGCATCTGCGATGCGCTCTTCGATGAGCTCCACGAGCATGTCAGTGAAAGTAGCCGTCGGACCAGGCGTTGCGACCCGCTCGATGACGATGTCGTGATGAGCCATTTCATCCTGAAGCTCAGCATCCAAATCCCAGGCGACCTCAACATGATCCGAGATGAAGCCAATCGGGCACACTATTGCGGATCGAAGGCCTTGGGCGACCTTCGCTTCAACGTGGTCGACGATGTCAGGCTCCAACCACGGCACGTGCTCCGGGCCAGAGCGGGACTGCCAGACGACGTCAAAGTCGGTGATACCCACTGCGTCGGCGACGAGCCGTGCTGCTTCGTTGACCTGGCGGGAGTAAAGATTTCCGCCGAGCTCTACCGGCCCGGATGCCTTGTCCGCCGAGACCGGAATAGAGTGAGCGGTGAAAATAAGCCGGGTGTCCTCACGGTGGTCATCCGGTAGCTTGGCAAACGCCTCACGCACTGCGTCTGCATAGGCTTTTATAAAGAGCGGATGATCGTAGAAGCTCCGGATTTTCTCCATGTCAAAAGCACGGTCGCCCAGAGATTCGCGCATCCGAGCAATGTCTTCGTGATACTGGCGGCAGCCGGAGTAGCCGCCCCAGGCGCTAGTGGCGAAAACGAGCGCTCGCTTAACACCGTCATCAGCCATCTTTGCCGCGGTGTCTTCAGCCATCGGATGCCAATTGCGATTGCCGAAATAAACAGGCAAGTCATAGCCACGGCGAGTGAGCTCAGCCTTAAGGTTGGAGACAATTTCGCGGTTTAAATCGTTGAGCGGGGACTTACCGCCAAAGTGCGCGTAGTGTGCACCGACTTCGTCCAACCTCTCCGGCGGAATTCCGCGGCCGCGGGTGACATTCTCCAGGAAGGGACGCACATCGGCCATCTTTTCGGGACCGCCGAAAGACAACAGCAAAATAGCGTCAAAATTATCAGAAGACATAGCTAATCATGTTAGTAGCGCAGTCTGAGGACTCCATAAGACGACTGCTCAATGCCCCCGGCGTCTCCTGCCAATCGGGTTCCATACAAATCGCTTTACGACGGCACCCTAACCCAGCCCTACTGCGGAATTCGACGATTGGTCACAAGCAGTGAGCCCACGGTCACTAGCAGCATCGCGAAGGCTGCGATCAGATAGGGCCTCGGATTCTCGGCCCGCTTGAGTTCGTAACCGATGTCATCTTCCAGTGAGCCATAGGCATCGCGGAGCTGCTCGAGGGAACCAGCGCTGAAGAACTCACCTTTTGTTCGACGGGCGATCTCTCGCAGCGAATCGTCGTCGTTAGGCACTGGAATTAATTCGCCCTGAACCGTGATTGCGCCTTGCGCGGTACCGAACGAAATCGTGTTGACTGGCACCCCGGCCTTGGCGGCTTCGGCGGCGGCGGTATATGCGCCACGGGGATCGTCGAGTTCTTGTGGGACGGTCTGTTTGCCGTCGGAAAGCAGCACGATTGTAGCTGGTGGGGCGCCTTCTCCCCCGCCCTGAACTGAGTCGCTGAACTGATTGATGGCATCGAGCGCGGCTGCGATGGCATCACCGGTCGCAGTCGCCTGATCTAACTCAGCAGCCTGGAGCGCTCGATTCACGGTGTCATGGTTGGTAGTCGGGCTGACAGCAGTGCGAGCACGACCAGAGAACGTCACCAGGCCGATATTGAGGTCGTCGGGAAGGTTCTCCACGAACTCTTGGCCGGCTTCTTTAGCTGCAGTGATGCGGTCTGGCGCAACGTCTGTCGCCGACATGGACAGCGAAACGTCGACCACCAGCATAACCGTCGCTCGGTTGCGGGCGACTTTGGTCTCCGAAATCGGACCAGCCAATGAAATGATGACCAGAACTAGCGACAACAGCGCACTGATAGCTACGACATGGCGCAGGCGTGCCGACGACTTATTCCCTAGTGATCCAACGATGGTGAAGTTGCCAAAGGCAATGGCACGTTGCTTTCGCTGCTTAGTGCTGATCCAATAGGCCACGGCTGCCACGAGAGGCAGAGCGAGTGCGAGCAGCCACCCTGGGTGCGCAAAAGTTGAGTTTAGGAACGTCATCGCGGTATCAGTTTCCTCACATCCAGTCGCCTAAACAGTCGCGTATAAACCAGTGGCTATAGCCGGTTAGTCGGTGGCCCAAAAAAGATAGCACTAACAAGCGGTTACTCAGACGCTAATGTTGGCCAATTTGTCGAGCAAAATCCAGTACCCAATCGGAATCCGTACGCAAGGCAATAACGCGAGCACGGCATTTGCGCAGTTCATTGATTACACGCTCGTGGTGGGCACGAGCCTGAGCTGCATACTCGGCGCGGGTCTTGTCGTTGATGTTGAGTTCAATGGTCTCGCCGGTTGCGGAATCCGCCATGACCACCGGGCCTTCGCCAGGTAAGGCTTCATCGGCTGGATCTACCAGGCGAATCGCCATAATCTCTGTCGAGGCCGAGGCAACGCGCAGCGGGCGCGCCCAATCGAGTGATCCAAGGAAATCCGAGATGACAACCAACAGCCCAGCGCGCGGAGCCTGAGTCATTACTGTGTCAATATCCGCTGCGAGGTTATGCTCAGCAGTCGCGTCAGCCAACTGCTTGAGCAGCATCAAGCTGTGGGCACGGCCCTGGCCCGCGGGCACTGGAGTGCCACCGGCGATTAATCCAGTTCGGGACCCCGGGGCGTCGTTAAGCATCGTCACAGCGCCGGCAGCGGCGGTGAGCAGATGTCGTTTGGTGGTATCGGCCAATCCCGTGGACAGACGTGCGGCGGGTTCGGCGACGATCCAGCACTCCAGCTCACGCTCGGCCTCGGAGGTGCGAACGTGCGGCACTCCAGTGCGGGCTGTCACTGCCCAGTTCATCTGGCGAACATCATCGCCGATGACATATTCGCGGGAGCCAACCGGCTCAGAGCCATCTCCAGTAGCGGTGGAGAGAAAGCTGCCGCGCAAAAGTCCGTTGAGCTTACGCGTAACAGTTAGCTCTAAGTACGCCAGGACGCGTGCAAGATCGTCTTCACGAGCTGACATTAGGAGGCAGTGCCCTCATCGGAGCCAGTGCTCGCGCCTTGGGGAAGGCGCACGTGAGACAACACGATGTCAATAATCCGTTCGGGAGTAACGCCATCGGCCAGGCCCTCATAGGACAGGACCAAGCGATGACGCAGCACGTCGGGAAGCACGGAGACCACATCGTCCGGCACGACATAGTCGCGACCGGAAAACAGCGCGTGGGCGCGGGCAGCCGCGACAGCACCAAGAGTTGCACGCGGTGATGCGCCATAGGAAAGCCAGCGGTCGACATCCTTCAACTCCGCCCGCATCGGATTGCGGGTGAGTTCGATGACGGCCACGATGTAGTCAATCAGTGTGTGGTGGACAAAGACTTCGCGGGTAGCGCGCTGCAGTTCCCGAACGCTCTCTGGGGTGAGAATCTGCTGCGCGACTGGAGGGGTGGCTCCCATGCGGTAGACAATCTCCCGCTCTTCCGCCGGAGTGGGGTAACCCACGAGGACCTTAAATAGGAAACGGTCCCGCTGGGCCTCCGGCAGTGGGTAGACACCCTGGTTTTCGATTGGGTTTTGCGTGGCCAGAACCAAAAACGGCTCCGGTACTGGCGTGGACTCCCCTGCGATGGACACCTGGTGCTCTGCCATGACTTCCAGCAGAGCCGACTGCACCTTCGCCGGTGCGCGGTTGATTTCATCAGCGAGCACGATATTTGACATGACCGGGCCGGGCTCGACAATGAACTCCGAGGTGTCCTGGCGGAAAATCCGGGTGCCGACAATATCTGATGGCACCAAATCCGGAGTGAACTGGATACGGGAGTAGGACCCACCCATCACTGTGGCAAAAGTAGACACTGCCAGAGTTTTCGCAACACCCGGAACACCTTCGAGCAGGACATGACCTCCTGCGAGCATCGCGATGAAGAGCTGCTTAATCAGGTGCTCCTGGCCAACCACAACCTTCCCCAGCTCCGCGTATGCGCGCTCGAGGTCCGTGTGGTCAGTGGGCGTTGGGTAGGTCACAGAGAAACCCTTCTTTAGGTCGGTCGCCCGACCTGTAGAACACGTCGTTAGAAACTAGACGAGGCGGACAACGTTCGGTGTCATTCCGTTATAACGGACTGGCGAAATCTTAACCACAGAACCGGACTGCGGTGCCTCAATCATCTTGCCATCGCCCAGGTAGATAGCGACGTGGCCATGACCATTCGGGCCCCAGAACAGCAGGTCACCACGCTTCATCTGAGATGCCGGGTAGTGCTTTCCGCGCTGGTACTGGTAGCCGGTGTAGTGAGGCAGGTCAATGCCGACAGCGGCGTAGGCGTACAGAGTCAGGCCCGAGCAGTCGAAACCAATCTTGTTGTAGTCGCCGTGGGAGTCAGCTACTCCGCCGTCACGGATGCCCTTGGTCGGGCCGTTGGCGTTGCCGCCGCCCCATGCGTATGGGACACCGAGCTGCCCCATCGCGCGTGCGATGACAGTCTCGACCTTCTGGCTGGAAGAACCCGAGGTGCTCTGACCGGTCTCTGGATTCGTCGGCGCCACAGTCTGCGCCGGGGTGCCGCTTGACGACGAGCTGTCGGTGCTAGAAGATTCCGAGGTCTCGGTGGACTCAGAGGAGTCCGAAGATTCGGTCGTCTCAGAGGAACTGGTGGAGCCAGTGGAGCTGTTAGAACCAGTCGAGCGAGTCGAGCCGGTAGTATCCGTGGAGCTGCTCGAACCAGTCGAGTCGGTGGAGCTAGTGGAACCAGTCGAGCTCGTAGAACCAGTGGTGCTAGAGCTTTCATTTGTGGACTCAGAAGAGGAATCCTCATCAGTCTGGTTCGACTGCGCCTCGGCGCGAGTCTTAGCTGCGGCTTCCTCAGCGGCCTTCTTGGCAGCGGCGTCTTCCGCTTCCTTGCGGGCCTGCTCGTTCTCATAATTCTGGCGCTGGGAGTTCAGCTCGTTGACCGCGTTTCGGGCTGCATCCAAAGATGCCTTTGCGGCATCGCGATCGACCTGAGCCTGCTGGTAATCAGCTTGCTCCTTTTGAAGCTCCTCGTTTGCCTCGGAGTACGCGTTCTGAGCATCGGTGTTTCGCTGGTTTGCGGTGGCTTCCGCCTGCTGAGCTTCGTCACTCTTCTTGCGAAGCGTGGACTCCTGGTTAGCAGCCTCGGTTCGATTCTTATCCAGAGAGTCAACGGTCTGCTCTTGACGATCCGCTTCGCGACGCAAAGCGGACAGACGGTTAATAGCCTCGGATGCATCTCGCGCACCCTCGAGAATCGAGCCACTGGAACGTCCCTGGCGCATGATGGTGCGTGCTAGCTCGTCGAACTGCTTCTGGGCACTAGCGAGCTCAGCGCGGGAACGGTCGAGTTGGGTTCGCGCCTCGTCGACCGCCTCGCGCGCACGGTTAGCGGCATCTCGAGCGTTCTCAAGGTCCACCATGGCCTTGTTGACATCCTCGCGGAGAGTGCCCATGCGTAGCTCGAGGTCAGATACCCGGCGCTCGCTGGAAGTTACCTCGGCGACCAGGGACTGCAAGTACGACTCGGCGTTAGAGGCCGCCTCACGCGCTTGACGGATCTGGGCGTCGCTCGGATTCAGTGGTTGTGCAGCTGCGACCTGAGTGTTCGTCGCCAGAAGACCCGCCGTGATAATACCGGCAATTGGACGAGTCCAATATGATGCACGGACTTTGCGATTACTCGGCACCGCGTTACTCCTACATTTCTCCTATGGGTGCGTTCACGCCTCAGAATCGACACCAGCGACTTCCCCATCGTTGGATATCTTCCCGTTGTTGCCTCCAGGTCTTGAGTGGAACTTCGAAAAACGTCGAACCGAAACCAGAACCAAAAGCAACAGCGGCGCTCCCGCGAGTTTTCATTGGTCAATACTGGACCCTTGAGTCCACTATTGGCATCACGAAGCACTTTACGGGTCAAAAAGCTCTAAAAAAACATAAGTAACAAAATTACCAACTGTCCCCCACTTTGTAACCGTTTCGTTATATGCCGTGGCCTGCGGTTATGATGAACCCCAGTTTTCTGTGTGAATTATGTCACTATGTGATGACTTATCGGCGTGCCGGACTGCCGCGGACCTTTACCTGGGGTACCGGGCATAAGAAAAGGTCAAGCGCTCATGCTTGACCTTGGCGAAAATCGTTGACACGGTTACGGCGACTGCAACAGTGTTATCCAATTGAGATAGTGACTGAGTTCTCCACTGCTACCAGTTTTTGGGGCATTTACCCTGTCCCTTGCCGTGGGGTGGAAAACCGGGGACGGTGAATGTATTCAGTGGGGCCGTTAACTCCAGCGTCCGTCGTAAAGCGAACTCTTAGGCGGTTGGGCGTGTGTGTAGCCAGTAGAACGTCAGCCCGACGAAGAGTGCGACGATAACGACGCCTGCGATGAGGCTGTAAAGAGTCCACGGAACGACGTAGTTAGTGAGCTCGTGCAAATAGGCATCGAGACCCGCCGGATAGTCTCGCGGAGTCTCCATCATTGCGTGGTCGGCGCGTTCAATGGCTGCGCGGGGGAAATCGGCAGATGCGGTGGCCACATTGCCCGGTGTGCGCACGACAGTCGTTCCGCCGACTTGGTCCGCTACTTGGCGGGCAAAGGAAAAGATGTCGGTGTTCTTTTGTTCGGCGACGGGGTAAATCTTCTCGCTATCTAGGTAGATGATATTGAAATTGGGCACCCCCCGATTTGCTGCATCGTCGACAATTGGCTGGACCGCTTCTCGGAGCTGTGGGTTATTTGTCACGATGTTGTCGGTGCGTAGCTGAGCGACCACCTTCTCGACGGTTTCTTTCGCTGCCTGTGAATCTGCTGGCGTATGCATTAATTGCCTTCCGTATCGTGCTCCTGTTTTGCGTGAGAATGGTTTCCACGCGCCCCAATTTGGCGGAGATGCTGCTTCGTTTGTCCTATCTATAATGGCCTGCTCTGGATGTGAACGGGGGTAGTGTGACTCGGCGCGCCGCGAGCAATCTACATACAGAACGTTCGTACTGTTATTGTTGATGCAAGGACGGTAACGCTTCCTTAAAAACGTGTGTGTGGGCTCGTGTGCCCCGCGTCGTGATTATTGCTTTAATTGGTTGATAAGGGGCGGCGTGATCGCACCTATGCCTTATGGAGAGCCGAAATTCGAGTGCCGGACTCTTCAGTTAAGGCGACAATTCACCCGAATAGAAATGGAGCTGACTGTGGCTGAAAGCAAGAACTCTTTCAACGCCCTGCGCAAGCTTGAGGTCGGAGACAAGTCTTATGACTACTTCGCTCTTGACGCCGTGCCGGGTATGGAGAAGCTGCCTTACTCGTTGAAGGTTCTCGGTGAGAACCTGCTGCGCAACGAAGATGGCGCCAACATCACTGAGGAGCACATCAAGGCTGTCGCCAACTGGGTTCCTTCGGCTGATCCGTCGATCGAGATTCAGTTCACCCCTGCTCGCGTTATTATGCAGGACTTCACCGGCGTCGCCTGTGTTGTCGACCTGGCTACCATGCGTGAGGCTGTTAAGACTCTCGGCGGCGACCCGGATCAGGTTAACCCGCTGAACCCGGCAGAGATGGTCATCGACCACTCGGTCATCATCGAGGCCTTCGGTAGCGAAGACGCTCTGGCTAAGAACGTCGAGATTGAGTACCAGCGCAATGATGAGCGCTACAAGTTCCTCCGTTGGGGTACTGGCGCATTCTCCAACTTCCGCGTTGTTCCTCCGGGAACCGGTATTGTCCACCAGGTCAACATCGAGTACCTGGCTCGCGTTGTCTTCGAGAACAACGGCCTGGCATACCCGGACACCTGTGTTGGTACTGACTCTCACACGACCATGCAGAACGGCCTGGGCATCCTGGGCTGGGGTGTCGGTGGTATTGAGGCTGAGGCCGCAATGCTTGGCCAGCCAATCTCCATGCTCATACCGCGCGTCGTTGGCTTCAAGCTGACTGGCGACATTCAGCCGGGTGTTACCGCAACCGACGTTGTGCTCACCGTCACCGATATGCTGCGCCAGCACGGCGTCGTCGGCAAGTTCGTAGAGTTCTACGGCGCTGGCGTCTCCAAGCTGCCGCTGGCCAACCGTGCGACCATCGGTAACATGTCGCCAGAGTTCGGTTCCACCGCCGCAATCTTCCCGATCGACGATGAGACCGTCAAGTACCTGGCCCTGACTGGCCGTGACAAGGAGACCCTGGAGCGCGTCGAGGCTTACGCCAAGGCTCAGGGCATGTGGTTGGACGAGAACACTCCGGAGGCTGAGTACTCCGAGTACCTCGAGCTGGACCTGTCCACCGTCGTTCCGTCCATCGCTGGCCCGAAGCGCCCGCAGGACCGCATCGAGTTGGCTTCCGCCAAGGAGCAGTTCCG
The DNA here is from genome assembly GCF_014335015.1 of Corynebacterium sp. LK31. Classification (NCBI taxonomy): domain Bacteria; kingdom Bacillati; phylum Actinomycetota; class Actinomycetes; order Mycobacteriales; family Corynebacteriaceae; genus Corynebacterium; species Corynebacterium sp. LK31. Next base: position 472,366 of record NZ_PDGW01000011.1, on the reverse strand, counting down.
CAAGGACCTGCACAACTACTCCGACGGCGAGATTAAGGGCGCTGTCAAGGCTTCCGCACCGACCTCCGAGCTGGCCGCAGACTACAACGAGTCCCGCGAGGGCCACGGCGAGTCCGCCGCTAACGGCGCTGAAGGTCGCCCGAGCTCCCCGATTACCGTCACTTCCCCGAAGGGCGGCGAGTACACGCTCGACCACGGTATGGTCGCTATCGCTTCCATCACCTCTTGTACCAACACCTCCAACCCGTCGGTCATGATTGGTGCTGGTCTGTTGGCACGCAAGGCAGTCGAGAAGGGTCTGCAGGCTAAGCCGTGGGTCAAGACCATTTGTGCTCCGGGCTCCCAGGTTGTTAACGGCTACTTCAAGCGTGCTGACCTGTGGAAGGACCTCGAGGCTCTGGGCTTCTACCTGTCCGGCTTCGGTTGTGCAACCTGTATCGGTAACTCCGGTCCGCTGCCGGCTGAGATTTCCTCCGCCATCAACGAGGCCGACCTGGCTGCTACCGCGGTTCTGTCCGGTAACCGTAACTTCGAAGGCCGCATCTCCCCTGACGTGAAGATGAACTACCTGGCCTCCCCGATCCTGGTTATCGCCTACTCGATCGCCGGTACCATGGACTTCGACTTTGAAACCGACGCCCTGGGTCAGGACGCAGAGGGCAACGACGTCTTCCTGCGCGACATTTGGCCGTCCACCGAAGAGATCGAAGCAACCATCGAGGCCTCCATCTCTTCCGAGCTGTACGACGAGGACTACAAGGATGTCTTCGCTGGTGACGAGCGCTGGCAGAACCTGCCGACCCCGGAGGGCAAGACCTTCGCTTGGGACGACAAGTCCTCCTACATCCGCAAGGCACCGTACTTCGACGAGATGGAAATGGAGCCGGCACCGGTTTCCGACATCAAGGGCGCTCGCGTCCTTGCTGCCCTGGGTGACTCGGTGACCACCGACCACATCTCCCCGGCTTCCTCCATTAAGCCGGGCACCCCGGCTGCTCAGTACCTCGACTCCATGGGCGTTGAGCGCAAGGACTACAACTCCCTGGGTTCCCGTCGTGGTAACCACGAGGTCATGGTGCGCGGCACCTTCGCTAACATCCGCCTGCAGAACCAGCTGCTTGACGGTGTTACCGGTGGCTACACCCGCGACTTCACCCAGGAGGGTGGCCCGCAGGCCTTCATCTACGACGCTGCCATGAACTACAAGGAGGCTGGCACTCCGCTGGTCGTCGTTGGTGGTAAGGAATACGGCACCGGTTCCTCCCGTGACTGGGCAGCTAAGGGCACCCTGCTGCTGGGCGTCAAGGCTGTTATCGCTGAGTCCTTCGAGCGTATCCACCGCTCGAACCTCATCGGCATGGGCGTTGTTCCGCTGCAGTTCCCGGAGGGTGAGTCCTGGAAGTCCCTCGGCATCGATGGCACTGAGACCTTCGACATCGCTGGTCTGGAGGAGCTGAACAACGGCTCCATCCCGAAGACCGTCAAGGTTACGGTTACCAAGGAAAACGGCGAGTCCTTCGACTTCGACGCTGTGGTCCGCATCGATACCCCTGGTGAGGCTGACTACTACCGCCACGGCGGTATTCTGCAGTACGTCCTGCGCAACATGATCAAGGGCAACTAGTTTCCCTTTGACTCGTGCGCGCTAGGGCTTGTTACAAGCAGCGCTTCTAGAGGCCGGTAGGTAGCGCTAGCCCGCGGATTCATACCCCACGGGCTAGCGCCCTGCCGGCCTCGGGTTTCTCTACCCCAACCAAAATGAGGCTTGGGAAGTATAGGAATGGCGCTGCCACGTCATGCAGTGAAACATGTCCCTGGGCGTCGCCGGCAAGAAAAGAGTTTCCTTATGCCAAAAGTGAGTAACCAGGATTTAGCTCAACGGCGGCACGAAATTCTCGACGGCGCTCGGCAGTGCTTTGCAGAATTCGGCTACGACGGCGCAACGGTCTCTCGTCTGGAGTCCGCTACCGGTAAGTCTCGCGGTGCTATTTTCCATCACTTCGGATCCAAAGAAGGTCTGTTCTTAGCATTGGCCGAAGAAGATGCCGCAAATATGGCGGAAGTCGCGGAGGCTTCCGGCTTAGTGGAAGTAATGCGTGACATCGTGGCGAACCCAGACAAGCATGGCTGGCTGGGAACTCGCCTTGAGATTGCCCGTCGCCTTCGCAGCGATCCGGAGTTTAAGGGCCAATGGTTGGGCCATCAGGATCAATTGGATGACGCTGTTGCCCACCGATTGACCCAGACATCCTCATCCGGCTCCCTACGGTCGGATTATTCGGTTCGCACGATGCAGCTTTTTCTCGAGCTGATGCTCGATGGCATCATCGTTCGTCTGGCATCTGGTCGCACTGTCGACGAATTGGATTCCGTGCTTGATTTAGTTGAAGACAGCTTACGGCGCAAGGACTAGCCACTCAGGCTAGGCCTGATAGCGTTACGTACCACCCGCTCCCCTAATACGGGAGCGGGTTTCGGCTTTCTGCCGTGCATTTACCCCGTTTGACCGGTGAAGATGCATAGATTTCACTCAATATGGACTAAGCTGTCTATTTATGAGTGTGGGTAAGTTTTTGTTGGTGGCGCTCCGCCCCGCAGATGGTGCGGGGCAAGCCGAGTACCAGGACTTTCTGGATTCCACCGGGCTTGAGCCCAGCCAGTTGGATCTGTTTACCATCGACGCTGTCGGCGCTAAGTTGCCCGACCTGACCTCCTATGACGGCGTATTTGTCGGAGGCAGCCCATTTAACATCACCGACCTTGAGCATTCGGGTTTGCAGAAGTATTCGCACGATGTGCTTTACGACGTACTTAGGAGTCCTGTCCCCGCACTGCTTATCTGCTACGGCGCTAGCTACACAGCCTTTACTTCGGGTGGTTTGGTTAACCTGCGCCACGGCGAAGTAGCGGGTTCTACCCGGGTAGAGCTCACCGAAGCCGCCACTCAAGATCCAATAGCTTCGGTGTTGCCTCCGGTTTTTTATGCGTTGACTGGCCACAAGGAATCCGTTGCGGAACTTCCCAATCACGCAACTTTGCTTGCCACAGGTCCAACCTGTCCGGTGCAGATGTACTCGATCGGATCGAATAACTGGGTTACCCAATTTCATCCGGAGATGAATGCTAACGGACTGCTCCGCAGAATGTCTTTCTACACCGACGTCGGTTACTTTGACCCGTTGGAAGTCGACGCGATTCGACTAAAGGTATCTGATGTGGACCTCCAGGCCGTCTCGTCAATCATCCCCCGATTTATGCACGTATGTACGCATGCAGCCAATCCGAGCCTGCTAGTGGTGCAGTAGTCTCCGTCCCCCTCTAGCTCCCTTTTTCACGAAATTTGTTCCCGCAAATGTCTACCTCCGCCAAGCCCTTCCTCTTGCTTTCCACACGCGGCGAAGATGCCGCAGCTCACGCTGAACATCTCTCATTTGCCAGGAGGTGTGCATTGGCGCCGGCAAAGTTGCATCAAATTCGCCTGGAACAGTCTCGTCCGGGGAATCTGAATCTAGATAACTACTCGGGCGTAATCGTTGGCAGAGGACCCTTTAACGCCTCTGATGACGATAAGAGCTATCTACAGAAGGAAGTCGAGACCTGGTTCGAGGATTTGTTGGCAGAAGTGCTCGAACGAGACTTCCCCTTCTTCGGAGCTTGTTATGGCGTCGGCCTGCTCGGTACTGCTGGCCATGGCCGTGTCTCCCGCAAGCACGGGGAGCAGGCAGCTGTAATCGAAGTAGCTGCAACTCCAGATGGCGAATCAGATCCAATTCTTGATGGTTTACCGGCCCACTTTCACGCCATCGTCGGCCACAAGGAGGCCATCGAAGAACTGCCTGGCGACGCTACGTTGTTGGCAACTGGTAAGGACTGCCCCGTACAGATGTTTCGGTTGGGCCGCAATGCATATGCGACGCAGTTTCACCCGGAATTAGATGCCAACACATTTGCCCAGCGTCTCCAGATTTACGCAAATGAGGGCTACTATTTACCAGGAACAGATCTTAAAGCGGTGTCGGCCGCGCGACAGTTGGATGTTGCTCGAAGTGGGCGTATTCTTCAGAATTTCGCTCGGCTCCATACCGCATGTAGAGACTAATTAGTTTTATCTAGTGGCAATAAGCAAAAGGAATGTGATTGTCGCATGGAGAGGTGGAATCCCGATTCGGCACTTGCCGGACAGTCACCATCAATTGAAATGTCTGTGCTGCGATCCGGCGCGATTATTATTGCCGTCACCGGCTTTTTGTGGCAGGTTGAATCGGCTGTTCGTTCTGTCCCCTTTGAAAACTTTCTGAGCCACTGGTTCCCTTTTGCATCACTGCTCATATTCATTCTCAGCGATATGTTGCTGATTTGGGCTGTGATTAATAATACGCGGCGAGGCCTTATTACCGCACTGCGTGTGCCGATGTACATCATGTTGGTTTTCCTGATGTTGGTTTCAACCTATTGGGATCTCCCTCATAACCTCGTTGGAAATGCGCTCTGGTATAGCCCATTTTCAGGTTTAGCCCTCGCTGCATTTGCTCTGACAGTGCCACTCCACATCAGTTTGTCCGTGATGGTATTTGTTCCCGGACTTATTGCGGTCATTAATTCGTGGTTGCTGGGACACACTTTTTGGCTCGACATGTTGTCGGATGTTGGTTTCAATCTCATCAACACTTTTCCATTTGTGATTATTGCAGGCTCTGCACAACCCGTCGCAAGGCTTATTGACTTCACCTACGAGAACTCTCGGAAGGTCAATGAGAGAGCGGAGCGTATGCGTGTCCGCGGCGAGGCGATGAGCAGCTTCAACGCCTATGTCCATGACTATGTATTGGCCGCACTGTCTGCAATCGGTAAGGGCTCTAAGATTGACTTCTCGCTAGACGAGCAGACTGGGCTGTTTTTCTCGCCTCGGCAAACAGTAAGCGGTAGAACTTTTGCTGAGGCTGTACGGGCGCAATTGATGTCGGTGAGCCCCGACATTTCGGTAACGCTAGACACCAGCGAAGAAGGCGGTCCAGTTCGGCTGCCAGGAGAAGTTGCTAACACGTTCCTATTAGCCGCAACCGAGGTGGCAAATAATGCCAAGCGTCACGCAGGTGCCGCAGCGGAAAAGAAATGCCACATTCGTGTTGCCTCGGGAGAGGTGTCCATTGATTTTCGTGACGATGGCACCGGGTTCGACCCCGAGGGAATTGACCCGCATCGTGCAGGTATCCGGTTGAGCGTTAAAGGGCGAATGGAGGCCCTTCGCGGTGGAGATGCTCTCGTTAATTCAAAGCCTGGGAAAGGTACTCAGGTTATTCTCAAATGGCACGGTAATACCTCTCCTGTGGAAGAGGAAGATGTAGTCGATTCCTCCGCTCACACGACATCGCTGTATGACCTCATGGGAATGTCAATTGTTTTTTCCTGGCAGTTCTACGGCGCGATCGTCGGCGTGTTGTTCATGGTTCTAGTCAGTAATGGACAATTATTTACCGCGGCCGGGCAAATCAGTCTGGCATTAGCGATCGGCCTTCTCGGGCTGATTATGTATGGCCGCCATTCACAATTGCCGTTAGCCCGTGCAATCGTAACTGGTGTCGCGATCGTTGTATTAGCTGTGGTGGGGCTCTACCAGCCCATTCCAAATAATTTGGAATGGTCGTATTTCTGGCACTTTAGCTTAATTTCTTTTGCATCTGCATTGCTCGCCATCCGCGGCCGCCCCTGGGTTGCGCTGAATTCAGTGCTCGGTGGCGCGATCATGGTGGAGCTTCTCAAGTTCTTCCCCTTTGCCCCCTCGGATACGACCCACATCAGTATCTCTGGAGTTGACCTGTTAGTTCGCTCCGTGATGTTGGTCGCGGGAATTTTGACGTCCATCATGGTCCGCTTTTTTATGCGCACCGTTCCGCAGTCTATTCAGGATTATAATCGTGCGCTGTACGCTGCCGGGGCCGCCAAAGAGTACGAAATTAGCAGCCAGAGTAACTACGAATGGCTGCAGCGCCGGGTCGGCCCCATTTTTAGCGCCGCTGCAGTTTTGGAAGAACCGACCCCGCGACTGCAGTTGCGTGCGCGGCTTACAGAGCAGCTTCTCCGAGACGTCCTACGTTCGCCGCATCTAAATGTTGGGTCCCTTCACCAAGCTGTTTGGGACGCCCGCGCAAGAGGTGTTCATGTCCGGCTCCTCGATGACCGCAATCACACGCAGGCCGTTTCCGATAGCACCGATGTGCGCCGTATTCCGCTTGTCGACGACGATTCCGCGGTGGCCAAGTTGATGCCGAACTTCCTCGAAGCAATCGATAACGCCGAAGAAGGATCGGTAACAATTCGCCTATTGCCCCCGGGCAGACGTGCATTTGCATCTATTTCTGATGACAATGGAGTGCAAAGGTTTGATGAAGCCGGTGAGAGGATAGTGATGTCACGTGACTAGGGAGAATATTGCGGGAATGAGCAATGCTTCCATCGACGTCTCGGCTGCAATTGACTCCGACAACATCGGAGATTACAGCGTGCAGTCGGATCGTTTGCTTCGCGTTGCTGCGATTGATGATCATGCCTTGACTCTGCAGGGGCTCGAAACCCTGCTTTCTGCAGAGCCAGACTTTGAGCTCGTCGGCTGTTATCAAACTGTGCCGGAGCTACTGGCCGATGTGGGCACCGATGACCGCCTGGATGTGGTCGTGCTGGATCTACGGCTGGCGGATAATTCAGATCCAGCGCAGAACGTTCTGTCGCTGGAATTGGTTACCGATCACGTGCTCATCCTCTCGTCAGCTGAAAGCCCATACCTTGTCCGAAAGGCAGTGCGTACCGGAGTGATGGGGGTTGTGCAAAAATCGGAAACCCCGGAGACAATCGTGTCTGCAGTACGGCTGGCGGCACTTGGCAAGGGTGCGCTGACTACAGAATGGGCATCGGTAGTTGACTCTGATCCCCTGCTCGACTCTGTCGATTTGTCAGAACGCCAGCGTGAGGTACTGGAGCTGTACGCCTCCGGTGAGTCGACGAAGCGAGTCGCGTCGATGACAGGGCTGACACCGAACACCGTGTTGGACTACTTGGGCCGTATTCGAGCCAAGTATGCGGCAGCTGGCCGGGCCGAGAACAGCCTTAACAAGTCGGAGATGTATAGGCTCGCGCAGCAGGACGGTTACCTGCCAGGGCCAATGGATCCGTCTTAAGCCAGCTCGACGATTTCCATGTAGTCGTCGCTCCAGAGGTCTTCGGTGCCGTCGGGAAGCACGATGACGCGCTCGGGCTCTAGCGCCTTGACCGCACCTGGATCGTGGGTAACCAGAACGACGGCCCCGGTGTAAGTGCGAAGTGCATCGAGAACCTGTTCGCGGGACTGCGGGTCGAGGTTGTTAGTGGGCTCGTCGAGAAGCAGGACGTTTGCGCGGGAGCTAACCAGCGTCGCCAGCGCCAGACGCGTCTTCTCACCACCGGAGAGGGTTCCCGCTGGCTGCTGCAGCTTGTCGCCGGAGAACATAAAGGCACCGAGCAGGCTCCGCAGCTCCGGCTCGTTGACGTCAGGGCAGGCGTAGACGGTGTTTTCCCAGACAGTCTTGTCCGGATCAATCGTGTCGTGCTCCTGGGCGAAGTAGCCGATGCGCAGGCCGTGGCCGGAGACAATGCCGCCTTCGCCATCGGTGCGCTCCACACCGGCGAGTAGCTTCAGCAGCGTCGTCTTACCAGCACCATTGAAGCCGAGGACAACCACGCGGGAACCCTTGTCAATCGCAAGATCAACACCGGCGAAGACCTCCAACGAGCCATACATCTTGGTCAGTCCCGTGGCGTTGAGCGGAGTCTTGCCACAGGGCGCCGGCTCGGGGAAGGAAATGTGGGCGACCTTATCCTCGACGCGGACTTCGTCGAGACTGTCCATCATGCGCTCAGCACGAGCCACCATCTGCTTGGCCGCACGGGCCTTCGTCGCCTTCGCGCCTAGCTTCTCGGCCTGCTTGCGCAGTGCGCTGGCTTTCTTCTCCGCGTTAGCGAACTCACGGCGACGTCGAGCCTCATCGGTCGCGCGTGCCGACAGGTAGTTCTTCCAGCCCATGTTGTACACATCAGCTTCGGCGCGCACCGCATCGAGGAACCAGACTTTGTTACACACGGCCTCGAGCAGCTCGACATCGTGCGAAATCATAATCAAGCCGCCCTCATGCTTACTGAGGAATTCGCGCAGCCAGGTAATCGAATCCGCATCGAGGTGGTTCGTCGGTTCGTCGAGAAGCAGCGTCGTGGCGGACTTGCCCGAGCCTTCGGTAGCGGCGAAGAGAATCTGCGCAAGCTCGACGCGGCGGCGCTGACCACCCGAAAGCGTCTTCAGCGGCTGGTCGAGTACGCGCTCCGGCAACCCCAGCGCGTCGCAAATGCGGGCTGCCTCGGCGTTCGCCTCGTAGCCGCCGAGGTCGTGGTAGCGCTCCTCGAGACGCGAAAACTTCCGAATCGCCGCATCGCGTTTCGTGTCAGTGGTCGCGGTCTCCATGATCTCCTGTTGGCGATCCATGCTGCGGCGGATTTGGTCAAGACCTCGCGCCGACAGCACACGGTCGCGGGCGGAGATGTCGATGTTGCCCTCGCGCGAGTCCTGTGGCAGGTAACCAATCGAGCCAGAGCGCACTACTGAACCGCCATAGGGTTCAGTTTCACCGGAGAGAATACGCATAGTCGTCGTTTTGCCAGCACCATTTCGCCCGACGAGTCCAATCCGGTCTCCCGGCTGGACGCGCAGCTGCTCACCCGGCGCAGTGAGCAGGGTACGGGCGCCGACTCGGACTTCAAGGTCATGGGTCACAATCACGAACGAGTAGCCTACCAGTTATGACTTCATTTCCCGTGACCGCCTCCGTCGTCGGCCTCGGGCCCGCCGGAAGAATCGCCGCCCACCGTGCATCCGCTCGCGGCTGGGATGTCACCGCTTATGACCCAGCCGGTGGCACACTGCCCTCGACGATTGGTCTCTGGTGCGACCAACTCCCCGACTGGTTGCCCAGCGACTTCCTTGCCGCCACCTTTCAACCCAGCGTCATTCTTGCCGACGGCACCGAACGTCAGCTCGCCCGCAACTACGGCGTTGTTAACAAGGACTGCCTGCAAAAACTGGGCGGTTTCCACATCGAACGCCGCGCGCTCACCGATTCCGAAACCACGGGTACTGACATCACAATTGTCACCACCGGGCGCACGCACGCCGCAGTCGGGCGAGGTGGGCAGGTACGGCAGCTCGCCATCGGGCACATCTTTTCGCTTGACGACGTCCCCAGCGCCCACCGCCGCGCAGTTTTCATGGACTTCACTCCGGCTGAACCGGTTGACCCAGCGACAGAGCCGGCTAGTTTCTCCTATCGCATTTTCTTGGATGACAGGACCTTCCTCATTGAAGAGACCATTCTCGCTACTCCGACTCCTATGGTTGACGGGTATCGTGGCGAAGCCGGTGCGCCAGTCGGCAGCGGCGGTGAGGCCGATGACTCCGTACTTCTAGCGCTGTTGCGTAGACGCCAAAGTGCACGGTTGAAGTCCCTGGGGCTTTCGGAAGATCTGGCCATCGACGAAGAAGTGGTGTCCTTTCCCCTACTGGCAAACCTTCCCTCTCGCCGCGGTGACGTGACGCACAGTGGACCATCCATGGGCACTCTCTTCGGCTTTGCTGGTGGTTGGATGCATCCTGCCACTGGTTACTCGGTGGGTTCGGTTATCGAAGATGTCGACCGCTTCTTGGCCGATATGGAAAAGAAGGGAAGCCGGACGCTGGGGACGTCGTTAAGCATGCGATTGCAGCGATGGCTACGCGAACGTGGGCTCGCGGCGTTGCTGGGGTTCGATGCACGACAGACGGGTGCGTTTTTCCGGGCGTTCTTTTCGTTGCCGGAGAAGGACGTTTTTGCCTATTTGATAGGGACATCCCCACTGACGACGCTTCGCGCTATGGCGAAAGTGGCCGTGCCTTTGCTGAAAATGAGTCCGCGTACGTGCGGAAAGCTCATCGCTGGGTTTGTGCGGGGACCTGGGAGATGGAGAACTCGTTGACCGGGAGCATATACATCAGCCGATTTGTGGGGTGATACCAACAATTAAAGCGGTGTGGTTTTTGCATTCACCGGAGTACAAACGCTTATGATAAATGAATGACTTCGACGCAATCTGAGGAGACTTCCTCACAAAACCATAAGCTTCAGCGCAGGCTGAGAGCTCGCCACCTGAACATGATTGCCATTGGTGGTGCCATTGGTACGGGCCTGTTTGTTGCCTCCGGTGCGACCATTTCGCAGGCCGGTCCAGGCGGTGCGCTTATCGCTTACGCTCTTATCGGCATCATGGTGTGGCTGGTTATGCAGTCTCTCGGCGAGATGGCCGCTTACCTGCCGGTGCCCGGTTCCTTCCAGGAGTACGGTCGCCGATACGTCTCAGAATCCTTCGGCTTTGCCATGGGCTGGAACTACTGGTTTAACTGGGCGATTACTGTGGCCGCAGAGCTCGTCGCTGCTGCGCTGGTGATGCGCTATTGGTTCCCGGATGTGCCTTCAATCATCTGGTCCGCGCTCTTCCTCGCGATTCTATTCGGGCTGAATGCCCTGTCCGCACGTGCATTCGGCGAGGGTGAGTTTTGGTTTGCGACCATCAAAGTCATTACCGTCATCGTCTTCCTCGTTCTTGGTGTCGGCATGATTTTCGGCATCTTGGGTGGGTCCTCTCCCGGCTTCGAAAACTGGACCACGGGCGACGCCCCATTCGTCAATGGCGGAATGGGACTGTTGGCTGTCTTCGTCGTAGCCGGATACTCCTTCCAGGGCACCGAGATGGTTGGTGTAGCAGCAGGTGAGGCTGAAGATCCTGAGCGTACGATTCCCCGCGCGATTCGCACTATCTTCTGGCGTATCCTGCTGTTCTACATCGGTGCCATCGCGGTTATTGGTTTCCTTATTGCGTACACGGACCCGAATCTTCTGAACGCCGCCGAGGACAACATTTCCATTTCACCGTTCACCCTGGTCTTTGAACGCGCAGGTATCGCGATTGCCGCTGGCCTGATGAACGCTGTCATTCTGACTTCGGTGTTGTCCGCGGGTAACTCCGGTATGTATGTGTCCACTCGTATGCTGTTTTCCCTGGCCCGTCAGGGACACGCTCCGCGTTACTTTGGCAAGCTTTCTGGGCATGGCGTTCCGCTGCGCGCTCTGATTGCCACCGCTGTCATCGGTATGGCTGGCTTCATTACCTCATTGGTAGGCGATGGTGTGGCGTACACCTTCTTGCTGACGCTGTCTGCGCTCGCGGGCTTTATCACCTGGTTTGGTATCTCTTTCAGCCACTACCGCTTCCGCAAGTGTCTGAAAGCCCAAAATATCCCGTTGGATTCGCTTCCCTACAAGGCGAACTTTTTCCCCGCCGGTGCTGTGCTGGCACTGATTATGTGCTTCTTTGTGGTGGCAGGACAGGCACTTGATCCGATCCGTACTGGCGAAAATATCTTTGCTATCCTCACTCCGTACCTGGGTATTCCGGTCTTCGTCCTGCTGTGGTTCATCCATAAGAAGGCCACGGGCTCCAAGCTCGTTGACCCGGCCACCGCAGACATGAGTCGCGAATAGCTGCGAAGGGCTGTGAATAGATGCGAGTAGCTATGCATCTCGCATCTAACTCTCACAACTTGGATTAGCAGTCGAAGACAATAGCGACCCCGCTTGGCACTTTTCAGTGCCAGGTGGGGTCGTTTTTAACTCCGAGTCGGACAGCTTGAAAAAATTGCGGGGATGCTCGTGTGAATACGGGCTGCAGATGTGAAACTGTGCAAGTTTATGACGCTTTCAGGCCATTTTTTGAGCCATTTTTGACATAAATGCAGTCAGTAACTCGCATCGCCCTACCGATCCCGGCCATAAACGCAGTCAGCAACTCATAAACAAACGAAAAAGTGCCTAGCTGAACGAGCCAGGAGCTCGTCGCCAAGCACTTTTAACGTAGCGGTTCTCTAATCACCGCTGTCACTGATCATCTAGACCGAGAAGCCGAGAGCGCGCATCTGCTCGCGGCCGTCCTCAGTGATCATGTGTGGGCCCCATGCCGGAGACCAGACCCAGTTGAGGCGGAAGTCGCGGATACCCTCGACCTTCATAACCTCGGAGGCAGTCTGGTCGGTGAGCATATCGGTCAGCGGGCAGGCCGGGGACGTGAGTGTCATGAAGATAGCGGCAATGTCGCCTTCTTCAATCCAGATGTCATATACCAGGCCCAGGTCCACGACGTTGACTCCGAGTTCCGGATCAACAACCTCGTACATTGCCTCTTCAACCTGGATGGCCAGCTTGTTATCGGCTTCGGTCTGCTCCGGTGCCGGCGGGACGGTGATGGACTCGTACGCATCCCCCTCATCAATGGGAGCACCAGTAGTCATGGTGTCCTCGTCGACAGCATCAGGCTGTGCGGGCGAGGTGGCGTCATTAGCGATTGGTTCAGTCATGGCGATGGCCTTCCTCGTCATTGGTAACGGTTACAGTCGCGGTACCAACGCCGTTGCCTTCAGCAGCGTTGGCCAGGGCCTCAGCGGTTGCGGCCTGGAAAGCTTTCCATCCGAGAAGTGCGCACTTCACGCGGGCGGGGTACTTAGAAACTCCAGCGAAGGCAATCCCATCGCCGATAATGTCCTCATCGCCCTCAATCTTGCCTCGGGAGGTGACCATCTTCTCGAACTCGGCAAGCTTGGCCATGGCCTCGTCGACAGTCTTGCCGACAATCTCCTCAGCCATAACTGAGGTAGAGGCTTGCGAGATAGAACAGCCCACGGCGTCATAGGAGACGTCATTGACGACGGTGAGGTCGTCGTTCAGAGTGACGCGAAGCGTGAGTTCATCGCCACACGACGGGTTGACGTGATGCACTTCCGTATTGAAAGGCTCCCGCAAACCCGCATGCTGCGGATGCTTGTAGTGATCCAGGATAACTTCCTGGTACATCTGCTCGAGCTTCATGTCCTTCTCCTTTCTTAAAGTTACGGGGTGACACCGAAGAACTTCTGTGCATGGCGCACTGCGTCGGCAAGCGCCTGAACGTCCTCTTCCGTGTTGTAGATGTAGAAGGATGCCCGGGCGGTCGACTGGGCGTTGAGGATTTGGTGAATTGGCCACGCGCAATGGTGACCGACGCGGATGCACACGCCCTGGTCGTCTAAAACCTGGCCAAGATCGTGCGGGTGAATGCCCTCGACCTTGAAGGAGACTGCAGAGCCACGCTGTTCTGGAGTAGTCGGACCGATGATGGTCACGCCATCAATTTCCTGCAGCTTCTCCAGTGCGAGCGCGGTCAGGTGGTGCTCATGAGCAGCTACCTTATCCATACCGATGGCATCCAGGTACTTCACCGCAGCCCCCAGGCCGACGACCTGGGAGGTCATCATGGTACCCGCCTCGAAGCGCTGCGGAGGCGCCGCGAAGGTGGTCTTCTCCATGGTGACGACCTCAATCATCGAGCCACCAGTGAGGAACGGCGGCAGTGCCTCGAGCAGTTCCCGGCGACCGTAGAGCGCGCCGACCCCGTTGGGGCCGAGCATCTTGTGGCCGGAGAACGCCAGGAAGTCCACATCGAGCTCCTTGACGTCGACAGGCATATGCGGCACCGACTGGCAGGCATCGAGGACTACCAGCGCTCCGACCTCGCGAGCACGGCGCACCATTTCCTTCACATCGGTTACTGCACCGGTGACGTTTGACTGATGGGTAAAGGCCACAACTTTGGTCTTCTCGCTGAGCTCCAGCGAGTCCATATCAATGCGGCCGTCTTCAGTCACGCCATACCAACGCAGTGTCGCACCAGTGCGGCGAGCCAGCTCCTGCCACGGCACCAAGTTCGCGTGATGCTCCAGCTCAGTGACGACAATCTCGTCACCCTCGCCGACCTGGTACTGACCTGCGCGGTCGTCGCCAAGCACGAATGCCACTGTGTTCAACGCTTCGGTGGCGTTCTTGGTGAAGACCAGCTCGTCATAGTCGGCGCCGATGAAGCCTGCAATGGCTTCGCGGGCATCTTCGTAGGCGTCCGTGGCCTCCTCAGCAATCTCGTAGGCACCGCGGTGCACCGGTGCATTGTGGTGGGTTAGGAACTCCACCTCAGCATCGATGACTTGCTTGGGGCGCTGCGAGGTCGCTCCGGAATCCAGGTAGACCAGCCGCTTTCCGTCACGGACAGTGCGCGACAGAATCGGAAAGTCCTCGCGGAGTGATGGGCTGAGTAGTTCGGCGTTAGGCATTGATGTACTTCTCGTAGCCGTGCTCTTCCAGCTCGTCTGCAAGCTCCGGGCCACCGGAGGTGATGAAGCGACCATCGTGGAAGACGTGGACGAAGTCCGGCTTCACGTAGTTCAGGATGCGCTGGTAGTGAGTAATGATCAGAATGCCGCCGTCGTTTTCGTCCTGGTAGCGGTTAATGCCGTCAGAGACAACGCGCAGAGCGTCGACGTCCAGGCCGGAGTCGGTCTCGTCCAGGATGGCGAACTTCGGCTTCAGCAGGTCGAGCTGCAGAATCTCGTGACGCTTCTTCTCGCCACCGGAGAAGCCCTCGTTGACGGAGCGCTCGGAGAACGACGAATCGATCTCCAGGTCAGCCATTGCCTCACGGACCTCCTTGACCCAGTGGCGCAGCTTCGGAGCCTCGCCGCGGACAGCGGTTGCTGCAGAGCGCAGGAAGTTGGACATGGACACGCCGGTGACCTCGACCGGGTACTGCATTGCCAGGAAGAGCCCAGCGCGAGCGCGCTCGTCGACGCTCATCTCCAGCACGTTTTCGCCGTCGAGGAGAATCTCGCCCTCGGTGACTTCGTAACGCGGGTGACCTGCGATGGTGTAGCTCAGGGTGGATTTACCAGAGCCGTTCGGCCCCATCACAGCGTGGGTTTCGCCGGAGTTGATCGTCAGGTTGACGCCCTTCAAAATCTCCTTGGGCTCGGCGGACTCATCGGTCGGCAGCACCTGCGCGTGGAGGTTACGGATTTCCAAAGTGCTCATAGTGAAATCTTTTCCTTTAATCGGTGTAAGTGGCCTGTCCCCCGGCACTTCCGGGTTGACAGGACGGAAAGGGTGAGAAAGAAGATAAGCGGTTAGAAGCCAGCGGTGTTGAGCTCTTCGTCAACGAGCTTTTCAAGCTTCTCGCGAACGGACTCGACCGGAATCAGGTTGATGACCTCGCTGAAGAAGCCGCGAACCACCAGACGGCGAGCGGCCAGCTCCGGAATACCGCGCGAGAGCAGGTAGAAGAGCTGTTCCTCGTCGAAGCGGCCAACGGTGGCAGCGTGCCCAGCACCGGCAATCTCACCGGTTTCAATTTCCAGGTTCGGAACTGCGTCGGCACGCGCGCCTTCGGTGAGCAGCAGGTTGCGGTTGAGCTCGTAGGTGTCGGTGCCCGTCGCTTCTGCACGAATGAGCACGTCTCCCACCCACGCGGTGCGGGCCTCACGATGAGCGACATTCGGCTCGCCCTGCAGCGCGCCCTTGTACATCACGTTGGAGCGGCAGTTCGGCACAGCGTGGTCGACCAGCATGCGGTTTTCAAAGTACTGACCGGCATCAGCGAAGTACACGCCCAGCAGATCGACGTCGCCGCCGGGTGCCGTGAAAGCAACGCGCGGAACGATACGGACAACCTCGCCGCCAAACGTTGCGACAGTGTGGCGCAGCGTAGCATCGCGGCCGACACGAACGTGGTGCGCAGAGCCATGAACGGCATCTTCGTTCCAGTTCACCATGGTCACGACGCCCAGCTTGGCGCCGTCGCCGATTACGAACTCGATGTTGTCCGCGAACGTGCCACTGCCTCGGTAGTTAATGACGCAGACGGCCTCGGCATGGGACTGCACGTCAATGACAATGTGGCCGTAGGACACCTTGTCCTCGCCCGGACCATCGATGTCGATGACGACAGGCTCCTTGGACACCGAGTTCTTCGCGAAGGTCACGATGTGCGCATCGTCGAAGTTGGAGTACGCCTGTGCTGCCACGCGGTCCGTTGGGGCGCCGGCGCGACCAAGGCGCTCGTCGTCACGCTTGACGACGTCCACAGCGACGCCATCCTGACCAGCAGTCTCGACCGAAATTGAGGCTGCAACCGGCTCTGCTGCGGTGCCGTTGTGGAGACCGCGGAGCTTACGCAGCGGCGTGAACTTCCACTCTTCATCCTTGCCATGCGGCACGGCGAAGTCCTCCACGTTGAAGGATGTGAAAACGTCGCCCTTGTTCGCCAGCACGCGGCGGCTATGAGCAGCCTGGTTTTCGTTGTTAATCGTCGTAGTCATTGGTATTAACCGACCGAACCTTCCATCTGCAGTTCAATGAGGCGGTTGAGCTCGAGGGCGTATTCCATCGGGAGCTCCTTGGCGATGGGCTCGACAAAGCCGCGCACGACCATGGCCATTGCATCTTCTTCCTCGATGCCGCGGCTCATCAGGTAGAAAAGCTGATCGTCAGAGACCTTGGAAACCGTTGCCTCGTGGCCGAGGGTGACGTCGTCCTCTCGGACATCCACGTATGGGTACGTGTCCGAACGTGAAATCGTGTCCACCAGGAGTGCGTCACACTCGACGTTGGAGTGCGAGTGCTTGGCACCCTTGTTGACCTGCACCAGACCGCGGTAGGCAGCGCGTCCACCGTTGCGGGCCACGGACTTGGACACGATGTTGGAGCTCGTGTGCGGAGCCATGTGCACCATCTTGGCGCCGGTGTCCTGGAACTGGCCCTCGCCAGCCATAGCCACGGACAGCACCTCGCCCTTGGCATGCGGACCGGTCATCCACACTGCCGGGTACTTCATGGTGACCTTGGAACCGATGTTGCCGTCAATCCACTCCATGGTTGCGCCCTCTTCGCACTTGGTGCGCTTGGTAACCAGGTTGTAGACGTTGTTCGACCAGTTCTGGATCGTGGTGTAGCGGCAGCGGCCACCCTTCTTCACGATGATCTCCACAACAGCCGAGTGCAGCGAGTCGGACTTGTAAATCGGAGCGGTACAGCCCTCGACGTAGTGCACGTAGGCATCTTCGTCGACAATAATGAGCGTGCGCTCGAACTGTCCCATGTTTTCCGTGTTGATACGGAAGTATGCCTGCAGCGGGATGTCCACGTGGACGCCCTTCGGCACGTAAATGAAGGAGCCGCCGGACCAGACTGCGGTGTTAAGAGCGGAGAACTTGTTGTCACCGGACGGAATGACGGTGCCGAAGTACTCCTTAAACAGCTCCGGGTGCTCCTTGAGAGCGGTGTCGGTGTCCAGGAAGATAACGCCCTGGGCCTCCAGATCCTCGCGAATCTGGTGGTAGACAACCTCAGACTCGTACTGAGCGGCGACACCTGCGACCAGGCGCTGCTTCTCAGCCTCCGGAATGCCGAGCTTGTCGTAGGTGTTCTTAATATCCTCCGGCAGGTCTTCCCAGGTCTGGGCCTGCTTCTCGGTGGAGCGAACGAAGTACTTAATGTTGTCGAAGTCGATGCCCGACAAATCCGCGCCCCAGGTGGGCAGCGGCTTGCGGTCGAAGATTTCCAAAGCCTTCAAGCGACGTTCAAGCATCCACTCCGGCTCGTTCTTCTTAGCCGAAATATCGCGAACGACCGCTTCAGACAGGCCACGCTTCGCGGAAGCGCCAGCGGTATCCGGGTCGTGCCAACCGAACTGGTAGGCACCAATGGACTCGATAATCTCTTCGTCAGTCTGCGGAGTGGCAGCCTTCGTGGATTCAGCCACGTCGGTGGAGTTCTCATGGGCGAGGGTCATTCTCCGCTCCTTTCTTGTGGCGATTCAGTAAGTGTCTTTGTTACGGGAGTGAGTGGGATATTCGTAGTGCAGATACCGTTTCCATCAGCGATAGTCGCCAACGGTTGGGTGTGCTGACCTAATAATTTACTAACGGCTTCATGCTCCGCCGCGCAGAGCTCCGGAAACTCGGAGGCTACGTGGCTAATTGGGCAATGGTGCTGGCAAATTTGCACGCCGCCAGTGTTCTGGTTGATAGTTGCCGCGTACCCGGCCCGTCGGAAAGCATCGACGACGGCCTCTACGACCTCTTCCTTCTCTGCGTCCTGCCCCACTGGGGTGACGCCGAGCAGAATGTCATCAATGCGCTGACGGGCAAACTGGGCAACTGCCTGCTCACCACCGGCCTTGCGCAGTGCGGTCAGAGCTGCACTGGCAAGATCGTCGTAAGCGTGCCCGAATCTAGCGCGGCCCCGATCTGTCAGGCGATAGGACTTTGCTGGCCTGCCTCGGCCCCGGGGGCCGGTGCTGGGTGCCGGAGCGGTTTCGGCAAGACCTTCGTCCACCAGAATGTCAATATGACGGCGGACGCCTGCAGCGGATAGTCCCAGGGTGTCTGCGATAAAAGTCGCGGACGCCGGGTTGTGTTCCAGAAGCAATTGGAGAATGCGCTTGCGCGTATCACCATCATTGACTGTCGGCTTCCGATCTGCCATGACTGGTGAGTCACCTCCTGCGATTGGACTGCTGGATAATAATGGGTGTCTAGGTGGCTCAGCGAGGCAAGTATCCCACTTGCGCCGCTGGTGTATTAGACAACATAATTGTGTCGTAATTGGGCCACAATGTCCAACGCATTTAAATATCAATGCAACGTCGCTGATTAGAACGCCCTTTCGGCGTGTCGAATCGTCTACTATGTGACCTTGTGAAAACTAACCGACCTACCTCGCGCCGCTCGTCCACCTTCGACGACGCTCTCGGGGTGCGTGACGCCATTCCGAAAATTGGTCTGGCCGGTTCTAGGTCGGCAACCCTCCACCAGGGCTCAGAACAGCCGCTCCAACACCGCATCAATTACCGCGAACTCCGACGCTTCACCTGGCTGCGTTGGCTGGGTGCTCTCGGGGCGGTCTTTATTATGGTCGCCGGGATTGGCGCAGGCGCGACACCGGTGGTTGGAAATGAGTTTTGGGGTACACCACTTGGGCTAATCCTCGGTCGAATGTTGGTGGCAACGACAATCGTCACCTTCGTGGGCATTGGCATGTTAGTCACAGCCTGGTTGGGTGTCGGCGCTTTCGTTCTGGCCGGTGCGCGGACTCGCGTCACCGCAGTGACTACTCCGATGCTCATACGCACCTACGCGGCATGGGTATTGCCCTTGATGTTTACCGCTCCCCTGTTTACGCAGGATATCTATTCCTATTTGGCGCAGGCTGCAATTGTGGAGCGGGGTATGGATCCCTACCTCGCAGGGCCTGTTGACCTATTGGGAGCCAACGACCCACTTGCCCGATCGGTGCCATTGATTTGGTCGCACTCTCCGAGCCCATACGGTCCCACGGCCCTCGCAGTGGCATGGGGTATCGCCAAGATAACCAGCGACGGGGTGATCGCTTCCGTCTTTCTGCATCGACTCGTCGCCATTGTTTCGCTTCTCGTGGTGTCCTGGGCGCTGGTGCAGCTTGGTCGCCGCTGCGGCGTTAGCTCTCAGTTCACCCTCTGGCTGGGCACGCTCAATCCGCTGGTATTGCTGCACCTGGTGGGCGGTATCCACAATGAGGCCCTGCTGCTGGCACTCCTGCTTGTTGGTCTCGAACTGTGTCTGCGCGCTATCCACGGCCCTGCGCAATCGATGGTGCCCGATGAGCTGCCAGAACCCGGACCAATCGGACACGAGAACCAAAGCCGAGGTAGATCGTGGGCAATGTATGCAGGCGGTATTGTGCTCATCAGTCTCGCCGGAATGGTCAAAGTCACTGGTTTCGTGGCGCTCGGCTTCGCCGGCATGTGGCTGGCTCGAAAGTTTGGCAGTACCTGGAAGGCCGTTGCTCTTTCCGCGGTAGTGACGGGCGCAATGACCGTCGTCACGGCAGTCGTTGTTTCCTTAGGAACTGGTCTGGGCTTTGGTTGGATCACCGCGCAGGGTGGCGCCGCAACGGTGCGCAGTTGGATGTCGTTGACTACCCTGCTCGGGATCATCGCTGGTTTCTTCGGCAGGCTTCTGGGGCTCGGCGATATCAGCGACAGTGCTTTGCTGTTTACCCGCGGCATTGGCGTAGTGCTGGTGGCTGCCTGGCTCCTGCGCATGCTGTTAGCGACGTTCCGTGGGCGCATTCACCCGCTCGGCGGCTACGGCCTCGCGATGTTCGCTCTAGTAATCCTCTTCCCCGTCGTGCACCCCTGGTACCTGCTATGGGCCATCGTGCCCCTGTCCGCTTGGGCCAACCGGGTACAATTTCGCATTGCCGTGGTTCTGTACTCGGCAATTTTCAGTTTTGTAGTACTACCACGCGGCCTGGGGTTGCCTCCGGGCACCGTCGCTCAGATTTACCTACTGGCGTTGGTATTCTTCGTCGCAGTCATGTTCGTCATCTTGGCGTACTCGACGCGATCTAAGGTATTTCGCCTTCATTAAAACTGTGAGATTAGACTGACTAACCGTGAATAACGCTGCCAATTCTCCTGCTCTGCGCCTTGAGAACGTAACGAAGAAATTCGATGACGTTGAGGCTGTATCAGACCTTTCGCTTTCCCTGGATCGAGGTAGGGTTCTTGCGCTCCTCGGCCCCAACGGTGCTGGTAAGACCACAACCGTTGAAATGTGTGAGGGCTTCATCAAGCCGGATGAAGGGCGAATTCGCATTCTCGATCTCGACCCGGTCGCTCAAACCACAGCACTGCGCAGTCGCATTGGCATCATGCTCCAGGGCGGAGGCGCCTACCCCGGTGTTCGCGTTGGCGAAATGCTGAACCTCGTTGCCAGTTACTCCGCAAACCCGCTGGACACTGATTGGCTTCTTGAAGTCGTTGGCCTAGAACGCCATCGTAAGACGAACTACCGCAGGCTCTCTGGCGGTCAGCAGCAGCGACTGTCGCTCGCATGTGCCCTGGTCGGACGCCCGGAGCTTGTGTTCCTCGACGAGCCGACAGCAGGCCTCGATGCTCAGTCCCGTCTAGCCGTCTGGGATCTCATCTCGTCGCTGCGCCGTGATGGGGTCACCGTGGTCCTGACAACGCACCTCATGGACGAGGCCGAATCGCTTGCCGACGACGTTGCGATTATCGACCGGGGCCATTTAGTTGTGGCCGGTACCACCGAGGAGATCACTAGCGCAGGCGCATCGGCTCTCCAGGGAACGTCGTCAAGCACTGCTATGAAGATCAGCGTTCGAGGCAGCCTTGACTTCGAAGAGGTCAACCGCAACTTCAGCGAGTCCGGTCTTCCACAGCGTCTGCAGCGTTCTGGCGGTGGAGAGTTTTCCCTGATTGGTGAGGCTTCACCGCGCGCCTTGACTGTCTTGGCGCAGAGTTGCGAGCAGCAAGAGGTGTTGATCACCTCGTTGAATAGGGCGACGCAATCGCTTGAAGATGTCTTCTTGCAGATCACTGGAACGGAGATGAGGAGCTAATGACTACCGCACCGAGGGCCGATGCTTCCCGCTTTGCAAAGGGCACTTTCGCCCCAGCGCCACAGCGTTCGGACATGGCGAAGTTGGTCATGTCGCAGGCGTGGTTGGAAACGAAGCTCTTCTGGCGACATGGTGAGCAAATGCTCCTCACCATCATTATCCCGTTGGCGATGCTCATCGGCCTGGTGATGGTGCCGGTGTTGGAGCTCGATGATCCGCTCGAGCGTATCTTCCCCATGGTGCTGGCGATTTCCGTCATGTCTGCAGGGTTTACCGGACAGGCAATTGCCGTGGGCTTTGACCGCCGTTACGGAGCCCTGAAGCGCATCGGCGCCTCAGGCGTGCCACCCTGGGGCATTATCGCAGGCAAGATTGTGTCGGTCTGCACCACCGTCACGTTGCAGTACATACTGTTTAGTCTCGTGGGGCTCGCCCTTGGCGCAGAGCTGTCGATTGGCGGCTGGCTGCTGGCTTATGTGGGGATGCTTCTGGGAACGTTCGTCTTTACCTCATTGGGCTTGCTCATGGGAGGTACGTTGGGAGCCGAGCTAATCCTAGGTCTCGCCAACCTGATCTGGTTCCTCCTTATTGGTGCTACTACTTATGTGGCCGTCGCACCGTCGCTAGATGGCATCAGCTCTGTACTGCTGCACCTCTTGCCGTCCGTCGCGCTTACCGACGTGATCTCCGCGGCATTGGCCATGTCCGTCCATTGGTCAGCTGTCGGGGTGCTGATCGTGTGGGGTGTCCTTGGCGCTGCACTGGCGGTCCGCTGGTTCCGTTTTGATATGCCGAATGACTAGGAATCTATCGGGGAATCTGCATAGAAAAGCGCAGCCCAACGCAGGGGTTTCGCTTATTACCATTTTCCGCCAGCATGGGTAGAATTTCTTAATGTGAATACTGCAGATCGAAGTTTGCCCCTATCGTTTTTGCCGCTGACACCAATCGGGCGCCAGAAGCTCTATGCCCTGCTGGTTTTGATTGCACAGGCGGCAATTGCGGTAACCGGTTCTATCGTCCGTGTTACTGGTTCAGGTCTCGGTTGTGCTTCGTGGCCTGAATGTCACCCAGGCAGCTTCGTTCCTGTCGCGGGGGAAGCAGAAATGCTCCATCAGATTATTGAGTTTGGCAACCGGCTGCTCACCTTTGTGCTGGTTGCTCTGACACTTCTGCTCTTCCTTTCGGTTATGCGTGTCGGTCGCCGTCAGGAAATAAAGTTGCTGGCCTTCCTCAACGGTCTCGGCGTTATCGTCCAGGCTGTTATCGGCGGTATCTCCGTTTGGGTTGACCTGAAGTGGTACGCCGTAGCGCTGCACTTCCTGCCTTCGATGATTCTGGTCTGGCTCGCTGGCATGCTTTTCGTCAAGATTTCGGAGCCTGACGACGGCACTGCTACCCGCATGTACCCGCGCTATCTGCGCTATCTGACTGCCGCCTCCGGCTTGGCACTGACGATGACGCTGATTACCGGAACTATGGTCACCGGTGCGGGACCACACGCTGGAGATGCTTCGGTGCTCCCGGAGGATCGCCTCCAGCTACCGATTGTTGACCTGGCACATATCCACGCTGGTTTTATGTACCTCTACCTTGGCCTGGTTATCGGCCTCATTTTCGGTCTGCTGGCCTCGGAAGCCTTTGCACCTGTGCGTAAGGTTGCCATCGCACTCGTTGTGTTCATTTTGGCTCAGGGCGTAGTTGGAATGATTCAGTATTGGTCCGGTGTACCGGAGGCATTGGTGCCGGTTCACGTTGCCGGATCTGGTATCTGCACCGCTTTGACTGCAGTACTTTTCCAGCACGGTTACCGCACTGTCGGTGGGAGCGCAGAAGTCACTGGCTCGCTTGAAGGCGATGCGGCTGCCGCCACTGTTGCTTCGGAGAAGAACGTCGAGGTTACCGCGTAGCTAGCTGCCGGTCAGCGGCTGTGTTAACGACTGTGGTTACCGGCCGTTGATTCCTTCTCGAACCGCCTAAACACGCGCTTTGGTTGTGCGTGTTTAGGCGGTTCTGCTGTCTGCTCGGCTCCGTGTGCTCGGATGTGCGTTTCCCAGTGGCTAGCGGGCTGCGCGGGCGGTGCGGGCTGCGCGGGCGGTGCAAGGGGGCGGTCTGCCCACTTATCGATCCGAGTTACTGACTATGTTTATGACAGAAATCGCGCGAAAAATGGCCTGAAAGTGTCATAAACTCGCACAGTTTCACATTTGCAGCCCGTGCCCATCTCCACACACAAAAAGAGGCCCTTCCCGCAACCGGAAAGGGCCTCTTCAAAGGAGCTCAGCAGCTGCCCTAGAACATGCTCGAAATTGTCTGCAATCCGAGTACGGCATCGAGAGAAAGCGCCACACAGACGATAGACAAGTAGTTGTTCGACATGAAGAACAGCTTCATCGGCTTGATCTTGCCACCGGTCTTAACGTGGCGGTGCAGGTCAATGGCGCCCCACAGGAACCAGGCACCAGCGCCAACGGCGCCAATCAGATAGATCCAACCCGCGTACGGAACCAACAGCAGAGTGGTAATCACGGTCGCGGCGGTGTAGTAAATAATGCGCTTGGAAACGACGATTGCCGGCTTGACCACTGGCATCATCGGCACGCCAGCGGCCTTGTAGTCCTCCTTGTAGCGCAGGCCCAATGCCCAGGTGTGCGGCGGAGTCCAGAAGAAGATAAGCAGGAACAGGATGAATGCCTGCCACCAGTGAGCGAGCCCCGTAATCTCCGGGTTGTTGTCAGTGATTACGGCCCAGCCGACCATCACCGGCATACAACCCGCAGCGCCACCCCAAATTACGTTCTGATCAGTACGGCGCTTCAGCCACAACGTGTAGACGAAGATGTAGAAGGCAATCGTAATCAGAATGAAAACGGCGGCCAGCAGCGAGTTACACAGCAACCACAGCCATAGGAACGACGCAATCATCAAGACAGTGCCGAAAATCGCTGCCGCTCGACGGCTAACCTGGTTGCGCGCGAGCGGGCGACGGCGAGTACGGCGCATCTTCTGGTCAATGTCGTAATCCATGACCATGTTGAAGGTGTGCGCAGCTGCGGCACCCAACCAACCACCGAACAAGGTGAGAAGAATCAGTCCAACGTGAACATGACCGCGATCAGCCTGAAGCATTGCGGGAATGGCCGCGACGAGCAGGAGCTCGATAATTCTTGGCTTAGTCAGTGCAATATACGCCTTGACTGTTTCCAACAAAGCAATGTCCCTTTCACGCGCCATAAACAAACCCCCCGTTTACAGATAGTCGGATGTAACGGTCGGAAAGTTCCCGACGAGTTTTTCCGCAAAATTAAATGAGGGGCAGGCAATCAGTTTACCGGTAATCATAACGGTTCCAATAATGACCGTCGTAAAGCATGTGCGGCGCGCCCTCTGAGACTTATCTCTCAGCTATTCGGCCCGGTTTGAACCCGGAGCGCGCAATCCTAGTTAGTATGGAAGAGAATTTTACTAATCCATTTGGATACTAGGAGTCATTCACGTGACACTGTCGACTGAGCATGAAGCACGGGTTGTGCGCAACTACCCCTCGGACTGGTCTGACTTGGATACGAAGGCCGTAGATACGGCCCGTGTGCTGGCTGCAGACGCCGTTGAAAAGGCAGGTTCGGGGCACCCCGGCACTGCGATGAGCCTCGCACCGCTGGCTTACTCTCTTTACCAGCGCGTTATGCGCCATGACCCGAAGGATACGAAGTGGATTGGCCGTGACCGTTTCATTCTCTCCTGTGGTCACACCTCTCTGACGCAGTACGTCCAGCTCTACCTCGGCGGTTTTGGCCTGGAGCTCGATGACCTGAAGGCGCTGCGTACGTGGGATGCACTCACCCCGGGTCACCCGGAGTACGGCCACACTGACGGCGTGGAAATCACCACTGGCCCGCTGGGTCAGGGGCTGGCGTCGGCTGTCGGTTTTGCCATGGCTTCGCGACGGGAACGTGGGCTGTTCGACCCGGAAGCTGCTCCGGGTGAGTCTCCGTTCGACCACTACGTGTACGTCATCGCTTCTGATGGTGACGTTCAGGAGGGTGTCACTGCCGAGGCCGGCTCGCTGGCCGGCACTCAGCAGCTGGGCAACCTGATTGTCTTCTGGGATGACAACGGCATCTCCATCGAGGACGACACCACCATTGCCTTCACCGAGAATGTCGCGGATCGCTACCGTGCTTACGGCTGGCAGGTCATTGAGGTCGACGGCGGCGAGGACGTCGCAGCACTCGAGGCTGCTGTCGAGGAGGCCAAGAAGGATACGGAGCGTCCGACCTTCATTCGCGTTCGCACTGTGATCGCTTACCCGGCTCCGACGAAGATGAACACCGGCGCTTCGCACGGTGCTGCTCTTGGTGGCGAGGAGATTGTCGGCATCAAGGAAGCTCTCGGCTTCGATACCGACAAGAGCTTTAACGTCGCTGACGAGGTCATTGAGCACACCCGCAAGCTGGTTGAGCGTGGTGCTGAGGCTCACGCACAGTGGCAGGTCAAGTTCGACGAGTGGGCTGCGGCTAACCCGGAGCGCAAGGCTCTGCTGGACCGTCTGACCGCTGGCGAGCTGCCGGAGGGCTTCGACGCTGAGCTGCCGACTTGGGAGCCGGACGAGAAGGGCGTTGCTACCCGCAAGGCCTCTGAGGCCGCGCTGCAGGCACTGGGCAAGACCCTGCCGGAGCTGTGGGGTGGCTCGGCTGACCTGGCTGGCTCCAACAACACCGTCCTGAAGGGTGAGCCGTCCTTCGGCCCGAAGTCCATCACCACCGGTACCTGGACCACCGACCCGTACGGCCGCAATCTGCACTTCGGTATCCGTGAGCACGCCATGGGCTCGATCCTCAACGGCATTCTGCTCCACGGTGGCACCCGTCCGTACGGCGGCACCTTCCTTATCTTCTCGGACTACATGCGTCCGGCTGTCCGCCTAGCATCGCTGATGGGCATCTCCCCTATTTACGTCTGGACTCACGACTCCATTGGTCTGGGCGAAGACGGTCCGACGCACCAGCCTGTTGAACAGCTGGCTTCGCTGCGCGCTATCCCGGGTGTGTCCACTGTCCGCCCGGCTGACGCTAACGAGACCGCTCAGGCTTGGGCCGCTGTTCTTCAGGGCGAGGCAGGCCCGAAGGCTCTGGCCCTGACCCGCCAGAACGTTCCGGTCTTGGAAGGTACCAAGGAGAAGGCCGCTGAGGGCGTCCGTCGTGGTGCGTACGTGCTTGTCGACGGTGCCAAGGAGACCCCGGACGTCATCCTGATGGCTACCGGTTCGGAAGTTCACCTCGCTGTCGAAGCTGCTGACAAGCTGGCTGAGGAAGGCGTCAGCGCCCGCGTTGTCTCCGTTCCGTGTCTTGACTGGTTCGAGCAGCAGGACGATGCCTACCGCGAGCAGGTTCTGCCGAAGTCCGTCCGCGCTCGTGTCTCGGTTGAGGCCGGTATTGCAATGCCGTGGTACCGCCACCTGGGTGATGCTGGTCGCGCTGTCTCCCTGGAGCACTTCGGTGCATCGGCTCCGTACAAGGAGCTGTTCGAGAAGTTCGGCATCACAGCAGAGGCTGTTGTCGATGCCGCCAAGGAGTCCATCGAGGCTGCTAAGTAAGTTTGTTAAAACCTGGCGCTATCGGCCGTTGTCGGGACGGGATTTGTGAAAACCGTACCGCGCTCCGGTAGCGCCAGTATTGTTTGTGACGCACAGTAGTTTAAGGACATACAACTTTTAGCGAAGTCTTTAGGCAACGAAGCGGTATTGACAGAAAGGCGTTAAACACTATGGGAAACACCACGATGGAAGCGCTCGCCAAGGTAGGGACTTCGGCGTGGCTCGACGATCTTTCGCGCCAGCGCCTCACCTCGGGCGATTTGAAAAATCTTATTGAAGAGCTTCGGGTTGTCGGTGTCACTACTAACCCGGCAATCTTCTCTTCGGCGATGACCGCCGGTGAGGATTACGACTCTCAGCTGGCGCAGCTCACTGCAGAGGGTGCGAACCCGGCAGATGCTGTGTTCGCGATGGCAATCGACGACGTCCGCGATGCCTGTGACCTTTTCGCTGGTGTATCCGAAGAAACCGACGGTGTCGATGGCCGTGTTTCCATCGAGGTCGATCCTCGCTACGCCGACAACTACGAGGCCACGATTGCGCAGGCCCGTAAGCTCTGGGAGCGCGTCGGCAAGCAGAACGCGATGATTAAGATTCCGGCGACCGATGCTTCCCTGCCGGCTGTCACCCAGGCTCTGTCCGAGGGAATCTCGGTAAACGTCACCCTGATTTTCTCGGTGGAGCGTTACCTGCAGGTCATTGATGCGTTCATCGAGGGCATTGAGCGTGCGAAGGACAACGGCGTGGACCTGGCTTCGGTTCACTCTGTTGCGTCGCTGTTTGTTTCCCGCGTTGACACCGAAATCGATGCTCGCCTGGACAAGATCGGCTCCGTGGAGGCCCTGGCTCTGCGCGGCAAGGCTGGTCTGGCCAATGCCCGTGCAGCTTACGCCAAGTTCGAGGAGACTTTCTCGGCGCAGAATATTCGCTGGGCACAGCTGGAAAACGCCGGTGCTAAGCCGCAGCGCCTGCTGTGGGCTTCGACCGGTGTGAAGAACCCGGCTTACCCGGACACCCTCTACGTCACTGAGCTGGCTGCACCGCAGACTGTGAATACCATGCCGGAGAAGACGCTGCGTGCTGCCGCGGGCTTCGAGGGCGAGGTTCGCGACGCCGTCAGCGGCCAGGGTGACGCAGCCAATGCCGTTATGACTCAGCTCAGCGAGATTGGCATCGACCTCGATGACGTCTTCGCTGTCCTGGAGCGCGAGGGCGTGGAGAAGTTCGTGGACTCCTGGCAGTCCTTGCTCGAGTCGATTGCACAGCGCATGGAGCAGCTGAAGTAAGCCTGCTGATTATCTAGGTGCCTGTTGGTAGTGGCTGCGTTTCTGGCTGGCGCCAGCAGGTCGCCTGGCGATCCGAGTTACTGACTGCGGTTATGTCAAAAACGGCCCGAAA
Organism: Corynebacterium sp. LK31; assembly: GCF_014335015.1. Classification (NCBI taxonomy): domain Bacteria; kingdom Bacillati; phylum Actinomycetota; class Actinomycetes; order Mycobacteriales; family Corynebacteriaceae; genus Corynebacterium; species Corynebacterium sp. LK31. The sequence continues at coordinate 444,007 of NZ_PDGW01000011.1, read as the reverse complement.
AATAGCCTGAAGGTGTCATAAACTTGCACAGTTTCACATCTGCAGCCCGTAACTTTTGGGGTTGTCAGTTTCGGTTCGCCTGTTGTGTTACTTAACCCGCATGTTCAACGTTGGACATGAAAAAGCTCCCCTGCGCGGGGAGCTTTTCTATTGGTGCTAGGACGTGGCGAAGGTGGGACGCACAGAGGGCAGTGGGCGTTTGTCTTCCTTTAAAGCCCAGGCCATCACGAACGCAGAGATTACGGCGATGATTGAGGCAAAGATCGGCACAGCCGGCCAGGGGGCACCCGGTACGGAGTCGGTCACGTCCAGCAGATAGCTGAAGAGGAAGAGCGTGGCCAGGGCCAGGCCAATGGTAATTGATCCTGCACGAGTGCCCTTCGCGCCGGCGACGGTGCCGACTGCGGTGCTCGCCACGGTAGTCATGAGGAAGCTCAAGAAGACGCACAGCGCGGTGAGCAGAACTGTGGTGTAGTTCTGCCCGGAATCCTCAATCATGTACAGCTCCCCGTTAGTGTCCGGAAACAGGGCCGGTCCGGAGGTGACAATGAAGCTATCGAATCCGCGGTAGTAACCGGACTTGTTCTGCTCGATGACCATCGCCGTGACGATGAAGGCGGTAGCCACCAACGATGTGCCCAAGATTGCGATGATTGCGGAGCGTACCCAGCGGGCGGTGCTCACGCCGTAGTCACGCAGGGTGACCGAACGCCGGGCTGTGATGAGGAAGAGGATGCCCAGCGCGATAATGCCAAGCAAGGTGTTGCCGGTTCCGCTGCCTACGAGCATGCGCCCGAAGGCCGAGTACAGGATGGCCACGGCGGCAACACCGAGGAAGGTTTTCTTGTTGGTCGCGATGAAAGCTCCGGTGCTCATTTCTTGCTCCGTTCGATGTAGGAGGAGGTGCTTGCGAGGTCGATGAGGGCCGCGGGGTCGAGGTAGCTCACCTCAACGCCGAGGGCGCGGGCATGCGCAGCGGCAGACGAACTGAGCTCTGTAGCCAGGATTGCCTCGCAGCGCTCGCCGAGGGTTTTCTTAGCGAGCACTGGGCCGGCCACCTGCGCCACGAGATCCGTAGGGCCTCGCAGCACCGGATGGCTAGCGCGCAGCTTATCGACGTCATAGGGCCCGTACGCATCCTGCTTGTGGATGACAATCAAGGTGTCGACTAGGCCGGCTAGATCCTGGGAGTGCTGCGAGGTGACCACAATGTTGGCCGATTCGGCCGAGTCGATAAGCATGCCGCGCAATGTGGCGCGGTGCTCGACATCGAGGCCGTTGAAGGGCTCGTCGAAAAGCAATGCTTCCTTGCCCGATGCCAGGGTGGCAGCGGCGATGAGCAGCTGGCGCTGGCCCAGGCTGAGCTTTTTGATAGGGGTGTCAGCGGGGAAATCGAGGAGGGACTCCGCGTGGGGCACATCGAGCTGATCCCAGCCGGTGCGCAGGATCTGGAAATATTCGCGCGGGGTGGCACCGAAGACCTGGGTGTCGGGTGCAGCCTTCGCCAGGGCCGCCGTAGGCATCTGCGCGAGGGTACGCAGGTAGTAAGTCTTGCCGGCGCCGTTGGGGCCAATCACGCCGTAGATGCTCATTTCTCCTCCTCCAGCATGGCGATGATGTCGTGGAGCGTGAGGCCGAGAATGCCGGCCTCCACTTTTAATGGCTCGATGTAGGTGCGCTGGAACGCTTCACGACGCTCAGCGCGAATGCGCTCACGGGCATCTGGAGTGACAAACATGCCGAGTCCTCTTTTCTTCTCCACAAGCCCCACCATCGACAGTTCCGTCATGGCCTTGGCGGCCGTGGTTGGGTTGACCTGATAGAACTCCGAGAGCTCCTTGGTTGAAGGGGCACGATCCTCAGCCGAGAGCTCCCCGGACAAAATCATTGATTTCAGATCCTCGGCGATCTGGACGTAGATGGGCCGAGGGTCCGCCTCCTTCGCCTGCATATCCACCTCCGTGGTTTATGGGTATACCACCTAGGTCATAAACCTATGGCAGAAGAAAGGGGTCCGTCAAGGCCCCATCGGAGGAATCGGAAACGATTCCACCGGACTTTTCTCGATATGACATTATGTAAACCGTGAGTGATTCTCTGCAACGCAACGATTCGAACTCCCCTACTGCCAGCTCTCCGCACAACGGAGACGACAGCACCAACCACGACGGATACATCAACCCGCTGCGCGACCCGCAGGATAAACGCCTGCCGCGTATTGCCGGCCCGGGTGGCATGGTGATTTTCGGAGTGACGGGCGATCTGGCCCGAAAGAAGCTTCTGCCTGCCATCTATGATCTGGCCAACCGCGGTCTACTGCCTGCCTCCTTCGCGTTAGTTGGCTACGGTCGTCGCGAATGGTCGAAACAGGACTTTGAGGATTATGTGCGCACCGCAGTGGAACAGGGCGCCCGCACAGACTTCCGTGAGAGTGTCTGGCAGCGCCTGGCTGAGGGCATTCACTTTGTCACCGGTACCTTCACCGATGACGAGGCCTTCGATCGCCTGGCCGCACAACTTGAGGAGCTCGATCGCTCCCGCGGCACCGCTGGCAACTGGGCCTACTACCTGTCCATTCCGCCAGCTAACTTCCCCGATGTCTGTCATCAGCTCGATCGTTCGGGGCTGGCGCAGTCGGGCGAGGATTATTGGCGTCGCGTGATTATTGAGAAGCCATTCGGACACGACCTGGCCTCCGCTCAGGAACTCAACCGGATTGTGAACTCGGTCTTCCCAGAAGACGCTGTGTTCCGCATCGACCACTACCTGGGCAAGGAAACCGTCCAGAACATTCTGGCCATGCGTTTTGCCAACCAGTTGTTCGATCCGATGTGGAATTCTCACTACATTGACCACGTTCAAATCACCATGGCCGAGGATATCGGTTTGGGCGGTCGCGCCGGCTACTACGATGGTATCGGTGCAGCTCGTGACGTGATTCAGAACCACCTACTCCAGCTCCTGGCGCTGGTGGCAATGGAAGAGCCCATCGCCTTTACCCCGGAAGAGCTGCAAGCGGAAAAGATCAAGGTTCTGCGTGCCGTCGAGCCAGTGCGTCCGTTTTCGAAATACACCGCTCGTGGCCAGTACACGGCGGATTGGCAGGGCAGCAACTTCGTGCCAGGGCTGCGCGATGAGGAAGGCTTCGACCCCGAATCCACGACCGAGACCTACGCCGCCTGTACGCTGCAGATCAACTCCCGTCGCTGGGCCGGTGTCCCCTTCTACCTGCGCACCGGCAAGCGCCTCGGCCGCCGCGTCACTGAAATTGCGCTGGTCTTTAAGTCCGCACCTCACCTTCCCTTCGCAGAGACAATGACTGCCGCTCTCGGCCAGAACGCAATGGTCATCCGTGTTCAGCCAGACGAAGGCGTGCTCATGCGCTTCGGCTCGAAGGTCCCGGGCTCGGCCATGGAGGTGCGCGATGTCAACATGGACTTCTCCTACTCCGAGGTGTTTACCGAGCAGTCGCCAGAGGCCTACGAGCGCCTGATTCTGGATGCGCTTCTCGACGAGGCCAGCCTCTTCCCCACCAACGAGGAAGTCGAGCTGTCCTGGAAGATTCTTGACCCCATCATCGAGTACTGGGCCAAGCGCGGTCGTCCCGAGGGCTACCCCGCAGGTTCGTGGGGGCCTTCCTCCGCTGACCACATGCTCGAGCGCGACGGTCGCGCTTGGCGACGGCCATAGGCCGCCGACCTCTCAGTTCTTAAGAATTTTCTGACAGAAAGAACACTTTCATGATTGTCAATTTGCCAGACACTGACACCGCGAGCATTGCTCGTCAGTTGGTGCAGCTTCGAGAGCAGGGCGGCATCGTTACCACGGGCCGTGTCCTCACCCTGATTGTTTTGGCCAAAAGCGAAGACGACCTGGAAAACATTATTTCCACGGTCAACTCCGTTTCCCGCGAGCACCCATCCCGTGTGCTGGTATTGGTCTCCGATGATCCAGGCCTGGACAATCGCCTTGACGCGGAGCTCCGCGTCGGTGGTGATGCCGGTGCCGCTGAGATCGTCGTTATGCACATGTCCGGAGAGATTGGTCAGCACCACAGCTCTGTGGTGACTCCCCTGCTGCTGCCGGATACGCCGGTCGTGGCGTGGTGGCCTTCTGAGGCGCCGCAAGTCCCAGCGGCGACACCAATCGGCCGAATTGCCCAGCGCCGTATCACCGATTCACTCTGTGACCCGAATAGCAACGCTATCTACACGCGCCGTACGGGCTACACGCCCGGCGATTCCGACCTGAGCTGGTCGCGGCTGACGAACTGGCGCGGTGTGTTGGCATCCGCTTTCGACTTGCCGCCGCACTCGCCGGTGACCTCCGTGTCCATCTACGGCCCACAGGACTCGCCATCGGTCGAGGTCGCCGCTGGATGGTTGGCAGATCGCCTGGGGCTGCCGGTCAACCGTTACTCCACCGGTGAGAAGAAGATTCCGGTGGACGAAAAGGGCCGCGCCAAGCCACCGGTGACCTCCGTCGCCTTTGAGCGTGAAAATGGCCAGACTTTGCGCATCGATATTGAAAGCGCCACCACTGCATCGGTCACCAACGGAGAAAAGCCCCCGTTCAAGGTTGCAGTATCGCGTCCAACACGCTCCGAATGTTTGGCAGAGGAGCTGCGTCACCTCGACCACGATACTGCCTACGGACGTGCCCTGCGTGGCCTCAGCCAGATTCACACGGTGGGAATGCAACCTCCGACGTCCACAACAACTAGCTTCGCTAACGAACCAGGAGTCTCTGACAAGTGACCACCGATAACGCGTCGAATACCGTCCCTGCCCCTCAGTTCCACCGCGCCGCTGACCAGGCGGGTATCGTCGAGGCTGCACGTCAGCGCTTCATCGATGCGGTTGTCGCCGTCCTACATGGCAACGCCTCTCCGGTCACCGATGACGGTTTCGTACGCGTCGTTCTCACCGGTGGCGGCGCGGGTACCGCTTTTCTCAGTGCGCTTGCCGACGATTCCGGAGACATCGACTGGAACCGAGTCCTGGTGTTCTTCGGAGATGAACGTTTTGTCGCTGCCGACTCGGCAGATCGCAATGCGTTGGCTGCTCGTAAGCGTCTCTTGTCCCCTGTCGGCGTGCCGGAGGAAAACATCTTCGAGTTTGCCGCTGCCGACAGCGGCGTGACCACCACGGAGGCCGCCGAAAGCTACGAAGCTATCGTTCGGGAGATGGCTCCAAATGGCTTTGACCTTCACCTTCTTGGTATGGGCGGAGAGGGACACATCAACTCGATTTTCCCACATACCGCAGCGCTGGCTGAGCAGGAACGCTTGGTCGTGGACGTGCATAACTGCCCGAAGCCACCGCCGACCCGCATCACGCTGACGATGCCGGCCATCGCCAGCTCTCAGCGTGTGTGGCTACTTGTAGCGGGCGGCGAAAAGGCTGAGGCAATTGCAGCTATCGCTCAGCAGGACGACCCAGCGCAGTGGCCGGCGGCCGGGGTTCGCGGTGTTCAGGAAACCGTTGTCTTTGTTGACGATGCTGCGGCTGCGCAGCTCTAGGCTTCCGCTTCACCGCTAACAGCCCAGAAACAGCAAATTCCCGTCGATAAGCGAAATGCTATCGACGGGAATTTTTATTGCTTAAAGGGGCTCATCGTAAAAATGAGTGTATTTTGGTTCGGAATCCGCCGGTGTCCAGCAGTGCTCTGGTGATGTAGTGGGTGAGGTTGCGGAAGCCTAGGGCGGTACCGCGCAGGTGTTCGATTCTGCCGTTGATGGCTTCGGTGGGACCGTTGCTGGTGCCGATATGATCGAAGTAGGCCAAGATGTCATCAGCCCGGCGTTTCATCGTCCGGCCCAACGTCTGCAGCTCTTTGAGCGTGTTGGGGACCCCGTGGCTGATGGAAGCAATGAGTTTGCGGAACCGTTTTTTGGCTTGCTTCTTGTTGGGGTTGCGGTAGGCGGCGACAATCTTTTGGTAGATGTCATAGGTGGTCTTGACCGGGGCATGGTCCGGGTTGGCAAACACGGCATCCCGGCGGGCTTGTTGTTGTTCGGTCAGATACTCTTTGCCGGTTTTTAGCACTTTGCGGATCCCATACAATGGGTCCCCGTTGCGACCACGCCGGCTCAGGGTGGCTTGTTGGATGCGTTGTCGAACCTTATCCACGGCCTGACCGGCCAGGGCCACCACATGGAAGGGATCCATGACCGTGGTGGCCTCAGGCAGGGTTTCAGCTGCTGCGGTTTTATACCCGGTGAACCCATCCATGGCCACGATCTCAATGCCGGCCCGAAACGCGCTGGTTTGCGCTTCTAACCAGGTGATGAAGGTTTGTTTGGACCGGCCCGGGACCATATCCAATAACCGTGCCGGGCCTGTGCGGTCTGCCACGGGGGTCAAATCGATGACCACGGTGACATACCGGTTACCCCAGCGGGTGTGGCGCCACACGTGCTCATCGACCCCCAACACTCTGACCCCATTGAGCCGGTTGGGATCGTCAATGAGCAACCGCCGACCCGTGGTCAGCACCGCGTCGTTGGCGGTATGCCAGGACACGCCCAGATTGGCCGCCACCCGGGCAATGGATAACCGGTCGATGACTACCGATTTCAACGCCCACAACGCGGCAGCATGCGAGAGTTTGGCCTCCGGAGCCACCACGGATGTGGTGTCTTGTTGCCAGACACGGGCACAGGTATCGCACCGGTAGCGGCGTAACCGCACATGCAAGTGGGTGGGCCGCCAACCCACCGGCACATGCGTGACTTTGCGCACCACACTGCCTCGCACTGTGGCTTCAGCACCGCAATGCCGACAGAACTGATCGGCCTCCACGACTCGACATTCCAGCACGGCTTGCTCGGCGGTGACGTGTTGACCGGTCACGGTGACGCCGGAATTGCTCAGCAGGCAAAAGGCATCAAGATCTGGGCGCGAGAAGGTAAGCTGGTGCATGTCGAGGTCTTTCTTCAGATGTGTGGTTTCGTCACTTCCATCTTCGGAAGACCTCGACTCTTTTTACGCCTTCAACACACCCCGATCACCAAACCCATCTACACCCAAAATTCCGAAGAGCCGGATATCTCGTGGGGGTTTCCTACACCCACTGGGCGGTTTTTGATATCAAACCCGAAACCGATATCTACTGGACGGCCGCCGATATCGGCTGGGTCACCGGGCACTCCTATATCGTCTACGGGCCGCTGGCCAATGCGACCACCTCGGTGCTGTATGAGGGCACCCCGGATACTCCGCATCGGGGGCGCTGGTGGGAGATCGTGCAGAAATACGGCGTGACGATTCTGTACTGTGCGCCCACCAGTATCCGTACGTTCATGCGCTGGGGTCGCGATATCCCGGCCGAATATGACCTGTCGTCGCTGCGGTTGTTGGGCAGCGTGGGTGAACCGATCAACCCCGAAGCGTGGATGTGGTACCGCGAGCACATCGGGGGCAATAACGCACCGATCGTGGACACCTGGTGGCAGACCGAAAACGGCCATATTCTGATCAGCCCGCTACCCGGGGTGACCGCCACGAAACCCGGGGCCGCGATGCGCGCCCTGCCCGGCATTACGGCCGATATCTATGACGAAGCCGGCGTTCCGGTAGAACCCGGCAACGGTGGCTATCTGGTGATCACCGAACCGTGGCCCGGCATGCTGCGCACCCTGTGGGGCGATGAGGAACGGTATCAGAAAACCTACTGGTCACAGTACCCTGGCGTATATTTTGCCGGTGACGGCGCGAAATTCGATAAGGACGGCGATATTTGGGTCCTGGGCCGGGTCGATGATGTGCTCAATGTTTCCGGGCACCGGATGTCGACGGCAGAAATTGAATCGGCGTTGGTCGCCCATGCGATGGTTGCTGAGGCCGCTGTGGTCGGGGCCCAAGATGAAACCACCGGGCAGGCGATCGAGGCGTTTGTGATTCTGCGCGAAAGCGCTCAGCAACTCGACGACGCCGTCGGGGTCCTGCGTGATCATGTTCGTGCCGCGATCGGACCGATTGCGACACCGCGATCAATCACCGTGGTCACTGACCTCCCCAAGACCCGCTCGGGTAAGATTATGCGCCGTCTGCTCAAAGATCTCGCCGAAGACCGCGAGATTGGTGATACCACAACCTTGGCCGATGCTTCGGTCATGGAGACTATCCAGCAGCAGGTTCGCGCCGCTCGGGCCCAATAGCGCTTACCCCAGTTCGACGAGCACCACCCCCGCCATGATCAGCACCAGTCCCAAGATCATGCGCGGGGTTAACGGCTCTTTCCAGATGATCCGCGCCAGCACTGCGATGAGCGCGACACCGATAGCTGACCAGATGCCGTAGGCAATGGCCACCGGCATGCCGTAGGAGATAGTAACCGCTAAGAAAAAGAAAGCGAGCCCGTAGAACACCACGAGTGGCAGGATCCAGATTTTCTTCCGAAAGCCATCCGAAGCACGCAGACTCAGGGTAGCGATAATTTCAGAAACGATCGAAAAGGACAGAAACAGCCAGCTCATGATTCCAACACCTCAGCTTTGCCTGGATCGCGCTGGCCGGTTTGGACAATGAAGACGCCGGCCATGATGGTGACAATGCCGATGATCGCCGTTAAGCTGAGCGTTTCATGGAATAACACGGCACCCAGAACCGCGACCAGGGCAACTCCGGCTGCTGCCCAAATTCCATAGGCAATGCCGATTGGAATACCTCTTCCCAGGGCGAGTCCCAAGAGGGTGAAAGCAATGATGTATCCGATGACCACCCCGATGGCATAGAGCGGTTGATCAACGGCTGCACGCAGGCACATGGTGCCAAGCGCCTCGGCAACAACCGCCCCGATCAGTAACAGCCAGCTTTTGAGCATGTGGGATTTCCAACTTCCGTAATGAGTCCGGGCTTACTCTATCAATCGCGTCCGACCACTTCAACACACCCCGATCACCAAACCCATCTACACCCAAAATTCCGAAGAGCCCTTAAAGGCCTGCGGTGGGGCGTGCTGCGTGCGGAACCTACCAGCCGAAAGTATTGAACAGCAGCAACAGGACAATGCAGAGCAACCAGATAATCACGGTCACAATAGTGACGCGGTCAAGGTTCTTCTCCACCACAGTCGAACCGGACAGATTCGACTGCATGCCGCCACCAAAGAGGCTGGACAGTCCGCCACCCTTACCCTTGTGGAGCAGGATAAACAGCGTCATCAGGATGGATGTGATGACCAGGACAATCTGAATGGCGAGGTACACGCGCACTTCCTTTTGAAACGTCGCTTCTTTAAGAACTCCAACTATACTAGCGCAATTGCTCCGCTGGCTAGGTATCCCTAGCCGTATCCCTAGGCGAATTCCTAGCCGGAGTTGCGCAGTGCAGTTGCCAAACCATTCATGGTCAGCTGAATGCCCCGACGCACCTTGTCGCGATTATCGCCGGCACGGTAGCGACGCAGCATCTCCAGCTGGATGATGTTCAGCGGCATAAGGTACGGGAAGCGCATGTCCACCGAGCGCCTGAGCAGCGGGTTGTCCTCCAGCAGGTGCTTGTACCCGGTTACCTTCAGGAACATCTCCAAAGTCAGGTCGAACTCTGCCTTGATGATGCCGTAGATGCGCTCACCGTCGGCCTTATCTTGGCACAGGCTAGCGTAGGCGCGCGCAAGGTTGAGGTCAGCCTTGGACATGACCTGCGCCATGTTCGACAGCACCGAATTGAAGAACGGCCAAATCTCGTTGAGCTGACGGAGCTCAGCCAGGCGGGAACCGTCTTCGTCCTCGCCGATCCACTCCTGCAGTGCAGAGCCGACACCAAACCAGCCCGGCACCATAGAACGCTGCTGCGACCAGGACAGTACCCAGGGAATTGCGCGCAGGTCAGAAATGGTCTGGGTCTGCTTGCGTGAGGTCGGACGCGAACCGATGTTCAGGCTGCCGATCTCATCGACCGGGGTCGACGACGTGAAGAAGTCAATAAAGCCCGGGTCCTCGTGCATGAGCTTCGAGTAGGCCTCGCGAGACATGTCGGAAATCTCCGACATAATCTCGTGGGCGCGAGCTGGGTTCTTCAGGTCATCGACGTCGAGCAGAGTCGACTCAATCGTTGCCGAAACAAGTGCGGCGAGGTTCCTGCGTGCCGCTGCAGGGTGACCGTACTTGGCAGAGATAATCTCGCCCTGCTCGGTGATACGCACCGACCCCTGGACTGCACCCGACGGCTGCGCCAGAATTGCCTCGTAGGACGGTCCGCCACCACGGCCAACGGTACCTCCGCGGCCGTGGAAGAGACGCAGGCGAATGTCGTTGTCCTTCGCGGCTGCCACGATTGCGACCTCCGCGTCGTAAAGCGCCCAGTTTGCAGCGAAGTACCCGCCGTCCTTGTTGGAGTCGGAGTAGCCAAGCATGACTTCCTGCAGATCTCCGCGTGCGGACACGTATGCGCGGTAGACCGGAATGTCCCACGCAGCACGCAGCACGTCGGCACCAGCCTGCAGGTCTTCGATGGTTTCGAACAGCGGAATGACGTCAACAGAACCGGTCGGCTGGGAGCCATTCGGGCGAATCAGACCGACTTCCTTGAGCAGAATCATCGGCTCCAGCAGGTCGGAGACCGATGTACACATCGAAATGATGCAGTGCGGTACCGCGTCGTGTCCGTACTTGCGCACCGCACGGGATGCCGCACGCATAATGCCTAGCTCGCGAGCCGTAGCTTCGGAAAGATCTGCGGAAGTCGAAACCAGCGGACGGGAGGACTGCAGTTCCTTGGTCAGCAGCTCGACCTTGTCAGCTTCCTTCAATCCCGCGTAGTTGTCCACCACACCGGCAGCGGAGAACAGCTCGGTGAGGATTTCCTCATGAGAGTCCGAATTCTGGCGGATATCAATCGAGTACAGGTGGAAACCAAATACTTCGACTGAATCAATCAGATCGCGCAGGCGGTGATCGGCGATGAGGTCATCGTGGCTGGACCGCAGTGAGTCGTCGATAATCGAGAGCTCTTCAAGTAGCTCCTCGGCGCTGTCATACGGAGTGAATTCCGACCAGTCGCCCTCGATGATGGACTCGTCGAAGAAGTTCACCGCTGTTGCCGCCACGCGACCGCGGATACCGTGAACCGCACGACGGTACGGCTCATCTTCGCGGTTAGGTACGTCATTGTGGCCGCGGCTGGCCAGAGCGACCAGATCCACGGTGACCTTGGTCAGGCGGTCGCTGAGACTGAGCTCGCGCTCCAGCAGGTGCAGCTGCGAGAAATAGTGACGCAGGATCGTACCCGCCGCCCTATCGGAGGCATAGCGCAGCGTTTCCTCTGTCACGTATGGGTTGCCGTCGTGGTCACCGCCAATCCACGAGCCCATGCGAATCGTTGGGTAAGCCGGCAACTTGTTTCCGCCGAGCTGACGCAAGTGCTTGACGACGTCTCGGTTAATCTGTGGCACAGCTTCCAGCAGAGAAAGCTGGTAGTAGCGAAGACCAACCTCGACCTCGTCGCGAATATCCGGGCGGTTCATGCGAATGAGGGCCGTTTGCCACAGCGTCAGGATACGGCGGCGGATATCGGCATCAATCTCAGCGAGTCGGTCCGCGGTGCGCGCATTCATCGGGGCCGCCTGAATCTCGTGGCGGCGCCGCATTGCGGCCGTGATGTGCTTCTGCACATCGAACACTGTGCGACGACGAGTTTCCGTTGGGTGTGCGGTCAGAACCGGGACGACCTCAATGTGGTCCATCATGTCCGCAATGGCGCTGCTGGAAACCTTGGCGTCGCGAAGCTTCTGCCATGTTGCCTCCAGAGTGGAGTCCTGCGGTGGATCGCCAGCATCGAGAGATGCCTCGATGCCCAGCTCCTCGTGCAAATCCTCAGCGAGGTTAGCCAAAAGTGCGAAGTGCGTGAAAGCACGGATGACAGGGCTTGCCTCGGCAGGGTCAATATCGCGGAAGAGGCCGGTGAGCTTCTCGATGTCGCCATCGCCACGATGGAGTTCGAAGGCTGCACGGCGAGCATTTTCGACCAGGTTAAAGACCTCGTCACCCTCTTGCTCGCGGATTACCTGCCCAAGAATTCGACCCAGGTGGCGAATATCCTCCCAGAGCAAGTCCTGCTGCTTCGCGGTAGCGGTCGATGAGGATTGCTCATTGCTTGCAGTGTGTCGGTCAGTGTCACCATGTACTTGTTCGTTCATTGAGCACGTCCTTTGAAAATTGCCGGGCATTCCAAGTGGAAAGCCTCGGGAAATGTATTGCGCTGAATTATTGCCAGTCGGTGTGCCTGGATTGAGTCCGCCTAAAGGCAATAACCCCGAATCGGTTTTATGAGAATCAATAAAACCAATCCGGGGTCGCGCATGGCGCCTATCTTATCAGTTGTTCTGAATTTATATGCACTTAGGCGTTCTGGGCGGCATCTGCAGCAAGTGCGCAGAGCTTCGCGAATGCTTCACCGTCGAGCGAAGCGCCACCGACGAGGCCGCCGTCGACGTCGGGCTTGCCGACGATCTCAGCGACGTTCTCGGCCTTGACGGAACCACCGTAGAGGATGCGCATTTCCTTTGCGATGTTCTCGTCCGCAATTTCAGCGATGGTCTCGCGGATAGCTGCACAGACTTCCTGAGCGTCTGCAGCCGATGCGACCTTACCGGTGCCGATAGCCCAGACCGGCTCGTAAGCGATGACAGTCTTGGCCAGCTCAGCGTTGGTCAGGTTAGCCAGGGAGCCCTTGACCTGAGAGACAACGTACTCGACGTGCTCTTCGACCTCTCGGACCTCCAGCGGCTCGCCGACACAGACGATTGGGTTCATGCCCTCGCGCAGTGCTGCCTTGGCCTTCTTTGCGACCAGCTCGTCGTCCTCTGCGTGCATATCGCGACGCTCGGAGTGACCAACGACGACCCAGGTGCAGCCGAGCTTTGCCAGCATCGATGCGGAAATCTCGCCGGTGTAAGCGCCGGACTCGTGGACTGAGACATCCTGCGCGCCGTAAGTGACGCCGAGCTTATCGCCCTCAACCAGAGTCTGGACCGAACGCAGGTCGGTAAACGGCGGGATGACAGCGACGTCAACCTTGTCGTAGTACTCCTTCGGCAGAGCGAACGCGAGTTTCTGCACCACACCGATAGCCTCGAGATGGTTCAGGTTCATCTTCCAGTTACCAGCAATAAATGGTGTACGTGCCATAGTGGTGGAATTCACTTCCCTATCAATTAGCGGATTTTTAAGCGATGAAAATCCGGTGGTGGAAAAATCTTAGTCTTCCAGGACGGAGACGCCCGGCAGAGTCTTACCCTCGAGGAACTCCAGCGAAGCGCCACCACCGGTGGAGATGTGGCTGAAGCCGTCCTCGTTCAACCCCAGAGTACGTACTGCCGCTGCGGAGTCGCCGCCACCGACGACGGAGAAGCAACCGTTGTTAGTGGTGGCATCGATGATGGCCTGTGCAACCTCGCGGGTGCCAGCTGCGAAAGCCTCCATCTCGAACACGCCCATCGGGCCGTTCCAGAACACAGTCTTGGACTCAGCGAGCACCTTGCCGAATGCCTCGGCGGAAGCCGGTCCGATGTCCAGGCCCATCCAGCCTTCCGGAATCTCGGTGGCGTCTACCACCTTGTTTTCAGCGTCTGCAGCGAACTTGTCAGCCACAACTACGTCGGTTGGCAGAACGATCTTATCGCCGTAGCGGTCCAGGAGATCCTTACAGGTGTCAATCATCTCTTCCTGCAGCAGGGATGCGCCAACGGCGTAGCCCTTGGCAGCCAGGAAGGTGAAGCACATGCCGCCGCCGATGACCAGGGAGTCAACCTTCGGCGCGAGAGCCTCAATAACGCCCAGCTTGTCGGAAACCTTGGAACCGCCGAGCACGACGGTGTACGGCTTCTCCGGGGTCTCTGCAACCTTGCGCAGAACCTCAAGCTCAGCCTGAACCAGATTGCCGGCGTAGTGCGGCAGCTTCTTAGCGATGTCGAAGACGGAAGCCTGGGCGCGGTGAACAACACCGAAACCGTCAGAAACAAATGCTCCGTCCGGAACAAGTGCAGCCAGCTCGGCTGCGAACTCGGCGCGCTCTGCCTCGTCCTTGGAGGTCTCGCGCGGATCGAAGCGGACGTTCTCCAACAAGAGTACATCGCCCTCGGTCAGGCCATTAGCGCGCTCGTGCGCGTCCTCACCGGAGACATCACCGGCGAGCGCGACGTACTGCTCCAGGCGCTCAGACAGCGCCTCAGCGACCGGGGCCAGGGAGAACTCGGACTTAACCTCGCCCTTCGGGCGACCCAGGTGAGCCATAACAACGACCTTGGCGCCGGCCTCGACAAGCGCGGACAGGGTGGGCAGCGAAGCACCGATTCGACCCGGATCGGTGATAACGCCGTCCTTCAACGGAACGTTAAAGTCGGAGCGGACGAGGACGTAACGGCCTTCAATACCTTCGTTGATCAGGTCTTTGACAGTCTTAACAGTCATCTCAATGAAATCCTTGTGAAAGTGTGTAAAAAACGGGCCGTGGGTGGCGTGCCCTACTCAGGCACAACCACCCCGGCCCGTTCGGGGTCTGGGATTAACCAGGTGAGTTATTAGAGGCGCTCACCGACGTAGACAGCCAGGTCGACGAGGCGGTTGGAGTAGCCCCACTCGTTGTCGTACCAGGAGACAACCTTGACCTGATCGCCGATGACCTTGGTCAGCGGTGCGTCGAAGATAGAGGAACGCGGGTCGCCCTCGATGTCCTTGGAAACGATTGGGTCCTCGTTGTAGCCCAGAACACCCTTGAGCTCGCCCTCAGCAGCTTCCTTGATGGCAGCATTAACGGACTCGACGGTGACCTCGCTCTTCGCAGTGAAGGTCAGGTCGGTGACAGAGCCGGTCGGAGTCGGAACACGCAGTGCGTAGCCGTCCAGCAGACCCTTGAGCTGCGGCAGAACCAGAGCGACTGCCTTTGCAGCACCGGTGGAGGTCGGAACAATGTTCAGAGCAGCAGCGCGGGCGCGACGCAGGTCCTTGTGCGGAGCGTCGTGCAGACGCTGGTCACCGGTGTATGCGTGGATGGTGGTCATGAGACCGCGCTCGATGCCGAACTTGTCGTCCAGGACCTTAGCCATCGGAGCCAGGCAGTTGGTGGTGCAAGAAGCGTTCGAAATGATGTTGTGCTTCTCCGGGTCGTAGTCAGTGTGGTTGACACCGACAACGAAGGTTGCGTCTTCGTTCTTAGCCGGAGCGGAGATGATGACCTTCTTGGCGCCAGCCTCGATGTGAGCCTTGGCAGCGTTGGCATCGGTGAAGAAACCGGTGGACTCAATGACGATGTCGACCTCGTGCTTGCCCCACGGCAGGTCCTTCGGGTCACGCTCAGCGTATGCCGCGATGCGCTTGCCGTTGACGGTGAGGGACTCATCGTCGTAGGTGACCTCTGCGTCAAGCTTGCCCATGATGGAGTCGTACTTGAGCAGGTGAGCCAGGGTCTTGTTATCAGTGAGGTCGTTTACAGCAACGACTTCCAGGTCAGCGCCCGCAGCGAGCAGGGAGCGGAAGAAGTTGCGGCCAATGCGACCAAAACCGTTAATACCTACACGAACCGTCACAATAATCTCCTTAATGGATTGGCGAATCGATGCCACTTGTCAGGGCGCTGATTGCGCTCCAACAGGTTCACTACAGAAGTGTACGTTGGGTTTTTCATTCGCGCAGCGGTGGTTTGGTGCGAAAATCCCAAATAAACGGAGATTTATCAAAAATTACGCACCTGACTAGGCATAACAGGTGCTTTACTCGTCAACTTCTTTGTCAAAAAGTTCGTCTGTAACGACTGCAGTTGTGGGGGGAATTCCGAGTTCGTTTGCTCTTTTGTCTGCCATGGAGAGCAAACGGCGGATGCGTCCTGCGACGGCGTCCTTGGTCATTGGCGGATTGGCCAGCTGCCCAAGTTCTTCCAATGAAGCCTGCTTGTGCTCGATGCGCAGCTGTCCTGCAGACACCAAATGGTCTGGTACATCGTCACCGAGAATCTCTAAAGCACGCTCTACTCGCGCTGCTGCAATAACGGCCGCACGAGCCGAGCGCCGCAGGTTGGCATCGTCGAAGTTTGCCAAACGAGTGGCCGTCGCTCGCACTTCACGACGCATACGCTGTTCTTCCCACTGCAGGCGAGTAGTCTGGGCTCCCATTCGCGTCAGCAGCGCACCGATTGCATCGCCCTCCCGGATGATTACGCGATCGCCACCGCGGGATTTATTCTCCTTGCTCTTAGCCGTAATTCCGAGCCTACGAGCACATCCCACCAATGCGAGTGCCGCTTCAGCAGAAGGAGCAGTGACTTCCAAAGCTGAGGAACGCCCCGGCTCAGTCAGTGAACCATGTGCCAAAAAGGCACCCCGCCATGCAGCTTCTTGATCGATCTTCTGTCCCATGATCAGCTTGCGTGGTAGCCCACGTACGGGACGTCCTGCAGAGTCGATCAGGCCAGTTTGCCTAACGACGAGTTCCGCGCCATCAGTTACCCGCACGATGTACTTCGAGGTCTTTCGCAAGCCGCCGGGAGACAAGACATTGAGGCTGGCTTTGACATCGTAGAGTTCGGCCAGCATGGAGCGCAGGCGGCGTGCGACAGCGCCGGAATCCAACTCAGCCTCCAGCACAATCGAACCTGCCACCAGGTGGAGTCCTCCTGCGAAGCGGAACAGGGTCGAAATCTCCGCTGCCTGAGCGCTTTCCTGCGAAACTGACACGCGGGCTAGTTCGTCTTTGACCTTCGCCGTCAATGCCACGATGCTGTCCATCCTCATTTCATGTGTACGAGCTGGGTTTGGGCCTGGTTAATTTAGGTAAAATTAACCCCATTTGAGCTTTAGCAATAAACCTCAAGGATAGTATCCGGTACCAATCGAGTGGCAATTAGTTGATTGTCTATTGCATCCTCGCAGGAGAATGCATAAAAACCCTCGACTGACCGGACGCTTTAGAGGAACTGACGAAGTGCGACAGCTAGTTTCTCCGGCGAATGCCGACCCGTCAGAGCTCCGTGGTCATCAACTTCTTGCACATCGGCGAAGACAACCTGCGCGTCTAGGCTATCCGCCGCTCGCTGCAGGTATTCTCGTTCGGTATCCGCGAGCGGCGTGTTGTCGTCGACAAGCACGTAATTGAGCTTCAAGTTAGGTGCATGCTGCGTGAGCATATGGATGTGCCGTTCGGAAGAAAAACCGGCGGTCTCCCCCGGCTCGGCGACAAGATTCAGCACCACGACGGTTGTGGCATTGGTTTCTTGCAGAGCATCCCGCAGCCCGGGCACCTGAAGATGTGGCAGAACCGAAGTAAACCACGAACCCGGACCCAGCGTCACCAAATCGGCATTGAGGATAGCTTCAATGGCCTCCTCGGATGCCGGCGGAGTCTCAGGAATCAGCCGGATTCGGCGCACCTGGCCAGGTGTCGTGGCCACTGCGACCTGGCCACGGACCTGGCGCACAACGCGAGCATCCTGCTCCAAGCCAACGACTTCGGCCTCAATCTCTAGCGGGATCGGCGACATGGGCACGACGCGACCCCGGATTTGCAGCAACCGGCCAATTTCGTCAAGCGCGTCGACTTCATTTCCCATCACACTGGTGAGGCCAGCGATAATCAGATTGCCAATCGCATGCCCTGCCAGTGCGCCAGTTCCGCCAAAGCGGTGCTGCAGTGTCTTTTCCCACAGATCGCCTTTTTCCGTATCTGCGGAAAGCGCGGCGAGTGCCATGCGAAGGTCTCCAGGGGGAATCTGCCCCAGCTCACGACGAAGGCGACCCGAGGATCCGCCGTCGTCGGCAACTGTGACCACCGCTGTGACATGGTCCGCAACCTGACGGTCAGCTCTCAGCGTGGCAAATAGACCATGACCGCCACCCAGACTGGTAATTGATGTCAATTTCTACACCTCCACTAAAACCGCTAGTTGCGGTCAATATCGCGGTGGACGACGTTGACGTTGATCCCGGAAACTCCCTCGAGCTTCTTAGCCAGCGCCTCCGACATGGCCACACTTCGGTGATGGCCTCCGGTGCATCCCACAGCGATAGTCATAAAACCCTTGCCCTCACGGCGGTACCCGGGCAAAACCAATTCAATCAAGTTTGTGACGTTGTCCAAAAACCCCTGAGACTCAGGTTGGGACAGCACGTAGTCGGCCACGGCTTTGTTGGTACCGCGGCCCGCACGCAGCTCAGGTACCCAATAGGGATTGGGGAGAAAACGGACGTCGAAAAGCATGTCGGCATCGCGCGGTGCACCGTGCTTAAACCCAAAAGATTCGATGGTGATCTGCTGAATCTTACTAGCGGTATCCGACAACTGATGCTCTAACTCACGGCGCAAATCGTGCACGCTCATGTCAGAAGTATCCACTACTAAATCCGACATGCCCTTTATTGGCAGCAACATCTGACGTTCAGCGGCAATACCCTGTGAAAGCGTGCCATTTTCCTGCAGCGGATGGGTGCGGCGGACAGAGTCGTAGCGGGCGATGAGGGTGTCGTCGTTGGCATCAAAGAAGATGACATAGGGCTGGCGCCCCTCATTGCGGAGTCCGTCGAGCACCTCCCCCAAACTGCCGGCGAACGCGCGCGAGCGCACGTCGGTGACGATAGCGAGGCGCTCTACTGGAGAGTCCGCTTCAAACGACAACTCGACCATGCGCATAATCAACTCCGGGGGCAGGTTGTCTGCGACATACCAGCCCATCTCCTCCAAGACGCTGGCGGCCGTATTGCGTCCGGAACCGGACATGCCGGTAATCAACACAAGTGACTTTTCAGCCTGAGGGGAATAACCCGAAGTAATCATGCCATCACTCTAATACAATTTCGCCCAACCGCTCTCGGTTTTACTAGCGGAAGTAAACCCCCTAGCACTGTTTCAAGTGCGGTTTTAGCCACTTGTTTACCTACTTCTACGCCTACTCTCCCGGACCGACATCCGAGTTTGGCTCTGACGACTTCTCGTCTGGATGGAGGTAATCGTAAACAGTTTTCGCGAGCATCGGCCCGAAACCAGCCACTTCTTCGATCTGCTCGACGCTGGCCTTCTTCAGCGCCGCAACGGAACCAAAGTGCTTGACCAACTCACTGCGGCGTGCTGGCCCCAGCCCCTTAATGCCATCAAGCACCGACGAGCGCATGCGTTTAGATCGCTGCTGACGGTGATAATTAATGGCAAAGCGGTGCGCCTCATCACGAATTCGCTGGATTAGGTACATCGCTTCCGAATTACGCGGCAGAATAAGCGGCTCATCATCGTCGGGAATCCACAGCTCTTCTAAGCGCTTGGCAATTCCCACCAACGTCACATCGGTGACCCCGAGTTCATCGAGGACCGCCTGTGCGGCTGCGACCTGCGGTGCACCACCGTCGACGATGAACAACTGTGGCGGGTAGGCAAACTTGCGGTTACTCCGCGACTGCTCATCGACGGCATCAGTCGTCTCTTCGACGAACATCTCGCTTGCATCATCGGGCATGGCGAGCTTGTCCTCGTTATGGCGCAGAAAACGACGGCGCACCACCTCAGCGATAGAACCGACGTCGTCCGAGCGACCGTCACCTGCTGCATCTTTGATTCGGTAGCGACGGTAGTCGGACTTCTTGGGCAATCCATCCTCGAAGACCACCAACGAGGCCACCACATCGGTGCCCTGAATATGCGAGATGTCAGTGCACTCGATGCGCAGCGGCGCTTCATCCATAAATAGCGCGTCCTGGAGTTCGGAGAGAGCCTGCGATCGAGTAGTTAGATCTCCACTTCGCTTTAGCTTGTGCTGGCGTAGCGCTTCAGCTGCATTTTTCTGCACGGTCTCCATGAGCGTCCGCTTGTCACCGCGTTGTGGGACGCGAATATCTACATTGGTGCCACGAATATCGGCCAAAAATGCAGTAACCTCGTCAAGATCGTCGGGCGTGGCCTGAACGAGAATTTCGCGTGGCACAACCTGGGCGGCAGTGGTTGATTCATCGCCGTCGACATCCGCGTGCTTGGCGGCGTCGCCATAGAACTGTGTCAGGAACTGCGTTAGCAGCCCACCCAAGCTGGGGTCAGTCTCTCCCTCTCGAAACTCCGTAGTCGCGTACTCGCCGGACTTCTCCACTACCCAGCCGCGCTGACCGTAAATACGTCCCGCCCGAACATGGAAAATCTGCACGGCCGCTTCCAGTTCGTCGGTTGCTAGCGCAATAAAGTCGGCATCGGCGGCGTCGGAAAGCACGACTGACTGCCGCTCCATGACCTTGTCGATGGCAGCGAGGTTGTCGCGCAGACTAGCGGCGCGCTCGAAGTCTAACTCGCCGGCAGCTTCCTCCATTTCCTTCTTTAAGCGCCTCGTGACCGGGCCCGTATTTCCCGACATGAAGCTGGTAAAACCACGGACAATTTCGCGGTGTTCCTCGGCACTGACACGGCCGACACAAGGCGCCGAGCATTTGTCGATATAGCCGAGCAAACAGGGCCGCCCCAGGGCTTGCTGCCGGTTGAAGACTCCCTTTGAACAGGTGCGGGCTGGGAAAACTCGTGTAAGCAAGTCGAGAGTTTCTCGGATAGCCCACGCGTGTGAATAAGGCCCGAAATAACGCACGCCCTTCCGGCGCGGTCCTCGGTAGAGAAAGAGCCGCGGGTACAGCTCTCCAACGCTGACGGCCAACATCGGATACGACTTGTCGTCGCGGTACATCACGTTGAACCGCGGATTAAAGCGCTTGATCCAGGTGTACTCCAACTGCAGCGCTTCGACTTCATTGTGGACGACAGTCCACGTCACCTTCGAAGCGGACTGCACCATCTGGCGGGTGCGGGGATGAAGCCGAGTTAAGTCCTGGAAATAGTTAGACAAACGCGCACGGAGATTCTTCGCCTTGCCGACGTAGAGAACGCGCCCGGTTGAATCGAGAAAACGGTACACCCCCGGCTCCGTGGGAATGGTGCCGGGGGCGGGACGGTACTGAGAAGGGTCAGTCACTTACGGTGTCCTTAAAACGTGTCCTTGGGTTAGTCCTCCGGCATGAACTTGTCTTCAAGTTCACGGAACCGGCGGATGTCTTCCACGACGCGGCTGCCGTCGGCCGACTGGATCGCGAGCATCGGCACAAACTCAAAGTCAGGCAGCTCCAAGCGAGCCCAGCGGGACTTCTTTGGAAAACTCAGGCCGTAGATATCGACCCACGGGTAAAACTTCGCATTGAGTAGATTGCGGACTTCCACACCCCTGGCATTTACGCGAACGCGAACCCGAGTCAGCAGCAGGATTACCCCGGCGATGATCAAACCAATCATTGGGAAAGCCAGCTGGTCGATAGCGGTCACCGAAGCTCCGGTGTTACCAAAGTCCACCACGATACCCATGAAGATATGGATGGCGAAAACCACAACTGCAGCGATAATCGCCCACAGACGCAGCTTTTGCGAGGTGATTTCCAACAGCCATTTGTCTTCGTTACCGGTGTCGACGGCAGTCGAATTGCTGTGGCGTTCGGAGTTACCCATTCTTACTCAGCTCCACCTTCACGAAGGGACTTCAACACTGCGACGGTGTGCAGCGCTGCGGCCATGGCCTCGCGACCTTTATTCTCCGCGGCGCCCTCACCGCCGGCACGATCAATTGCCTGCTGTTCAGTGTTGCAGGTCAGCACACCATTGCCAACTGGCGTTTCACAGTCCAGTGCGATCCGCGTCAGGCCCTCAGTCACCGAGTCGCAGACATAGTCGAAGTGCGGCGTACCACCGCGGATAACGCACCCCAGCGCCACCACGGCGTCGTGAGTTCGGGCGAGCTGTTGCACCACAACCGGAATCTCCAGAGCACCGACGACAGTCACATCCGTAACTACAGCGCCGACCTCCTCGGCCTGGGCCAGCGCTTCACCACGAAGCTGCCCAGTAATCTCCTCGTTCCAGTGAGAGGTGACCAAACCGACGGTCACACCAGTGGAATCGGGAACGGAAATTTCAGGAAGACCTGCGCCACTCATCTACTGTGCTCCTTCTGTCGAAATGCCGTGGGTCTCCATGTACTCATCCAACCAAGGGAGCTCATGGCCCATGCGTTCGCGCTTTGTCAACAAGTATTTCAAGTTATCCTCGTTGACCTCAACTGGCACCGGTACCCGGCGGCTCATCTCCAGTCCATAACCACCTAGGCCGGCACGCTTGGTCGGATTGTTCGTCAGCAGCGCCATAGTGGTGACTCCAAGATCCTGCAGGATCTGTGCACCAGTGCCGTACTCACGGGCATCCGACGGCAAACCGAGCGCGAGATTGGCATCAACGGTGTCAGCGCCTTCATCTTGCAGATGGTAGGCCTGCAGCTTCGGCATCAAACCAATGCCTCGGCCTTCGTGCCCGCGCATGTACAGGATGACGCCGCGCCCCGCTTCGTGAACCATGCGCATGGAGTTGTGCAGCTGCTGACCGCAGTCGCAGCGGCGAGATCCCAATGCGTCGCCGGTGAGGCATTCGGAGTGCACACGCACGAGGACGTCCTGACCATCGTTGGAAGAAACATCCCCCACAACGAGAGCAACATGCTCGACACCGTCGATAAGGCTCCGGTACCCAATGGCACGGAACTCGCCGTAGTCGGTCGGCAGCTTGGTTTCGACAACGCGTTCAATCAAGTGCTCGTTGTGGCGACGGTATTCGATCAGCTGCTCAATGGAGATCAGCGCTAAATCGTGCTTGTCGCAGAAGCGACGCAGTTCCTCCGCGCGCGCCATACCGGTCGGGTCTTCCTCGGAGACAACCTCACACAGCACGCCGGCAGGACGAAGCCCTGCCAGGCGGGCGAGATCGACCGCAGCCTCGGTGTGGCCGGCACGGACGAGGACGCCACCATCGCGAGCTCGCAACGGGACCACGTGTCCTGGTCGGGTGAAATCGTGCGGGCTCGACGTGGGGTCAGCGAGAGTACGAATGGTGTTCGCACGATCTGTGGCGGAAATACCGGTCGTACCGGTGTTGGCATCCACGGTCACTGTGTATGCGGTACCGCGGGCATCCTCATTCTCTGACACCATCGGTGGCAAATTCAGACGCTCGCAGTCCTCGGCGGTCAGCGGCGCGCAGATGTAACCAGAGGAATAGCGAACCATAAAGGCAACAAGTTCAGGCGTTGCCTTCTCGGCGGCGAAGATGATGTCGCCCTCGTTCTCACGATCTTCATCGTCGACGACGACCACGGCCTTACCGGCTGCGATGTCCGCAATGGCCCGCTCTACAGAATCGAACTTAATCACAGTCTTGTAGCTTATCTTTCCAACATTTTCTCGACGTACTTGGCTAGCACATCGACTTCCAAATTGACCTTGGCGCCTACCGCGGTCGAACCAATAACGGAGTCCGTCAGCGTCGTCGGTATCAGGCTGACCTCAAAGAACCCCTCGCCTACTGCAGAGACGGTCAACGAAGTACCATCCACGGCAATTGAGCCCTTTTCCACGACATACTTGGAGAGATGCTCCGGCAGCGAAATCCGCACTACTTCCCAGCGCTCCCCTGGCGTGCGCGAAATAACCTCGCCGGTGCCATCGACATGTCCCTGCACGATATGGCCGCCGAGGCGTTGACCGACTGCGGTTGCACGTTCGAGGTTGACCTTGGAGTCGACCTCAACCTGGCCGAGGCTCGACCTAACCAGAGTCTCTTGCATGAGATCAGCGGTAAAGAAATCATCGCCAAACTCCACGACGGTCAAACAAACGCCATTGACAGCAATGGAATCACCGTGGTGCACGTCGTCAAGCACGGTGGTCGCGCGAATGGTCAGAGTAATGGAATCGGCTTCGCGGTGGATTTCGCGAATTTCGCCGAGTTCCTCAACAATTCCCGTAAACATAGTGGTCAGGAAAATCCTTTACCGTTTGTTATAAATTGAAAGATTTTTACAAAATTAACTCTAGCCGGTCTACCCGCGATCTTTGCCACTGCGGAGAGCCGTAATCAAAATGTCATCCCCCAGAGTCTCGACCGCGACGGTACGAAAGCGCGAGATGTCAGTGATGGTGGTCTCATGGTTGGCCGATGTCACCGGCAGACCAGCTCTGAGAAACGCCGGGGCAATGTAAGACTCAATCGCGTCGACAGCATCGGCTTCTAAGAAAGCGCTGGCGAGCCGTGGGCCGCCTTCTACCAGCACGTCAATAAGTCCCATATCCGCCATTGTCTCCAGCGCCACTTCCACATCGTGAGTGCGAATGTGGCGGAAGTTATCGCCGCGGATATTCGCATCGGCGGCGACCTCCGAGGTGCCGATCACGATGCGCAGGGGTTGCGTTGACAGCTCCTCGCCGTCTGGTGTGCGCGCGGTCAATCGCGGATTGTCAGCGAGCACTGTTCCCGTTCCGACGACAATCGCTTGCCGACGTGCACGATCGATATGTACCCGTGCCCGCGCCTGCTCCCCCGTAATCCACTGCGAGGTGCGGTCGGTAGCGGCGGCGAAACCATCCAGCGTGCCCGCCGTCTTCAGCGTGATGTGTGGGCGCCGAGTGCGCTGCCAGTGTAACCATGGACGCAGATAGCCATCCGCCACACGATTGCGTTGGAACTCCTCGACCACGTCGATTCCCTTGTATCGCAACCACTCGCTGCCGCCAGCGGCCACGGGATTAGGATCGGCGACCGCAAATATGACGCGGGAAACTCCGGCTGCCGCAAGTGCCTCGGTGCACGGTGGTGTACGGCCGATATGATTGCACGGCTCTAGTGTGACCACTGCAGTACCGCCCTGAGCTCGTGCCCCCGCCATTTCCAATGCTTGTGGCTCTGCGTGTCGGCCACCTACCGGCTCAGTTCCGGCCACTCCTACCGCAATCCCTGCGGTATCGAGGATGACGCAACCAATCGGTGGATTGGGATAGGTGGTGCCCCGAACTCGCTGGCCGGCTTCTATGGCCAATGCCATAGCTTGAGCGTCAGTCAGCGGCTGTGCGGAGACGAGATCCGGAAACTGTGCCACCGTGCTTCACCGCCGTCTACTTAGTTGCAGCAGTAGTGGCCAATGCGCGCAGCTCATCGACAGCCGCCGCACGATCCTCAGCGCCGAATACGGCCGACCCTGCAACGAAGGCGTCGCAACCGGCGGCGGCAGCGGATTCGATGGTCTTGGCGGAGATACCACCGTCAATCTCGATCAGAGTATCCAGACCTTCGGCATCAATGCGCTGACGCAGCTTCTCGACCTTGGTTAGCTGATCCGGCATAAAGGACTGGCCCCCGAAACCGGGTTCGACACTCATGACCAGCACCTCGTCGAATTCGGCGAGGTGATCCAGCCACGGCTCAATTGGGGTACCCGGGCGCAGCGAGAACCCGGCCTTCACGCCCTGGGAACGAATGTGGCGTGCCAGTGCGATGGCATCGTCGACGGCTTCCACATGGAAAATAACGGAGCTCGCCCCCGCCTTAATGTAGGTGTCGACCCACTTCTCCGGGTTCTCAATCATGAGATGGACATCCAAGTACTTGTCCGTCACCGCAGCTACGGCCTCCAGCACCGGAGCGCCGAAGGACAGGTTGGGAACGAAGTGGCCATCCATGACGTCGATATGCAGCCAATCTGCATTGGCTACAGCCTCAACCTCGCGGTCGAGGCGAGCGAAGTCAGCAGCGAGAATGGACGGGGCAATAATTGGTGCGCTCATAACCTCTGAGCCTAGTCGTTCTTGCGCAAAACTGAGAAGAACATCGCATCGGTACCGTGGCGGTGTGGCCACATCTGCACAGATGGATACGGTCCGACATCGGTCATCGGCGCTACCAACTCGTGTGCATTCAGCTCAGTCACCGGCAATTCCGTCACTGCCCTATCGACAATTCCCCTGGTTTCACGCAGATGCGGAGAACACGTGGAATAGACGATGATGCCACCCAGCCGTGCCAGACGCACAGCTTCACTGAGCAGTTCAAACTGCAGCGCAGTCAAGGAGTTCAGATCGGACGGCGACTTCCGCCAGCGCGCTTCCGGGCGACGGCGAAGCGAGCCCAAACCAGAGCACGGCGCGTCTACCAAAATGCGGTCAAAGCCTGCCTCCAGCCCGGTATCGCGACCATCCGCAACGGTTACAGTCACTGGCAGCCCGGCCGTGGCCTTCTTCACCAGTTCTGCGCGAGTCGCAGATACCTCAACAGCGTCGAGCTTCGCGCCCTCAATAGCTGCGATGCCGCCGATGAAAGCTGACTTACCACCGGGGCCGGAACACAGATCTAACCAGCGGCCGCTGTCTTCACCGGCAACGGGTGCCATGGTGACGGCACGCGCAATGAGCTGAGAACCCTCGTCCTGCACCGCAGCCAAGCCCTGTCGGACCGGATCCAATTCTCCTGGGGCACCGGAATCCAAGCGCACGCAGTACGGCGACCACGGCCCCTCTTCACCGCCGGTAATCAGTGCCAATTCCTCAGCCGTAATCTCGCCCGGACGAGCGACCAAGTGCACCACCGGGCGCGCATCGTCGGCAGCGAGTGCCTGCTGCAGCTCACCGGCTTGTGCACCGAGTGCACGGGCAAACTCCATCGCAATCCAGCGCGGGTGGGCATGCTTCATCGCTACGTAGCCAATCGGATCGGTCGCAGGATCCGGCGCAATCTCAGCCACCCATTCGTTTTCGGTCTTCGAGGAAACCTTCCTCAAAATGGCATTGACAAAGCCGCGCGCACCAGGTCCCGCCACCTTCGCCACTGCCCGCACCGAGGTATCGACCGCAGCGTAGGCGTCGACGCGCGTACGCAGCAGCTGGTACGTGCCCAGGCGCAACACATCCATCACCGGTCCAGCAATATCGCTTAACGGGCGTGACGACGATGCCTCAATCACGGCATCCAACAGGCCTTCCGCCCGCAGTGTGCCGTACGTCAGCTCCGTTGCAAAAGCAGCATCCCGACCCTTGAGCTTGTGTGCCTTCAGCAACTTGGGCAGCAGCAGGTTCGCGTAAGCATCATTCTCGCGAACGTCGGCTAGTACCTTCAGTGCGACCTTGCGCGGCTGGTCAATGCCACCGCGATTGTCCCCACCTCGGTTGTCACGGTTACGGTTGCGGTCATTGCGGTTCTGTCCGCTGCGGTTGCCGCGCTGCCGTCCGCCACCGGTGTGGCGGGGTTTGTCGTTGCCCATTTACTCGCAGACCTTTCCGCCGGGTTGGCTACCTCGCGCCCAGTCGGACGCATCCATCATCTTCTTACCCTGTGGCTGCACCTTCACCAGCTGCACATAGCCATCGGCACAACGCACGGATACCCGGTGCTTCTCCACTACCAACTCACCCGGCGTGGCGGCTGCCGCCTCCGGAGCAGCTGCCTTTCGCACCTCGTCGACCGCGGCGCTGTCCTCGTCGGAAAGCGGGGTGAGCTCTCCGACCTTCAAACGTGCGCCGTCGAGAGTTGTCCACGCACCTGGGGCAGGCGTGAATGCACGAGCGCGGCGGTCAAGAAGATGTCGCGGCTGAGTCCAAACGATTCGGGCATCCTCCGGCCCGAACTTAGCGGCGTAACTGACATCCTGTTCTGGCTGAGCGGTCGGACGCAACGCACCGGCTTCGATGCCGTCCATGGTGGCGGCTAGAAGATCCGCGCCGGAGTATGCCAGGCGGGTCAAAAGGTCGTCGGCATTATCGGTCGGGCGAATCGCTTCGGTGACGGTACCGAAAACTGGTCCGGTATCCAGACCCTTTTCAATCCGGAAAGTACTGGCACCCGTGACTTCATCGCCGGCAGCGATAGCTGCCTGCACCGGCGCGGCACCTCGCCAAGCAGGAAGCAGTGAGAAATGCAGATTGACCCAGCCGTGCGTCGGTACATCGAGCAATTCCTCCGGCACGAGATTGCCGTAGGCGACCACCGGGATGCAGTCGGCGTTTAATTCGCGGATCTGCTGCTGGATCTCTTCATCGCGCAGGGTCGTCGGGGTGAGCACGGGAATGTCGTGTTCCAAGGCCAGAGCCTTCACCGGCGAGGGCGAAAGCGACTTACCGCGGCCACGGCGGGCATCGGGGCGAGTGAGAACAGCGACGATTTCATGACGGGAGTCTTCGAGCAACTTCTTCAGTGCAACGACAGCAGGTTCCGGGGTTCCGGCAAAAATCAGGCGCACAGTAAGTGGATTCCTTCCTGGTGGACCTAGTTGTTCTAGTTAATCTAGTGATGAAACTCGGGGCGCCACACCCAGGGGTCTAGGCGCAGGTGAGTTAACCGCGGTTGAGGAACCAGTCCTGCTCACGCAGAGAACGCATCGCGGTCTTGCGCTCGTCGCCCTCGAGACGCTTCAAAAACAGCACACCATCCAGGTGGTCGCTTTCATGCTGCACACAGCGAGCCAGCAAATCATCAGCTTCGAAGCTCACCGGTGTGCCGTGGCGATCCTGGCCAGTAACGCGCACACGTGCGTGTCGAGTCACGGGTCCATTAATACCCGGGATAGATAGGCATCCTTCGATTTCGTGGACAGTCTCGTCGCCGATGGCTTCCCATTCCGGATTGACGATGTGCCCGCGGGTGCCGTTGCAGTCGTAGACGAAAACGCGCTGCAGCACGCCGACCTGGTTTGCCGCGAGCCCGACGCCCTGTTGCTCGTCCATCGTGTCGAACATGTCATCAATCAGGTGCGACAGCGTCGCGTCGAAATCAGTGACGGTATCCGCCTTGGACAGCAACACCGGATCGCCGAAAAGACGTACCTCACGAACTGCCATGAACTTAGAGCCTCCAAGAAAACTGGTGTGAATCAAGCGATAACGCGCTCATTTTAGCAGCTAGCCGAAATTAATCGGATCGACGACAACGCGCACCGGCGTCGGGTCCTTCCTGGTCGCTCGAACGACCTGTGCTGCCTTCAACGCCGCTCCCACCGCCCGTGCTTGCCGACGGTCACAGCGCACCAACATCCGCTGAATAGGTGTACCCGGTTCCACGCCTGCTGGTGGTCTGGCGTTGCGGGGAAGGTCTACCGGCCCCAGGATTTCCGCGCCCGATGGAACCTCCAGGGACTCCATGAAGTTACGCAGGCCCTCTTCAGTCCCGTCCACCGCTGCCACGTGAAAGGCCGGAGGCAGAGCGGCGGCTGTACGGTCGGCCAATTCCCTGTTCGCAGCGCCTACCGCGTCCCATGCCAGAAGATCGGCCACAGTCGGGACTGCAGCATCCGCATCGATAACCACTGCCCCTCCTCGCTCCCGCGGGCGCGCAAGCGTGACAGCTCGAGACCAATGCGCATAGGCCTCTTCATGAGCGCGCAAGTCCTGCCGGCCGAGCATCGCCCAAGTGTCCAGCAGCATCACTGCTCCGTAGCCCTCCGGCGCATAAGGCTCGGCTCCCGGCGTGGCCACCACGACCCTCGGGCCTTCGGGAATGTCGTCAACAATCCGTTCGCCAGAGGAAGCGACGACTGGGAATGGACTGAAAATACGACCAAACTCTTCCGCCGTACGTTCACTGCCGACCACGACTGGCCGAATCTTGGTGGAACCGCAGCTATGGCAACGGTGGTGGATGTCGATGCGGCCACACCACCGACAGGTCGGCGGCGCCGGATCGTCCGGGTTATCGGACGGTGGAATTCCCAGTGGACCGTTACACCAGCGACAGCGCGCAGGCGCGCCACAGGAGCGACACGACAATGTCGGTACATATCCCTTGCGGGGTACCTGGACCAGAATCGGAAGCTCTTCGCGCAGCGCGGCTTTTGCCCGTCGAAAAGCGATGGCAGGAAGGCGTCCCCTACTCACGTCATCCGGGTCTTCGGAAGTGTCCGTGGAGGCAATCATCTCCGGCATGGATTCAGCGAGGGCGTCGGCGCCTGCAACCAGATTGTGCGCCCAACCTGAGGAGACCAGCAGCTGCACCTCTGCTGTACGGCTATACGATGCAAAAATAAGAGCGCATCCCTCCTGCGCACTTCGCGTGACCAGCACCTCGCGAGAGTGGACGTAGGGTGCGCGGGGGTCTACGAGGTTGTCATCGCCATCATCGACAATCACTGCTAAACGCAGATTCTGCACTGGGGCGTACGCTGCCGAGCGCGTTCCGACGACTATGCGCCCCTGGCCGTGCAGGATATCCAGGTAGCGGCGATAGCGGGACTCGGGACCGAGACCAGCCCCGAGAAGAGTGAGCTGACGGGCAGAAATGAGCTCGCGAAAAGCGCTCTCGAAGCGTGCCTGCGTGCGTGCGTCCGGCACAATGATGAGAACACCGCCACCATCGCGGGCGACCAAAACGCTGAGCGCGGCGAGCATGGCTGCCACCTGTTCCCCTGGAACTGGCTGCCACGCTGCGCGTGCCGGGGCGCCCTTGCGGACGGAATCGACAAAGGATTCGCCGAAGACATAGTTGCCCCACGCGGAAAGGTCCGGATCCTCGGTGGCAAGCTTTCCCAATTCCTCCCACGTTGGGGGCATCTTCTCCTTGCGGGCACGTTCGGCCCGTGCATGACGGGTTGGGATGGCGGATCGAATGATGTTTGAGCGTGTTGCGCCGTAATACTCCGCCAGAGAATCCACCAACCGTCGAAGCTGTGGCGGATAGACAACCTCAGTGCTGATGACATCCTTGAGATAGGACAGTTTGCCGTCGTGAGTGGGCGTGGCACAGCGCTCCAGCACCAGCGCATTGACCAATTGGCCGTGGAATCGAATCCGCACCCGGCAACCGACAACCGCTTCCTCCGCTAGCGCGCGCGGAACCAGGTAATCGAAGGGGCGATCCAACTGCGGCAGCCCCAAAAGTGGAAGCACCCGCGCGACAGGCAGCTTCTCAGCTGCGGCGGCGGGTGCGAAAGGGGCGTCGGTCATAGAGTCTTACTCTACTTCCCCACCCCAGGGTCATGCTGGCGGGTGGTGTTTATCCCAGGCCAGCGGCTGCGCGGAGCTCTTCAACACGGTTGAGTTGCTCCCACGGCAGGTCCAAGTCAGTTCGGCCGAAGTGACCGTAGGTGGAGGTCTGCGCATAAATCGGGCGCAGCAAGTCCAGGTCACGAATAATAGCGGCCGGACGAAGGTCGAAGACCTTGTTGATAGCCTCGCGGATGGCGTCGTCCGAAACGTGACCGGTGCCGAAAGAGTCGACGTAAAGGCCTACCGGGCGAGCGCGGCCGATAGCGTAGGCGACCTGAATCTCCAGGCGGTCAGCCAGACCCGCAGCCACGGCATTCTTCGCAACCCAACGGGTGGCATAAGCGCCGGAGCGGTCCACCTTTGACGGGTCCTTACCCGAGAATGCGCCGCCACCGTGACGAGCCATACCGCCATAAGTGTCGACGATAATCTTGCGGCCGGTCAGGCCGGCATCGCCCATCGGCCCACCGATAATAAATTGGCCAGACGGGTTGACCAGCAGCTTCAATTCATCGGTAACAAAGCGCTCGCGCAAGTTAGCGTCGTCGAGCACCCAATCGACTACGTGAGTCTTAATCTGCTCGGTAATCCACTCCTGGGTCACATCCGGGTCGTGCTGCGTGGACACCACAACAGTGTCCAAGTACACCGGGTTATTGTCTTCGTCGTAAGCGAAGGTGACCTGAGTCTTACCATCCGGTCGAAGCGATGGGACGATGCCTTCCTTGCGTACCTGCGTCAAGCGGCGAGCCAGGCGGTGTGCCAGCGCAATCGGTAGCGGCATGTACTCCGGAGTTTCGTTGGTAGCGTAGCCGAACATCAGCCCCTGGTCGCCAGCGCCCTTGAGATCTTCTGCTTCGACTTCGCCATCAGAGCTGCGTGCTTCCAGAGAAGTGTGCACACCGTCGTGAATATCTGAGGACTGCTCACCGATCGAAACGGAGACGCCGCAGGTCTTGCCGTCAAAGCCCTTTTCAGAAGAATCGAAACCGATCTCCTTCAGTCGACTCCGGACAATACCGGGGATGTCAACGTAGCTCTTCGTGCGAACTTCGCCAACAACATGGACTAAACCGGTAGTCACCACAGTCTCAACGGCGACCATCGATGCAGAATCCTGCGCGAGCATAGCGTCAAGGATGGAGTCCGAAATCGAGTCGCAAATCTTATCTGGGTGCCCCTCGGTAACAGATTCACTGGAAAACAGCCGAAGATTAGAGGCCACGAGCAGTACAACTTTCTTCTAGATCATTTCCCCACGCCTGCGGTGTCGCTGCGGCGTGGGTTTTCGTTTGATTCGATAATTATAGACCAAGCGGTTCAGTCGCCGTAGTAGGCCTCCGCTACTCCGCTGGCTGAGGTTCCTGTCGCAGCTCGGAAACTGCATCCAAAATCGAACCGGCCACCGAGAATTTTGAGCCCCGCGGCACGTCCCACTGCTCGCCATCGAGAGACAACAACCATCCGACATTGTCCGTCGCACCGAAAGTTTGCCCACCTGAGACGTCGTTACACATGAGCAAATCGCAGCCCTTGCGCACAATTTTCTGCTTCGCAAGCTCGAGTGGCGTCGTCGTCTCGTCGCCGGTCTCAGCCGCAAAGCCCACCATCGTCGTGGTTGCCGGAATCTCGCCCGCTTTACGCCGCTCCACAGTGGTAGCCAGAATGTCAGGGTTTTCTACGAGCTGGATGTTGCTCAAAGCGTCGTCTGCGACGCCCTTCTTCATCTTGGCCCCAGCGGTCGATGCCGGACGGAAGTCGGCGACGGCAGCGGCAAAAATGCAGACATCGGCCAACTTGGAGTGTTCGTGGGCGGCCTTGGCCATCTCCAAAGTGGAATCAACCTTTACAACATTCGCGCCCAGCGGTGTCGGCAACTGATCTGTATGTCCTGCCACCACAGTGACCTGAGCGCCACGCTGTGCTGCCATCTCAGCTAGCGCGAAGCCCTGACGCCCTGAGGAGTGGTTGCCGATAAAACGTACCGGGTCGATAGCCTCACGGGTGCCACCGGCAGTAATCATGAAGCGCACGCCCTCGAAGTCGCGGCGGAAGTGGCGCGGATTCTCGACTGCCGCTAATGCCAGCGAAACTATCTGCTCTGGCTCCGGCAGACGACCTGGACCAGTGTCCTTACCAGTCAAACGGCCATGGGCCGGATCGAGGACAATAGTGCCATGGCGACGAAGAATCGCGACATTATCGCGCGTAGCTGGATGGTTCCACATCTCAGTGTGCATGGCAGGAGCCAGAACCACCGGGCAGGTCGCCACAAGCAAAGTTGCGGTGAGAAGGTCGTCGGCACGCCCGTGTGCGGCACGCGCCATAAAGTCGGCAGTCGCGGGAACCACGACGACGAGGTCGGCCTCCTGCCCCACGCGGACATGCTGAACTTCATCGACTGCGTCAAAAACCGTAGTCGACACCGGGTTCCCCGACAGCGCCTCGAAAGTAGCCGCACCTACAAAATTCAATGCGGACTCGGTGGGAACGACGCGAACATCGTGACCGAGTTCCTTGAAGCCACGAACAACGTGTGCGGCCTTATATGCAGCGATGCCGCCGGCAACCCCGACGACAACCTTTAAACATTCGGATACGTCAGCATTACCGGCGGCATGCATACAGATATCTCCCCTTAAGGAAATGCTCTAGCCCTCAGTGTGGTCCAGCAGACCAGCGTTGATTTCACGAAGAGCGATGGACAGAGGCTTCTCAGCGACCCCCGGAGTAACCAGCGGGCCAACGTACTCCAGCATGCCTTCGTCAATCTGCTGGTAGTAGTCATTAATCTGGCGTGCACGCTTGGCAGCGAAGATAGCCAGAGCGTACTTCGAAGAAGCCTTACCAAGCAGCTCATCGATCGGCGGATTGGTAATACCAATTGGCGGGTCGAACACTGCCTCGGTGGCGGTATTTTCCTGGGTCACGAGAAATCTTTCCTCAATAGAACGTGAGTTACTGGGGTGACAATAGAAACCGTCGGAGCAATAGAAACACCATTGCTTGGAAACGATTTCTACTATCGATGATGTGGAGTCGCCCTGTTACTTGCCAGTAGTCAGCGCCTGAGCGATGGCCGCCACAGCATCATCGACATTGTCGTTGACAACAACCTCATCGAATTCGTGCTGAGCATCCATTTCCACTCGCGCGGTTTCCAGGCGACGCTTGACTTGCGCCTCGGTTTCCGTGCCACGACCAGTGAGCCTGCTGACGAGAATCTCCCAGCTTGGCGGAGCCAAGAACAGCAGGTGAGCATTCGGCGCTACCTTACGGATGGAGCGGGCTCCCGCCAGATCCACCTCAACGAGTACCGGACGTCCCTCGGCGAGAGCTTTATCCACCGGGCCACGCGGCGTTCCAGAACGCTGCAGACCACCGTGGATTTCAGCCCACTCGAGCATCTCTCCTGCATCAATATGCTGTTGGAACTTCTCCGGGGTCACGAAGAAATAGTCGCGGCCATCGACCTCACCCGGCCGTGCGGCGCGGGTGGTCATGGAAACGCTGAAGTACAGTCCGGGAACCTCGGCACGGAGCCGACTGACAACAGTGGATTTTCCCACACCGGCAGGGCCGGCAAGGACTACCAGCTGACCGTTTTCATTCCCGGCCACTGCGACTAGTCCTCCACTGCGTAGCCGAAGCGCTCCAGCAGAGCGCGACGCTGACGGTCACCCAGGCCACGCAGGCGGCGGGTCTGAGCAATCTCCAGGTCATTCATGATGTCCTGTGCCTTGACCTTGCCGACCTTCGGCAGAGCCTCGAGCAGAGCGGAGACCTTCATCTTGCCGATGATCTCGTTCTCGTCAGCCTGCTTGAGAACCTCTGGCAGGTCGATAGCGCCACGCTTCAGCTTGTCCTTGAGCTCTGCGCGTACCTTGCGGGCCTGAGCTGCCTTCTCGAGTGCTGCTGCACGCTGCTCCGGGGTCAACTGCGGAAGGGCCACGTGTTCCTCCGTAAAAATAGATTGGTTAGTTTCTTATTTACTTGCACGAGCCTCGCGTCCACCAAGGGCAGGCAACGACACCGTGCTTAACGATTGGAGACCGTACCGCACTTACCGGTTGTTGAGGCAAATGCTGACGGGGTGTCGATAAAAATGACACCAGGGCTTTATCCGCCCCACCTTTCGGTCGTGGTCAACCAACTCCGGCGATTGTAGCACCGTTTGCCCAGGAGAATGGAAATTGACCACGGTTTTTGTACGAAATCTCCCAGGAATCGTCACAGTAACTTGCCTATACCTACTCCGCCGCCACCTGAGGCTCATTAGGAAAATCTCGGCAGCTAGGTACGGAAGAAGCCCGCAGGGGCACCTGTTCTATGAGGTGCGCCCTGCGGGCCTCTGCCAAATTGTCGATTCGCTGCTAACTCTCGGATAGGAACGGAGCCGCAGCTTCAATAGTTGCGCGCCGCAGCGCAGCAGGATCAGGCCCAGCGGAGAGAATTGCACGCGAAATATTTGGCAGTGCAAGCCCCTTGGATTCCCCTGCCAGACGATCTACATCGGCCGGGGTTCCACCCTGAGCTCCCACACCGGGCATGAGAATGGGACCACGCAGGTCACTGAGCACCGGGGCGTCGTCAAGCGTTGCGCCAACAACAACGCCGATGCTGCCCGCCTTTGCACCAGCGTCAATCTGGCGGGCATTAATAGCGGCTGCCTGGTTGACCATGGTCTGAGCCAGACTCTCACCCGAAACCGTCGCCTTCTGTACGGACGCACCTTCCGGATTGGACGTTGCGGCCAGCACGAACAGGCCGCGTCCGTTCTCCAACGCCAACGAAAACGCCGGATCAAGAGCACCGAACCCAAGGTACGGAGATACCGTCAGTGCGTCGGCGGCTAGCGGCGAGCTATCCGACAGCCAGGCATCAGCGTATGCAGCCATCGTCGAACCGATATCGCCCCGCTTGGCATCTGCAATCGACAGCGCACCGGCGTCCTTCAGATCCGCCAACGTCCGCTCCAGGACGGCAAAGCCCTTGGAACCGTAGGCTTCGAAGAACGCCACCTGGGGCTTGACGACGGCAACGATGTCACCGAACGCCTCGACGCATGTGGCGGCAAAACGCTCTAGACCGTCAGCCGAATGCGGCAACTGCCAGGCATCCAGCAGCCCCGGGTGCGGGTCGATGCCCACGCAGAGCCGACCGCGCTCGGCGACAACCTCGCTGAGGCGATCGCCGAAACCTTTGACTGTCCGCACTGCGGAACCTTCAGCCTTCGCGGTCATGTTAGGCCTGCTCCTGAGCAGCCAACTCTGCCGGGTGGAGTTCCTGCAGAGCCTTAACGCTCATCTCACCGTTGCGCAGTGCCAGAATGCCCTGCAGTGCGGCGACGGCCCCCTGAGCGGTGGTCACACAAGTTACGCCCTGGCTCACAGCAGCAGCGCGAATCTCATATCCGTCAGAGCGTGCGCCAGCAGAACCGGACGGGGTGTTGATAATGATGTCAACCTCACCGTCGCGAATCATGTCGACGATGTCGCGCTCGTCCGTCGGCGCATCGGAATCAGTCGTACGCTTTGCGACGACCTCACACTCAACACCGTTGCGGCGCAGCATACCGGCCGTACCCTCCGTTGCCAGGATGCGGAAGCCCATATCCGCCAGCGTGAGGATCGGGAAGACCAGAGTGCGCTTATCGCGGTTGGCCAGCGAGACGAAGATCGTGCCCTCGGTCGGCAGCTCACCGAAACCGGCCAGCTCGCCCTTGGCGAAAGCGGCACCAAAGTTGTCTGCCAAGCCCATGACTTCACCGGTGGACTTCATCTCCGGGCTCAGCAGGCTGTCGAGAGCGCGGCCCTCGAAGTCGCGGAAGCGGTTGAACGGCAGGACGGCTTCCTTAACCGCAATCGGAGCGTCAGCAGGCAGAGAGCCACCGTCGAAGTTGGACGGAATCATGCCCTCTTCGCGCAGTTCCGCGATAGTAGCGCCCATCATGACGCGGGACGCGGCCTTAGCCAGCGGAACTGAGGTTGCCTTGGAGACAAACGGTACGGTACGAGATGCACGCGGGTTGGCCTCGATGACGTAGAGCGTCTCGTCCTTGAGTGCGTACTGAACGTTCATCAGGCCCTTGACACCGATGCCGTGTGCCAGTGCCTTGGTGGATTCACGCACCTTGTCGATGATGCCTGCAGACAGAGTCATCGGAGGCAGCGCACACGCGGAGTCGCCGGAGTGAATACCGGCTTCCTCAATGTGCTCCATAACGCCGCCGAGGTAGACCTCTTCCCCATCACACAGTGCATCAACATCAATCTCGATGGCGCTGTCCAGGAAGCGGTCAACCAGTACCGGGTGCTCATTGGACAGCTCGGTAGCGCGGTTGATGTAGTCCTCCAGAGTGGCCTCATCGTAGACGATTTCCATGCCACGGCCGCCGAGGACGTAGGACGGACGGACCAGCACCGGGTAACCGATACCAGCGGCAACCTGGCGAGCTTCTGCGAAGGAGGTGGCGGTACCGAACTCCGGCGCCGGCAGCTTCGCCTCAGCCAGCACCTTGCCGAACTCACCGCGGTCCTCAGCCAGGTCGATTGCCTCTGGGCTAGTGCCGACAATCGGAACGCCTGCGGCCTGCAGACGCTCCGCCAGGCCCAGCGGAGTCTGGCCACCGAGCTGAACAATGACGCCTGCGACCTTTCCGGACTGGCTCTCAGCGTGGTAGACCTCGAGGACATCCTCGAAGGTCAATGGCTCGAAGTAGAGGCGATCTGCGGTGTCGTAGTCGGTGGAAACCGTTTCCGGGTTGCAGTTGACCATGACGGTCTCGTACCCAACCCGGGAGAGCTCGAGCGCCGCGTGGACACAGGAGTAGTCGAACTCAATACCCTGGCCGATGCGGTTAGGACCGGAACCGAGGATGATGACCTTTTCCTTCTCGGTCTGCGGGGCGACCTCGGACTCAGCAGCCGGGTCCAGCTCGTATGCCGAGTAGTGGTACGGAGTCTGTGCTTCGAACTCGGCGGAGCAGGTATCGACAGTCTTGAATACGGGGTGGATGTTCAGGCGCCAGCGCAGCTCGCGCACGCCGTCTTCCCCGGCCAATTCCGGACGCAGCGCAGCAATCTGGGCGTCGGACAGTCCCCAGTACTTAGCCTCACGCAGCAGGTCGGAGGTCAGCACCGGAGCGTCGATAAGCTCCTTGCGGATATCCTGCAGGTTTTCCATCTCGGCGATAAACCACGGATCCAGGCCGGAAGCTTCGTGGATCTGCTCGATGGAAGCACCCAGACGCTGAGCCAGCTCAACGTCGTAGATGCGACCTTCAGTCGGACGCTTCAGATCCTCAAGGACAGCGTTGACATCGTTTGCGCGCTCACCTGCGAAGTCCTCATCCGGAACAGTCCAGAAACCAGCTGGCTTGTTCTCCAGCGAACGCATGACCTTACCGAGCGCGCCGATGTAGTTACGGCCGATAGCCATGGCCTCACCGACGGACTTCATGGTGGTGGTCAGCGTATCGTCAGCACCTGGGAACTTCTCGAAAGCAAAGCGTGGAGCCTTGACAATCACGTAGTCCTGCACCGGCTCAAACGCTGCCGGGGTTTCACCGGTGATGTCGTTGGTGATCTCATCGAGGGTGTAGCCGATAGCCAGCTTGGCAGCAATCTTTGCAATCGGGAAACCAGTTGCCTTGGAAGCAAGCGCCGACGAGCGGGAGACACGCGGGTTCATCTCAATGGTGATGATGCGGCCGTCATTCGGGTTGATGGCGAACTGGATGTTACAGCCACCGGTGTCAACGCCGACCTCACGCAGAATTGCGATGCCTTGGTCACGCATGGTCTGGAACTCGCGGTCGGTCAGAGTCATCGACGGGGCGACAGTCACCGAGTCACCAGTGTGGACACCGAGGGCATCAACGTTTTCAATGGAGCAGACCACGACGACGTTGTCGTCGCCATCGCGCATGAGCTCGAGCTCAAATTCCTTCCAGCCGAGGATGGACTCCTCGATCAGAACATTGGCCTCGGGCGATGCGGCCAGGCCGCCACCTGCAATACGGTCGAGGTCTTCCTGGTTGAAGGCCAGACCGGAACCCAGACCGCCCATGGTGAACGAAGGGCGAACAACGACCGGAAGACCGAGCTCTGCAACAGTCTCATGGACTTCTTCCATGTTGTGGCAGACGCGGGAACGAGCGGATTCGCCACCAATCTTGGCGACGATGTCCTTGAACATCTGGCGATCCTCACCGCGCTGAATGGCCGGAATATCAGCACCAATCAGCTCGACATTGTACTTCTCCAGAATGCCCTCGCGGTCCAGCTGAATAGCTGCGTTCAGTGCAGTCTGGCCACCGAGAGTTGCCAGGACAGCGTCAATCGGGTTGCCCTCTGCAGCTTCCTTGGCCAGAATCTTTTCGATGTACTTGGTTTCAATCGGCTCGATATAGGTGGAGTCTGCGAACTCCGGGTCAGTCATAATCGTTGCCGGGTTGGAGTTGACCAGCGTGACTCTCAGGCCCTCTTCGCGCAGCACGCGGCAAGCCTGGGTGCCGGAGTAGTCGAACTCGCAGGCCTGACCGATAACAATCGGGCCGGAGCCGATAACCAGTACGTGGTTGATGTCTGTACGACGTGGCATGGTGTTAGGTCCCTTAGCCCTTTCCTACTTGTTCGAGTTTCCGGTTGCGGACTTGTTGAAATCGACCTTCTGGATCAGCGCCAGGAAGTCATCAAAGAGAGAGTGCGCATCGTGCGGGCCGGCTGCGGACTCCGGGTGGTACTGCACAGAAAAGGCCATGCCGTTCTTCAGTGCGACACCTTCCACGACGTCGTCGTTAAGGCAGGTGTGCGTAACCTCTGCCTCGCCCCACGGGGTATCGAAACTCTCGCCGGCCTTGCCTTCAAGTGCGAAACCGTGGTTCTGAGCGGTGATAAAAATACGGCCAGTGCGGTGGTCTTTCACCGGAACATTGACGCCGCGGTGACCGAAGACCAGCTTGTAGGTATTCAGGCCGAGTGCGCGACCAAGAATCTGGTTACCGAAGCAGATACCGAATAGCGGCATGCCGTCATCGAGGGCAGCCTTGGCGACCGCAACCATTTCATCAGCAGTTGCCGGGTCACCCGGGCCGTTGGACAAGAAGACACCGTCCGGCTGGTATTCCTTCTTAATATCTTCGTACGGAGTGTTAGCCGGAACAACTACGACTTCCAGGCCACGCTTAGCCAGCTCACGCGGGGTGTTGGACTTGATGCCCAGGTCGTAGGCCACAACACGTGCCTTCTTCTCCCCCTGTGGTTCCACGACATAGGCCTCATCGGTGCTGACCTCGCGAGCCAGGTCCGCGCCCTTCATCGCAGGCTGAGCGCGAACGATTTCCACCAGCTTATCGACGGGCTGCTGTGCGTCCTCACCGGAGAAAATACCAGCGGCAATCGAGCCATTGTCGCGCAAATGGCGAACCAGCGCGCGGGTATCAATCTGGCGGATACCGATGATGCCCTGTGCCTTCAGTTCATCTTCCAAGCTGCGCTCCGAGCGCCAGTTGGAGGGAATGCGCGACAAATCGCGGATAATAAAGCCAGCTGCCCAAATCTTGTTTCCGCGGGACTCGTAGTCCTCATCGTTCCAACCGGTGTTGCCGATCTGTGGTGCGGTAGCCACAATCAGCTGGCGGTGGTAGGACGGGTCCGTCAGGGTTTCCTGGTAGCCCGTCATAGCGGTGGTAAAAACTGCCTCACCCAGGGTTGTACCGGTGGCGCCGAAACCGCGTCCGCGGAACACTCGGCCATCTGCCAATACCAGGACTGCCGCTGTAGCGGCCGCGGCCTGCGACTCGTTGCTCACGTTATTGCCTTTCAGTTGGGTAGCGTGCGAGGAATTTACATTAATCATACGGGACGCATGTGAATGTTTATGCGTTGACATGAATATTATCCAGCGACCTCTCCGTTAAGAGCGGTCACCTTACCGCGCAGCACGGTAGCTGCCACGGACACGGCCATCTCCATTTCCTCATATGGAGTGTTCTCAGACTTCGATGCCAGGTCTTCGCCGCGGACCGTCCACTTTTTGCCCGGGTCAACAACGGTCAGGTTGGCAGGCTCACCGACAGCAATCGGACGGCCGTGCCCCGGTAGCTTCACGATTTGAGCGGGACGCTCACTCATGACCTTGGCCAGCCAGCGCCAATCACAATCGCCCTTCAAAACGAACTCTTCGGCGATGATTGGCATCGAGGTCTCCAGACCAAGCATGCCGGGCTTAGCGTGCTCGAACTCGCAGCACTTTTCTTCAGAGCCGTGCGGAGCGTGGTCGGTAGCGACACAGTCAATGATCCCGTCAATCAGAGCCTGACGCAGAGCCAGGGTGTCGCGCTGCTCACGCAGCGGCGGATTGACGCGGTAGACGCCGTCGTAGGTCTCCAACTTCTCATCGGTGAGAATCAGGTGATGCGGGGTAACCTCGGCGGTCAGCGGAATATCATGCTCCTTTGCCCACTTGACCAGCTCAACCGTGCCTTCGGTGGAAGCGTGGCAGATGTGCATGCGTCCGCCGTAGTCGCGAGCCATAATGGCATCTCGGGCCACGATGGACTCCTCAGCTACGCGCGGCCACCCGGTCAGGCCGAGTCGTGCGGCGGTCGGACCTTCGTGAGCCGATGCATCTGCGGTCAGACGCGGATCTTCGCAGTGCTGCGCCAGCAATACGTCTTCGCCGCGGGCGTATTCAATCGCGCGCCGCATAATCAGCGGATTGTCAACGCACTTACCGTCATCGGAGAACATGCGTACCTTCGCCTGCGAGTCTGCCATCATGCCGAACTCAGTCAGCGTCTCGCCCTTCAGCCCCTTAGTAATGGATCCGACCGGGTGAACGTCGCAGAGGTTCAGCGCCTGGCCCTTGAGCCACACCGACTCAGCAATCGAGGGGTCATCGGTTACCGGCGCGGTATTGGCCATAGTGAACACTGCGGTGAAACCACCACGTGCTGCGGCAGCGGAACCAGTGGCCAGGGTTTCCGTATCTTCA
Organism: Corynebacterium sp. LK31; assembly: GCF_014335015.1. Taxonomy (NCBI): domain Bacteria; kingdom Bacillati; phylum Actinomycetota; class Actinomycetes; order Mycobacteriales; family Corynebacteriaceae; genus Corynebacterium; species Corynebacterium sp. LK31. The sequence goes on along the minus strand of NZ_PDGW01000011.1, from coordinate 402,226 downwards.
CGGCCCGGCTCGCGCAGGTGCACATGGATGTCAACCAGACCTGGCAGAAGGACCAGCGAGTCGAACTCCAGGACCTCTACCCCGTCCTCGGCCGTGAGATCTTCTCCAATCTCAGCGATAACGCCATCTTCGATCAAGACGTCGACGTCTTCGCCTTCACCGTAGGGACGCACACCCTTCAGCAGCAGCTGTCCCCGTGCGGGTGCTGCCAATGGTCCTACCTCGGGGTACGAGGCTTCGTCATACTCATTGCGATTCGACATTTATGCCTGCCCTTCCAAGTTGGCGGAAACACCTGAGGTCAGCAGTGTGAAAAGAACTGCCATGCGGACGTGGACACCGTTGGCTACCTGCTGCAGCACGGCGGTGCGCGGCAGATCAGCGACGGCGTCGTTAATTTCCATGCCACGAAGCATCGGACCTGGGTGCATCACGATGCAGTCGTCGCGAAGCATCTTCTCGCGAGCCTTCGACAGCCCGTAGCGAGTGGCGTATTCGCGATGGGATGGGAAGAAGCCTCCGTTCATGCGCTCCTGCTGAACGCGGAGCATCATCACGGCATCAGCATCGCGGATCTCGTCTTCCATGCGGTAGGCAACACGCACCGGCCAGGTCTCGATGCCAAACGGCAGCAGCGTCGGTGGCGCGACGAACACGACCGCGGCGCCGAGCTTGCTTAGCAGATCGGCGTTAGAGCGAGCGACGCGAGAGTGCAAAATATCGCCAACGATGACGACCTTGCGCCCCTCAATTCCACCGAGGCGCTGACGCAACGTCACCGCGTCCAGGAGAGCCTGCGTCGGGTGCTGGTGCTTTCCGTCACCCGCGTTGATGATCGATGGGCCGTTGCCAAATTCCTCAGTCCACTTGGCGATCAGCTGTGCCGCGCCCGACGATGGGTGCCTAACGACGATGGCATCGCCGCCGATAGCATCCAAAGTCAGCGCGGTGTCTTTCAGACTTTCGCCTTTCTTCACAGAGGAAGAGGAAGCCGAGATATTAATAACATCGGCGCTCATCCACTTACCCGCAGTCTCAAAAGAAGAGCGGGTACGCGTGGAGTTCTCGTAAAAGAGGTTGTAAATAGTGCGGCCGCGCAGGGTCGGCAGCTTCTTAATTTCCCGACCGCGGATGACCTCCTTGAAACGATCGGCCTCATCCATCAGGCCGACAATTTCATCCTTGGTCAAATCCGCAATGCTAATCAGGTGTTTCACTGTTCCTCCGCCCGGGTGAGAATAACCGCGTCACGGCCGTCAAGTGCCTCTACCAGCACATCGACGTCTTCGTCGCGGGAAGTTGGCAGATTCTTACCGACGTAATCGGCGCGAATTGGTAGTTGACGATGACCACGATCAACCAGCACTGCAAGCTGAATTACTCGCGGGCGACCGATGTCAGCAATAGCGTCGAGTGCGGCACGAATTGTGCGACCTGAGAAGAGGACATCGTCTACGAGAACAACGGTGGTACCGTCGATTCCGGAGTTTGGAATGTTCGTGGGCTGCAGGGCGCGGTGCGGGCCCTTGCGCAAGTCATCCCTGTACAGGGTGATATCAAGCGATCCAGTTTCCGGGCGAATGCCGGAGAACTGTTCAATCAAATCGGCTAGCTTCTCCGCCAGCGGTACGCCACCAGATGGAATGCCGAGGAGAACTACGCGCCCAGCATTTGGGCTATCCAGCGCAGTTTTTTCAATAATTTGGTGCGCGATGCGCGCGATGGTACGTGCAACTTCGTCTGCATTGAGCAGCTCGGTTGTTTGCGGCGTTCCTTCGCTCATCGTGACCTCCTTCCCCGCCTCTCAGTGCGGTCCGTTAAAGGATGTCTTGATTGTGGATATTTGATTATCAGTTTGCGTGACCCGCAACTACGGTCGCGGTGCAAACTTCCGCTGACCAGAATAGCACTCACACTTAAATTGCCTCTAAATGCAACAAAACTCCAAGCCCCCAAAAAAGGGACTTGGAGTTTCAGACAATCCGCGAGAACCGACTGCGATCGGCTCGCAGTGAGCCCGGCCGCTTTGATTGGCTAGGACCCGTTCTCGCTCTTAGCCACGTCTTCAGCCACCAGCTTGGCAATATCGCTCATGTCCAGGCCGGTAATCTTAGCCATCTCATCGGAGTCAGCCAGTGCCTTGTCAGCTTCCTCATTTGCAGCAGCCTGTGCCTGAATAGCCTCGTCGAACTGGGACTCGCCCACCGAAGTGCTAACAGCTGCTGCTGCCAGGCGTGCCTGGTCGGCAATCTTGGCCTCGGCATCGAGAACTGCGTTGATGTACGGTGCCGCCACATCAGTGGAGTATTCCGATGCCAGCTCAACGCCTTCCACCACGGCCACACGCGGAGGCACGTCGGAGTTGTAGAACAGCTCCCAGGTGGAAAGACGCAAGATAGCACGGTCGACTGCCGGTAGGCGACGCAGCGGCCACTCCTCCGTCAGGTACGAGGAAATCGTCGAGTCGATACCGATAATTTCGGCAGCTACACCGCGCACGATCTGCTCGGTGTACTCCGCAATTGGATTCACATCCAGATCTGGATTACGGACCATTTCCAGCCGCTCTTCAAGAAGCTTGACGACGTCGACGCCTCGCTGCTCGGCCTCAAATAGCAGATCTACCGCACGACGGCGCGCACGGTAGCGCGCGCCGTGGCGCTTGTAGTTAGGTTCGCGAACTTTCGCGGACTCCTGCGCATCCGGGGTCTCGACGGACTTGTGATCCTTTTCAGTCATGGATGTGTATGTATCGCTCTCAACAAAAGGGTGAACTAGATGAGGGAATTAGTGGTTGACGCGGGACAGGTAGGAGCCGTCACGGGTGTCGACCTTCAGTACGTCGCCGGTTTCGATGAACAGCGGCACCTGAATCTCAGCGCCAGTCTCCAAAGTTGCCGGCTTGGTGCCACCGGTGGAGCGGTCGCCCTGCAGACCCGGGTCGGTCTGCTCAACCTTCAGTTCAACCGAAACAGGCATTTCAGCGAAAAGAACGTTGCCCTCATGGAAGGACACCTGGCAGGTGGTTTCCGGAAGCAGGAACTTAGCACCCTCCGGCATCTGAGCGTCCAGGATGGAAATCTGGTCGTAGGTCTTGTCGTCCATGAAGACGTATCCTTCACCGTCGTGGTACAGGTACGTCATGTCGCGACGGTCGACGGTAGCAGTCTCAATCTTGACGCCAGCGTTGAAAGTCTTGTCAACAACCTTGCCGGTCAGAACGTCCTTCAGCTTGGTGCGGACGAATGCCGGACCCTTACCTGGCTTGACGTGCTGGAACTCCACGATCTGCTGAAGCTTATTGTCGTGCTTGATAACTAGACCGTTTTTAAAATCTGCGGTGGTAGCCAACTAAACTCTCCTGAAATTGTTAAAAAGCTCTCTGACGAAACCACGATACTCCGTATCTCATCGAGAGAAAAATAAAACGCCGTGATGTTAGGCCCGCGGTTTCGGCAGCTGCGTAATAATTTCCGGCTCGGTGTCGGTGATAATCAACGTATCTTCGATGCGCACACCGCCGAACCCCGGCACATAAATACCAGGCTCGATGGTCAACGTCATGCCAGCTGCCAACTTCCCCTTGCCGGTGCGAGCAGCAAATGGAGCCTCATGCACCTCAATACCGATTCCGTGGCCGGTGGAATGAACGAAGTGCTCCCCATAACCAGCCTTTTCAATAATGTCCCGGCATGCTGCGTCTACAGCCACAACATCAGCCCCTGGCACGGCCGCTTTTACGCCAGCCAGCTGGGCTTCCAGCACGACATTGTAAATCTCTCGGGCCTTCTCGTCTGCGAACTCCACCCCGGCAACAATCGCGCCGTCCAAATCTGACGACGTATTGTTCGGACCGTTTTCGCTTGACGACGTTCCCGCCTCACCGGCAAAGAGGGTACGTGTCATATCTGAGTTGTAGCCCCCGGCAAAGGCGCCAAAGTCAATAGTGACCAGGTCACCTGCCTCGATTACGCGATCTTCCGCTCCGTGGTGTGGCTTGGCGGAATTCGGGCCGCTCGCGACAATCGTGTCGAAGCTTGGCCGATCGGCGCCATGCATGCGCATGCGGTACTCCAACTCTGCGGCGACTTCGCGCTCCGTGCGGCCGGCGACCACGATGCCGTCGTGAAGCAAGTCCTCGAATGCGCGGACCGCGATGTCGGCGACGTGGCGCAGAGCGACGAGTTCTGTATCGGACTTGACCTCCCGCAGTTTAGAGACGACGCCCGTAGTCGATACCAGCTCGAGTGCCTGTGGCCGGGCATCCTCTAGCTCTTGATAAGCGGCCATAGTGAGGAACTCAGATTCAACACCAAGACGCGAGATATCCAGCTTTCGGCATTGACCGACGAGTGCCACGCCGGTGTTGCGGGCGGTGAGTAACTCCACGTCCGGTGCCTGTTTGCCAGCCTGAACCGTATAGCGGCCGTCGGTGGAAAGCAGCGCTTCCCCACTGGCCGCAACAATCAAACCAGCATTCGAGCCGTGGAAACCTGTAAGCCAACCAACATGCGTCGGATCGACTGTGAGGAAACCGTCGCAGTCGTTGTCGGTCAATGCGTCGATAAGAGCGGCTCGGCGGGCGGCGTAGTTCGTGGAGATATCTGTCATAGTGTCGTACTCACCCTTCTCAGTGCCATGGAATAGCCATCAGTTCCACATCCGACGATAACGCCCGCGGCAAGCGCCGAAAGATACGAGTGATGCCGAAACTCCTCCCGGGCGTGAATGTTTGAAATATGAACCTCGTGGAAGCCCGCGCCGTCAGCAATCTCGGCAAGCGCGTCCCGTAGGGCGACGGAGGTGTGTGTCAACCCTCCTGGGTTGATAATTACTGGCCAACCGTAATCGGCAGCTTCGTGAACCCACTCGATGAGTTGACCTTCATAGTTGGATTGGCGGCAATCCACTACGACGCCAAGCTCCTTGGCTAGGGTGCGAAGTTCAGATTCGACATCGGCCAAAGTAGTGGCACCGTAAATTTCTGGCTGACGCTTGCCCAGACGGTCGAGGTTCGGGCCGTTCAGAACAAGCACGGTCGGAATCGCCGTTGTGGCATCCGTTGCTGCACGAAGAGAGGTCATTAGCGGGTTGACTCCTCAGATGCGGCCTGCCCATTGTTGCAGAGCAGTTCGTATGCACGCTCGAGGTCATCCATGCCCGGACCTTCAAGACGGGCTGTTTCACCGGGGCGTTCCAGAATAACGAATCGGATCGCACCATCCCGGTTCTTCTTATCCCTGGTCATAGCATCGTAGAGCTCGGTAAAACGACCCGCCTGGTAGGTCGTTGGCAGCCCAATGGACTCTAGGATGCGACGGTGGCGGTCTACAAGTTCCTGATTAATATGTCCGGTAATCTTGGCCAGCTCGGCGACATAAACCATGCCTACAGCTACGGCGTGGCCATGGCGCCAGCGGTAGTTTTCAAAGTGCTCAACGGCATGACCGAAAGTGTGGCCATAGTTCAGGATCTCGCGGAGGCCAGATTCCTTCAAATCCTCAGCGACAACGCGTGCCTTGACAGCAATCGCGCGCTCGACCAGTTCTGGCAAGTCACCGTCAACATCGAGGCAGGTCTGCGGGTTTGCCTCGTAAAGATCGAGAATCTTCGTGTCCGCGATAAATCCAGCCTTGATGATCTCTGCCGAGCCCGCAATCAGTTCAGCCTTCGGCAAGGTGCGCAGGACATCCAGGTCACAGAACACCGCGGCAGGCTCGTGGAAGGCGCCGACCAGGTTCTTTCCGGCTGCAGTGTTGATACCGGTCTTACCGCCGACAGCTGCGTCGACCATGCCGAGCAGCGTTGTCGGGACCTGGATAACCTTCACTCCACGCATCCACGCGGCGGCGACGAATCCACCGAAATCTGTGGCTGCACCGCCGCCAATCGCGATTACCGCGTCACGCCGGCCCAGACCGCGTTCACCAAAAGTGTCCCAAACTGTTTCAGCAACTGTGAGCGTCTTACCCTCCTCCGCATCCGGAATCTGGATGCTGAAGGCATCGACTCCCTTGTCCGCCAGTGCCTTGATGACGCCGAAGCTCAACTCTTGAACGCTCCCCTGGTGAATCACCGCAACCTGGGAGGCAAAGGTAGCGGCCTCCGCAATCTGCTCGGTGAGTCCATGCCCCATGGTCACCGTGTACGGGGATGGGCCTTCAACACGGATTGTGCGGGTTGAGTTCATTGTCAGTCCCTAGTCGTTAGCGTAAGAAATGTATGGAGTTGCTGGTTATGCGGCAGTGATTAGCTACCGCCATTTAATAGTCGCCAGTTAAGCCTCGTCGCAGGTTTCATCGAGGTAGCTGAGGATCTCGGCTACAACGCGCTGCGGGGAACGTTCGTCGGAACGCACCTTGAAAGTGGCTGCATCTTCGTAGAAAGCTCGGCGAGCCTCATAGAGTGCGCGGTAATGAGCCTCTGGGTCAGCCGCCTGGAGTACCGGGCGCGAATTGTTACCCGCGGTACGGCGGACGCCCTCTGCAATGCTGATCTCGAGGTAGACGACGTTATGGTCTGCCAGCAGGTCACGGGTCGCCTGCGAAATCACGGCACCACCGCCAAGTGAGACGATTCCGTCGTGGGTCAGAGCCTCTGCCACGACTTGTTCCTCGATGCGACGGAATTCCGGCTCTCCCAGCTCGGAAAAGACTTCCCCACAAGTCTTGCCCATGCGCTGTTCAATCATCTCATCGGTATCGGTGAGTCTTGTGCTCAATGCACGAGACAGTCGACGACCGATGGTGGACTTTCCCGATCCGGGCGGTCCGACAAGGACAATAGTAGGAACGGACATTCCCCTCGTTTTACCCTTCTTCGTGTGCGCGACAGTGGCGCTATTTCCAATCAAGGCGACGTCGAGTCTGCTCCAAGTAGCCCTCAACGTTACGCTTGGTTTCCTCCAGGCTATCGCCGCCGAACTTCTCCATTACTGCACGCGCCAGTACTAGCGCAACCATTGCCTCTGCGACAACACCACCGGCCGGGACCGCGCAGACATCAGAGCGCTGGTGGATTGCGGTAGCTGCATCGCCGCTGTCCATATCAACGGTCTTCAGCGCACGCGGGACGGTCGAAATTGGCTTCATCGCAGCACGTACAACGAGAGGTTGAGCATTAGTCATGCCACCCTCCAGGCCACCGGCGCGGTTAGTTTCACGATCCACGCCGTCGTCGGTACGCACCATTTCGTCATGGGCCTCGGTGCCACGGCGACGGGCTTCCTCAAAACCGTCGCCGATCTCCACGCCCTTGACGGACTGAATTCCCATCAAGGCACCTGCAAGCTGCGAATCCAGACGGGCATCACCGGAAATGTGCGATCCCAGGCCCACCGGCAGACCGTGGACAACGACCTCAACGATGCCACCGAGAGTGTCGCCCTGCTTCTTGGCGGCCTTGATTTCGTCAATCATCGACTCCTCCGCAGCTGCGGAGAATGCACGCACTGGCGACTCGTCAATCTTGTCCTGATCGGCGAAGGTCGGCAGTGGCCCCTCGAAGGGTTCGGAACGACCGATGGAAATAACGTGGCTGACAACTTCCACACCGAGAGTCTCACGCAGAATTGAGCGGGCCACAACCGATGCCGCCACACGTGCTGCAGTCTCACGAGCCGATGAACGCTCCAGGATGTTTCGAGCATCGGTGTGGTTGTACTTCAGCATGCCGTTGAAATCGGCATGCCCCGGGCGCGGGCGGGTTAAGGTGGCGCCACGAGCTGTATCCAGAACAGCTGGGTCAACCGAATCCGGGCTCATGACCTCAGTCCACTTGGGCCATTCGGAGTTGCCGACCATTATGCCAATCGGCGATCCCAGCGTCTCACCATGTCGAATGCCAGTCAGCAGCGTGACCTCATCAGCCTCAAACTTCATTCGCGCGCCTCGACCATAACCGAGGCGGCGGCGTGCGAGGTGGCGTGATACGTCATCTGTAGTCAGGGGAAGTCCGGCTGGCGCACCTTCTACGAGAGCGATAAGCGCTTTGCCGTGAGATTCACCCGCGGTAGTCCAACGAAGCATAGGTATCATAATGTCACGTTTGCCGTACTTCTTGTGCATTTGGGGGCATACAAGTATCAAATATGCCCCATTTTATCGCCCCTGGTCTACCGCTTCAGGGGACTTGTAGGTGCCCTCCGCTTATCCCCCACACAATGGCGGTTGCTGCAAGCATCGCAGGCCCATGAGCCACGCTCGCCGGTACAAGCGCTGTTTTTGCTTTACGACGGTCACCCAAGCGCCGCTTTCCCGCGGTGGCTCCTGCTATGAGGAGAGTGAGTCCCGCAGCCAACAGAATTGCCACTGCAATCCAGATTGCTGCCGCCACCGGCTCGCCCGATACCAGACCGACACCGCCACCGAGAATTGCTGCGAGCTTCACATCTCCAGCCCCCATAGAGCGTGGGTTAAACATAAAGACTGCTACATAGAGGCCAAACCAGAGGCCTATCCCCATTCCTACGGCTGCGACCGCAGTGACGAGATTGTCAGCCAAGGTGCCTTTATGCTGGAGCACCATTCCAGTGATCGCTATCAGGCCCACTCCCCCTAGCATCAACCACCAGTTCGGCAGTCTTCGCCGGGTCACATCCAACCAGCAGCCAGTACCGCCCCAGCCGAGAACAAGCAACACGACTAGATAATAGAAAACCCGGTCAAGGTAGACCGGGTCAATCCTGTACTGTCCAATTGGAGACAGCCCTATCTCAATTATGTCCCACCCCATAACTTTGAGATTCTAACGGGGGTGAGCTAGTTCGGCAGCGCTGCACGCATCGCCTCGACATCGGGAGTGCGTCCGGTGAACTGCTCAAACTGTCCCACCGCTTGATGTAGCAGCATGGACAGTCCACCGACCGCCTGTGTCCCTCCGCGTTCGGCTGCTTTCACAAGTGGGGTTGGCCAGGGATTGTAAATGACATCGAGAATCTTCGGTGCTCGAGCGAGGTAGCCAGCAACCGATTCAATTGCGGCTGACGGCACCGTAGAGACCAGCACGTCGGCATTGCCAGCAATATCTGCCAGGTTTGGAGCATCAAAAGTCACCCAAACAAATTCCATCCCCAGCGCGGCAGCTAGCGGTTCAATGTCATATGCGCGCTTGGAGCGCGCTACTACAGTCACATGATTGACACCCAGCTGCGATAGCGCCCAAAGTGCCGGTCGTGCCGTGCCACCGGCACCAACAACAACGGCGCGACCACGTGGTGCGTTCGTGCAGTCAATCTCGCGCAGTGCTCCCAATACGCCGTCACCATCAGTGTTGTCGGCAAACCAGCCCGAATCGCGACGGACCAGGGTGTTCGCTGAACCAATGAGCCGTGCGCGCTCACTGACTTCATCGGCGAAGTCCAGCGCGGCAAACTTGCCTGGCATTGTGACGGAAAACCCCTGGAAACTGGGGTCTGCGCCACCAACGACGTCGGCAAGCTCTTCGGCGTTGCACCGAATGCGGTCATAGTGCCAGTCATTCATTCCCGCAGCGCGGTAACCGGCGTTGTGAATAGCCGGCGAGTACGAGTGATCAATCGGATCTCCCAGCACGGCTGCGCGATGAGTTATAGGCATAGGAGTTCTACCTCTTAGCGGTTGGAATCCAGCACGCCATTGCTGCGTGACTCGTCAATAGCGGCCTCGTGCTCTTCGAAGGTCGTGCTAAAGACGGTATTCCCTTCCTTGTCCACCGTGACAAAATACAGCCAGGTTCCGTCAGCCGGATTTTCCATGGCACGAATCGCCTCGATGGAGGGCGAAGCAATAGGGGTTTCCGGCAGCCCCTCCTTGGCGTAGGTGTTCCATGCGGTCTTTCGCGCGCGGTCCTCATCCGTGGTTGCGATTTCCTGATCCGGCAGATCGTAATTGACTGTCGAGTCGAACTGCAGCTGCATCGGTTCGTCGAGACGGTTGAGAATAACGCGAGCGACCTTATCGAAGTCACCATCTGGCGACTCCATCTGAATCAGAGAAGCTGCGGTAATCAACTCGTATGGAGATAGACCAACCATGTCCGCCGAAGCCATGAGGCCCGTGTCCTCATAGTTCTTCACCGATTCCTTGACCAATTTTGCCAGCATCTGTTCGGGCGTCTGCTGCGGGTCAAGGTGATGAATACCCGGCGTAATGAGTCCCTCAAGACGACGGGGGTCGTTGCCGCGCGCAGCTACCGCGTCCCGTGCCCATTCTGGAACACCGAGCGCGGCCAAATCGGCCTCCCCAGCAGCACGTTCGAGGTCGGCCTTGGACACGCAGTCATTGTCCTCAACACAAGTGGCCTCAGAAATAAGCGAGAAAATTCCCTTACGTACATCCGATGAGGACACAATGCGGGTATCGGCGAAACGGACGCCAGTCGGAATGTCAACGGTACCGACCTGATTTTCGACATTCAGAAGAGCCTCGACGGTCTCGGCGGCCTTCATCCGCTGATGGAGTCGGTAGAAACCCGGCTGCAATTCACTTGAATGGGAGTTCTCATTCGCGGCCTGGATGAACGCACGGGAAGACTTGACGACGCCGCTTTCCACCAATTGGTTGGACAAATCAGTAAGTGACGTGCCTTCACTGACTTCGACAATCGTCAATGGACCCTCAGCTTTGCCATCGTAATCGTCAACAATGCCGCCACGATTCCAGACGAGGCCAATCACTCCGAGGACCAACACGCATAACAGCACAGAAGTCACGTTGATTGCCACTGCCGTTTGGCGGTGACGAACTCGAGGCTTTGTCCCACCGCTACGAGCACCAGCGCGGTCCCGGTCGGCACGGCCGCTAGCAGTGCGGCGCGCAGTCTGCGCGTCTTTACTCATCAATAATCTCCTCGAATGCAGCTCACTCTCCCATCGGTATCAGCAAGGAGTCCTCCCATTTGGGTACGACACGCGACTGATAACGACTGGTGCGACATAGCTTTACGACGAAGTCGTAGCACTAGGTTGCATTGTAGGTGTGAATCGCCACTTCAACTTTTCAAATCCCATGCACGAAGAAAACGTGCTCAGGTATTACACACTTAATAATTGCGCAAAGGTGGGTGAATTGTCACCTTTCGGTAACTTTTGTGTGCCCCCTAGTCGGTACTTTCGTCCAAAGCTTTTGCCCGTCTGTCCAACCAGGATTGTAGAATTTCTACTGCCGCAGCCTGGTCAATAATCTTCCGCCCGGACTTAACATCAATACCTGCTGCGTGCAGCCGTGATTGAGCCATTACCGTCGTCATACGCTCGTCGGCGTAATGCACTACGACTCGGTCACCGAGTCGGCGCTGCAGCCGGAATCCAACGTCAGTAGCTTTCCGCGCAGAAGTCCCGAACGTGCCGTCGAGCATAAGGGGCATGCCGACAACAATCTCGACGACCTCAAGTTCAGTGGCGAGTTCCACGAGCCGGTCAATATCCGGCCCGTCAGGATCTTTTCGCCCCGTTGCTCGAGTGACTGTTTCAACCGGGGTCGCCAGGATACAGTCGGGGTCAGAGACTGCGACACCAACGCGGACATCGCCGACGTCGATTCCGAGCCGTCGACCCCGACCGGGATCATCCTGGCCGGGGGTATCAATGCGGGGCTTAGCCATTGTTTACTGCTCTTCCGATAGCACAGCCGTTAATTGGCTACTTGGACAGTTCGGCCTCAACAGCGGCCAATGCTGCGTCGATACCGGAAGCATCAGAGCCGGAGCCCTGTGCCATTGCCGGTTTACCGCCGCCCTTGCCGCCGACCTCAGCGCCCATCAGCTTCACCAAATCGCCGGCCTTAATACCGCGATTGACGGCTTCATCCGAAACCGAGGCCACAAACGGAACCTTGCCGCCGGCGTTGGAGATCAACGCAATGACGCTTGGGCGATCCGCAAGGCGCTTCGCCAAGTCATTAGCCAGCGAACGGATGTCCTTCATCTCCGTACCGTCGGGAAGCTTAAGTCCGAGGTAGGTGACATCGCCGATGGTGCGAGCGGACTCCAGGTGAGACGCGGCATTGGCCAGCAGCTGTCCGGCCTTGAAATCAGCGAGCTGCTTCTCTGCAGCCTTGAGCTTCTCAGCCAGTGCTGCAATGCGGTCTGGCAGCTCAGCAGACGGAGCCTTGAATTCAGTGGCCAGTCGCTCAGCCAGGAGACGCTCGGTGGACAGGTAGCGGAAGGAATCGATACCCGAGTAGGCCTCAATACGGCGCACGCCCGATCCGACAGAGGACTCGCCCAGCACAGCTACCGGACCAATCTGCGAAGAATGCGAAACGTGGGTACCGCCACACAGCTCAATTGAGAACGGGCCACCGACCTCAACAACGCGGACGATGTCGCCGTAGTTTTCGTTGAACAATGCCATGGCACCAGCGGCCTTGGCCTCTTCCAACGGCATCTCGGCAGTATTGACAGCCCAGTCGTTGTCGACAGCCTCATTGGTAATCTGCTCAATCTCACGGAGCTGTTCCGGTGTGAGCTGCTCACCGTACTTGAAGTCGAAACGGAGGTAGCCCGGCTTATTCATGGAACCAGCCTGAGTTGCAGTATCCCCCAGTACCTGACGCAGAGCACCGTGAATCAGGTGAGTTGCAGTGTGCGCCTGACGAGCACCGTGACGCCACTGCTCGTCTACCAAAGCTTCAGCGGAGACGCCCGGGGTAAACTCACCGGCTGTGACGATGCCCTTGTGCAGCCACAGCTTCTTGCCCACCTTTTGGACATCGTTGATGTGGACCACAGCGCCGGAATCAGTCACGATTCGACCACGGTCAGCCAGCTGACCTCCGGCCTCGGCATAGAGCGGAGTGCGGTCGAGGATAACCTCAATCTCATCGCCCTCTGCGGCAAACGCCTGCTTCTGGCCATCAGCAATGATGCCGAGAATCGTGGATTCGTCGGCAAGCCGATCGTAACCAGTGAAGGACGTCGGGTGTTCATCGATGAACTCGCGGTAGACGTGCAGGTCGGTGTGCGACTGCTTCTTTGCCTGGCTGTCGGCCTTTGCACGCGCACGCTGCTCAGCCATCTCGCGATCGAATTCCTCGCGGTCGATGGTCAGGCCAGCTTCTTCGGCCATCTCGATGGTCAGGTCGATTGGGAAGCCGTGGGTGTCATGCAGGGTGAAGGCGTCGTGACCGGATAGAACGGTTTTACCCTCTGCCTTGGCCTTGGTGGCAGCACGTTCGAACAGCTCCTCACCGGCGGACAGAGTCTTGGTGAAGGTCTTTTCCTCGGCGACGGCGACGCGGCGAATACGGTTCCAGTTCTCCGCGATCTCTGGGTACGACGGGGTCATGGTCTCGGCCGCAATACCAATCAGCTTCTCCAGCACTGGACCGTTAGCGCCGAGCAGACGCGCAGAGCGGATGATGCGGCGCAGCAGGCGACGCAGGATATAGCCACGATCGGAGTTCGAGGGGGTGACACCGTCGAGCATCAGCATCAAGCCGGTGCGGCTGTGGTCAGCGATGACGCGGAAACGGATGTTGTCCTGGTGGTTGGAGCTGTACTTCGAACCGGTGAGCCGCTCAGCTTCGTCGATAACCGGACGCAGCAGATCGGTTTCATAGACGTTGTCGACACCCTGCAGCAGAAAAGCAACGCGCTCGATGCCCATACCGGTATCGATGTTCTTCTTCGGCAGCGGGCCAAGAATCTCGAAAGAGTCCTTGCCTGTTCCTTCGCCACGCTCGTTTTCCATGAAGACGAGGTTCCAAATCTCGATGTAGCGATCCTCGTCCGCCTCTGGGCCACCGTCAGCGCCGTACTCCGGGCCGCGGTCGTAGAAAATCTCTGAACACGGGCCACACGGGCCAGGCACACCCATGGACCAGTAGTTGTCCGCCATGCCTCGGCGCTGAATGCGCTCTTCCGGCACACCAACCTTCTCGTGCCAGATGTCATGAGCCTCATCGTCATCGAGGAAAACCGTCACCCACAGCTTCTCAGCCGGGATGCCAAAGCCGCCGTCCTCAACAGCACCAGTCAGAAGGCTCCATGCATGAGTGATGGCACCTTCCTTGAAGTAATTTCCGAAGGAGAAGTTACCCGCCATCTGGAAGAAGGTGTTGTGGCGGGTGGTGATACCCACCTCTTCAATGTCCAGTGTGCGCACGCACTTCTGAATTGAGGTCGCGGTGGAGAAGTCCGGAGTCTCATTGCCGAGGAAGTAGGGCTTGAACGGCACCATGCCGGCATTAACGAACAGCAGGTTCGGGTCATCCAAAACCAGGGAGGCACTGGGGACCTCGGTGTGTCCCGCCTTTACGAAATGCTGGATGAAGCGATTTCGAATTTCATGAGTCTGCACGGTGTTCTACTTCCTCGTTTCACGTCGAGCGTCCGAGATGTTTAATACAAAACTAGCAGTCTACCCGCTCGGTTCGAGCAACTTTAAAACCACCCCACCGGCACCCCGTAGATTCCGACCGATCTCGCCTACTTCGATTTCCGGCGGCTCCCCCGGATAATTCGGCGAATGCGTCCGAGGTATTCAGCCATGCCGTTTTCACGACCGTGATTGGATGGGACGAAATAATCAGTGCCCACCAACTGATCTGGTGGATACTGTTGGGCGACGACACCCATGGGGTCATTGTGCGGGTAGATATAGTCCACCGCGTGACCAAGGTCCTTAGCCCCGCTGTAATGTCCGTCGCGCAAATGTGGTGGCACCGGTCCGGTCTTCCCGGAACGAACATCCTTCAATGCCCCGTCGATTGCGCTTATGACCGAATTCGACTTCGGTGCTGTTGCCAAGTGAATCGTGGCCTGCGCCAGCGTCAGCCGGGCTTCCGGCATCCCTATCAAGGCAACTGCCTGCGCCGCGGCGACGGCGGTTTGCAGAGCTGTCGGGTCGGCCATACCGATGTCTTCGCTGGCCAGAATTACGATTCGGCGGGCAATAAACCGAGGGTCTTCCCCACCCTCAATCATCCGCGCCAGGTAATGCAGGGCAGCATCGACATCAGATCCGCGAACGGACTTAATAAACGCGCTGGTGACGTCGTAATGCTGGTCGCCGTCGCGGTCATAGCGAACCACGGCTCTGTTGATCGAATTGGCAAGCGACTCAGCGGTAATCTGCTCACCATCGGCGACGGCTTCTGCGGCTGCCTCGAGGTACGTGAGGGAACGACGAGCATCACCAGCTGCCAGCGCAATGAGCTGTTTACGTGCATCGTCTGTCATACTGACGCGACCATTCAGGCCGCGCTCATCGGTAAGTGCTCGATCAATGAGCGTGCCGACGGCTTCGTCGTCCAGTGACTGCAACTGCAACAGCAGTGACCGACTGAGCAGCGGGGACACCACTGAGAAGGATGGGTTTTCCGTCGTTGCCGCGACGAGAAGGACAATCCGGTTTTCCACGGCACCCAACAGGGCATCCTGCTGGGTCTTGGAAAAACGGTGCACCTCGTCGATGAAGAGCACCGTTTGAATGCCCTGGTTAACGAGCGTGCGACGAGCAGTGTCGATAACCGCACGCACTTCCTTTACCCCGGCATTAAGCGCGGAAAGCGCTTCAAAGTGTCGTCCAGTCGCCGCGGAAATCAAACTGGCGAGAGTGGTCTT
This sequence comes from Corynebacterium sp. LK31, assembly GCF_014335015.1. Taxonomy (NCBI): domain Bacteria; kingdom Bacillati; phylum Actinomycetota; class Actinomycetes; order Mycobacteriales; family Corynebacteriaceae; genus Corynebacterium; species Corynebacterium sp. LK31. The sequence goes on along the minus strand of NZ_PDGW01000011.1, from coordinate 386,683 downwards.
GCCAGTTCCGGGAGGGCCAAACAAAATAACGGAGGTGTCGCCGCCACCTTCGACCAGACGGCGCAACGGTGCTCCGGGGGCTAACAGGTGGTCTTGACCAACGACTTCATCGAGGTTTCGCGGTCGCATCCGAACCGCCAACGGCGCGTGTGCACCTGGGTGAAAATAGGCGCTCGCATCGGAGTTCAGGCCAGTGCTTGCTGGCCCCGCACTCCGACCTTGGCTCTTGGCCGCTGTAGGTCCGGCGACCGAAGGCTCGTCGAAAAGCCCTGGAGCGTCATCGGCGGAGCCGTTTGCACCGCCTGACGGCAGCTTATTCGGATCCGCCACGTGTGCCCTAGCCTTCCTCTTGCTCTAAGAAATCGATGACTGCATGCGCGAACTGTTCCAGCTCGTCGGCACGATCGTCCTCACACTTATGGGCGAACTGTGCAATCGCGCGAGCCGTGTTAGCCATGTCGCGCCGCTCCAGTGCTGAGCCGCCAACTTCCGGCTTCAGGTCCGTGCGTCCTTCATGCCCCACCCACAGCGCTTGTTTTGGAGAACCGAAGAAGGAAACCGTTGCGGAGATGAAAAACCAACCGAGCAACGCCGCAGCGATGAACGCCATCAAACGGCGGTCGCTCGTGCCGCGATACCAATGGTCACGAATCTCTTCCATCCAGGCACGGACAAACACGTCGACCTCTGCCTCCGATGGACGCTCCACGAAAACGTGCAGCGGGAAGCCTGCGACGACGCTGGCCACGTCGAAGATGACATCGCGGTAACCAGCCCACTCATAGTCGAGGAACTGGACCTTATCCGCCAGCAGAATGTTGTCCGGGGCGAGGTCAAACGGAGTAAACGCCCTATGCGTGCCCTTCTCAATTCGACGAGCAGCATCCTCACCGAAAGAGCGCACAGCGTCGGGAACAGGAATGCCGGACCCCTCGACAGCTCGCATACCAAAGCGAATCCCCGACACAATGCCGTGGTCACGCGCCTCGAGAGCCTCGCGATCGACCTTGTTCTTCACCCACATACGACGACGCAGGGTCTCAAATCCCTCTTCACGAGTATGCGTGTGAATATGCATCCGACCCAGCGAAGCGCCGAGGCTGCGGAATGCGCGCAATCGTCGCTCTTCATCGCCACGAAAGAGTACGTCCGCAAGAGTGTCCACGACACCGACGTCGCTGAGAACCAATAGCTGCTTTGAAACATCGTAAGCAAGAAGCTGAGGCCCCGGGCGGACGTCGTCAGGCAGTGTATTGATGAACTGGTACGCCACGACTTCCCGTAAAACGGCGGGATCGACGCCTTCAGTCGTCGTAGGAATTTGCTTTACGACGACCGTGCGTTCCTGCATAAAGGGATTTGTGGCGACCCGTACGCGGACAACAAGAGCGTTTGACTGACCTGTAAGTACTTCTGGATCCGACAACACTGGAGTGCCGCCGAATCGTGCGGAAAGCAGTGTCTCTGCATCTTTAACTACGCTGTCAACTTCTGCTGCAGCGTCGTCCGAGTACTCCATTGAATGCCCTTTCAATGAGCCAGTTTCAGTCAGGCGATACGGATGTTGCGTTGTGGCCAGTAACGCCTTGGTTAGGAGGAATTGGCGCCACTCGCGCTGTTCACGCTGGAGTGACAGATCACATTCCTCGCAATGTGATTTCTTTGTTTACTTGCTGTCGCCTGCGTCGGCTGCTGCCTTAACGCCGTCTGCCTTCTGCTTTGGCTTCGGCTTGAAGTCGATACCGGTCTCCTTGCGCTGCTGAGCGGTAATCGGAGTCGGGGCGTCAGTCAACGGATCAACGCCGCCACCGGACTTCGGGAAGGCGATAACTTCGCGAATGGAGTCAACGCCGGCCAGCAGGGAAACGATACGGTCCCAACCGAATGCGATACCACCGTGCGGCGGAGCGCCGTACTGGAAGGCATCCAGCAGGAAGCCGAACTGCTCCTGTGCCTCTTCCTCGCCGATGCCCATAACATCGAAGACGCGCTTCTGGACATCTGGGCGGTGAATACGAATGGAGCCGCCACCAATTTCGTTACCGTTGCAGACGATGTCGTAGGCGTAAGCCAGTGCGTTGCCAGGATCCTTGTCGAAGGTATCCATGTGCTCTGGCTTCGGCGAGGTGAAGGCGTGGTGCACAGCAGTCCACTGCGAGTGGCCCAGGGCAACGTCACCGGAAGCGGTAGCGTCGGCAGCCGGCTCGAACAACGGTGCGTCGACGACCCAGGTGAATGCCCAGTCGCCTTCCTTGATAAGGCCGAGCTTCTTGGCAATCTCTCCACGAGCAGCACCCAGCAGTGCACGGGAGCTCTTAGCGTCACCTGCAGCGAAGAAGATGCAGTCACCCGGCTTCGCGCCTACGTGCGCCGCGATGCCTTCACGCTCTGCGTCAGTAATGTTCTTGGCAACCGGGCCGCCCAGAGTGCCGTCCTCCCCAACAAGGATGTAGGCCAAGCCCTTTGCGCCGCGCTGGCGGGCCCAATCCTGCCAAGCGTCGAGCTGACGACGAGGCTGCGATGCGCCACCGTCCATAACAACTGCACCGACGTAATCGTTCTGGAAGACACGGAAAGTGGTGTCCTTGAAGAACTCGGTGCACTCCACCAGCGGAATGTCGAAGCGCAGGTCCGGCTTGTCAGAACCGTACTTCTCCATGGCCTCCTTGAAGGTCATGCGTGGAATCGGGGTCTGAACAGTGACACCGGCCTCGGCGAAGATAGCAACCAGAATCTCTTCTGCCAGCGCAATGACATCGTCCTGCTCGGCGAAGCTCATCTCAACGTCGAGCTGAGTGAACTCCGGCTGGCGGTCAGCGCGGAAGTCCTCATCTCGGTAGCAGCGGGCGATCTGGTAGTAGCGCTCCATGCCAGCGACCATAAGCAGCTGCTTGAACAACTGAGGGGACTGCGGCAGTGCGTAGAAAGTGCCCGGCTTCAAACGAGCCGGCACCACGAAGTCACGAGCACCTTCCGGCGTAGAGCGAGTCAACGTCGGGGTCTCGATTTCGGTGAAGTCGTGGCTGTCCAGCACCTTACGGGCTGCGCGGTTGACAGCCGCACGGAGACGCATAATCTTGGCCGGGCCTTCACGGCGTAGGTCTAGGTAGCGGTACTTCAGGCGGGCTTCCTCGCCGACAGTGCCAGAAGTTCCAACATCCTCGAGCTGGAACGGCAATGCCGCCGACTCGTTGAGGATGGTCAGCTCCGTAACATTGACCTCAATTTCACCCGATGCCAGGTTCGGGTTTTCGGAGCCCTCCGGGCGCTTCTCAACGACACCGGTGACCTGAATGCAGTATTCGCTGCGCAGGTGGTGTGCACGCTCAGCAACTTCGCTGTTGCGGAACACAACCTGGGCGTAACCGGAGCGGTCACGCATGTCGATGAAGATCACGCCACCATGGTCACGGCGGCGTCCTACCCAACCGGTCAGGGTTACTGTGCTGCCGGCGAGGTCAGCGCGGAGGTCTCCGGCAAGATGCGTACGAAGCACTGCGAATTGGTCCTTCCAAAATTGGTGCTATAGGGATTAACGCTGTGGATAGCGGTTTCGTCCGTGTAGTCTACCTTGAAGCCAGAAAGGTGAGAAGAAGACCCCGGCTATTTTGCTTATTACCGGTCATCGCCTTGGGCCTACCTCGGGCTTCATGTACTCACTTAGACAAAGTTCTCCGTAGATCCTGACGTTGATTTACATGCGGATACTATGACGCAGCGCTATTCAATGGCCCGTTTTCCGCACCTTATGCAATAGTCTTACTCCTATGACCTTCCGGAATGACTTCCAAAAGAGCTCGGCTCGTGCCGAGCGACGCTCGGGTGGTGGCCGCGCTATCGCCGTAGGCGGTGGCGGTATCGGCGGCCTTGTCCTCATCGGCCTGTACTTACTTCTCGGCGGCGACCCGGGACAATTGGGACAGCTGACAGGTGCCCAGAACAACCAGTCCTCGCAGACTGCACAGCAGTCCCCTGGCGAGGATCCATGCAAGACCGGCGAAGATGCCAACAGCCGCATCGATTGCCGGATGGAATTCACCGGTATTTCGGTCGACCGAGTCTGGGAAGAACAACTCCCCGCACAGGCCGGCATCGAGTACACGAACCCAGGCTTAGTCCTCTTTGAAGGCTCCACTCAGTCGGGCTGCGGCGCAGCGTCCTCGTCCACCGGCCCGTTCTACTGCCCCGCCGATCAAACGGCCTACTTCGACACGGAGTTCTTTAGCACCCTGGAGCGCATGGGCGGAGGCAACGGACCGCTCGCACAGGAATACGTCGTGGCCCACGAATTCGCCCACCATATCCAAAGGTTGGAGGGCACACTCGGCCGCAGTAACTACAACGAACCGGGCCCCGATTCCGACGCTGTAAAGATCGAGCTGCAGGCCGACTGCTACGCGGGTATCTGGGCTCATTACGCGGACAAGGGGCCGGACGCAATCCTCGAACCGCTTTCCGACGAGCAAGTTGCCGATGCCCTCAAAACTACGAAGGCCATTGGCGATGACACCATCCAGCAGCATTCCGGCGGTGGTGTTCAACCGGACTCCTGGACCCACGGCTCGGCCGAGCAGCGTACGAAGGCATTCCTCACCGGCTACAAGTCAGGAAAGATGTCTCAGTGCGACACTCTCGAGCGCGGCGTCTACAGCTAGACTCCGCACTCAACAAATGCGCGTTTCCTAGATGCGCGACTGCAACTCCTGAACCAGTGCATCTAGGGCGACTGCGTGCTGCTCGTGGGACTCAAGGTTCTTCAGCTGAACCTCGCCCGCGGCCAATTCAGACTCGCCGAGGACCAACGCAAATCGGGCTCCAGCGCGATCGGCACCCTTCATCGCGCCCTTCAGACCGCGGCCGCCGTAGGACATATCTGCGCGGATACCCGCTTGGCGCAGCTTATTGATCTGCACCGCCATAGCGTGAGCGGCTTCTTCACCGAGCGCAACACCATACACATCGACGCGTCGACCATCGCTGGCCTGCTTGCCCTCTGCTTCCAGTGCGAGCAGTGCGCGATCCACACCCAAACCAAAGCCAATTCCAGACAGCTCTTGGCCGCCTAGCTGCGCCATCAGCCCGTCGTAGCGACCACCGCCACCGATACCCGACTGAGCACCAAGGCCGTCGTGAACAAACTCGAAGCACGTCTTGGTGTAGTAGTCCAGTCCGCGCACCATTCGAGGATTGATGACATAGGGCACCTTCATGTCATCCAACAGTCCAGTCACAGCTTCAAAGTGACCGCGAGCGCTGTCAGAAAGGTGGTCCAGCATCAGCGGCGCGTCGGCAAGCATTTCCTGCATTTCCGGTCGCTTATCGTCGAGAACGCGCAGCGGGTTGATGTTTGCACGGTGGCGCGATTCCTCATCCAGAGGCAGGTCAAACAAGAACTCCTGCAGCTTAGCGCGATATTCAGGGCGGCAGGTGTTGTCGCCAAGGCTTGTCAGTTCAAGGCGGAAGCCTTCGAGCCCGATACCGCGGAAGCATGCGTCGGCAAGCGCGATGACTTCAGCGTCCAGCGCAGGATCATCGACGCCGATTGCCTCTACGCCCACCTGCTGCAACTGACGGTAACGGCCTGCCTGCGGGCGTTCATAGCGGAAGAATGGCCCCGCGTAGGAAAGCTTGACCGGCAACTGACCGCGGTCCAAATTGTGCTCAATGACCGCGCGCATCACGCCCGCGGTACCCTCCGGGCGCAGGGTGACCGAACGGTCGCCGCGGTCGGCGAACGTGTACATCTCCTTGGTGACGACGTCCGTCGATTCACCTACGCCACGTGCAAAAAGCCCGGTTTCCTCGAAAATTGGCAGCTCAATGTGCTCATAGCCCGCAAGTCGTGCGCGGTGCTGGAATGAGTTTCGCACCGCCTCGAATTCGCGGGAGACCGGCGGGACGTAATCCGGCACGCCCTTGGGCGCGGAGAATGGCTTCAACTTCTTTGGCTTCTGGCTAGAGTTCACCCCGCTAACTCTACCTGCCAACTCTCACGACGTGTCAGCCAGGCTAGGTGAGGTTTTGCAGGAACGGGTTGGTCGCGCGCTCCTCGCCTATCGACGATGCGGAGCCATGGCCCGGAAGAATCATGAGGTCATCCGCCAGCGGGAGGACCTTATCCTTCAACGACTGCTGCATGTGCTCCGGACTACTGCCCGGCAAATCTACGCGACCGATAGCCCCCTTAAAGAGGACGTCCCCGCTGAAGACAATCTCATCTTCCCCATCGGAAGCGCGCAGCATCACGCATCCCGGAGAGTGACCCGGAGCGTGAATGACTTCGCAATTCAACCCTGCCCACTTTACTTCGTCGCCATCCTCGAAGAAATCGGCTTCCGTATAAGCCTGCATAGAATCGATGTCAAAGAGGTGTCCGAAAGAAGAACCGCCGAGCTTCGGATTGGCCAGCAACACATTGTCGCTTTCGTGAATGAAGACGGGGATATCCCAGAAGTCGGCGGCCTCCGCGACATCGCGGACATGGTCGATATGACCATGGGTCAGCAGAATTGCTTCCGGCTTCCAATCTCGCTTCTCAACCTCGCCGCGTACTACCTCGAACGCCCCCATGCCCGGGTCAACAATGACGCATGGGGTGGACAGGCCGTCCATTTCCGGAGCGCCTGTTGCCACGTAGCAGTTGGTCTGAAAAGGGCCGGCTGCAAAACCAAATATCTCCATGGCGCTCCATTGTAACGATTGTGTACAGCCCCCGGCAGGCTATTTGCGCCTTCCAACAACGGGAAGAGAGCACCTTTCCCCTTGCTCGTTGGCCTGTCATCTCGCAAATGGGAAGCAATCCCGGGCATAATGGTCGATTGTGTACGCGACGGTGACCGACTGAGCTGTTACTTCAAATGCGGTCACTATCAATGGGCAAAATCGTCCGCTGGTGTTCCGTCACCAGCAATAGATGACTAACAGATACGGAGAAAGACTAGTGGCCAATAATGAGCAAAGGCGCAAAGATGCGATGCGGACGCTCGAGCGCGAACTTAAGCGCCGTGCACGTGCCGAGAAGCTGAAGCCACTGGGCGTTGTCGTAACTACCTTGGCTATCCTGCTCTTTATCGGTGGCGGCATCTACTTGCTGACCACGGCTGGCGGCGCTGACGACAATGAGGCCGCTGATGCATCCACGACTCCAGTCGAACCTGCAGCTCTGACAGCTACTCCCGTCAGCGGTGAAAAGGTTCCAATGAAGCGCTCTTCCCCACTTCCGGAAACCGTGACCTGTGACTACCCGGATGATGGCGAGGCATCGAAGGACATAGATAAGCCAGCTACCGACAACGTTCCCGCCACTGGCACTGTAACCATCACCCTGAAGACTAACCAGGGCGACATTCCGATGGAGCTGGACCGCGCTATTTCACCTTGCGGCGTCAATGCAATTGAGCACATGGCCAAGTCCAACTACTTCAACGACACCGTGTGCCACCGTATTACCGGTGGTGGCCTGAACGTTCTGCAGTGTGGCGATCCGACTGGTACCGGTACCGGCGGACCGGGCTTCAAGTTCGCTGGCGAGTGGCCGGTCAAGGATTCCGGCCTGGATCAGAACACCCCGTTGGTGTACCCGAAGGGCTCTATCGCCATGGCAAACCCGAGTGACCCGGATGCCAACGGCAGCCAGTTCTTCCTCAACTGGGCAGATTCTCAGCTGCCTCCGCAGTACACCGTGCTTGGCTCCATGACTGACGAGGGCACCAAGACGGTTGCGGACATTGCGAAGAACGGTATCGAGGGTGGCGGTACCTCTGACGGTAAGCCAGCTAAGGAAGTCCGTATTGAGAAGGCGGAAGTCAAGTAGTTGACTCAACTAACTGATTGAGAAATTAATCAAAAACAGGGTCAAGGTGAATCACCTTGGCCCTGTTTTAGTATCTACGCGGTCTCATCCTTTTTCACATATCGATGGCTACTAAACCGCCTACTGACCAGAAGTAATGCGGTAGACATCGAACACTCCCTCGACACCGCGCAGAATGTTGAAGATATAGCCCATCTGCTTAGTGTCCGAAACCTCGAAGCTAAAACGCATTACGGCAACGCGGTCATCGGAGGTATGAGAGGACGTCGACAGGATTGAGACCTTCTGATCGGAGAAAACGCGAGTGATCTCCGAGAGCAGTCCGTGACGGTCAAGTGCTTCGATTTGCACCGTAACCATGAAGACCGCACCGGAGGAATCCGTTGCCCAGGAAACCTCGATAATGCGCTCGGGCTCCTGGTGCAGTTTCTCCGCATTAGTGCAGTCCGTACGGTGCACGCTGACACCGCCACCGCGGGTGACGAAACCAAAGATGGCATCGCCAGGCACCGGTGTACAGCACTTGGCCAACTTGGCAGCCATATCCGCACTGCCCTCCACAAGCACGCCGGTGCTGTCGGCGCGACGCGGAGTATTGTGCACACTCATCTTCGAAATCGGAGTGCGCGAGACCAACTGCTCTTCGGCATCGTCTGTGCTCGAGAACTGCGCCATCAGCCGGTGAGTCACATGCTGCGCTGAGACCTGCCCCTTACCGATAGCGGTATAGAGCGCATCGACATCCGCATAGTGCAGCTCGGAGGCAATCTGCTTGATGGACGCCGGAGTGAACAGGCGGTGCATCGGCAGACCGCCGCGCTGTACCTCTGCAGCCAGCGCGTCACGGCCGGCATCGAGTGCCTCCTCGCGGCGCTCTTTGGCAAACCACTGACGGATCTTTGCCCGCGCACGTGGAGTTTTAACAAACTTCTCCCAGTCCTTAGACGGACCGGAATCGGCATCCTTGGACGTGAAAATCTCGACGCGGTCGCCAGTTTTTAGCGGTGATTCCAACGCCACTAGCTTGCCGTTGACTTTGGCACCAATACATCGGTGACCTACTTCAGTATGGACCGCGTAGGCAAAGTCGACCGGCGTGGAGTCCGCGGGCAAAGTGATGACATCGCCCTTAGGTGTGAACGCAAAAATTTCAGTGACTGAGAGGTCATAGCGCAGGGAGTCCAGGAACTCGTTAGGATCTGCGGCCTCGCGCTGCCAATCCAGCAGCTGACGCATCCACGCCATCTGATCGACTTCGGCGGAATCTCCCTTGTGAGAGCCCTTGGTTTCCTTGTAGCGCCAGTGTGCGGCAATGCCGTACTCAGCGTTGTAGTGCATCTCATGGGTGCGAATCTGCACTTCTAGCGGGGAGCCACCTGGACCGATGACCGTTGTGTGCAACGACTGGTAAACCCCGAAACGCGGCGCGGAAATATAGTCCTTGAATCGCCCCGGCATGGGTTTGAACAGCGAGTGGACGGCACCCATGGCGGCATAGCAGTCCTTGGTCGTGTCCACCAGAACTCGAAGTCCGACCAGGTCAAAAATCTCGTCGAACTCATGGCCGCGGACAATCATCTTCTGATAAATCGACCAGTAGTGCTTCGGCCTGCCCTGTACCTCAGCAGCAATGTGAGACTCCTTCAGATCCTTCTGAATCATCTCGGAGACTTCCTGGATGTACCGGTCCCGCTGCGGCGCTCGATCTGCGACCAAACGCACAATCTCGTCGTACTTCTTCGGGTACAAAATGGCGAAGGAGAGATCTTCCAACTCCCACTTCACGCTGGCCATTCCCAAACGATGCGCCAGCGGTGCAATCACCTCGAGGGTCTCACGGGCCTTCTTAGCCTGCTTTTCCGGCGGCAGGAAGCGCATTGTGCGCATGTTATGCAGCCGGTCAGCCACCTTGATAACCAGCACGCGCGGGTCCTGGCTCATGGCGATAATCATTTTTCGCACGGTCTCTGCCTCGGCGGCGGAGCCCAACGCGACCTTATCCAATTTGGTCACGCCGTCGACCAACCGTGCGACTTCTGGGCCGAAGTCCCGCTCCAGGTCCTCCAGCGTGTAATCGGTATCTTCGACCGTGTCATGCAGCAGCGCTGCCACCAGCGTGGTGGTATCCATGCCGATCTCGGCCGCAATAGTAGCGACTGCAAGCGGGTGAGTGATGTATGGCTCGCCGGATTTCCGATAGACGCCGTCGTGAAGGCGCTCGGCGGTATCGTAGGCACGCTGAAGCACAGCCAAATCTGCGCGCGGATGCACCTGTCGATGCACCGCGACAAGGGGATCTAGCACCGGGCGGATCTTCGTTCTGTTGCCGGTAAGGCTTCGCGCTAGGCGGGCACCATAACGGCGTGCGGGCCCTTCAGCCATGACTCATTCACCCCTTATTAACCACGTACAGAGGCAGATCAGCAAGCTTCTCCCGAGCTCCCAGGCCTTCAACCTCCAGCACGGTGCACAGCCCGGTTACCTCGACTCCAGCTGTCTCCAGCAGAGCGCGAGCTGCACACAGGGTGCCACCAGTTGCCAACACATCGTCGACAAGTACGGCCTTCTTGCCCTTCAGCTCAAAACCACTAGCCGGAATCTCAAGCGCGGCCGTTCCATATTCCAGTTCATAGGTCTCGGTCAGCACAGGCGGTGGCAGCTTACCCTTCTTACGAATAGCGAGCACTCCCAGTCCGAGCTTGTACGCCACCGCAGAACCCAGCAGGAATCCACGCGCATCTAGGCTGCCTATAACATCAGCCCCGAACTCTTCCACCTTGGCGGAAATCTCGTCCACAATCAGGGCGAACGTCGTGGCGTCGGCAAGCGCCGGCGTCAGGTCCTCGAAGAGTACGCCCTCAACTGGAAAATCGGGCACGAACCGAATCTGATCGGCTAATGCCTCACGCGCGTGTGCATACGACACAGGTTTAAGCTCCTTTTCGGCGAAAAGAAAAAGTGCGGGTACCTGTCAACGATACCCGCACAATGCGCTTTTAAAGTAGTTTCACCCGAACCACTGGGAGGCGCTACCTCCTACTGCCCCGGACGCCAGGACAGCGGCTTGTCTTCATCGCCCTCAAGCTTCGGAGTCGTCACCGTTCGTTTCGACGTCGACTGCTCCATCTCGCTTGCCGACGGCTCCTTCGAGCCCGAGTCCTCCGCAACATCAGTGGTGGCGGAATCGGTGCCCGATCCTGCCCCCTCAGAGGCCTTTGCGCGAGCAGACAGTACCGCCTCTTCATGCTTGCGGTATTCACGCTGCCGCGACTTGAGAGACACCAACAGCGACGAAGCCAGGAAGATCGAAGAGAACGTACCTTGAATAATGCCGATGAGCTGAACGAGTGCAAGGTCCTTCAGCGTTCCGACCCCCAGCATGCCCACGGCGATGACCATCAGTGCCAGGATTGGCAGGAGCGTCGACACCGTGGTGTTGATAGAACGCATGATGGTTTGGTTGACCGCCAGGTTCACCAACTCGGCGTAACTTCTACGGGTCGATGAACGATAGCCTGCCGTGTTCTCGTCGACCTTGTCGAAAACCACGACGGTGTCGTACAGGGAGAACGACAGCACGGTCAGGAGACCGATAATGGTTGCCGGGGTGACGTCAAGACCAATGAGCGCGTAGATTCCCATAATCACGATTGCATCCACAACCAGGGCGAGAATTGCGGCAATGGCCATGTCGCGCTCGAAGTGAATGGTGATGTAGATGAACACCAGACCCAGGAACACCACTGCAGCCAGCAGCATTCGGTTGGTAATCGAAGAGCCCCACGACTCCGACACGGTCGAGTCACCAATGGCATCCGGGGTCTGCTGCCCCTGCACATCGACGGGCTTGAATGCATCATTCAACGCGATACGAGCACTATTAATCTGGTCCTGAGTCAGCTTCTCAGAGGTGATCTCCAGGATTCGGCCCTCACCAGAACCGATAATTTGCACCAGCTCCGGCTTCACGCCGGTCGCCTCGGTGAAAACCTCCTCGGCCTGCTCAGTTGTCACTGAGGCCGGCGGCATAGTCATCTTGGTACCGCCCTCGAAGTCGATACCGAAGCTGAACCCGCGAATCAGCATCGCTGCGAAAGCAACAACGATGATGGCGACGGCAATCTGGTACCAGCGCTTCCGCTTGCCGACGATGTTGATTCCACCCTCGCCGGTGTAGAGGCGGCGGAAAAAGGAGTCGTCTTTCACGCTTTCTGGCTCAGTGATTAGCGCCGGATTCGTCTGAGTAGTATTCATGGATTCCTACTTCCCCTCATTCGCGCTGGAGTGAGCTGCACCGGTGTCGGCAGCCGTACTGGCGGAGGCATCGGAGGCTCCGGCCTTCTTACCGGCAGCTACAGTCTTATTCCTCTGTGCAATCTCCATGACCGAGCCGAAGCCGTTCATCGACGGCTTGGACAAAGCTGGCCACTTACGAGTAGCCAGGATGACCAACGGCGCAGTCACGAGGAAAGCCGTCACAATGTCGAATGCTGTGGAGAGACCAAGTGTGAACGCGAAACCGCGGACATCGCCAACGGCCAGGATGTAAAGAACCACAGCCGCAATGATGGACACAAAGTTACCCGATAGGATGGTGCGCCGTGCTCGTCGCCAAGCGTGCGGAACCGCGGAGCGGAAAGTTCTACCCGCGCGGATTTCGTCCTTAATGCGTTCGAAGAAGACGATGAAGGAGTCAGCCGTTACGCCGATAGAGATGATGATGCCGGCGATGCCAGCGAGATCGAGCGAGTAGCCAATCCAACGACCAAGAAGGACAAGGACGCCGTAGACCATCGCTCCAGCTGCTGCCAGCGAAACCAGCGAAATCACGCCCAGGCCGCGGTAGAGAGCAATCGCGTAGACGACAATCAGGGCGATACCGATAATGCCGGCAAGCAGACCGGCTTCCAAGGAAGCCGAACCAAGCATGGCCGGGATAGTCGTGGTGGTGCCGCCCGGCTCGCCGTCCTCACCTGCGAACGACAGCGGCAGTGCACCATAACGCAGGTTATTGGCCAGCCCCTGTGCCTCGTCGATTGAGAAGTCGCCCGTGATGCGGGTGGCAGAACCAACTGGGGTTGCCTCCTGAATCACCGGGGCGGAAATGACCTTCGAGTCCAACACGATAGCGACCTGCCGCTGCAGGTAGTCATTGGTCAACTTGGTCCATGTGCGAGCGCCGGTGTCATTCTTCCCGGACTTGAAGCTAAAGGAGACCTGAATCTGACCAGACTGCTGATCGTAACCACCGTTAATCGGCGCATTGGTATCAATAGCGTCGCCGGACAGACGCTGGCCCTTGGCCTCGTCCTCCTGCCCAATCAACAGCGGAGCCTTGCCCAGGAAGATGGCTTTACCGCCTTCGGGCGCACAGGTCACCAGCGGCTTGGCCGGGTCATCGGCACCCTGTAGCGGATCAACTGCATCGCGGTTATCGCAGGTCATCAGCGCAGCGGCTGCAAACTGTGTCGTTGGGTCTTCGGACTGGCGAGTCGCCAACAGCACGTCACGAACCTTCGTACGCAGCTCGGCCGCTTCAATTGAGTTCGCCGGCTTTGCCGGAGCTGTTGCGTCCAACTTCGGGGCCTCGCCCAGCGACTTGGACAGCTCCTCGGGAACCGGCTGATCTGGGTTCTGTTCCTTGAAGGCATCAATTGCACGCTTCTGCGTTTCGTTCATGTCCTTGTAGAGGTCATCAACACGCTTGGTGGCTTCCTCCTTCGACAGGACACCGACTGACACCCAATCTTCAGCAGTCTTCTTAACTACCTCGCCAAAGGCAGCTTCATCAGGGCCCTGGGTGGGCTGTTCTACCGGACGGAAGAAGAGCTGCGAAGTCTGGCCGAGCGTACGCGCCTCCTGTGAGTCTTCACCCGGCACGGTAATGACCAGCGTGTCACCGTCGGTGACAACTTGAGCGCCGCTGACGCCCATGCCGTTTACGCGGTTCTCCAGAATCTTGCGAGCCTGGTCCAGCTGATCGCGCGTCGGCTTTTCGCCCTGCGGCACCAAGGTTACTCGGGTACCACCCTGCAAGTCGATGCCCAACTTTGGCTTGGCTGATCCGCCGCCGGTGAAAAAGACGAGTGCGTACGTAAGGATGAGGAAGCCAACAAACAGTGCCAACAGCCACTGCGGCCAGTTCCTCTTGAATGTATTCGCACCGGATCTGGATTTGCTGTTCAAAGCAAAGTCTCCTGAATCGTGACGTTTAGGTACTTAAGCGTTTCGGGTAGAAACGCAGGTCTATAACCGCACCGCGAAATCGCGCGATACCAGGAAGAGGCATTGCGGGCGTCGCTAAGCAAAGCTATAAACACCAACCGCTAGAGAATAACCGATTTAGCGTAGTGCGCCGGTTTTGACTTGTACCTATTTAGTGAAAATCTTGCCCACGCTTGCCGACGGCGAAACCTGGGACGCGCCCGCTAACCCCACGGCGCACGCTACAGCTTGGATGCATGCAAACCGACGGGGCGTGGGCGTGCAAAAACTGCTACTGCTTTTCGGTGGAAGTGGAACCGTCTGTACCCGGGTTATCCGGGGTACTCGGAGTATTCGGGTTCTCGACCTGCTCATTGACGTCCGAAGCTGCATTGTCAGCCGGACCGTGGCCGGTGATTTCTTGGACGTCGCCGACGTGGTCATCTGGCGCATCGGAAACACGGCCACGTCGATCACGGTGAGCGTAGCTAGCTCCGGTACCGGTGGTGAGGTTGCGGGCAATGGCGCCCTTTTCCCAACGGGTCACGATGCCGTCAGCGATAATCAGGTCGACGGTTGTTTCGGTCGTATCAACGACCACACCATGCATACCGGAACCGGTGATGACCTCTGCGCCCGGGGCCAACTTATCCTGCATGTCCCGAATGGTGCGCACCTGCTTGTTCTGCTTGATGATCTGCCAAATTGGCAGCGCCAGGAACAAGAAAATAAGTAGGAGGAGAATAGTTTGATCCATGTCTGCCGAGTTTAACGAATTGCCAGCTAGCAATTCCACACTGCCCCGGCCAGGTCGATGAGAAAGCTATTCTCCGATAGTTCCCTCCGGAGGCTGCAACCCCAAGTGCCGCCATGCTCGGGCAGTTGCAACACGTCCGCGCGATGTACGCGCAATCATCCCGGCACGGACCAAGTAGGGCTCGCACACTTCTTCCACAGTCGAGGGCTCCTCACCGACTGCCAGCGCCAGGGAATTCACGCCCACCGGGCCGCCACCGTGCCCCTTGACCAGGGCAGTCAGCACTGCGCGGTCCAAGCGGTCCAGCCCAAGCTCATCGACATTGAAGACAATCAACGCCGCCTTGGCCGCACCAAGATCAATAACGCCACCGGAGTGAACATCTGCGAAATCGCGAACGCGACGCAGTAGGCGGTTGGCAATTCGCGGGGTACCTCGCGAACGCGAGGCAATCTCCACTGCAGCCTCTGGGCTGATATCCACCCCGAGGATCCCAGCGGCACGGGTAACCACCTTTGTCAGATCCTCGACCTCGTAGAACTCCATCTGCGCAGTAAAACCGAAACGGTCACGCAGTGGGCCAGTCAGCATACCCGAGCGCGTCGTTGCGCCTACCAGCGTAAAAGGTGGAATCTCGAGTGGAATTGACGTAGCTCCAGGCCCCTTGCCCACGATGACATCAATACGGAAATCTTCCATTGCCATGTAGAGCATTTCCTCCACGGGCCTGGCAATGCGGTGGATCTCGTCAATGAAGAGTACATCGCCCTCGAGCAGGTTCGATAGCATTGCTGCCAAATCGCCAGCGCGAATAAGCGCCGGACCGGACGTCATTCGCAGGGACGACCCCATCTCCTGCGCAATAATCATGGCCATGGTGGTCTTACCCAGGCCGGGAGGTCCCGACAGCAGAATGTGGTCCGGAGTCACATTTCGTCCCCGTGCCCCGGAGAGCACCAAATCCAGCTGCTCGCGGACCTTGGGTTGGCCGATAAACTCCCCTAACGACTTTGGTCGCAGGTTCGATTCCGCATCGACTTCCTCGACCTGAGCGCGGGCATCGACATCACGTTGTGCACCATTTCCCCCACCGCCAAAATGGTCGTTGGCTGCTCCATCTAAAGAGTCCCTGAAGGGATTGCCCGACACGTTAAACTCCGTGCGCTCGATATCGCTCATAGTCCCCTCATCCTAGTGCACTGCCATTTTTCATCATCAATGTAGCTGCAAGTCCTCGACCTGGATTTACTTTTCGCCCAATGTCTTTAGCGCCGCCTTCAGCGCCATTGATGTATCCAAGGTCGGATCAATCCGAACAACAGTCTCCGCTGCCTCATTCGCATCAGCTTCCGGGAACCCAAGCCCGACCAAAGCACCAACGACCTGATCCAGATCTGCCTTCAAAACAATGCCAGGCGCTGCTCCGCTTGCAGCTTCCTCCGGCTGGGATACCGCCCTATCCGCGAAAACCTCGACCTTATCCTTCAACTCAACCAACAGGCGCTCCGCCAATCGCTTGCCGACGCCGTTAGCCGCCTGGAGGGCCTTGGCATTCTTTGAGGCAACCGCATTGGCAATCTCGGCCGGCGACAGTACCGATAGAACAGACATCGCTACTTTTGGCCCCACTGTCGAGACAGTGCGCAAGAGCGCAAACATCTCACGTTCCTGCGAGTTGGCAAAACCAAAAAGCGTAATCGCATCTTCACGAACCGCCATTGTGGTCAACATGAAAGTCTGCTCATGCCTCACCAACTGAGAAGCTAACCTGCCCGTAATGGTGACCAAATGCCCGACACCACCGCACTCGATAACGCAATAGTCCGCACCGAGATCGATAACCTCACCGCGTAGAGATGCAATCACTTCTCACAATTCCTTTCACTACGGCTTCCCGAAAGACACCGAGATAAACGCCGAACTCACAAGTGTGCTCTAGCAGGCTCCCCTACCGCGAGGGATTCTCACGGCGAGAAAGCTCCAACTCCCGCTCCTCGTGTTGCTTAGCAAGCGCAGCCAAGGTGTCGCGCTGGCGTTGCAGAACCGGACCACGCCAACAGTGGCAGATAGCGATGGCCAACGCATCCGCTGCGTCCGCAGGTTTTGGCGGAGTTTCCAACCCGAGGATTCTCGTCACCATCATGGTCATCTGCTTCTTATCAGCCCGACCGTTGCCGGTAAGCGCCTTCTTTACCTCCGACGGCGTGTACATATGCACTTCCAAACCGCGTCTCGCCGCAGCGAGGACAAGGACACCAACCGCGTGCGCCGTCTGCATCACGGTGGACACGTTGCCGCGCTCGAATACCCGTTCCATCGCAACCACGTCCGGTTCGTACTCATCCATCCACTGCTCCACGGCGTTGGAAAGCCGTAAAAGACGATCCTCCAACGACGCCGTGGTTGGTGTGCGGGCGACCCCCACAGAAATGGGAATGACTTTCCTGCCCTGAGCGCCTTCCGCAATGGAGAGACCACAACGAGTAAGGCCAGGGTCGATGCCCATCACCCGCAGAGATCCAGCTCGATAATTCACTCCTCCACTAATACCATATTTCGAACAGCTGTTTGTATCGTAGCTAGAAGGAGTACCAACCGTTGGTTCTGATACGTTTAACACCATGAATTCACCGAAGAAGCTCTACGGCGTTCTCGCTGCAGCTGAAATGGTCACGTGGGCTCTGCTGCTTTTAGGCCTGGCGCTGAAGTACCTGTTCAAAGTCACGGACGTCGCCACCACTATCTTCGGCAGCATCCACGGCTTTACGTTCCTGTGCTACGTAGTCACCACCATCATGGTGTGGATCAACCAGCAGTGGAGCTTTGGCCGCGGTGTCATCGGCCTCGCCTCTTCTATCATTCCATTCGCAACCTATCCGTTTGAACGAAACACCCTGAAGGCAGGCCTTCTGGATCGGCCCTGGCGCTTTACCGACGAAGCCGAGGAGCCACAGGGCATTTTCGAGTGGGCACTCGCGATGATTATTCGTCGCCCCTTTATCTCGGCGTTCGTCATCTTGATTGTTCTCGCGGTGGTCTTCACACTGTTGCTGATGGCCGGACCTCCTACTCAGTGGTTCTCCTAAAACGGTTCAACTAAAACTTTCAGAAACCAAAATCGGTTTAATAGACAAAAATATGTCCGCCTGGCGTGTCGACCGGCGCGTCGGCGGGCGGGCACCCTTCGCTACTTACCCCAATGCGAGTTACTGACTGCGTTTATGACAAAAATGACCTGAAAAATCGTCTGAAAGTGACATAAACCTGCACAGTTTCACATTTGCAGCCGTATTCACACGCGCAGCCCGTAATTTTTTGAGGTTGCCAGTGTGTCGGGTTGTCAGTTTTTCTCCTTAACCCCAGGGTGTGGAGCTACCCGCAGGCGGGCTCTGACCAGTCGCTATCCTGAGGATCAGACACACTCTTTGACTCTGTCTGTCTCTCTCCCCCCCCCAAAAAAAATCCCCATCGGACGACTCTCCGATGGGGATCTTCCATTCACACCAGCTCGCCGCGCAATTCAGCGCTGCAGACTACCCTGCACGAGCATCCTTTAACGCCGGGAAGCCGGTCAGCGGAACCGTCGCCAAGCAAACGCCTAGTCTTCGAGTTCGGCGATAACCTCGTCGCTGATGTCGGCGTTCGAGTAGACGTTCTGCACGTCGTCGGACTCTTCGAGAGCGTCAATCAGACGGAAGAGCTTGCGTGCACCGTCAGCATCGAGAGCCACCGTGGTAGAAGCGCGGTAGTCCTGATCTGCGGAGTCGTACTCCATTTCGGCATCGACAAGAGCGGTGCGGACATTCATCAGATCGGTAAAGGCGGAGACAACCTCGAACTTTTCGCCCAGGTCGTTGACCTCCTCTGCACCAGCATCGAGAACCGCCATAAGCAGGTCATCCTCGGTCAGCTCGCCCTTCGGCAGCTCGACGACACCCTTCTTTTCGAAGAGGTACGCCACGGCGCCGTTGTCTGCCATGTTGCCGTTGTTCTTGTTGAACGCCGAGCGCACATCGGAAGCAGCACGGTTACGGTTATCGGTCAGGCACTCCACAATCAAAGCGACACCGCCAGGTGCGTAACCTTCGTAGACAATGGTCTCCCAGTCAGCACCGCCGGACTCCTCGCCGGAACCACGCTTGCGGGCACGCTCAATGTTGTCGTTGGGAACCGAGGCCTTCTTGGCCTTCTTAATCATGTCATCGAGGGTGGGGTTACCAGCAGGATCACCGCCGCCGGTACGAGCCGCGACCTCGATGTTCTTGATCATCTTTGCCCACTCTTTGGCGCGCTTGGCGTCATTAGCAGCCTTCTTGTGCTTTGTGGTTGCCCATTTTGAATGACCCGCCATGTGCTAGTTCCTACCATTCCTCTCGTCAATACCCATGTAGATGGGAATTCGTCAGGTGTTCATTATACAAACCGGGGATTTAAATGCCGACAAGCTCTCGCAAAAAGAACTCGTGGAGCCGCGTCTCCCCCGTCGACTCCGGGTGAAAGCTGGTGGCCATCGCAGCCCCCTGCCGTACTCCGACCACTGTACCTGCGGTCTCTCCAGCCGATTCTGGCACCCGCGCTAGCACCTCAACATCATCACCGACACGCTCGACCCACGGTGCGCGAATAAAGGCGGCGTGTACAGGCGGCTGGTCACCACTGATCGCCAGCTGCGGAATATCCAAGTCAGTTTCGAAGGAATCCACTTGCCGGCCAAATGCGTTACGACGGACGGTGATGTCAATCGCCCCCAGGCTAACGGCATCCGGACGGGTATCGAGCACTTCGTCGGCAAGCAAAATCATGCCGGCGCAGGTGCCATATGCCGGAAGGCCATCGCGGAGGGCTTCCCGCAGCGGGTCTTCAAGCTCATTGAAGACCATCAGCTTGCTCATGGTTGTGGACTCGCCGCCGGGCAAAATTAGGCCGCTAAGCCCTTCCAGATCACGGGGCAAGCGCACCTTTCGGTGCGGGACGCCGAGCTGGTCAAGCACATATCCGTGTTCGGCACCGTTGCCCTGAAGAG
Organism: Corynebacterium sp. LK31; assembly: GCF_014335015.1. Classification (NCBI taxonomy): domain Bacteria; kingdom Bacillati; phylum Actinomycetota; class Actinomycetes; order Mycobacteriales; family Corynebacteriaceae; genus Corynebacterium; species Corynebacterium sp. LK31. The sequence goes on along the minus strand of NZ_PDGW01000011.1, from coordinate 366,886 downwards.
CGAGGATACCGATTGTTTCCTGTGTCATTAATCTCGGTTCTCACTGCGAGCATCGAAGTTCGTCGCCACTGGCACGGGCTCGACACCCGGGGCCAGGCTTCGGGTCAGCCCTTCCTGCGTGACGACGGCCACGAGCTCGCCCTTTTGGTTAAAGATGCGACCGTGAGTCAATGCGCGACCCGCGTGCGCCGATGGCGAAATCTGGTCGTAGAGCAGCCATTCATCCGCACGGAACGGACGCATAAACCACATCGCGTGGTCGAGGCTGGCTTCCTGGACCTCAACGCCTGGATGCGGAACGAGTGCCGATGACAGCAAAGTCATATCCGACATATACGCCAGCGTGCAGACATGGAAGGTCTCGTTATCCGGCAGGCGATCCTTGCACCGGAACCACACCAGCTGCTGGGACGGGGTGTACTTGTTGTGTTCGAACTGATCATTCGGCACTACCCGGATATCCCAGTCCGCCCACTCGCGCATTAGTAGACGACGTGTGTTCGTCATCTCAGAGGTGTCGGTGACCACGTCTTCAGGATCTGGCACCTTGCGCATCACGTCAGAGTGCTCGAGTCCCTCATCCCCCTTACGGTGGAAGCTGACCTGCATGACGAAAATCGTACGGCCATCTTGCACAGCTTCGACGGATCGGTGGCAGAAAGACCGGCCGTCGCGAATACGCTTGACCATGTACACCGTCGGGATATGGGGGCGGCCCGGGCCTACAAAGTAGGCGTGGAGGGAGTTCACCGCGAAGGTATTACCCACCGTGCGCGTCGCCGCGACGAGGGACTGGCCGGCAACTTGGCCACCGAAAGTGCGCTGCAGGATTGACTTAATGACTGGGCCACGGAAAATGTCCCGGTCAATCTGCTCCAGATCTAATACCTCGCGGATGTTAGCCATTTTTACCAGCCACGCTCAGCGAGTCGGTGCGGCTGCGGAATCTCGTCGACGTTGATGCCGACCATTGCCTCGCCGAGACCGCGGGAGACATCAGCGATGACCTTCGGATCATCGTAGTGCTGGGTTGCCTGGACGATAGCCTTGGCGCGCTTCTCCGGATCACCGGACTTGAAGATACCGGAACCAACAAAGACACCCTCGGCACCGAGCTGCATCATCATTGCAGCGTCAGCCGGAGTTGCAATGCCTCCTGCGGTGAACAGCACGACTGGCAACTTACCGGTCTCAGCGACCTCGCGTACCAGCTCGTACGGTGCCTGCAGCTCCTTGGCGGCAACATAGAGCTCGTCCGGAGCCATAGAACGCAGACGGTTAATTTCAGCGCGGATGGTGCGCATGTGAGTCACAGCGTTGGAGACATCACCGGTACCGGCCTCGCCCTTGGAGCGAATCATGGCAGCGCCCTCGTTGATGCGGCGCAGAGCCTCACCCAGGTTGGTCGCACCACAGACGAAAGGCACGGTGAATTCGAACTTGTCGATGTGGTTCGAGTAATCGGCCGGGGTCAGAACCTCGGACTCGTCAATGAAGTCAACACCGAGGGACTGCAGAACCTGTGCCTCAACAAAGTGGCCGATTCGGGCCTTGGCCATAACCGGAATGGAGACGGCATTGATAATGCCCTCGATCATGTCCGGGTCAGACATACGCGACACGCCACCCTCTGCGCGAATATCGGCGGGGACACGCTCCAGCGCCATCACGGCAGTTGCGCCGGCATCTTCAGCGATCTTGGCCTGCTCCGGCGTAACGACGTCCATAATGACGCCGCCCTTCATCATCTCAGCGAAACCGCGCTTCACGCGTGCGGTGCCCTGCCCGGAGTTGTTCTCAACCGTGCTCAACGAACCCTACTTCCCTAATAAAACTGGTGAATGTGACCGTTTGTAGTCGTTTAACACTATAACGCCTGAACTAGACAGTGCTGTTCATTGAGTCACAAAACACGGCGAACTTCCAGCACAACAGCGAATTTTCCCACAATTAAGCAGTTGTCAGTCCGTCTGCAACATCGAAATATTCCGGTTCGGGTGCAGTGCCCGCCAGCCGCAGCGCGCGTACTAGCGGCCTGGCTCGCAGTGCTTTCGTATCCGTCACCGCATCATTGTAGAAACGGCGGGCGAGCTCGAGCCGCGTGTGGGCGTCAGAAAGCTCAATTGCCATCGTTCGGTCCACGGGCTGTTCCTCATAGAGCGCCACAATTTTCCTAGTCAGTTCGTTTTCCACGTCTGCGCGCTGTCCAGTGTTGTTGGCTCTAAGTGGTGTGGCTTCCACCTTCGTCACTACGCCGGCGAGTTCCGGGTAGGCGGCACGAGCGACTGCGGCCCTTCGCCCCAACGCCGCTTCCAGTGAAGAACGCGCCAAGTCCGTGCGAATGTGCATACGGTTCAAACGCGTCGCTGTCGATGAAGCCACCAAACCGCTAACGAGTACGACAATCAGCGCAATGACTAGGACAACGACCCAGATTGGAACGGTTACGTCCACCGAAAACCCACTTTCACTCCGCTGCGTTTAATCAGCTAACACGACGGAAATCTCTATGGCGCAATGACGACCTTTTCGCCATCCATGCGCACCGTATCGTACACACGCAGAACGCCGTCGGCGACCTGCGACCAGTCATACTCCCAAGCCCGTTTATGCCCGAGTGCGCGAAGCTCCTCCCCCAACTTTGACTGCGTCAAAAGGCGTACGACTGCATCCGCAAGGTCTGCGGAGTTACCGTTTTCAAAGTGAAGCCCGTAATGGCCGTCGTCAAGCACGAGTTTGAACGCATCGATGTCGCTGGAGATCACCGGCGCACCCGCCGCCATCGCCTCTACCAGCACGATGCCGAAACTCTCTCCACCACGCTGCGGGGCAATGTACGCATCCGCATCGGCGAGTATTGACGCCTTAGCATCCTCCGACAGTCTGCCGACGAAATGCAGGACATCTGCGTTTCTGCCCGCTTTACGACGAGCTGCCGCGACATCACCATCACCAACAACACAGACCTCAAGCTGTGGAATCTCTGCACGTATTGCCGGCAGCGCGTCGAGCAACACGTCAAAGCCCTTACGAGATTCGTCGAAGCGTCCGAGGAACACGAGCCGATAGACCCCCTCACGCCGTGGCGGGATCTCAGGCAACGATGAGGCGGCCGGGCAGGACTCAAAATCTCCAACACGGACACCATTGGGAATGAGAACCGGGTCGCCGCCGAGTTGCTCAACCTGCCAGCGACGAGCCACTTCCGAGACAGCGATGCCTCCCCGAATGCGTTCAAGGTACTTCCGCAAAAATGGCGTGGCCAACTTCAATGCTAGGGAGTCCGTCGCCGCAGAGTGATAGGTCGCGACAATTGGCCCGACCGAGTTTACTAACGACAGCATTGAAAAACTGGGCGAATTCGGCTCATGGATATGAAGAATGTCAAAGCTACCTTCCTCGATCCATGTGCGGACTCGACGGCTCGTGCGGGGACCAAAAGACAGCCGAGCGACTGAGCCGTTATACGGAATCGGGATGGCGGCACCACCTCGAATAACGAAATCCGGCACATCCGCCTGCGCGCTAGCCGGGCCGATAAGACTGACCTCGTGGCCGCGGCGGATGAACTCCTCACACAAGTCAATCGCGTGAGCTTGAACCCCACCTGGAACATCGAACGAGTACGGGCACACCATTCCGATTCGCACGGCTACTTTGACCTCTTCTTATCCGCTGGCCACAGTGGCTGCATCATGTGCCAATCCGCTGGATGCTGAGCAATATCAGATTCAAAAACAGTAGCGATGTCTTGGACAATGTCAGCTAGATTGCGCCCCTCAGTCGGCACGAATGGATGCGCTACAAAGCGCCAACCATCGCGCGTGTAGGACAGGCCCGCGGGCATAAGCCGAGCGCCCGTGTCCTGTGCCAGCTTTGCCGCGCCGACCGGCATTGTCGTCTGCTCGCCGAAAAAAGTGACCGGGACCCCGTGGCCGCCGAAGTCACGATCAGACAGCAGGCACACAACGCCACCGTCTTCCAATCGCTTCTGCAGTTCCGGCATCGCGGGTTTGCCACCGGTAAGCGGGAGAATGTGGAATCCGAGGGATTCGCGGTACTCCACGAAAGCGTCGTAAAGCACCTCTGGCTTCAGCCGTTCCGCCACGGTACTGAACCGGCCATGGCGGGAAACGAGCCACATACCTGCCATATCCCAGTTACCAGAATGCGGCAGTGGGATGACGATGGAATCTCCGGCCTCGAGGGCCTCAGCAACTCGTTCGAGCCCATCGCTGGTGGATTCGACCGTGTCTGCCAGCTCTGGAGAGGCGATGGAGGGCAACCGGAATGCCTCCACCCAATAGCGTAGATAGGAACGCATGGAAGCCCGAATAAGCCCTTGCGGCACTTCCTCAGGCGGACAGCCCATAACGCGAGCCAGGTTCTTGCGAAGCTGGCGGGTCGTCGTGGGATTTGCTGCTACCCGATCGGCGGCTATGTTGCCGATGCGGTAGGCCACGCGTTCCGGCAGCAGACCAAAAATCTTCCACCCGGCCATATAGCCGAGCGCAACGAAATCATCTTTCGAGCGAGGCAGGAAGAAACTAGTCATCGTATCCTCCTTTAGTTGTTGGAATCAGCCGAACCCGTGGACTTCGTAGCAGAGTCAGGGTTGATAGATGAACTATCAGCTGCGCCTTCTGGCGGGGCGATGGGATCCAACGCTCCTGGCTGCTTAGCCACCATGTACAAGCGCTGAATGACGGTGAATACCGACCCAATCGCCAGGAGCCACATTGCGACGTAGAGGGCATAGTCCACGCCAAGCCCCTGGAGCCCAATGCCGATTAGACCGATAATCAGGCGCTCCGCACGTTCGACGAGACCGCCGTTGACCTTGAGGCCGCTAGCTTCTGCCCGAGCCTTAACGTAGGAAATGACCTGGGAAGATCCCATAGTGATCAGTGTCAGAATAAGCAGCACTGAATCCGCGTCATGGTGATACACCACCCAATACGCTATCGCCCCGAACAGTGCAGCATCCGTAATGCGGTCACAGGAAGCATCCAGCGTCGCTCCGTATTTCGTTCCCTGCCCTCGAAGTCTGGCCATCGTGCCATCGAGCAGGTCAAAAGCAGTGAAAATAGCGATTGACACCGCAGCTGCGAAAAGATGGTTGGTAGGAATCAGGATTACCGCAAGCAGAACGGAAACTACCGTTCCCACCAGGGTGACCGTGTTCGGGCTAATGCCGACCCGCAAAAGTGCAGCGGCAATCGGTTCAACTACTGGGCGGATTGGAGCCCTGCCACGGACACTCAGCATGCTGCCCCATCCTCTTGATTAAGGGCACGCCAGCCGTCGGCAAGCAACTCGCGAGTCTGACGAAGAGCCTGCGGTAACACTTTGGTGCCATCGATCACGGTCATAAAATTGCTGTCACCCGACCAGCGCGGTACGACGTGCATATGCAGGTGATCGGCGACCGAACCGCCGGAGGCCTTGCCTAAGTTGAAACCTACATTGACGGCGTGCGGGCGCGAAACCGATTTGAGAGTACGAACCGCATGCTTGGCAAATCGCATCATCTCGGCTGTTTCTTCGTCGGTCAAGTCCTCAAGGTTGGCGACTTCGCGATATGGAACCACCATGAGGTGCCCTGGGTTGTACGGGAACAGATTCAAAACGGCGTACACCCACTCGCCGCGAGCGATAATGAGTGCTTCCTCATCGCTTTGCTTCGGCAAATCAACGAAGGGGTTACGAGATGGCTTGGAGTTATGCACACCACGCTTGACGATGTAGTCCAGCCGGTAGGGTGCCCATAAGCGCGTGAGCCGATCCGGTTCGCCGTAACCGCTGTCGACGTATACGCCATCAGACGATTCCTGCTGGCCGGCATTGCCCTGCTGCTGCGGAGGCAACTCTTCACTTCCCGACTGATTCACTGCCATCCCCTTCGTTGCGTGGCCGGGACCCCATTCGAGCCCCGACCACATATATTTCTCTGCTGTAGTTTACGACCTCGCGGTCAACTTCTTTGGATTACCACGCGTGGTTCACCAGTTAAAACAACGCGGTCGAATTAGAGAGCGTTAACGACCTCTAGAGAGCAGAGACATTCTCCTTGTTCGGCTGTTCGTTATTCCGCGAAGCAACCCAATCACAGATGATGTCGACAGCCTTCTCAACTGCCATCCCGTTAATCTGAGTGCCATCGAGGAACCGGAAGCTGACGGCTCCTGCCTCAATGTCGCGGGCACCAGCCAGAATCATGAACGGAACCTTGGCCTGGGTGTGGTTGCGAATCTTCTTCTGCATGCGGTCATCGGACGTATCCACGTGGACGCGGATGCCACGAGACTTCAGCTGTGCAGCAAAGCCCTCCAGGTGTGGGATACAGTCATCCGCAACCGGAATACCAACAACCTGTTCCGGAGCCAGCCAAGCCGGGAAAGCACCTGCGTAGTGCTCCAATAGGACGCCAAAGAAACGTTCGATGGAGCCGAAAAGCGCACGGTGAATCATAATCGGGCGCTTCTTGGTTCCGTCAGGTGCGGTGTACTCGAGCTCGAAGCGCTCCGGCAGGTTGAAGTCGAGCTGTACCGTCGACATCTGCCAAGTACGGCCGATGGCATCGCGGGCTTGGACGGAAATCTTCGGACCATAGAAAGCGGCTCCGCCCGGATCAGGAACGAGCTCGAGGCCAGAAGCATCGGCAACGCGCTGGAGAATAGCTGTGGACTTCTCCCAAATTTCATCCGAGCCGACGAACTTCTTTTCGTCCTTCGTAGACAGCTCCAGGTAGAAGTCATCCAGGCCGTAGTCACGCAGAAGCGAAATGATGAAGTCGAGGACATTAGTGAGCTCTTCTTCCAGCTGATCCTCGGTGCAGTAGATGTGGGCATCGTCCTGCGTAAAGCCACGGGCTCGGGTAAGACCGTGGATAACGCCTGATTTCTCGTAGCGGTAGACGGTGCCGAACTCGAACATACGAATCGGAAGTTCACGGTAGCTGCGACCACGCGATGCGAAAATGAGGTTGTGCATCGGGCAGTTCATCGGCTTGACGTAGTAGTCCTGCGGAGCCTTGGTGCAGTTGCCGTGTTCGTCATATTCGCCGTCGAGCTGCATCGGCGGGAACATGCCATCCGCGTAGAAGTCCAGGTGACCAGACTTCTTGAACAAGTCACCCTTAGTTACGTGCGGCGTGTTCACAAAGTCATAGCCCGCTTCGATATGACGGCGACGGGAGTGCTGCTCCATCTCGTTGCGGATGATGCCACCCTTGACATGGAATACCGGGAAACCAGAACCAATCTCATCCGGGAAGCTGAACAAATCCAGCTCGGAGCCCAAACGGCGGTGATCGCGCTTCTCAGCCTCGAGCATGCGGTCGAGGTACTCGTCTAACGCTTCCTTGGACTCCCACGCAGTGCCGTAAACACGCTGCAGGTTATCTCGAGATTGGTCACCCCGCCAGTACGCAGCGGAAGAACGCATGATCTTAAAAGCAGGGATGTAGCGGGTGGTCGGCACGTGCGGGCCGCGGCAAAGATCAAACCACTCGGTCTCACCGGTACGCGGATTGACGTTGCGGTAGCCGGTCAAGGTCGTGCCTGCACCACCGACGTCGACATTGGCCTCATCATCTTCGGCCACCTTGCCGGCCGACTTTTCAACAATCAGCTCGAGCTTATACGGCTCGTCGGCAAGCGCTTCCTGCGCCTGATCGGCAGACTCGAACGCGAAGCGCTCGAATCGCTGACCAGACTTGATGATCTTCTTCATACGCTTTTCGATGCGCTTGAGATCCTCCGGCGAGAAAGGCTCATCGACACGGAAGTCGTAGTAGAAACCATTGTCGATGGCAGGGCCAATGCCCAGCTTCGTCCCAGGGAACTCCAACTGCACGGCCTGAGCCATCACGTGAGTCGCAGAGTGGCGGATGACATCGCGACCGTCCGGAGTATTCGCCGGAACGGGCTCGAAGACGGTTTCCACTTCTGGCTTAAAGGACAGATCCTTCAAATTGCCTTCAGGGTCGCGGACACAAACGATGGCGTCAACGCCCTTGTTCGGGAAACCCAGGTCTCTCATCGCCTCGCCCGCAGAAACTCCTGCGGGCACGGAAAACGGTGCTGGGGTTGCAAATTCTTCTGACACGGCGTGCGTGTACTCCTTTTCAAAGTGTCTTCGAAAATCACATACCTGGTGACCTTCGTCAGTCGTTCACACACTTTACCGCACGGTCAAAACTCAGGCCTCGAAAAGGTCCTGGGCCCAGTACTCCTCCTCAGAAGTTCCTCGTGGCATAACAAACACGGCGGATCCAATGTGGAAAATCCACTGATTGAGACGGTCGTTCTTGGACAGCCGCTCTTGAATCGGATTGAACTGCTCCAACGGGTCCTTCTGGAAACAAATGAATACCAGGCCGGTGTTGGTCTCGAATCGACCATTCGGTTCCGGTGGCAGGTCATAGTTGTAGACCCGTCGCAGAATCCGCTGATTAGGTTTCTCTTTCGGAGGCATTGACAGCGCAACATGGCTGTTCGGATCCGTCAGAGGCAGACCATATTCATCAGTCTTCGCCAGGTCGACGGTCTCAAACTCGTCCTTACCTCCAATTGGCGCGCCGGTGCCGATATCTCGGCCGGTAATAACAGTGCGGCTTTCGCGGTCCAACACATCCCAGCCTGGAATATCCATTTCGATACGGCGGACAACCATCGCTGTACCGCCCCGCAACCAATCCGGACCACTATCAATCCACACCTGCTTGTCGAATTCTTCACGAGTGCGCGGGTTGACCGTACCGTCCTTCTGACCGAAGAGATTGCGCGGGGTCTCGCCTTCCTGCGTAGAACCATTGGCGTGCTGGAAACCAGCTTGCACCCAGTGAACATCCAAATAAGAACCTGCATTTCGGATCATCATTCGGGCCGCATGGGAGACCATTACTGGGTCGTCCGCACAAATCTGCAGGCACAGGTCTCCGCCGTTCCACTCCGGGCGGAGCTCATCGTTAACGTACTTTGGCAGATCTCCCAGCCACTCAGGCTTCTGGTCTTCCCTATCGATGATTGTGAAGAAATTCTCCCCATATCCAACTGTGATAGTCAGATTGGCCGGACTCCCCATGAGCTCGGGTTCCAAATCCGTTCGAGTAGCCTTGCCGGCTGTCATTCGGCGGGCGTCATCCGTCCAGGCACGCATGAGGTTTTGGAGGCGATTGCGATCGACCCCCTTCTTCACGTTGAAGGCTATTAGCCATAGATTCGCCTGTGCGGGCGTCGCAATCCCCGCCTGGTGAGCGCCATCAAAAGGTACGGTTGCTGTCTGCAAAGGCGGTTTCGGTGGCTCTTCCTGTGGACGTTCCAACCCAATCGCCTGGGCTTCCGGCGCCCCCAGGGCGAGCGCTGAGGCTCCTGCGGCGGTGCCGAGCCCGCCAAGAAAACGCCTTCTGGAAAAGCCTTCGGACATGTTGTGCACTCTTACCTTTCTGATTACTTCGAACTGGAGCACATGAGATGGCTGGGAATCCGCCAACTTTTCAATAGCTTCAACGCAACCACTGGCCTATCCAATTCGACCGTATCGAAAACCTTTTTCGGAAAAAGAAAAGCGCCGGAGTTCGTTGCATATGCTGCAATAACCTGCCAACTCCAGCGCTTCTGCCACCATTAGATTCCAGTTAGTCAATTCCTCGACGTACCTGAGCTCACGCCCGCTTTACGACGAGCGATTACTTGACCAACTTGTCACAAGAATTAGTGACCCGAGTGATCCATCTCACCGCCGCCCATGTGCTCTGGGTTGTTCAGGTCACCGTCATTACCGTAGTCCTCTTCACCCGCTGGCTGGACGCGAACCTCAACGTCCTGGGTAATGCTAGAGCCGTCGGAAAGCTCAATGACGAGCTTGTACTCAGCTCCCACATCCATAGCTTCATCATTGTTCATGATCATGAAGTGAGTGCTACCCGGTTCGAGAACGAGTTCGCCATAAGCAGGAATCGTCAAACCTTCCGGCACCTCGAACATCTTGCCGTCCTTGGTATCGTGCTGCTCGAACTTCGTGCCTTCCTTCAGCCCCTCAAGCTTGAAGGAGGAAACCTTGATGTCCTTATCGGTGTTGTTGGTCAGCGTACCGAAGATGGCGGTCATGCCCTTGTCAGCCGGCTTTTCCTTGATGTAGGCATCGGCCAGCTGCACAGCAGCATCACTCTTCTCCATCTCAGAAGTAGCTTCGGTCGCAGCGGAGGTTGCGGACTCAGTCACCTCAGCAGCAGTGTTATCGTCGGACGAGCAACCTGCCAGAGCAAGGGTCAGGGCTGCGGAACCAGCGATCAGTGCAGTTGCAGTGCGATTGAGCTTCATGTGTCTATTTTGCCTTTCGATTAATAACGATGACGACAGCGGCGATGATGACGATGAGTCCACCACCGAGGCCATAAGCCCATAGCGGTATTGACTTCGTTTCCTCGGCGTGCGCACCGGTCTGACGAGATTCTGCCCCGGCTTCGGCTGCGCCAGCAGCATCCGGATCAGCCACTGAGAAAGAGGTCTTTCCTCGGGTGGAGTGACCATCAGAGGAGGTGATTTGGAAACCAATGATGTAGTTACCAGGGCCTGGATTAATATCCTCAGGGATATCCAAAGAGACCTCATTACCCACTACCTCTGGCTCGTGGGAGTACAGGACTTCCTTGGCATCTGCATCACTAATTGCAACGGTGTTGAAATTGTTCTTGGGGTTGCCGGAGAACTTGAGAGAAACGTGGTGCGGAAATTCATCGAGAACCTGCTTGTCGCCTGGGTTAGACGACAGCACGGAATCGTGAGCATGCGCGGGGCCAGCATTAATAACTGACGCGCCTGCAAAGACTACAAGCGTCGCAGCGGCGGCTACTGCACGCCGGAAACCCGACTTTGAGAACCGAAACGTTTCGCCTGAAGCGACCCGGGGACTCACTAGAACAGTTCAACTCCTTTAAGCGGGACAGTTCGAGAAGAACAGCAGTAGTCTGACCGCTGCCCTTATACCTATTGTCGGATGGTAGTCCAGAAAAGTTCCCGAGAGGGACGAATATAGTTCAGGTCACACAGCAAAACCCCGGCCGCGCAGTTTTTATACGATGCGTCGACCGGGGTTTTAAATGGTAGTCCCAACTGGGTTCGAACCAGCGACCTTTCCGGTGTGAACGGAACGCTCTTCCACTGAGCTATGGGACTCGGACAGAAAAGCACTAAGCCTTTGCTGCTCTGCGGAATAAGTTAGCACGCGTTTTGGAAGTTTCCCTAATTGGGTTGCATTGCGTTTGCGATTGCGCAGTTCGACGATTTATTACCCCACCGATGGAACTCCATGACGATAGCGACTCGATAGCCCCCAGTAACCAACCCACGAAAGCGAATAAATGACATCGTTGCGATTCAGAGGCATCAAAGGTTGGTCTTTAGCCCTACGCCCACAGGCACAATACAGATGTTCACCTGGTAATTTGTAATCAATCGCACAAGCACGCTAAAGTATCTTTCGCACCGCAAGAGAGCAATTGAGATTCTCCTTCGCTCTCCTTGCAACGTGATGCGGATGTAGCGCAGCTGGTAGCGCATAACCTTGCCAAGGTTAGGGTCGCGGGTTCGAGTCCCGTCATCCGCTCTGGTTTCTCAAGAAGTTAAGCTCTGTGGTATAACTTCGAGGCAACCACTGAGGCGGCAGCCTCACGGTGGAATGGCCGAGTGGCGAGGCAACGGCCTGCAAAGCCGTGTACACGGGTTCGATTCCCGTTTCCACCTCAGCAGAGATTCCTTACCGGTTTCGATGTAATGCGCGTTTAGCTCAGCGGGAGAGCGCTTCCCTGACACGGAAGAGGTCACTGGTTCAATCCCAGTATCGCGCACCACGTAAGCCCTTATGGGCGAGCGTATTTGCGGATGTAGCGCAGCTGGTAGCGCATAACCTTGCCAAGGTTAGGGTCGCGGGTTCGAGTCCCGTCATCCGCTCAGTGCAAAACCCCCTTCTCCTGGAAGGGGGTTGCGCTTGAAAGCTTCTATATAGCTTTTACCCCAGCGCGATTAGCTCAGTGGGAGAGCGCTTCCCTGACACGGAAGAGGTCACTGGTTCAATCCCAGTATCGCGCACCACGTAAGCCCTTATGGGCGAGCGTATTTGCGGATGTAGCGCAGCTGGTAGCGCATAACCTTGCCAAGGTTAGGGTCGCGGGTTCGAGTCCCGTCATCCGCTCCACGCTAACTCCCTTGTGGTCCTCCACAAGGGAGTTTTTTGGCGAATCAAGGAAAAGGATGCTGCAGTGGATAGCTATTGCAGCATCCTTTCGTTTGAAGGATAATCCCTGATTAAACACCTTGTTTTCCGAGAGAAAGAACCACCTGCCATGTCAGAGTTCACAGCACAGGTTCAAGCACTTCGCTCGTTGATCGAGGCCGGAGAGTTTATCTCCGAAGACACTGATGGCCTCATCCAACTTGCTCAACCAGGCGTAACCCTTCCCTACTCCAACAGCACTCCCACCGACCATGGTTCGTACTTCGGTGGCAGGCCGTATCTTCCGGAAGGTGCGACATGGCCCATCGCAAAGAGCGGTCAGCCACTGCTCCACATCATTCAGCTGAATTTTGCGGATATTGTCGGTCATGTGCGTGCGGAGGGGGCGTCGACAAGCGAAGCAACTCTCGACGGATTGATTCCCGAATCAGGAATTTTTCAACTCTTTGTCGGCGCTGATCCCCTCAGCGGCGGATTTACTTCAGATTCGCCAGGAAACGGCATGGAGATTCGCTATATCCCTGAGCCTGCGGAAGGCTTTGGCAACCACAGCTTCCCTGGACCTCATACCGCGGAGCCAGCAGCCTTCGATGAAGAGCACGAGGATTACTGCTCCCCGTTCAACGAGGATATTGGGACGGTTATGAACTCTCCGATTTCCTTGTCTAGTGCAGTGGCAATGATCCCTCCCACTGACCAAGCAGTGTACGAGGCGTTGGAGTCCGAAAAGGACGATGACTTTCTTGATAACGATGACTACTTTGACGAGCTAGTTGAGTTGCGAGCCGCAGCCAGTAACCAAAGCAACATTATGCTTGGCGGTTTCCCCGCTTTCGCGCAAGACCCTTTTCAGCCTGATGGGTACGTTCACTTCCTAGAGATCGATTCCACATATCTCGAAGAAGAAGAGCTCCCCTTCGAGGCCATGTGGGGCGATCTAGGTGTGGCCCACGTATTCCTTCACCCAGACGCGTTGAAGAAGATGCACGCCGGCGAGGCCGTGGTGTACCGCTCCGAAAATACTGGCACGACCGATGGTGCTGTTTTCTACTGGGATTGTGGCTAGGTTTGTTTTCCACAATCGCCCCATTTGGTTTGCCTTTAATCCAAACCACAGTTTCGACCATTACCTGGAGTAAATAAAGTGGTAGGCGACTTTCTTATATTCGCAGTTATTATCGTATTTGTATCCCTTTTAGTATTTTTTGTTGAATTCCGCGGATCCGATAAACCTGTGGAGTGGCCACAGGCGAATATTGGTGTTGGACAGATCGAATCCTTCAGCGTCACCGGCAAGCCCGATAAGAAGGGTTACTACACGGTCATCATGCAGATGGCAGTCGAGGCACAAGATGGGAGCCACTTTAAGTCGGTTTTGACCCGTCAACTACCGGAACATAAGCACTCCCTCCTGCAGCAAGGCATACTCGTCCCTGTGATGTACCGCCCAGACCGACCGGAGAAGGTCAAGATTGCCCGCGGCAGGCATGAGAAACGGGCTCAAGATTTCCTGAACCAAGTCAAGATTCGCGATGGAATTCTTGATCGCGAAATGTTAGAGGCTGATCTACGAGGACGTCCGACTTACTCACAGGTGAAATACATCAAAGACACCGGACGAAAAGTTCGTGGCCTCAATGAATATGAACTTGGACTGTCTGTCTTCCCGGCGCATGGTGAGCCCTACTCTGCCACTAAGACAATGGTGTTAATGAATTACGAGGCGGCAGCGGTAACCCCGGGGACCATCCTGCCGACACGATACCTTCCAAATCAACCAAACGCACTGGTAGTTAGCCTGCGTCCTAAGAATGAAAAGGCCGATGCAAAATGACGAACTATGAGTCGTGGGAAAACGAAGAACTAAATGAGCTGGAAAAATATCGGCGAACTGCAGACGTTGGCGGCCATAACCGTACCGGTACAGGTGCGAGCACCGGTGGCGACGGCAGCATTCCGGACTATTTCGACCAGTCGGACTTTGACTGTCCATTCTCTGAAACAGGAAGTTTTACCAACGGTTGGTGCGACGCTCTAAATTTCGGTGACGGCAGCGACAGCGGAGACGGCGGGGACTCGAACAACAACAATAACAATAACAATAACAACAACAATAATAATGGCTAAGACAATACTTCCGTTACCGACGATTCCTACCGTCGGCGTGCCAGCACTTGATGAGACCGCTGCTGCGGACAACGCCACTTTTCAAGCAGCTGTAACCACTAAAGCTGGATTCAGACTTCACCACAAAGCAATTAAGCTGACCTTTGTTCCTAACCAGTATTGCAATCTTGGGTGCAGTTACTGCTACCTGGGCGATCTCACCGAGAACAAAGACAATCCTTCGGATGTAGTGTCACAATTCAATCGCATTGCGAACCATCTGGATCACCAGGGAATCCTCATCAGCTCGTTACTTTTGCACGGTGCGGAAATTTCGACTTTGCCAGCATCTGTATTGCGCGACCTGTTCAACGCATATACGGAGTATCGCTCTAAGTATCGCTTGCAGCTCAAAGCTTTAGGCAGCAACGGCGCAGCGATCCACATTAAAACCAATCTGTACAACTCCGATAAATTAAGGCCCCTCTACGAGGAGTTCGAAGTTTCCATTTCAGGCAGCTTTGATTTGCCATTTAGCCTGCATGAGAAACTGCGTACAACCAAGGCGGGGAAATCGACCCTCAAGCGAACAATTAACAATGTTTTGCTCCTTGGTGAATATCCATTCCGCAAGCAGATAAGCTGCGTAGTTGGGAAAGAACACCTCGAACGCATCGACGAGTTTATTCATGATATTGAATGGCTCGATGAACATGGTTTTGACATGGTTACCGACTTCTACATCATGTTTGCCTACGATAGCGTGAAGTCGGACTACACTTCCCAGCTCAACCAGCAGGAAATGGTTGAATTCTTCGAAGCTTTGCGGCTCCATTTCGAAGGCACAAAGTTCGAACAAGCCATTTATTATGAGTGGTTCAAGGAATTTACCCACGGTTACTGCACTAATCAGATCAATTGCGGCACCAATAACTTTCTAGTGCAGAAGGACGGGGACGTTTACCCGTGCCACAGAGGTCAGGCAGAACCTGACTTGAAGTTTGGCAATATTCTCCAACTGGGAATGCCTGAGTTGATTACGCGCGGCGGCGATGCCATTCGCGCTTATGAGCGGGCCAATCCTGCTCTATCCAGTGACTGCATTAGCTGTGAGTATTTCTATCTCTGCCATGCCGGGTGTCCAATTCAACGCAACAACACCCAGCAGGACAAGGCCTATACCTGCGGTATCCAGAAGGCGCTTTATCGCGCCCAACCACATCGCTTTCCGCCCAAGCCGGAAGTTTCGCGCCGCCTTGTTGACTCATTCATTCGACAAAACCAGCCGCGTATTTACGATGACCTGTCAGTTCCTCGAGTAATTGAGTTTAATCCCGAGCTCTTCGAAGAGAAGAACTCGATTACATCGATTATCAACCGCGATTCTAATTTGGCAACGTTGTTCCGAAAAGGTGCGATACGTCTCCATGTCAACGAGGCGTCCTGTGACTTGTTCTCCAGCCGACTCTATGGTCGCATCACCCAGGCCAATATTTCGCCTAGCGATAGCATCAAGGTGTTTGTCGCAGACGACCTTTGGGCACTGAATGCAGGCGACGGCGCAATTAACGCGGTCCGGGTACAACTCTTGCGTGACAATCTCGTTGTCTATGGAGACGAGGCCCGAACAAAGATGGAGCACGTCGCCACGACCGATTTTTATGCCGCAGAACTGACTCGCGCGGAAGGTGGTTGGATTTTGGATTTAACCGGGTTTTTCAAGCAGTACGCACACACGTTCCTTCCCGATTATGGCAATCTCTTATCGATCACAACGATCAAAGCTCGTGAATACCACTACGCAAAGCACGCCAAAAACGCGTTCTACCACCTGGAAACGGTGAATCTTCCCTTCCACGAATTTCGGTTTGATTGGAAGCCAGATCCGTCAATTGATATTCAGGCTACATAGAAACGACCGCCCCAGGAACTTCCCTGGAGCGGTCTTCTCTTTTCGAACTCACAAATCGAGTTTGACGTTAAGCTGCGTCGCGAGCGCCAAGCTCCCGGTCGATACGCAGCAGGCCAGCACCGTTGTCGCCAACAATCTCCAGGCGACCGATGATGCCACGCACGGTGTCCTCTTCCTCAATCTGCTCAACCACGAAGCTGTCCAGCAGCGGGCGGGAGTCGAGATCACCCTCGCTATCAGCAAGCTTGCGGAGGTTACGGATAGATGCCGAAACCTTCTCTTCATGCTCGAGAGCAATGCGGAATGCATCGATTGCGGAAGTGACCTTCACCTCCGGTGCGTCGACAGCACCAATCTGCGGGTGGTTGTCGCGAGCATCGAGGTGTGCGATGAACTGGTTCGCGTGATCAACTTCCTCATCCGCCTGTGCACGCATCCACTCTGCCATGCCGGAGAAATCCAGCAGGTCCAGTTCGATTGCCAGCTGGCGGTAGACGTGGGAAGCGGTGAGCTCCATAGTGATCTGGTCGTTGAATGCCTTCTCAAGAGTATCTGTTAGTCGCATGCCCCTACTATAAGTCCAATCGTTATAAATGACAACGATTATAATACTTCCCTTATAAGCCAGGCCTTGCCTATTCTGCAATCGTCGGCTTAACCTCGGCGGTATGGCTACACTCACCTCCGTAAGCCCATCGACCGACGAAATTCTGCAGTTTCTTTCTCGACCTGCGCAAACGACACATGATACAGCGGCGGTGTCTCACAACACCTCCACCGTCACGGCCATCGCCGTCACCAGCTTGGACGGACGCGGCGCCGTCGAAGGCACCTCTGGCCAGCTTGGCAACGACACCGATGCCACGGTTTTCAACACGCTTCGCGCGCTTGCCGACGTCGTTTTCGTTGGTACAGGCACCATTGCGTCCGAGGGGTACGGGCCAGTTGAGATACCGGAGTACCTAGAGGCCGTTCGACAGAAGCTAGGTCGCTCCGAGCACGTGGCGATGTCCACACTTTCGCGCTCGTTGGATTTAGATATAAAATCTGACTTTTTCGCGAATGCAGAAGTCAATCCTCCGATAATCTTCACCCCGACTAAAGATGCTTTTAATGATGAAGAGGCAAGAGCCGCTCACAAGAACAAAGCTAAAAAGATGGAGTCGGCCGGGGCTCGCGTCGTTAAGTTCCCTAACCCCTCGGTAAAAGCGGCGTTAACGTGGCTGGCTGAACATGGGTATCGGGACATTGTCGTAGAGGGTGGATCGACGATGTATCGAGAAGCATTCAAAAAGGGGTGCGTCGACGAACTGTTCCTGACATTGTCGCCGATGTGGGTGGGTAACGGCCCCCTGACTTTCGGCGAGAACGACCCTGATGAGGACTCGAACTCGACGAACCCGCAGGCTTTTGAAGTGCGGGATATCCTACGTTCCGACTCACACATCTTCCTACGCTATTCCCGCAGCTTCACCCAGTAGGGTGGAGTATTGTGAGTAAACCAAAAATCGACGTGAGCGCAAGCGCAACGGCATTAACGCAAACGTCCAAGGACACGCCAGAGACAAATTCGGTGGCTCCACGCCCTCTGTCTCGGCACGTGTCGCGAGGACTCAGCGCTTTCTTGTGGCCTATCGCAGCTGTGGTGATTTTTCACCGCACCTGGGTTTTGCCGAAAGACGTTTCTGGCACAGATGACTTTACGACCGTCTGGTCGGCAATTAATCGATTCGTATCGCAGGTACCCGTTTATTCGGAAGACTACGTAACAGCCGATCCGCACTATCTGTATTCCCCAGGCGCTACCCTACTTTTAGCCCCGATTGATTTGTTCGGCTCGCTTGAATCGGGCCGAATCTGGTTTGCGGTGTTTCAGTCAGCTGCAATCATTGCGGCAATTGTATTGCTGCTGAGGTGGCTTGGTATTGCGCGCTCTGGCCCCATCATTCCAGCGTCGATAGCACTGCTCTACCTCACGGAACCCGTTACCAACACCCTTGATTTTACGAACGTCAACGGTTCACTCTTCCTTGCATTAGTGCTGTTTTTTATTGCTCTGACCGAGCGGCGCAATATCCTGGCCGGCCTGATCATCGGTATCGCAATCACCATTAAACCTGTTTTCTTGCCAATGCTGTTCCTACCGTTCATGCGCAGGCAGTTCTCTACGGTACTGACCAGTATCGGAGTGGTAATTGCAGCCAATGTCATTGCGTGGCCGCTCATGGTCCAACCACGTGACTACCTAGATATCACCGTCCCCTACCTGGGAGTTGTCCGTGACTTTGCAAATGCTTCACTGACTGGACAGCTTGTTTGGCTAGGTGCCCATCCGACCCTGATTTTGCTGTGGCAGATCTTTTTCGGCATTTTCGTCTTGGTATCCGTCGTGCTCCTTCTTCGCTGGCTCGAAAGGGATGAGATATTCTGGATTGCTACGACTTCCGGAGTTCTCTTCACCGGCGCGTTCTTCCTTTCCAGCCTGGGCCAGCAGTACTACTCGATGACGCTCTTGCCAATGGTTCTCACCGTGCTTCGCCCATTGGTTTTGGCTCGCGACAATGAAGGAAATATTGGTTCGACAGTCATGTTGAATTGGGGCGCAGGACTCGGAGTCGTACTCTGTTTCTTCTACGCCAATTGGTGGATTGATGAAGATGACCTCTTTTTCCCGTGGTTCACGGTTGCAATCGGCGGTATTGGATGGGCCGTTCTTATTCTCTCCATCACGGCAGCACTCATTCGAATGACGATTGTGGATGCCGTCAATGGGCGTAGCTTTGCATCCGGCTTCAGCTGGCTGAGCGACTGGAAGATAGCAGGCAGGAAGTCTAATCAGGAATCTGATCTCAAGTCTGAGGAGGCTATTCAGAATGGTTGATTCGCATAGCGAAGACTGGAATCTGAGCGAAGAAGAATGGCGCGAACGCCTCAGTGCCGCGGAGTACCAGGTTTTGCGTCAGGCAGGTACTGAACGCGCCTTCACCGGTGAGTACACCGATACCAAGACTCAAGGTGTCTACCGCTGCCGGGCCTGTGGTTACGAGCTGTTTCGGTCGAACGAGAAGTTCGACTCTCACTGCGGTTGGCCATCCTTCTTCTCTCCACTAGCTGGAGACCGGATTATTGAGCGCCGAGACACCAGCCTCGGTATGGTCCGTACCGAAGTGCTGTGCAGTCGTTGCAAGTCTCACCTCGGCCACGTCTTTGAGGGTGAGGGATACAATACTCCGACCGACCTGCGTTATTGCATCAATTCAATTTCACTCACGCTCGAACCGGACAAGACGGCTGAATAACTAGATAGAGAAGCAGCGCCGCTGGTCAAAATCCCGTCAGTTAACGGGGCTTGACCAGCGGCGCTGCTGATTCTCTCGTTGATTGCGTGAGCTACGGCAGAACGTTGATGATCTCTGCGATGTCATCGACGCGACGTCCCGTGTGGAACGGAATCTCTTCGCGGACGTGCAGACGAGCCTCGGTGTAACGCATCTTCCACATCAAGTCCACAATGCGGTCGAGCTCCGGCCCCTCGAATGCAAGGATCCACTCGTAGTCACCGAGTGCGAACGCCGGGACAGTATTGGCGCGCACATCCGGGTAGTCACGACCGGCCATACCGTGTTCAGCAAGGATGCGGCGTCGCTCGGTCGGCTCCAGCAGGTACCAGTCGTAGGAACGAACGAAGGGGTAAACCGCAATCCATCGTCCCGGCTCTTCACCCATGATGAACGACGGCAGGTGCGACTTGTTGAACTCAGCTGGACGGTGCAGCGCAGCGTTCGACCAGTGCGGAGTGGATGCCTTGCCCAGCGGAGTCTCGCGCAGGAAGGCGTTGTAGAACGCCTGCAGGTCTTCCAGCTTCTCTGCGTGGATCCAGAACATGAAGTCGGCTTCAGCACGCATGGCCGAAACATCGTAGAAACCACGGATGATCAGATCAGTGTCTTCGTAACGAGCCAGGAATTCCTTGGTCTTAGCCACTGCCTCTTCGCGGTTATCACCGAGTGCACCTGGGGTCACCTTGAAGGCAGACCACATGGTGTAGCGGATGGTGTCGTTGAGCTTCTTGAAATCGAGCTTGGTCATTAGTTGTCTCCTAGTTCGGTTGAAAGGTTTGTTTAAAAACGATGGGTCAGCGCCAGTTTCGTACTCAGCACCAATCTCGCAGCTTTATGCCAGCTCCGCAGCAATCTTGCTGGCCGCAGCCTTGGCGTTGGAGATACATTCCGGAATGCCCGGGCCACTGAGCCACGCCCCTGTTGCTGCAAGCTTAGGCACCTCGGCCAAATCCTGGCGAGCAAAATCCATCAGGCCTCCATGCCCCATATCGAAGCGTGGAATCCCCGCCCACCAACGCTGGACGAAAACCGCTGTCGGTTCGGCATCAAAGCCAGTCGCCTTAGCCAAATCTGCTTTTGCCCTGGCGATGAGGTCCTCGTCGCTACGATGCACGTGCGAGTCATCATCAAAACGGCCGAAGCTTGCCCTCACAACGGCACCGTAGCGCTCACCAATATGTGGCCACTTCCGGGACGACACTGTAAAAGCTTTCGCGGACAGGTCAGCACCAATCTCGCACAACACGCCGTTGATCTCCGGCAGTCCTTCCGACGAGTCGAAACACATACCGACCACCGCCGAGTTCGACGTGTCTACCCCACCAATGAGCTCGGCCGCCTCTGGCGCAAGATTGCTCAACAGCTCCGATGTGGTTGCAGAAGGTGCCGCCACGACAACACCGTCGACGTCGATAGTGCTAATGCTCGTGCCGCTTTCCGACGGCAGTTCCACTGTCACCTCAAAGCCGTTGTCATGCTGGCGCAGACCAGTAGCCTTCGTCGACAAGAGGAGTTCGGCTCCCGATTCGTCGACAAGCGTGTTGTAGAGAACCTCGAAGCCATCGCGGAACGTTTGGAAGACCACCGGTCGCTTCGTCTTCGTCGAATCTGTCGCAGCCTCACTACTCAGACGCGCCTGCTGCGCCTCCTTACGTGCTTCCAGAACGCGCTGGACAGCGCCGGTGAGGCTGACATGGTCACCGACACTAGCCATTTCATCAAGCGCTGCCGCCAGCTGTGGGATGGTCGCACGCAGACCCAGATCGTATGCGGTGGTTGAGTAGACGCCCCCGAGCAGCGGGGAGACGATGCGGTCAACGACTTCCTCACCGAGCCGCGCCGCGACCAGCTGGCCGACATTCATGTCGTCTCCCAGTACCCAGTGCAAGGCTGGAGTGAGCTCGGGGTTCGACTCGGCATCAATCTTGGCGAGGGTGGCCTCGCTGAGGAGGTAGCCCAACCCTTCTGAGCTTCCTGGAATACCGGTGACCGTGTTACGCGGAAGGTCCTTGAGTTCACCTCCAATGTAGAGCTTGGAAGGCAGCCCCGAAGGGGCGACTAGCTGATCTGCCAAACCGAGTTCCTTGAAAAACTCGGTGGCATCGTGACGGAACGCCAGGTACGCCTCAGCGCCCGCTTCGAGAGGGCCGTTAGTTCCTGTTCGAGTCTTCAGCTTGCCGCCGACCTGTGCACTGGACTCGATGACAATTATTCTTGCGGCGGGTCCGAGCTTTTTACGCAACTCATACGCTGCGGTCAGGCCGGAGATACCGCCACCTATGACGGCAATGGTAGAAGGTTGTGCAACCACGGTATTTCGTACGCTTTCTCTATGCCCGCGCCTCGAGCGGGCACGGTCGATAAGACTTGTAGGAAATTAGCTAGTGCGTGTTTTACACGCCTGTTGCGTCGGCTTTTACGTTGCGTGAATGATCTCAACGGCGCGCGTAATCGCGTCGGCATCGGTATTCGGTAGCACCCCGTGACCCAAGTTGAAGATATGTCCACGGGCGTCACCACGCTTAATTGCACGGTCCGCCTCAGAGCAGATGCGCTGAATCTCTTGGGTCATTGCATCTTCACCGGCAAAGAGAATCGCCGGGTCAAGGTTTCCCTGCAATGCAAGGCTGTTTTCCGCAGGGTCTGCGCCTCGGTGAACGTCGGAAAGCGTGGCACGAATGCGGTTGGCAGCAACGTCCAGTGGCACGCGCCAGTCGACGCCCATGACTTCTGGGCCGGCTTCAGCCATCGCACCGAGAAGCTCGCCGGTGCCCACACCGAAGTGGATGCGCGGAATGCCGGCGTCGGCGACGGCCTGGAAGATTTCCTTCGAGTACGGCAACACAAAGCGGCGGTAATCACGCTCGGTGAGATAGCCAGCCCAGGAGTCGAAGAGCTGAATAGCGTCCACACCAGCACCAATCTGCGCGCGCAGGAAAGCAATCACCATCGGAGTGATTTTCTGCATCAGGTGATCCCACAATTCAGGGTCCGAGTGCATCAGCGCCTTAGTGCGCTCGTGATTGCGGGATGGACCGCCTTCGATCAGGTACGACGCCAAAGTGAATGGTGCACCGGCGAAGCCAATGAGTGCCTGAGTCTCAGTCAGCTCTTGCAGAATGAGGCCGATACCCTCGGCCACCGGAGCGAGTTGCTCTTCCGTGACTTCCGGCAGCGCCTTAATGTCTGCTTCCGAGCGCACCGGAGTATCCATTACTGGACCGCGGCCAGGAACAATATCCAGGTTGACACCTGCGGCCTTCAGTGGCACGACGATATCGGAAAAAAGAATCGCAGCATCAACGTCGTGCCTACGTACCGGCTGCATAGTAATCTCAGCGAGCAGTTCCGGGCGGAAGCAAGAGTCCAACATACCGATGTCCTTGCGCACCTCACGGTACTCAGGCAGTGAACGACCAGCTTGCCGCATAAACCACACCGGGCGGCGCGACGGAGTTCGACCGTAAGCTGCATCAAGAATCGGGGCATCAGTCAAAGTGCGACGATTGTTCATACGGACAATCATGCCCCACTTACCTTAGAAATTGATGTGTGGGGTACTAAGAACAGGGAAATCGCTCGCCCTGCTGTGCGTTTTCGACGAACCGCTTGGTCGCTTCCCACTCTTTTCGGCGCGCCTCCCACTAACGCAAGCGTCATATGGCTAAGTTCAGGCGCGTGAATGGAACCGATTCAATGCCACAGAACTTCCGCGCCGCGGTCCAGTCAATGCACTCTGCTGAACTGCGACCTGAGATTGCTCTGGGCACCGTTCGGCCACCGCAGAAGCTGGCACCGTTTAGCCACGCTGTCTCGCTTGAGGTCACGCAGCCCGAAGCTGATATCGTCCCCGAGTCCTCGGACGACGATGCCTTTGGTCGTTTAATTTTGCTCCATGACCCCCGCAGTGAGGAAACCTGGGACGGTGACATGCGCTTGGTTGCATACATCCAGGCGGATATGGATGCCTCCCTCGCGGAAGATCCGTTGCTTCCCCAGGTTGCCTGGCAATGGCTCACCGAGGCTCTGGCTGAGAACAACGCCGAACTGTCGAACTTGGGTGGCACGGTGACTACTACGAACTCTGTCCGCTATGGCGAGATCGGCGGCAAGCCACAGGCCTTTCAATTAGAAATGCGCGCATCGTGGACTGCTCGTGGCACCGACCTGCGCACCCACGTTGAATCCTTCGCTCAGGTACTAGCGAACGTCGCTGGTCTGCCACCCGTCGGCGTTTCCCTGCTGGGCTGATACCGGCGACTGCTGATACCGACGACCGAAGAGGCGTGCGATGAGCTCCGACGTGGAAACTAGTCCCGACGTAGAAGTAAGACTTGCCCCAGCCGAGGGAACTCCACGCGTGCTTTCTGCCATCGACGACATTATTGACGCCGGTGAGCAGCTGGCCAAAGGACACGGTTGGCTCGCAGTCGATACTGAACGAGCTTCGGCATATCGCTACGACGACCGCGCCTTCCTGCTTCAATTTCGCCGCCGTGGAGCGGGCACCTTTCTCATCGATCCCGAAGATGGTCGCAAGGCGATGGCCGTTTTTGGTTCCTCAGTCAACGACCTGACCTGGATTATTCACGCCGCTCATTCTGACCTTCCCTGCCTCGCAGCTCTGGGCCTCTACCCCACCAAAGTCATTGACACTGAGCTGGCCGGCCGCCTTCTCGGCCTGGAGCGAGTCAACTTAGCAGCTCTGACAGAGCGACTCCTCGGAGTTGGACTTGCCAAGGGGCACGGTCGAGAGGATTGGTCTACTCGTCCACTGCCAGCAGATTGGCTGGACTACGCAGCCTTGGATGTCGAGCTGCTCATCGAACTCGCCGAGGTTCTTTGTCAGGCGCTGACTGAGCTCGACCGTTTGGAATGGCTGGAACAGGAATGCGAACGCGAACTCGCTCTAAACCGTAAATACCTCGATGGCCTGCACGTCGGACACTCGTGGCAGGGGCTCAAAGGGATTGGGAAGCTGCGCACTCCCGAACAACTTCACGTCGCCCGTGCACTGTGGACTGAGCGTGACGAAATCGCGCAGCGCCGTGATGTCTCCCCAACACACGTCATGGGTCACAGCGTTCTACGTACAATCGCAGAACAACTCCCCGGTACGCAGCGTGAACTGACTGCAATCCGTGGATTTCCACGTCGCCGTCGCGGTGCTGCGGACGCTTGGTTGAAGGTCGTTAATGAAGCCCGTCAGGAACCCAGGTCGTCATGGCCGAAGCCCCAGAAGCAGGCTCCCAACCAGATGCCCCACTTTCGGCGTTGGGCTGAACATGCCCCACAAGCCGCCGAGATTTTCGAAACCACGCGAGACTGCATCGACAACGTCTGTGCCCAAATACATCTGCGCAAAGATACACTCATCACTTCCGCGCAGACACGTGAACTGGTGTGGTGGATTCACAGCCGCGCAGTCGGCTCATTCGTTTTCCGCCACCACGACAACTACGCTGGCGGCCTGCCAGCCGTTACCGAAATCTCCGCTCACCTCAGCGAACAGGGTTTCCGCCCATGGCAGGCACATTTGCTTGCCGACGTGATCGGCGCCAACGTTCTTGCGCCCATGCGGCAGCCACTCTAGCTACAGCCGCTCTAGCACCGCGATGGTTTCAAAGTGATGCGTTAGGCCAAATGCGTCAACGACCTCGAGGTGTTTGAACGCGTAGCCGTAGTCAGCCCAGTACCGGGCATCGCGGGCAAAAGTCGCCGGATCGCAACCGAAATGTACAACCACGCGTGGCTTTGCCTGAGCAATAGCTGCAACGGCATCCTTACCAGCACCGGAGCGCGGAGGGTCGAGAACGACGATATCCGGGTTTGGTGTTTCCTCATTAGCAACTTCGCGGCGCACTACCTTGGTGACATCCCCAGTAACGAACCGGACTGGTGCCGCAGACGACGCATTCGCACTGTGGTCAGCTGCAGTGAAGGCCTTGCGCCCCGCCGTCGCTGCCGCTGCAAAACCCTCGACAGAGAGAATTGAGCCCTCTGCGTCAACTAGCTTGCGCAGTGCCGCCGACAGAACGCCTGCGCCACCGTAAAGATCCCAACCACAGGAGAAAGACTGACCGGCCAACAGTTCAATGATGCGCGATCCATAGAACTCAGGGGCATGGCAATGGGCTTGCCAAAAACCGGTAGTCGGCACATCGAAAGTAATTCCGTGAACAGTGTGCTGTGTGGTTGGCTCGCCTTCAATCACCGTTTGCTTGCGGTTCCTGCCGGTGCCGGAAACGTACACAGCACTTCGGTTACCCTCCGTGTCCATGGCCACATGGAGTTCTCCTGGCTTCGGCTTCTTGCTCCCGCGACCGCGAGCAGGCTTAGCGGCGGGGATGGTTCCGGCCGTCGAAAAGCCAGCGATGAGATTGGGAACTGTTTGGACGCACTCGGAGCCGATGACGAGCTCGTGGGAACGGGAACGACGTAATCCCGCTCGTCCCTGGGAATCCACACCCAGCCGCACGCGCGTGCGCCAACGGGAGGTCGGAGCCAGTGGAAGAACATCGATAGCTGGCAGCTCGTCGGCGGTGAAACGTCCAAGACGGCGCAGGCAATCGGTCAAGACATCAGCCTTGAGACGCGCCGCGTGCTCAGGATCAATAAAACCCCAGTCGCAACAGCCCGCGCCCTGCTGAGCTGCTTCGCAACGCTGCGAAATTCGATGCTCTGAGGCATCCAAAACCTCAACGACATTGCCGCGCCACAGCTTGGCATCAGGTTTGGCAATTTCGACAACAACGCGTTCGCCGGGGATACCGCCGGTGACGAAACCGATTCGTCCGTCGTAGCTGGCAATGAATTCTCCGCCGGCAGCGGGACGGTCAATAGTCACTTCGATGTTCACGCAGTGTGATACTACCCGCTGACAAGAGAAAAGCCGCCGTCGGGTGACGGCGGCGGGCAGTGCACAGTGGCGCCTGCAGATCCTTTTCTAACTGGTCAAGTAGCTAGCTTCTCTCTGCTGGCGGGTTGACCAAACTAATTGGTGGAGCCATCCGGGTTGATACCAGTAGCGCCTGGCACCTGCCCGGGTTCACCTTCAGCTTGGGCAGCCTGGGTCTGCTGCTGGTATGCCTGACGAATCTGCTCGGCCATCTGGGACGGCAGCGTAACCGGAAGCGGCTGACCTGCTGGCATCGGGTTTTCACCGCGAGAGACGAAGCTACGGGCAAGGAGACCGCGGGCGAGATCTGCGAGTTCCTCCGCCCGATCAGCCGGACCGGAAGCCGTCATGCGAAGCATCCAACGCGGGCCGTCGGCGCCGATGATTCGCATTTCCATATCGGAGGTGCGACCTACGACCTCAGAACCCCACGGCCCCTGCTCGACGTGGACATCGAGGCCATCGGACTCAAGACCGTCCTTGATTTCCTGAGCGGACTCCTCCCAGAGGCCGCCCGACGTCGGAGCAGCGAATGCTACAGGAGTTACGCGGCCATGCTCAGTGGCGACGTGCAGCATGGTTGGACCTGTCGGCCCCATCTCCACCTGAATATCACCAACGTGAGGAATAGGCAGCAGCATCGAACCGAGGTTCAGGCTGGCCTTCGCGAAGTCCGAAAAATCAAACTGCGTCGGGCTAGCGCTGTTGATGTCGAAGGGGCCGTTTGCTGGTGCGTTCTCCGCGGCGGTTTCCGACGCGTCGTCATGCACGGTTGCGGTAGCCTCCTCAGAAGCTGGCGCCGCAGAGTCGGTGGCAACGGTCTCTGCCTCAGCAGCTGGTTCTTCTGGCTGGTTCTTCTTTCCAAATGGCCACATGGTGGTTTATTGACACCTCGCTAAAAAGAAATCTTTGTATACGCTTTTGTAAACGCTTTATTGAGCTCTTCACGCATTGAACCACACTTGGTAGGGTCCCCGCGCTGTCAGAGGCGTTTTAAAGCGTCGTGGACACTCCGGTTGACCCGTGACCTCCCACGCCGCGTTCAGTTTCATCGAGCTCATCGACTTCCACCAGCGGGCTGAGCTCGACCTTCTGCACAACCAATTGGGCAATTCGATCGCCCTTGGCGATCTCCACCGCATTGGTCGGGTCCAAGTTGATCAGGCAGACTTTAAGCTCACCACGGTAACCGGCATCAATCGTGCCGGGAGCGTTGACGATGGACAGCCCCTTTTTGAAAGCCAATCCGGAGCGAGGATGAACCAATCCCACTGTGCCCGCCGGCAAAGCAATGGCAATACCGGTTCCCACGAGCGCCCGCTGCCCTGGTGCTAGGATGACATCCTCCACTGAGCTCAAATCCACACCGGCATCATCGGCATGCGCACGCTGGGGAATCACAGCGTCTTTAGCGAGCTTTTTCACTTGCACCGGGGCATAAGTCATCTCTTTGTATATCCTTCGCTGTCGCGTCTTTTAAGAACCGCACTTCGGCCTTGTCAGTACCGAGCATAGCCGTGCCCTAGAATGGATAACCGTGAGTGGAAAAGATAACCTGCAGCCTCGTCGCGACGACAGCTCAGCATCCGTCTCTGAAGGTGCGGCAATAGCAATGAGCTCGAGCGGAGATTCATCGATTGTCTATTCCGAAAAGCTCTGGGTTCCCTGGTGGTTCTGGGTACTCGGCGCTGCTGCCGTTTTTGTATGCACGGCCCAGATTGGCTTTAACCGTTCACCGATTTGGCTTGTCATCGGCGGCATTATTTGTCTGGCCGTGGGCGTGTGGGTGCTGTTGACTATGTCGAAGACCACGGTGTCCGTGGAAGTGGACAGCACTGGTGAACGCTGGCTTCACGCTGGCACGGCAGTTTTGCCAGCATCGGTTGTTGCCAAATCCCTGGTGGTCCCGAAGTCCGCGCAGCGCAATGCGTTGGGCCGTCAGCTCGATCCAGCAGCGTTCCTGGTTACACACACGTGGATTCCCACGATGGTGCTGCTAGTCCTCGACGATCCGGACGACCCCACCCCCTATTGGCTGGTCTCCACCCGCCACCCCGAGGCACTGCTTGACAGTCTCTTCGACCGCTAGGTCAAATCTCTCACCGCCGCTACACGCTTGCCGACGGCCCCAGCGCCGCCAGAACCGTGGTAGTGGCGGTTTTCCTTTTTCCTAGGAAGCTATCCCGGCTGTGCGGGGATTAGGCACAGTCCTGACAGATGGGGAATCCATCGCCGTTATCGATTGCGATCATTGAGCGGTGCATCACCATGAAGCAGGAGCCACAGGTGAATTCATCCTCCCCCTTCGGGGCAACATCCATATCGAATTCTTCACCCGCGATGTCGGCAACCGGCAACTCGAACGGCTCAACAATTTCGCCGTCGTCAGTGTCGTCGATTTCCTTCTCAGCAGATGCAGCCTGAAGGCCCTCGAGGGAATCGGTCTCCAGCTCTTCGGTTTCACGAGTACGCGGGGCATCGTAGTTTACAGCCATGTCCCAAACCTTCTTTCTGGACCTTTGCTAGACATTGTGAACTGACTTTTTCTCGGAGAATACAACGCGTTGAGACGATTGACACCCTGTACTCTCCAGCGCCTTTCTCAGCGGATATTAAGGCAATTCACGCAATCTGTCATCTCTGCAGGTCAGAATAGGTTTCTATGCCCATAAGCCGAGGAGAGGATAACATGATGGCTATGAGTTCAGGCCCCGCGAGCACTTCGAGCACATCACATCGACGAAAAATTGTTCCCTACGTGGTGGTTTCCGTCGTTGCTGTAGTGATTGCCGCTACGTTGTGGGTATTGGCATTCCGCAGCCAACCGGCAAGTTATCCGGTGTCCTGTTCCCTCCCCGCGGCTGGGGCCCCTGTTTCCTCCACCACGCTAATCGGAGAGCACGTCGTTCCACCGTCGGATGTTCATGTGCGCGTTTATAATGCCAACGGCAAAGTCGGCCAGGCTACAACCGTCGCCGAGCAATTGCGGCAGCTCGATTTTGTCCTCGATGAGCAGGTTCCCTACGGCAACGACCCTATTGTGGAAAACCAAGACCTCGGTTGCTTCGGCCAGCTGCGTTATGGCGAGGACTTCAATGGCCACGCCGCGGCGCTTCACGCTCTTTTCCCCTGCTTTGAGCTCATCCACGATGGTCGGCCGGATGCAACCGTCGATGTGTCGTTGGGTAAGGGGTTTAAGGATCTCGAAGTAGCCAGCCAGGTTGAGGAAACGATGTCCGCATTGAACCGTGGCGAACAAGCCGACCTAGAGGGTTTGAGCTCGTTAGGCTCGAGCACCTGCTCCTAGACCGACGCACTAATTCCTAGCCTTCGCGATAGCACCATCCAATGCCTCGAAGAACGCATCGGCAACTTCAGAGTTCGCCGCACCGACACCAAAGTCGAGCGGGTCTCCCTCCGGCCGGCCAGTAACGTTGGCACACTGAGTGAATTCCGGGACCCTAATCCTTGCGCCTGCTTCAGCCGCAATCAGAGCACCAGCTGCATAATCCCAAACCTTGATGTCGTGTTCGTAATACGCATCAACACGGCCGTGCGCCACCATGCACAAATCCAGCGCCGCCGATCCCATGCGCCGAATATCTCGACACTCCCCCAGCAACTGCGACGCTATCCGGCCCTGCACCTGCCGGAGACTAGCGGAATAGCTGAATCCCGTTGCCACAAGTGTCTTTTCCAGCTCGGCCGTTGGGGAACAACTAAGCGTCTGCACAGTGCCGTCCCGTCGAGAAACCTGAGCGCCCTCTCCCTTAGCTGCACTGTAAATCTCTCCCGAGGACGCATTTGCCACTGCACCCGCCACTACCTCATCGCCTACGGCGCAAGCGATACTCACGGCACAATTGGGCAGGCCGTAAAGGAAATTCACCGTGCCATCAATGGGGTCTACAATCCAGGTCACCGCTTCGCCCTCGTTGGCAGCCTGCGCTGGGGAACTCGCGCCGTCGTCAAGCCCGCCTTCTTCGCCCAAAATGCGGTCAGAGCTGCTAAACGTCTTGATAAGCGAACGAATGAGCTCCTCAGATTCACGGTCGACGACGGTGACGGGGTCAACAGCTGAGGACTTCGTTTCGGAACTTGCTAAAACGCCATCGGAGCCGAGTTCGACCCGACGACTGGCGATGTGCGCCGCGGCTGCGCGGGCGATAAGTACCGCGCGGTCACGCAATTCCCCGACGCTGGGCCGCACGGACCCGGGGCTATTCGGTGCAGCAGACCCCCTATTATCCGCGCTGTTAGCGAGTTGTTCGGTGCCATGCGAGTTATTGCTCATGCCCCCATTGTGTCTGTTTCGTACAATTTGAGCTATGGGACAACGAATTGGATTTGGCATCGACGTGGGAGGCTCTGGAATCAAGGGTGGCCGCGTAGACCTTGAAACTGGGCAGCTTATTGGCGACCGCATTAAAATTTTCACGCCACAGCCGGCAACTCCGGAAGCGGTTGCGGAGACCATTGCAGAAATTGTGGACATTGCGAAGTGGGATTCCGATGTCGGCATCACGATTCCGTCCGTCGTACAGAATCAGATTGCCTTGCTGGCCGCCAATATTGACGGTTCTTGGGTTAATACGAACTGCCAAGAGCTCTTCGCTAAATACCTGCCCAACAACAAGGCGCACGTGCTTAACGACGCTGACGCTGCCGGCCTCGCTGAAGTCCAGTTTGGCGATCCGGGCAATAAGACAGGCGCCGTGTTGTTGCTAACTTTTGGTACAGGCATCGGCTCCGCGCTTATTCATGACGGACTGCTCTACCCCAATTCGGAGTTAGGCCACCTCATCATTGATGGCATGGAGGCCGAACACTTTGCATCCGCGAGAGTTAAGGATGTGGAGGGGCTCGGCTTCGAAGAGTGGGCTGAGCGCGTGAGCAAGGTGCTTAAGACCTACGAGGCACTGTTTTGGCCGTCACGGATCATCGTCGGCGGCGGAATCAGTCGCGAACACGAAAAGTGGATTCCGCTGTTGACATGTAAGACTCCAGTTGTCCCCGCAAGTCTGGATAATAATGCGGGTATTGCTGGCGCCGCCTTTGCAGCTGACCAGGGACTTTACCCTTAACCACTTTCATTTCTTATATGGGGATTGGTAGCTACGTGTCGGGCGTGACACGTGCTTGAAGCCATGCCCCGTGGCGGCGATTTTAAGAATTGGTTTACAATAAGAAGTTGACTCACGGCAAGGTTGAATAATCAACAGGCTCGAGGAGGATTGGGAAAATCGAATTCCAGCGCACTGCTTCGATGAGGATTTTCACCGATTACTTCTTCGCTAGGAGCCAGAAAGCAACACTGATGACCGTGGCACGAAAAGGTCAGCTCTGAATGTTTTCCATTCGGCTAGTTGGCTATAGACGAAGTAAAGGCGCACCACTGGCGCGTTGAGCTTCTCTTCGACCGAGAGAAGCTGGCGGCGGCTTTGGCGGCGCACACAACGTACATCGTGAAAGGGCGTTCGTGGCAGGCAACGAACTGGGGCAAGCTCAGGACCAATCCACCGGGAGTGGCACCGGTTCAGCTACTCCTGCAAAGAAGGCTGTAAAGAAGGCCATCAAGAAGGCAGTGAAGAAGACCGTGGCAAAGAAGACTGCCGCGAAGAAGACTGCTGCCAAAAAGACGGCTGCTACCAAAACTGCGGCGAAGAAGACGACCGCTAAGAAGGCAGCGGCCAAGAAGACCGTGAAGAAGGCGGCCAAGAAGTCCGTCGCTAAGAAAACCACGCGTAAGGCCGCCGCCAAGAAGGCAACTAAGCGGACAACGGCTGCGAAGGCCACCGCGGCCAAGGCTGCTGCAGCGAAGGCGAAGGACGCGCAAGCTCTCGACGCAACTGAGAACGAAGAGCTCGAGGACGAGGAACTCGACCACGACTTGGAGCAGGAGCAGGACTACGACCCGGATCTGGATGATGATCTCGAAGACGATGATCTTCACGACGATCTGGATGATGACGACCTCGAAGACGACGACCTCGACGATGATGAAGAAGAGGACGACGAGGACGAAGACGAGGATGAAGAGGACGAGGGCGACGAGGTCTGGAACGAGGACGAGTCCGCTCGTCTGCGTCAGGCCCGCAAAGATGCTGCCCTCACCGCCTCCGCCGACTCTGTCCGCGCCTACCTCAAGCAGATTGGTAAGGTCGCGCTGCTGACTGCCGAGGAAGAAGTCAGTCTGGCAAAGCGCATCGAGGCCGGTCTGTATGCGCAGTACAAGATTGACGAGGCCAAGGAAGCCGGCGAGCGCATCGCTTACGCTCAAAAGCGCGACTTGCGCGAGATTTCTCGCGACGGTCAGCGCGCCAAGAATCACCTGCTCGAGGCCAACCTCCGTCTTGTGGTGTCCCTGGCAAAGCGCTACACCGGCCGTGGCATGGCTTTCCTCGACTTGATTCAGGAAGGCAACCTCGGCCTGATTCGTGCGGTCGAGAAGTTCGACTACACCAAGGGCTACAAGTTCTCCACCTACGCAACGTGGTGGATTCGCCAGGCCATTACTCGTGCAATGGCCGACCAGGCTCGAACCATTCGTATTCCGGTTCACATGGTCGAGGTCATTAATAAGCTCGGTCGTATCCAGCGTGAACTGCTTCAGGATCTGGGCCGCGAGCCCACCCCGGAAGAGCTCGCCAAGGAAATGGACATCACCGAGGAAAAGGTTCTCGAGATTCAACAGTACGCTCGTGAACCGATTTCCCTGGACCAGACCATCGGCGACGAGGGTGACTCTCAGCTCGGTGACTTCATCGAGGACTCCGAGGCAGTTATCGCCGTGGACGCCGTCAGCTTCACGCTCCTCCAGGATCAGCTTGGCGACGTCCTGGAAACTCTCTCCGAACGTGAAGCCGGTGTCGTCCGCTTGCGCTTCGGCCTTACCGACGGCATGCCACGTACCCTGGACGAGATTGGTCAGGTCTACGGTGTGACACGCGAGCGCATCCGTCAGATTGAGTCCAAGACGATGTCCAAGCTGCGTCACCCGTCGCGCTCGCAGGTGCTGCGCGACTACTTGGAGTAAAGCTTTAACCTGGAGTTGTTCAGGGGCTAACTGCTTGACTAGAAAAATCGGGCTTGAATGAGGTTTCACACCTTATTCAAGCCCGATTCTTCTTTTGGTGTCAGCGCTAGTGAGTTACTGACTGCGTTTATGTCAAAAATAGCCTGAAAAATGGCCTGAAAGTGTCATAAACTCACACAGTTTCACATTTGCAGCCAAAAGCCCCGGACCACCGAAGTGGAACGGGGCGAAGGAGTATCTGAGCAACGCTAGGCGAAGCAGTCCGGTGGCGGTTCAGCGCGCTGCCCCACCATCCACTACGGGCTACTACCTACCCAGCTAGTACACGACGCCGAATACCCACTGCAGGAGCGTCAGCGATGCCACAGAAATCACGATCAGTGCGACGACGTTCAGCCAGACACCGGCCTTGACCATGTTGTCCATGCTGACGTAGCCGGAGCCGTAGGCGATGGCGTTCGGCGGTGTTGCAACCGGCATCATGAAGGCCGAAGTAGCTGCCAGTGCAACTGGAACGGCGAAAATCATCTGGTCGTGGCCCAGACCGATTGCCATCGCACCAACCAGCGGCAGGAAGGTCGCGGCCGTCGCGGTGTTAGAGGTGAACTCGGTCAGGAACAGCACAACGGCGCCGACGACAACCACGAGTGCAGCCACTGGCATCCAGCCGAGAGTAGACAGCTGCTCGCCAATCCAGTCCGACAGCCCAGAGGCACCGAACTGCGAGGACAGTGCGAGGCCACCACCGAACAGCAGCAGCACGCCCCACGGCAGCTCTAACGCATTTTCCCAACGCATAAGCTTAACGCCATCAGGACCGCCCGGAATAATGAACAGCGCAATACCCACGGTCATTGCGATAACCGCATCGGCAATCTTGGTGTCGGGCAGCAGCACCGGAACAAAGACCCACGCCAGTGCCGCCGCGATAAACACCAGGAGCACTCGGCGCTCTCCAGTCGACATACGGCCAAGGCGCTTCAACTCGTCACGCATGAGTTCGCGCCCACCTGGAATATGCGTAATCTCCGGCTTAAACAGAACATTTGTCAGCAGGAACCATGCACAGAGCATGAGCACAACCGCCACCGGGACACCGAGCAGCATCCACTGGCCAAACCCAATATTGACTCCCTGCTCCGCCATGTAGGCCGCCAGCATAGCGTTCGGAGGAGTACCAATAATGGTGCCCAGCGAACCAATCGATGCCGCGTAAGCGATACCCAGCATCAGCGCGATACCGAAGTTTGACTTTGGCATCGGGTCATAGCTTGACGACGACTCCTCGGCCTCCTCCAGCGCATCCCCACCGGGGGTTTCAGCGACGGATTCACTCGCAGAGCCCGTATCCTCTGCAGCAACCTTTTCATCGTGCAGCATTCGGACAATGAGGCTCAGGACGGACACACCGATTGGCAGCATCATCACGGCCGTGGCCGTGTTGGAGACCCACATCGACAGGAAGCCAGTAGCCACCATGAAGCCGAGAATCAGCATCTTTGGTGACGACCCCATGAGCACCAGAACCCACAATGCGACGCGCTTGTGGAGGTTCCAACGCTGCATCGCCAGCGCCAACAGGAAGCCGCCCATAAAGAGGAAGATGGT
The DNA here is from genome assembly GCF_014335015.1 of Corynebacterium sp. LK31. NCBI lineage: Bacteria > Bacillati > Actinomycetota > Actinomycetes > Mycobacteriales > Corynebacteriaceae > Corynebacterium > Corynebacterium sp. LK31. The sequence continues at coordinate 331,748 of NZ_PDGW01000011.1, read as the reverse complement.
CGGGTCTGTGTACTTGCCCGAGAAATCCTTAATCTCCGCGAGGTTGAGAATCGGGAATAGAGCCAGCGGCAGCAGAGCCGTAACGGCAATCGGGATAGCCTCGGACATCCACCACACGGCCATAAGCACTGCTACACCTGCGGTTGCACGCAGGTTGTGATCGAGCTCAGCCGGCATAAAGAAGTACACGAGCAGGGCCAGGATGATACCGAGTCCTAGACCGGTGCGCTTACGGAAAAGCTCTCGGCTGAGGTATCCACGGTCTTGTTGGCCAGGTGACAGTTCCGGGGAGTTGTCGCGCGTAGATGTCGCTGCCACGATTCACGCTCCTATTTAATAATCAGCAGACATCCTGTATTGCACGCATGTTCAAACGTTTACCGCATGTAGGGGATGCCAAATGTGGGTACTTTCTGACACCAATATCATTACCAACACTCGGCCAAATATGAGATTTCACTAAGAAACCCCCGGCCGAAACTGCAGGCAGTTGGGCTTCGGGGGTGGATTACGGGGTTAGCTCATTTCCTGATTGCGTATCTGGCGTTGACCGAAAACTCCGGGCACAAAGTAAGACCGCCATTGATGTCGCTTCCGAACTCACTCCGATTGCTTCTTTGGCTGATCAGTACCCATCTGCTTAGAGATGCACTCGGCATACTCTCCAGAGGTGCGCTCGAACTTCTCGCACTTCGACATCGCATCTGATGTCGACGAATACAGCATCAGCGACACCACGGCGGCTGCAATACCCGTCACAATGCCGACCACGCCCAATCCGAACGAACCGCTGATGACCGCGTCTCCCCCGGCTGCCTGCACGCGTTTCTTGGCACTCATTGCCTTCGCCATCGCGATGATGCCCAGAACAATGCCAAAGACACCGAGGATGCCACCAACAATCATCCAGGACATCAAGAGTCCGCCGACGCCAAAGATCAGTGCCAGCACGCCAATAGTCCGACCGTCATTGCCTGGTACAGCTGACAAACCACCGCCGGTCAATTCTGACGGCCTCGACTTATCACTGCTTGCCGACATTCTTCTCTCCACCATAGATTGCTCAGTTCGTTTGAAACCCTACCAATTACGCAGGTAGCTGATGCGATCACGCAACTGTTCCTCCGTACATAGCGCAGTCGGCGGGCCACCACAGGCGCGCCGAACCTCGTTATGCACTTGACCATGTGGCTTACCGGTTCGCGCCGCTGTCATCGACACCAGCGTATTGAGCTCCTTCCGCAACTTCGGCAACACCTCACTGGCCACCTTCTGCGGCCTTGGGTACGCCGATCCCTCAATCCGGTGCACCGCGCCCCCTTCGCCCCCGCTTGACGACGATTCCCTCGCCTCCTCGCGGGCTTCCTTCTCTCGGGCACTGGCGGCTTTAAGCTGTTCATCCTGCCGCTGACGCAGCAAGAGTCGCATCTGATCGGCGTCGAGAAGCCCTGGCAAACCCAGATAATCGGCCTCTTCGGCGGAACCAGCAACGGTTGCGGTGCCGTAGGAGGAGCCGTCGTAGATGAGGTAGTCGAGTTCAGCATCCGCGCCAATGGATTCGTAGGCCGGCAGCAATTCATCGGGCTCATCCTTGCGGCGATTGGCCTCAGCGACCAAGTCATCTTCCCAGCCCTCCGAAGGCCGATCCGGCTTGCCGAGCACGTGGTTGCGCTGCACCTCCATCTGCGAGGCCAAGTCGAGCAGCACCGGAATCGACGGCAAGAAGACGGAAGCAGTCTCCCCCGGCATGCGGCTTCGCACGAATCGTCCGATAGCCTGCGCGAAGAATAGCGGAGTCGAGGAACTTGTCGCGTACACACCGACCGCCAGCCTCGGCACGTCCACGCCTTCGGAGACCATGCGCACGGCTACCATCCACTCATCGGTGGACTCGGAGAAAGTCTTGATTCGTTCCGACGAGCCCGGTTCATCCGAGAGCACTAACGCCACCGGCGTAGAGGCAATCTGCTCGAGAATGCGTTTGTACGCACGGGCAGTTGCCGCATCGGAGGCGATAACCAGGCCACCCGCGTCCGGGATATGCTGCCTCATCTGCGAGAGCCGGGTGTGCGCTGCCCGCAGCACAGATGGCATCCACTCGCCCTTTGGGTCAAGCGCGGTGCGCCAAGCACGCGTGGTCTCCTCTGGGCTCATCACGGTGCCCAGTCGCGCAGCGAACTCATCACCCGCGCTATCACGCCAGCGAGCTTCACCGGAATAAGCCAAAAAGACCACTGGGCGCACGACGCCGTCGGCAAGCGCATTGGAATAGCCGTACGTGTAATCGGCGACGGAACGCGAGTAACCATCGCCGTCCGGCGAGTAGCGAACAAACGGAATCGCTGCGTCATCGGAGCGGAACGGCGTACCAGTTAGGCACAGGCGGCGTTCGACATCGCCGTAAGCTTCGGAAATACCGTCGCCCCAGCTCTTGGCATCGCCGCCGTGGTGCACCTCGTCCAGAATCACCAATGTCGGCCGAGCGGTGGCTACGGCATGGTGCTTAAACGGATGCACTGCGACTTGGGCGTAGGTCACAACAATTCCCTGGTAGGAGGGGTTTACCACACCCTTGGCGTTGGTGAATTTGGGATCCAACGCAATCCCCGAACGAGCAGCGGAAGCAGCCCACTGCACTTTCAGGTGCTCAGTGGGAACCACGACGATGATGCGCTCGACGATCCGGCGCGACAGCAACTCACTGGCGATACGCAAGGCGAAGGTCGTCTTACCTGCGCCCGGTGTCGCCACTGCAAGGAAGTCCTTGGGGTTAGTCGCCAGGTATTTGTCGAGGGCCTCCTGCTGCCATTTACGAAGCCCGCTCACTTGCGACGCAGGGACTTGTAAATCCGCTCGCAGTCAGGGCATACCGGTGAACCCGGCTTCGCTGACTTCTTCACAGGGAAGGTTTCACCGCACAGAGCAACGACGTAGGAGCCGTTGACCGCGGAGTTCACGATCTGGTCCTTCTTGACGTAATGGAAGAACTTCGGGGTATCGTCCCTCGTCGACTCATCGACGCGGGTATCGGTGCGTTCAATCGTCTTTGTCGTCTTCAATGGAGTGCTCACAGATTCCAATTGTGCCCCATCGGTCAAATTATGCCCAGTGACCCAGGTGCTGGCCGCTGCTGACTGCTGCCTTCCACAGCCATCCACAACATCGCTACGACTACGCGAGCATGCGGCTGCAACGGACATAGCTAGTTGAGACGACCCCACGCCACAGGCGTATGCTAGACAACCATGGCGCGAATCAATGACCGTCGCGACTCCGCGCTGCCGAAACGCGGAAGTTCCCGGCGACGCAAGAAAGACGCGGCGTTGATTACCGACGCCCGCGGCTCTCGGATTCGCAACTATGACCACCGCCGCCACGTCTACGCGGCTCTGCAATGGTCTCGCATTCCGCTGCTGCTTCTTTCCGGCGCTTTTTATCTGTGGTGGGATGTGCCGTGGATTGCAGCGATTCTCATGGTCGTCTCCGTACCCATGCCGTGGATCGCGGTTGTCATCGCCAATGGCGTTGGAGAACCCGCTGACAAGCGTAAGCCGCGCGTCTACAAGCCTGGAGTTGTACGCGAGCAAAACCGCAAATGGGAGGAGCAGCAACGCCAGCGCGCCCTCAAGGAAGCAGAGATGCGCGCGCTCGGTTCTGCCGCCAGTACCGAAGACACCGACGCACCGACGCAGTCCGGTAACGAGACCACCTCAAATCCCTTCGATGACGCAAATGTCATCGATATGCCGGAAGACGACGATTCGTCGTCAAGCTCCCCTAACTAGCCCCTCCGCCCCGCTTTACGACGAAGGTAGTGCCTACGATGACCTTTTCCCCCTCCACCTTCACCCCACCGACTGATCAGCAGCTTCGTGATTTTGTCGACTGTGCGGAGGAATTTGCCACCGCGCTCAGGCGCCTTGAGTTTTCCAGTGAGTCACTGCGTCGAGTCCTAGGCGCCGAGGGACTGGCCGCGCTGGACCGCGGTGAGCCCGGCGTTGTCGATGTTCTGCTTACCGAAACTGAGGGCGTTTCTGCGGACACTGTGACCGCGTTGCGTCTTTTCATCCTGGGCGATTTCGCCGACGCACAGCAGCTATTTGGGGCTGAGCTGACAGCCAAGTTACTGGGCAGCGGCATACTTGCCGGCACCGCCACCAACGCACAGGTGTGTATCGATGTGCGCCCGGTCGAGATTGCGGGAGTCGACCGTATTGTCTTTTCCGACCGCGATGCCTCTATGAGCGATCACGTTCCTGGACCCGATCATGTCTTGGGCGTAGGGCGGGCTTCCCGCTCCCTCCTCGATATTTCGCCGACCTCGGCGGTGGAATCCGTACTCGACCTCGGTGCCGGTTGTGGCGTCCAGAGCCTTGCCCAGCCGGATGCAAAGTCGATTGTCGCGACGGACATTCACCCCCGGGCGCTGTTTTTTGCCCGCGCTACTTTCGCAGCTAATGGCTTCGCCCAGGCGCAGGTCCTCGAAGGATCCTGGTTTGAACCGGTTGCAGCCAAGAAGTTTGACCGCATTGTGGCGAACCCGCCGTTCGTCGTAGGGCTGCCAAGTGTGGAACATGTTTACCGTGACTCAGGATTGAATCTGGACGGTGCCACCGAACTTATGATCCGCGGTCTGGCCGACCATCTCACCGACGGCGGCACGGCGCATCTGCTCGGTGCTTGGGCCCATATCGAAGGCGAAAGTTGGCAACAGCGCATCGCCTCTTGGCTCCCTGCTGAAGGCCTCGAAGTGTGGGTAACACAACGAGATGTCGCCACGCCGGCGGAATACATCGGCACCTGGCTTCGAGACGAGTCCATCGACCCCCGCAGCCCAGAAGGCTGCGAGCGCTCCCGTGCCTGGCTGGAGCACTTCCGCAACAGCGGCGTGACAGGCATCGGGTTCGGCTACATCACAGTCCAACGCATTGCCGGCCCGACTTCCGCCGTGTGCGAAGAAATGCCGCAGCCTTTGGCCGCTCCCTTCGGCGCCGAAGCCCAGGAGTATCTCGGCCGCGCCGAATGGCTTCGCGCACAAACTGCTAACACCATCCTCGAAGCTGCCTTTACTGTGCGACCCGGCGTCGCCTTAGAACGCGTTTCGCTTGCCGACGTCGACAGCGGCCAGGGCTTCACTGAGTTCGATACGCGCATCTCACGCACCGACGGCCCCGCCTGGACACACTCAATCGATGAGTCCGTCGCAACCATCCTGGGTGCACTGCATCCCGAAGCTGCCCTGGGCTCCGTCATCGACATCATGGCAATGTTTGGAGCCTTTGATGAGTCCGAAGTCCCTGCAATCAAGGACGCCCTAGTTCCCATCGTCGTTGACTTGGTTCGCCATGGTCTGATTCTCCCCGCCGAGCTCTTGGAGGATAAACAGTAAATGAAAGCCGTTCTCACCCGAGTTAAATCCGCGTCAGTCACTGTCGACGGCTCCGTTGTTGGCCACGTTGACGGAGGCGATACCGGCGCCATTTTGGCGCTCGTAGGTGTTGGCCGCGAGGACACTGCCGATGCTTGGGAAACGATGGCCCGCAAGATTGCGGAGCTGCGCATTCTGGATGGCGAGCTCAGCGCTGTCGACGCTGGCGCCCCGGTGCTCGTTGTTAGCCAATTCACGTTGATGGGGGCGACAAAGAAGGGACGGCGGCCGTCGTGGGTAGACGCGGCTCCGGGCCCAGAGGCCGGACCCGTCATAGAAAAAATTGTCGAGAACTTGCGCAATCGTGGCTTGACGGTCGAAACGGGACAATTTGGAGCGATGATGGAGGTCGCATCCGTCAATGATGGACCCTTTACAGTTCTCATAGAATGCTAGTCGCGGCAGTTTTTCTTAACATTATATTTGCATGGCAAAATTACCCTATTGACATTCATCAACTTTCACGGGAACATTTCCGTAACTCCGTGCGTTGTAGTTATCGAGTCCACTTAAAAATCCAGGAGGCAGATTCATGAAGAGTGCCGATATTCAAAATGACGAACTGGAAGGTCAGCCACGGGACAAGGGGCGCCGCACTGGCAATAACTCCAATCCGTCCGCCGATTTGGTTCGTGTGTATTTGAACGGCATCGGAAAGACTGCTCTTCTCAGCGCTGAAGAAGAGGTGGAACTTTCTAAGCGCATTGAAGCCGGTGTATACGCCGAGCATTTGCTGCAGACCGGCGCGAAAATGACCCGCGCAAAGAAGCGTGATGTCAAGATTTTGGCAAAGGAAGGTAAGGCTGCACGCGCCCACCTACTCGAAGCCAATCTCCGTCTTGTGGTCTCGCTGGCGAAGCGCTACACCAACCGCGGTATGCCTCTGCTGGATCTAATCCAGGAGGGCAACTTGGGCCTCATCCGCGCCATGGAAAAGTTCGACTACACCAAGGGTTTCAAGTTCTCCACTTACGCAACGTGGTGGATTCGCCAAGCTATTACCCGCGGTATGGCTGATCAGTCGCGCACCATTCGCCTCCCTGTTCATTTGGTTGAGCAGGTCAACAAGATTTCTCGTATCAAGCGTGAGCTCTACCAGCAACTCGGCCGTGAGGCTACGAATGAGGAATTGGCAGAGGAATCCGGCATTCCAGAAGCCAAGATTGAGATGCTGCTGCGTCAGTCCCGCGACCCGGTGAGCTTGGACATGCCGGTGGGCACTGATGAGGAAGCTCCTCTGGGAGACTTCATCGAGGACTCAGAGGCAACTGATGCCGAGGAGGCAGTTGTCGCTTCCCTGCGTCACCACGATGTCCGCAAGGTTCTGTCCACTCTCGAGATTCGAGAGCAGGAAGTTATTAAGCTCCGCTACGGTCTCGACGATGGCCTGCCCCGCACGCTGGATCAGATTGGCCGCCACTTTGGCCTGTCTCGAGAGCGCGTCCGCCAGATTGAGCGGGAAGTTATGTCCAAGCTCCGCGAGGGTGACCGTGCTGACAAGCTGCGTGAGTACGCAAACTAACGCCACATGGCGGTGACATCGATAGGGTTCCTAATTTCAGCCCTGAGATAGAGCTGGACTTCAATGCCGACCCCGTGCCGGAGTTTCATCCACACTGGCGGTCGGCGTTTTCGTCTGCACGTCGAACTTTCGACATCGCGTACGCTCCCTTCCGTCTCAGCAGCGCCCACCGAACCAAGCTTTTCGCTGCCTAATCAGCACCAAAGCCACTAGATTTGCGAGCCCTAACATCTTTCTTGCGCAAGTGTGGTTATCCTAATACTTGAGTGAAAACTTTTAAGACTGTGTTATCGGAGGAAAACCGTGAGGGATTTGGTTGACACCACGGAAATGTACTTACGTACGATTTTCGAACTCGAAGAAGAGGGCATCATTCCTTTGCGTGCTCGCATTGCCGAACGCCTTGAGCAGTCGGGGCCGACCGTTAGCCAAACCGTTGCGCGCATGGAGCGCGATGGCCTTCTCGTAGTTGCCCCAGATCGCAGCTTGCAGCTTTCCGACGAGGGCCGCAGGCTGGCCACGGCTGTCATGCGTAAGCACCGCCTAGCTGAGCGCCTACTTACGGATGTCATTGGCCTCGAATGGGACAAGGTTCACGACGAAGCCTGCCGCTGGGAGCACGTAATGAGTGACGAGGTCGAGCGCAAACTTCTCGACGTGCTTGACTCTTACACACGCTCCCCATTCGGCAATCCGATTCCCGGTTTGGGAGACCTCGGTGGGACTCAGTCACCAGAGTCGTTAGAGAACGTTCGCCGACTGTCCGATCTAAACCCCGGCGAGTACACCGTTGAGATCGTCCAGATTAACGAAATCCTGCAGGTCGAGCAGAGCTACATGAAGCGTCTCCACAAGGCTGGAATTATGCCGGGTACTGAGGCACTTGCCGAGGTTGCCGCCGGCCGCGTGACTCTCGCCCGTGGTGATCATTCTCTTGACATTCCGGATACTCTGTCTCACGCAATCATGGTGATTATCAAATGAAACTCCTCGTCACTGGTGGTGCCGGCTACGTCGGTAGCGTGTGCTCGGCAGTATTGATTTCTCTTGGCCACGACGTCACCATTCTGGACAACTTCTCTGTTGGCAACCGTGATGCGGTGCCAGAGGGCGCGACCCTAGTCGAAGGCGATGTGGCGGACAAGGCCTACGAGGTTCTGTCCTCCGACAGCTTCGACGGCGTCGTTCATTTCGCTGCGAAATCGCTTGTTGGCGAGTCTGTTGAGGTTCCTTCCGACTACTGGCACAACAATGTGGGCCAAACCCTGAAGCTACTCGACGCAATGCGTGATACCGGTACGAATAACCTGGTGTTCTCTTCGACAGCTGCAACCTACGGTGAGCCAGAGAAGACACCAATTACCGAAGACATGCCAACCGCACCGACCAACCCTTACGGTGCCACCAAGCTGGCCATGGACTACGCCATCTCGTCTTACGCCAAGGCATACAACATCGGCGCTACCAGCTTGCGTTACTTCAATGTGGCGGGTGCCTGGGGCGGTTTTGGCGAAAACCGTGAGGTGGAAACTCACCTCATCCCCCTGGTACTGCAGGTTGCGCTCGGTCACCGCGACAAGATTATGGTCTTTGGCAATGACTGGCCGACTCCGGACGGCACCGCGGTTCGTGACTACATCCACATCAAAGACCTCGCCGATGCGCACGTCTTGGCACTGGAGTCCAACACGCCGGGAACCCACCGTATCTTCAACCTCGGTTCTGGCGACGGCTTTTCGGTTCGCCAGGTTATTGAGACCTGCCGTAAGGTCACCGGTCACCCGATTCCTGCTGAGGATGCACCGCGTAGAGCCGGTGATCCGGCAACCCTTATTGCCTCTTCTCAGCGCGCCATGGACGAGCTCGGATGGAAGCCCAATCATACGGAGCTGGAAACCATCGTCGCCGATGCATGGGAGTACACCAAGAACCTCGGCGACCGAGCCCACTCGGCGCACCGCTAGGTACTGCAGCACAGCTTGCAGGGTCGCTAATCAATACGCGGCATTTTCACCTTGTATACCCTGCGCAGCACCTCTTGTGCCGCACCAAGAATTGTGCCAACGCACCTCGGCACAATTTGATTGGCGACCGCAATTTCCAGCAACTGAGTCAGTGAATGATTCGGTTGCTCCCCCGCTGCCTCATCGAGAGCTGTTTGCGCATAGTTCTCCAGCCCAGCCGCGAACTTTGCGATGGCAAAACACGCTAAAGCGTTAGCACGCAGGCTGCCGCGGTGGACGATTGCGGCCTCGCGCCAGATTTCTCCCATTGATTGCGCCAACTGCGTAGTAATGAAAATCATGGACATATCGCGCAAGGTGACGTTGGTCAGTGCTGCTGCAATGGCATATCCTGCGTTTTCATCGCGCACCGCCTCATGTGCATCCATCACACCATCGGCCACGTTTTCCACGGCGGTTTTGAGCATGTCGAAGTGCTCAATGAGCGCGGGATTGTCCGAACCAATTTTGAGCTTCCTCGGCTGCTCAACGGCTGTCGCTCGTTCCCGGAGGCGTTCAATCAGAGCCCTGTCTTTACTGTCGTGGAATTGGCCACCTCGAAAATAGCTGCGGTACTCCTCATAGTTTTTGAAAATCTGCTCTCCCTGCCGGGAGATTAGATTTGCATTGTCGGTCATCAGACTGTCACCGACAATGCCGACGATCTCTCCCTGCTCGTCCGTGACAACTTCCCCCGCAGCAATAGTGGCAACGCCCGCCAAACGCACCTCATGCAGGCCGCCTTCTCGCAGCCAGCCTGTAATAGGTGTGGAGTCCTTTTCAATCCCCCAGGATTCGTCGATGATAAACACATCTGCGTGAGTGCATCCTTCATCGAGCAGGAAGTCCGCGGCTGCCCGCACCAAGTCAGGATTGTTCTCCATCGAGGCCACATCCTTAATCAGCATCGGGCCAGCATGCGCTGTCGGATCAAACTCGACCTTGCCATCGATGAGATCTTCGACCTGCTGACGATACAACGCCGCAATCACTACCTGCCCCCGCGGATAGAATCCAACGATTCCCGGCAGGTTCGTCAGAAAAACACTCGGCTCAATTTCAGGCTTTTGTCCTGCACCGAAGTTCTGTTTGTTTCCCATTAATTCCTTACCCCTTTTCCCCCATTGGAATAGCTCGACAGCGGACAATCCTCTCGCCATCTGGTGGCTCTCATTGTTATCGAATCCGCAACAGCCTTGCTTGTGCGCGACCGGAAAAATCGGCCCATCTGTGGACTACTTTCTACTTGTGGATAACTGGAATAGTTTCTGCGGTATCGTGGTTGTTTACTTCAAATGACGAAAAATGTGATGCAGGAGGTAGTCGTACGTGAGTGATCCGACCGACAAGCCTCAGGGCAATATGTACGAGGTAGTTTTTCCGGTTCCTGACGTAACGGGAAGCGAGGGCCATCTGACCCTGGTCATTGCACTTAGCGGTTATGCGGATGCCGGTAATGCCGTCTCGGAATCAGCTAGTTTCCTCTTGGATGCTCTCGAGCACCGTCCATTGGTGAACTTTTCTATCGACGAGCTGATTGATTATCGTTCTCGCCGTCCCTCTGTGACGATGAACCACGACCAGATTGTGGATGTATCCGATTTGAACCTGTCACTCAATGTGGTTCGCGACAACGTCGGCAAGCCGTTCTTACTGCTGTCTGGCCCTGAGCCAGACATGCGGTGGGAGGCTTTCTCGACTGCGGTCGCAGATTTGGCAGAGCGCTACGATGTCGGTCGGACTGTGTCACTGTACTCGGCGCCGATGACGGTTCCGCACACCCGACCGCTAGGCATCATCGCCCATGGCACAGATAAGCGGAAACTCAGTGATATGCATACCTGGGGCAACCGCGTCACGGTTCCGGGTGCTGCGAGCCTGAACATTGAGTATGAGCTCGCAAGCCGCGGTTGTGATGCCTTCGGCTTCACCGCGCAGGTGCCACACTATGTCGCGGCCTCTGAGTATCCGCTGGCATCACTGCGGCTGTTGCAGGAGGTAGCAAAGCTAGCCAAGCTCGAGCTCCCGCTTGAGGCGTTGGAGAAGGAATCCGCGCGGGTGGCGGAGCTGCTCAATACGCAGACGAATGATTCCGGCGAGGTCTCTCAGCTGGTCAATCTTCTCGAGGAACAGTACGACCAGGAAGTTCAACGTCGCCAAGAGCTAGAGACGTCTCCCCTGCTTGGGCCTAACGGCGAGATGCCTTCGGCCGACGAGATTGGCGCTGAGTTCGAGAAGTTCCTCGCTTCCCAACCGCTGCGTCCCGTAGAGGACTCTTCCTCGCTTGACGCCGAGGAGGAAACCCCGGCCAACGCGGATTCCTCGGCAACTACATCAGAGGACGCTGACGCACACTCGGAAGAACCCGAGTCGACCTCGGCGGATGATAAGTCTGCGGAGTTTTCTGCAGACGAAACTGCCGAACAGCCTGAGTCTGAACAGCCTCGGGAAGAGCAGCCTCGGGAAGAGCAGGCAGAAAGCGAAGAATCCGGTGAACCGGAAAAGCCTCGTCGTCGGCGTGGCTGGAAGCCCTGGTTCCGCTTCTAATCCGGGGTTACCGCTAGGGTGGGAAGCGTGTCACTATCTGAAATGCTTCCCGACCTAGCTGAGGTTCCTGAGTCCCTTTTCGACGATGCGATTATGGACTCGTTCATTGCCTGGACCAGGGATCAGGGCATCACGCTCTACCCGGCGCAGGAAGAGGCCGCTATCGGTTTGGCTGGTGGCGACCATGTCATCCTTGCCACTCCAACGGGGTCGGGCAAGTCGATGGTAGCTATCGCCGCCCATTTCTGCGCGCTTGCCCGTGGTCAGCGCAGCTTTTACACAGCGCCAATCAAGGCCTTGGTCAGCGAGAAGTTTTTTGCCCTCTGCGAGGTCTTTGGCGCTGAAAATGTCGGTATGATGACCGGCGATGCCACGGTCAACGGCGGCGCCCCCATCATCTGCGCAACTGCGGAAATTGTTGCCAATATCGCTCTGCGCGACGGGGCCGATGCCGATATTGACCAAGTGGTCATGGATGAATTCCACTTCTATGCGGATCCCGACCGCGGCTGGGCATGGCAGGTGCCACTGCTCGAGCTTTCCCGTTGCCAATTCCTGTTGATGTCCGCCACTCTCGGCGATACTCAAAAGTTTGAGACGGATCTGAAGGAACGCACGGGCCTCGACGTCAACCTCGTTACAGGTACGACGCGCCCCGTGCCGTTGGATTTCCACTATGTCTACACGCCAGTTCATGACACGCTCGCAGAGCTGTTGGAATCTGGCAAAGCCCCAATCTACATCGTCTTTTTCTCCCAGCGCCAAGCAGCTGAACAGGCCCAAGCACTGACCGGTCTGAAGTTGCTGACGAAGGAGGAAAAGGAGCGGATTCGCGAGGAGATTGGCGATTTCCGGTTTACCACGGCCTTTGGTCGAGTTCTTTCCAAGTTGGTGCGCCAGGGAATTGGCGTCCACCATGCGGGAATGCTGCCGAAGTACCGTCGTTTGGTTGAGCGTCTCTCTCAGACTGGTCTGCTGAAGGTCATCTGCGGCACGGATACCCTCGGCGTCGGCATCAACGTGCCTATTCGCACGGTGCTGATTACCGGTTTGGCCAAATTCGATGGCCGTCGTAGCCGAATTCTCAAGTCACGCGAGTTCCACCAGATTGCTGGACGCGCCGGCCGTGCTGGCTACGACACCGAGGGCACCGTAGTTGTCGAAGCACCTGAACACGAAATCGAAAACGCCAAGCTGCGTCGCCGTGCCGGCCAGGATGAGGCCAAACTGAAGAAGTTGCGGCTGAAGTCCGTTCCCAAGGGCGAAGTGACATGGTCGGAGAAGACCTTCGACAAAATCGTTTCTCAGCCACCAGAGCCGCTGACCAGTCGCTTTGCAGTTACCAACGGTATGTTGCTCAACGTCATTGCACGTGGTGGCGATACCTACGAACACATGCGTCATCTGCTGCGCACCAATCACGACACCCGCCACCAGCAAAATGAGGCTATTCTGACCGCAATTGAGCTCTACCGCGGTTTGGTCAACGCGGGAATCGTCGTCATGCATGGCGAGGGCGATGACTGCCGCCCCGAGCTGACAATGGAGCTGCAGCGTGACTTCGCGCTCAATCAGCCGCTGTCGCCTTTCGCCATCGCCGCGCTCGAACTGTTGGATAAGGACAGCCCGAACTACGCACTCGATGTCATCAGTGTGTTTGAGTCAATTCTGGAAGACCCTCGCCCACTGCTCATCGCGCAGCAGAAAAAGGCACGCGGTGAAGAAATCGCCGCGCTCAAGGCCGAGGGTGTTGATTACACCGAACGTATGAACATCGTCGAAGACATCACATGGCCGATGCCGCTTGCCGACGAGCTGGAGGGCGCATTCGACACCTATGCTCAAGGTCACCCGTGGGTGCGTGAGTTTTCGCTGTCGCCCAAGTCTGTGGTGCGCGAGATGGTGGAAAAGGCCATGACTTTCTCGGACGTGGTATCTGAGTATGGAATTGCCCGCTCTGAAGGTATTTTCCTGCGCTACCTCACCGATGCCTGGCGCACTTTGCGACACACTCTCCCTCCGGAAGCCGCTAACGAGGAACTCCGGGACATTGTGGAATGGCTCGGCGAGCTCGTTGTGCAGGTGGATAACTCCCTGGTGGATGAATGGGCGCAGATGGCCGATCCGGACAAGCCATTGGACGAGGAAACTCTCAAGGAAGCGGCTTTTGGCACCGACGAGTCGCGGCCCCTTACAGGCAACGAACGTGCATTTACCCGTATGGTGCGCAATCTCATGTTTCGCCACGTGCAGCTCTTTGCCTTTGAAAAGGAGGAGGAGCTGGCCGACCTGGACAACTACCTCGACGATGCGCCAGATTGGCCTGCCGCGATGGATGACTACTTCGATGAATACGATGACCTAGGGATCGATGCAAAGGCTCGCGGCGGCGATATGATTTCGATTGACCGCAAGGCTGGTGAGGGCCTATGGCATGTGATCCAGATACTCGATGACCCTGAGGGCGACCACGGCTGGCGCTTTGAAGCGGACGTTGACTTGGCTGCATCTGATGAATACGGCGAGGTCAGGTTGGCATCGCTGCGAATTATTCAGGGATAAACGCGAAAAACCGGGCTGGAACTGCCAGCCCGGTTTTTGCTTATTTCGTACGCTATTGCAGCATGCGCCAAGAGAGCTTTAGGCAACAGCGTCTATGTATGCTTGCCGTACCAGTTCGGCAATTCGATTGAACTCGCCGCCGCGTACCGATGATGCGCGGTGAACCAGCCCAATGGTGCGTCCCGGCCGTGCCGGACCTTCGAATCGCGCAACAGCCAGGCCGGGTCGGTCGGCCTCAATCTTGACAGCCGATTCCGGTACAAGCGACTGCCCCAACCCACCGGCAACACACTGCACGACGGTCGATAGAGAAGCCGCCCGTGTTTCCAAGCTGGAGGTCTCGCCGTGAACAGCATCGACCTTGCGACAAATATCCAACACCTGGTCACGCAGGCAATGACCGTCGTCAAGCAGGAGCAAGTCCAAGTCCCTGATCGCCTCAAGCTTTACGTCTTCTTTACCGGCCAGCGGATGATCCTCTGGCACGACGATGTAGAACTCCTCGTCGTAGAGGTAAATCTCTTCAAAGGAAGGCACATCAGACGGCAGTGCCATGATCGCTGCATCAATGGTGCCGGAGCGAAGTGATTCGATGAGACGCTCGGTCGGCTCTTCGACGATCCTAGGCTTTAGATCTGGCAGCTCGTCACGAACCAACTGGAGGAAGTTGGGCAGCACGTATGGAGCAACCGTAGGGATAACACCAATGGATAGTGGTCCGGACAAATCATCTGTACGGCCAGAGGCGCGAGCAACGATCTCGTCAACAATTTCAGATGCTTGGCGGGCATATGGAATCAGACCGCGACCGAGTGGCGTCACCAGCACTCGGCGAGTCGAACGCTCTACAAGCTGCACCCCCAGTCCCTGCTCAAGGGTAGAAAGCGCTTGTGACAGGCTGGGCTGTGAAATGCCGAGGCGGGCAGCGGCTTGACCGAAGTGACCGGTATCGGCAATCGCGACAAAGGCACGTAACTGAGGCAAAGTGGGCCGATAATCTCTATTACGCATACCTATAAGCCTACACGAGCTTATTAACTTTTTCCTCTTGACGGTTCGGGGATCCATAGGCATAATGGTGTGTGACCCCAAAAGGAATACATTCAGGAGGATTCCATGGCAATTTTGACTGTTGGCGACAAGTTCCCCGAGTTTTCTCTGACCGCTCTGAAGGGCGGCAACCTGCGTGATGCAAACGCTTCTTCTCCGGATGACTACTTCGAGCAGGTAACCAATGAGTCCTACGAGGGTAAGTGGAAAGTCGTCTTCTTCTACCCGAAGGACTTCACCTTTGTCTGCCCGACTGAGATTGCTGCATTCGGCAAGCTGAACGAGGAATTCGAAGACCGCGACACCGTTATTCTCGGTGGCTCTGGCGACAACGAGTTCTCCCACTTCAACTGGCGTGCAACCCACGAGGAACTGCTGGACATCCCGTTCCCGATGTTCTCCGACATCCGCCACGACCTGATGCGTGCACTCGGCGTCGAGAACGCTGACGGTGTTGCAGACCGCGCAACCTTCATCATTGACCCGGACGGCATCATTCAGTTCGTCTCCGTTACCCCGGACGCTGTCGGTCGTAACGTTGACGAGGTTCTGCGTGTTCTCGACGCTCTTCAGTCTGAAGAGGTCTGCGCATGTAACTGGCAGAAGAATGACCCGACCAAGAACATCGACAAGATGGATGTTCTGAAGCAGGAGCTGAAGTAACTCATATGAGCATCGATAACCTTCGTTCCGGCCTACCGGAGTACGCCAAGGACATGAAGCTGAACCTTGGCACTCTCACCCGTTCTACGGAACTCTCCGAGCAGCAGCTGTGGGGTACCCTGCTTGCATCTGCTGCTGCCACCCGCAACGAGACCGTTTTCTCCGAGATTGCTGAGGAAGCCAAGGAGCACCTGTCTGACGAGGCTTTCGAGTCTGCGCTTGGTGCGGCCACCGTTATGGGCATGAACAACGTCGCTTACCGCACTCGCCACATGCTCGGTGATGACTACGCACAGGTCAAGTTCGGTCTGCGCATGAACATCATCTCCAATCCGGGTGCCGAGAAGGAAGACTTCGAGCTGTGGTCTCTGGCAGTTTCTGCCATCAACGGCTGTGCAGCATGCGTGACCTCCCACGCAAAGGTCGTCCGCGATGCTGGTCTGACCAAGGAGCAGGTCTGGGAAGCTGTGAAGATTGCAGGCACCGTCTCTGGTATTGCACAGGCTGTCTTCGCTGAGGCTACCCGCTAAGTATTAGGAGGATACGTTCGGCTTTGATAGTCGAACGCTCCCCCGCAGGATTTCCTGCTGATCAAATAACGCCCAAGGAACCAATTTGTACCGGTTCCTTGGGCGCTTTTTCTTATTCGTTTCGGCTACTGCTGCGGAGGGTAATAGCCCGGATTTTCCTGCGCGTCATTAATAACTCGCCGGCCACCGATGAGCTGGCGGTAGATGTGCACCTGAACCAGCATAGCCAGCGGCATTGTGTACAGGATGCCAATATAGAAGAGCATCGCACCTGCGGAAGAAACAATCGACGTCAGAATGAATGCAACAAGCATCGTCCAATATTGGGGCTTTACCAGGCGCCAAGCGACAACCGGCGCCTCAAGCGCAGTTGCTCGACCATCGAAAACAAGTAGTGGCATAGTCGCTGTAATTGGCATGATGAAAATCGACGTCAACAACAAAACCAAGTAGCCCAGTGGAATCATCGCCGCGGCAGCTTCACTGCCATTGGCGGACAGGGATGCTCCAGCGATGAAGAGCACCATCCCCGGCAGCATGGCGAGCAGTCCCACCAGGAACGTGACAATGTAGACACCGATAAGAGACCCCCACCTGTTTACACGGAAGAAAGTACCGTAGTTCGGCACTCGCCCATCGACAGCGTCGAATGCACCGCGCAACATAAATGCCTGCATCGCGAACATGCCCACGGCAAATAGGAGTGCCATCGCGCCGACAGTCGCGAACATTGACCCTAGATCCTCAAACGGAACATCGCCTGGATAGTTCGGCTCAAATTCCGGATCGAAGTCACCAGAGGCAAAGAGAATTGCCGCTGCGCCAACAATCAGGGCGACTAGGACGGCGAAGAACGTCAGCATGACGCCAAGCCAAGAAGCAAAATTGCTATTTAGACTACGAAACGCCGCGGAAAAGGCACTTCCAATGTCGACCTTCGTCGGCCCTTGTGCCACAGGCTTCACCGGTGGCTCATTGCCACCTGGCATGTTGACTCCGGGAGCAAGTGCACCGGCTGCAGGATTCCCCCCTGCCGGTTGCTGCCAGTAGCTTGATCCCGCACCATAGGGCTGGCCACCATAGTTCTCGCTTGGCTCACCAGTTCCGTAGGACGGAATATCGCCATAGGCCTGTTCCCTACCGTAAGCCTGATTCCACTGTGGCGAATCCTCTGGTCCACGCGAGCCATGTTGTGCGTCCGAATCGAACCCGTAAGGGTTGTAGTCCTGCGAACCATTGTTGGGAAAACCGTGGCTCTGGGAGTCATAGTTACTGGACTCATTGTCCCGGCTGCCGTCACCGTAAGGATCGTTGTTGCTGTATGGATTGTTTGGGGTATTCATGAAGCAGACTGCTCCTGCCAAATTGACGGATACATACAAATAATGCGCACAACGGACTATACGTGAGACAAGCCCTTGATGAGATTTTAATGGGCCAAAGTATAAGTCACATTGTGCGCATTAATGTATTTAATTGGACGTTCTTACACGAGCTCCACCGAAGCGACTCCCTCGAATTCGTTCAATGAATCACCGACACCCAACGCGCTACCACGCACGATGATGTCATACTTGCCCGGCGCGACTCCTCCGGTCTCCCAAGTGACCTTGGCGGTGGTATAAATACCGTCCTTGGCAAATTCAATGACAGTTGCCTGGTCCCAGTCGTCGGAAACAATCTCACCGCGGTCATTCTTGATAAGTAGGTAGCCGTCTTCCAGTCGCAAGTCGTTATTCGGATTTGCCGCGACGAATTGGGCAACGGCTTTCTGCCCTACCGTGACGCTTGCCGTGGATTCAAGCACGTCACCAAAATTCTTGCCCATTGGAGCGGAATCGATAACCTTTCCTCCTGCTGGCGACGGCGGGATGATGCCAGTGAGATCGCCTGCCGCACGGCCTGGCTCGACCGCAATGCCGTCGGCAAGCGCGTGAGCGAGATTGTGATAAATGGAAATCATCGCACTGAGCGTGTACTTGCCGAAAGCCGTTGCGCCGCCCTCGTAGTCCTGCTGATCGTATTCCTCTGGGGTAGCGACGTAGTGGCCATAGCTGTTGGTGTAGCCCTGGCAGATGACAGTATCGATTGGAACACCGAGGACTTCAGCGACGTGCTGACGCATGCGGTAGCCCGACATTGTGGTGGGTTCAAGGCCATTGGTGATCAAGGTGAAGCCACCGATGCGGGTGATGGAGAACATGTGGGTCTGCTGGAGAAGACCATCGATGTAGCCGACTGGCAGCAGGCACTCTTTGTTGCCCTGAATCTCCCCGATGTTTTTCGGGAGTACGACGTTATTGAGCTGGTGCACCCACGGCGTACCGCCGCGCTCGCCTTCGTTGAACCCGAGGGCTGGTTCTCCACCGCCATCCTCCTGGCTACTGGCTGCGAAGGCCGCACCGAGGATTGCAGGTCCAGTGCGATGCGGCTGGCCGTCGGGCGTGAATTGGCCGTCGATGTCGACATCGCCCAGGTTGACCCACTTGTGGACAGTGGAGATACCGCCTCCTGGCAGTGCAATGGTCTGTCCCTGGGTAGCGTCAATCTGACGCTGACCGAGAATGCGGGCAGACTCTGCTTCGTCTCCGTTGCCTGGGCCCGAATTTGGCACGAGCCCCATGTTCGGGCTGATGTCACCCGGGCACGACATGGTAAATGCGGCGACAAAGGGGGCATCGGCCGGCTCACGGTGGGTAACCCCGCGGTCGACCTCAACCTTCCATGCTGCGTAGCCCTTGTTGTCGCCGTCGATGATGGTGTGCTCGGGACCGAAGGTGGTCGGATGAATTCCATACCAGTTAATGAAGCCGACTTCGCGACCACCACGACTCACGTGCAGTGTATGGCTTTCCGGGTTGACTCCGTCGGGGAAAAGACGCTGTTCTTCCTCGGGGTTACGCCTGAATGCCTCCAGGGAGCGGTTAACACCCGCATCCTGGGCAATCCCCTTGGTCAGGTGGATAGTCGACGGCTGGTAATCAGCGTGTGCACGTTCAATAGCCTTGACCACACCGACGACTACAGCTTCGAAAGTGACGGGACGGAATCCGAGAGTAGTCAGGTCGACCATAAGATGGCCCGATGTACCACCCGGCGCGACATGCGTATGAGATGCGCAGATAAGCACGTTGCCCTCGTGGTAGAGGTCTCCGAAGAGAGCTCGCAGTCGCCGCAGAACTTCCATCTGGATGGACTGGAACATGAGCCCCATATCTGCGGTGACGTGGACGACACGGTTGTCGTTGTCATCACCGAAGATGAATGCACGCGCCATCTGGCGAAGACGCAGACCCGAGGTGGTCTGGTCCATGACCGCATACCCGTTCATGCCAGCGCCGAGTGGCTCGCCTGTCATGTCAGCCATTCCTCGACCGACATTCAAATTGGTGGTCGAATTCCCCGCGGCGGCAGAAGCCCCGTTTGCAGGAGCGGCGTTTGCCTTTGATGCACCATTTACGGCAGGCATCATACTCGCAGCTGACACGGCAGTTGCTCCGACGAGGAAGCCTCGCCTGCCCACTTGGTACGGGGCGCGTGCGGTTGGTTCTGCCGAATTCGACGATGATGCCATCTGGGGATCGAGCATGTCACATCCTCTTCATATTTCTTTTTGAATATCAATACATGGGAGATTAATCAGACAATCCCCTACGCGTGGCCTAATAAGCCAAAGTTCCCAAAATTCCCCCCGCGACAGCAGTAACCGATACAACATTCGCAAGGCAGTATCACTACCATGGACACAGTAGAATTTCGCAAGCTTTAGCGCGCTCCCCGCAGACACAACTTCAGAAAGGGCACCATGGCTCAGGCTGTCGGTTTTAACCGCGAAAAGTACATCGAAATGCAATCCGCTCATATTAAGAAGCGGCGCGCAGACATCGCAGGTGAAGGCGGCAAGCTCTATCTCGAAATGGGCGGCAAGCTATTTGATGACATGCATGCCTCGCGCGTGCTCCCCGGCTTCACGCCTGACAATAAAATCGCTATGCTCGATCGCCTCAAAGACGATCTGGAAATCATGGTGTGCATCAATGCCAAGGATTTGGAACGCCACAAGGTCCGCGCTGACCTCGACATCACTTACGAAGACGATGTGCTGCGCCTCGTCGATGTCTTTCGTGAACGCGGGTTTCTAGTCGGCAGCGTCGTCGTCACGCAGCTTTCCGACGACAACACCCTGGCAAAGAACTTCATTGAGCGCCTACAGCGACTCGGATTGAGCGTCATCCGCCATCGCAATATCGAGGGCTACCCGACAAACACGGAGAAAATTGTCAGTGAAGCCGGCTTCGGGCTGAATGAATGGGCGCAAACGTCGCGGGACTTGGTCGTTGTTACAGCGCCGGGCCCGGGCTCTGGAAAGCTAGCGACCTGTCTATCGCAGATTTATCACGATCACAAACACGGAATTCGTTCCGGTTACGCAAAGTTTGAGACCTTCCCTATCTGGAACCTGGCACTCGAACACCCGGTAAATCTGGCCTACGAGGCGGCAACGGCTGATCTCGATGACATCAATCTCATCGACCCTTTTCATTTGGCCGCCTATGACACCAAGGTCACCAGCTATAACCGTGATGTCGAGGTCTTCCCACTGCTGCGCACTCTGTTGGAGAAGCTCGCGGGCGAGTCACCGTACAAGTCACCGACCGACATGGGCGTCAATATGGCCGGTTACTGTATCGACGATGACGAAGTGTGCCGAGAGGCATCCAACCAGGAAATCGTTCGCCGTTACTACAAGGCTCTTGTCGACGAACACAAGAACAGCGCAGACGACGAAGTCTCGCAGCGCATTGCCATGATTATGAGCAAGGCCAACGTGTCGACAGCCGCCCGCCGAGTCGTCGCACCAGCGCTTGAAGTTGAGAAATCTACCGGGGCGCCGGGCAGCGCAATCGAATTGCACGATGGCACAATCATCACGGGCAAGACTTCTGAACTACTCGGATGCTCAGCAGCAATGCTCCTCAACGCTCTCAAGAAGCTCGCCAATATCGACCCGGACTTGCACTTGCTCTCCCCTGCTGCCATTGAGCCAATTCAAACGCTTAAGACGCATCACCTGGGCAGCCGCAACCCCCGCTTGCATACCGACGAGGTTCTTATCGCCCTTTCCGTGTCGGCGGCCACCAGCGACGATGCCCGCGCAGCCCTCGCCGAGCTGAAGAACCTTCGAAACTGTGATGTCCACACCACTACCATTCTGGGCAGCGTGGACGAAACAATTTTCCGCAACCTCGGTGTGCTAGTGACTTCGGAGCCTAAGTACCAGAAGAAGGCTCTCTATCAGAAGCACTAAGCCATACCAGCAGCTCACGCCGAAAATAGGATAACTGAGAGAGCAGACTAGAATAGTCCCCGTGAGCATCAGCAAGATTCTTCTGTACTACCAGTTCGCCCCACTGTCCGATCCGCGTGCCATCATGCTGTGGCAGCGCGATCTTTGCGAGTCGTTAGGGCTCAAGGGCCGCATTCTGGTGTCCGAGCACGGCATCAATGGCACCGTCGGCGGTGATCTCGATGCCTGCAAGAAGTACATCAAGAAAACCAAGCAGTACCCCGCTTTTCACTCCATGCAGTTCAAGTGGAGCGAAGGCGGCGCTGATGACTTTCCAAAACTCTCCGTCAGGGTTCGCGACGAAATCGTCGCTTTCGGTGCTCCGGGTGAGCTGAAAGTCGATGTCGATGGTGTCATTGGCGGCGGCACACATTTGAAGCCGGAAGAGGTCAATAAACTGGTCGAGGAACGCGGCGACGATGTCATCTTCTTCGATGGCCGCAACGCAATGGAAGCCGAGATTGGCAAGTTTAAAAACGCTGTCGTCCCGGACGTAAAGACCACGCACGACTTCATCGACGAACTGGAATCCGGTAAGTACGACTGGATGAAGGACAAGCCGGTTATCTCCTACTGCACCGGCGGCATCCGCTGCGAGATCCTCTCCGCACTTATGAAGAACCGCGGTTTCGAAGAGGTCTACCAAATCGACGGCGGTATTGTGCGCTACGGCGAAAAGTTTGGCAATAAGGGGCTGTGGGAAGGCTCCCTCTATGTCTTCGACAAGCGCATGCATATGGAGTTTGGCGATGGCATCGAAGACGAGGACTACGTACAGCTCGGGCACTGCGTCCACTGCGGCAAGCCCACAAACACCTTCCAGAACTGCATCAACGAAGATACCTGCCGTCGTCAGGTGCTTATTTGCGATGATTGCTGGGAGCACACCGAGACACAGCACTGTGGGCGCGAGGACTGCAAGGAAGTTGCCGAAGAGCTAGCGGCGGCAAAGTAGGACGCTCCCTGCTGCCATCGGACCATTTTGAGCGTCTCCAATCAGCACAGATGTGGGTTGTCTCCCCAGACGCGGCTAATCTAGTAGGCAACCATGAGTACTCCTAGCCGTTCTGATAAACCAGCTCCACGTGTCCAGTCGGGAAACCGCAATTCTGGAAACCGCACTTCCGCCAGACCGCAGCGCTCTGGCAAGCCCGTTAAAGACGCGCGTAAAAAAGAGCTCTACCAGCTCGCTGATCAATTACCTATTCGGGAGGCTCAGTCCTTCCGTCGTCGGCTGAAGCGAGCATCCGCGCCGAAGGCGCTGTCTGCCATCTCTGCAGACCTCGACTTTGCGCTGGAGCGGTTAGAAGATCGTCGTAAAGCGATTCCTCGCATCACCTACCCGGCGCAGTTGCCGGTGTCCGCGCGCCGCGACGATATTGCAGAGGCGATTGAGAACAATCAGGTCGTCATTATTGCTGGTGAGACTGGTTCTGGTAAGACTACGCAGATTCCGAAGATATGCCTCGAACTGGGACGGGGCGTACGCGGCAAGATTGGCCATACGCAGCCCCGTCGTATTGCGGCGCGTTCGGTGGCGGAGCGAATTGCTCATGAGCTGGGCGAAAAGATTGGTCAGCACGTCGGCTATGCGGTGCGTTTCGATGACCGTGTCGGCAAGGATACCTGCATCAAACTGATGACCGACGGTATTCTGCTGGCCGAAATTGGCCGCGACCGCCTGCTACGTGAGTACGACACCATCATCATCGACGAGGCGCACGAACGCAGCCTCAACATCGACTTCCTGCTGGGATATTTAAAGCATATTCTGCCGCAGCGCCCAGATCTGAAGATCATTATCACTTCGGCGACGATTGATCCGGAACGGTTCGCCCGTCATTTCGCGCCTGACGACGAGCACCCTGCGCCCATCATCGAGGTGTCAGGGCGCACCTACCCGGTAGAAATCCGCTATCGCCCTCTGGTGCGGACTGTTGTTGCGAAAAATGGGCAAGAAAAGGAAGTCGCCATTGAGCAGATCGATGGTGTTATCGCTGCGTGCGAGGAGCTCATGCGGCTTGGCGATGGCGATATCCTGGTGTTCTTTTCGGGTGAGCGCGAGATCCGAGAAGCAGCCGAGGCCATCGAGGGCAAGCACTGGAAGGGGGTAGAAGCCGTTCCACTATTCGGACGGCTATCTAATGCAGAGCAGCATCGGATCTTCACCCCGCATTCCGGGCGTCGCATTGTGCTGGCGACCAACATTGCGGAAACGTCGCTGACAGTACCGGGTATCGAGTACGTCGTCGATACTGGTACCGCACGCATTTCCCGCTACTCCACCCGCACGAAGGTCCAACGTCTACCAGTCGAGGACATCAGCCAGGCATCCGCGAATCAGCGCTCTGGACGCTGTGGTCGTGTAGCTGATGGCGTGGCGATTCGTCTCTACAGCGAGGAGGATTTTCTCTCGCGCCCCGAGTTTACGGATCCGGAGATTCTGCGCACCAATCTCGCTTCGGTTGTACTGCAAATGATTTCGCTGCGGCTTGGCGCGATTGAGGCCTTCCCCTTTGTCCAGCCACCAGAGCAGAAGGCAGTGCGCGATGGCATTAACCTCCTCACAGAGCTTCAGGCTATTACCACAACGTCGGGGTCTGGGAGAGGCCGTGAATCTGGCTCCGGCTCCAGTGCCGACGCCCCCGAACTGACGGACATCGGCCGACAGATTGCCCGTATACCTGTCGACCCGCGCCTTGCCCGCATGCTGGTCGAAGGGTACGAAAACACCACTCTTGGGGCTGTGACCGTCATTGTCGCCGCGTTGTCTTTGCAGGATGTCCGCGAACGTCCGCTGGAGTGCCAAGCTCAGGCAGATCAGCTACATGCCCGTTTTAAGGACACCACCAGCGACTTCAACTCCCTGCTGAAGCTTTGGCAATACCTGGAGGAAAAGCGCCGCGAGCTTAGCGGTAACCAGTTCCGCAAGATGTGCAAGCGCGAGTACCTCCACTATTTGCGCGTTCGGGAGTGGCAGGACTTGGTGCGTCAACTCCACCAGGCAACGGCTGAGCTGGGCTGGAGTCTTTCGGCCCGCAGCTCAACCAGTGGTGTCGACGATCCCGACGAGGTGGCAAAGTCGCTGTTACCGGGTCTGTTATCGATGATTGGTACGCGCGAGGGCGAGGGCAAGGAATTTACTGGCACCCGAAACACGAAGTTCCTCATTCACCCCTCGTCCGCGTTGGCAAAGAAGCCGCCTCGCTGGGTGATGGCTGCGGAAATCGTCGAGACCTCGCGCACTTTTGCGCGCAACGTAGGCACGATTCAGCCACAGTGGGTAGAGAAGGTAGCCCCTCATCTGCTCAAGCACCAGTACTCAGAGCCTCACTGGTCGACTAAACGCGGTGCAGCGATGGCTTACCAGAAGTCGACGCTCTACGGCGTGCCTGTGGTGGTTGATCGCCTGGTGCCATATCACCGAGTCGATGCCGATGCCGCCCGCTCGATCTTCATTCGCTCTGCGCTTGTCGACGGCGAGTGGAACACACATCACGAGTTCTTCAAGAACAACCAAGACAAACTGGCCGAGGCCGAGAAGATCGAGGAAAAGCAGCGTTCGCGCGGCATTGTCGTCGATGACGACGTGCTCTACGCGTTCTACGACTCCAAGCTGCCCGCCTCTATCACCACGGCCGCCAATTTTGACCGCTGGTGGAAGAAAACTAAGCCCAAACAGCCGAATCTACTGGACTTTGATCCCAATAAGCTTCTCAACCCCGAAGCCGGCGACATCGATGACAATGCCTTCCCCGAAATGTGGCAGCAGGGCTCGGTCGATTTCTCACTGTCCTATAAATTCGAACCGGGCGCCCCTGATGACGGTGTGACTCTCCGTGTCCCCGTGCCTCTTCTTGCGGGTTTGCGTGAAGATGGCTTCGACTGGCAGGTGCCAGGTCTTCGCGCTGAGCTCGCAGAAGCCTACATTCGCACTCTGCCGAAGGCAATGCGCAAGTCCGTTGTCCCCGCACCGGATTTCGCACGCCGCGCGCTGGAGACGATGACTCCGTACTCAGGCCGTTTCGTCGATGTTTTTGCCGATGCTTTACGACGACTCGGAGGCTCGGGCATCAATGGTGCAGACTTTGCGCCTTCGAAGCTGCCAGCACACTTGCGCTTTAACTACGCAGTGGTAGACCGCCATGGAAAGATCGTCGATCAGAGCCGGGATCTTGCTGGGCTTCGAGACAAGCATGCCACGACCGTCTCAACGGCTGTGTCGAAACGTTCGAAGTCTGCAGCTCGCGAAGCTGTGAAAAAGTGGACTTCAGACAACTTGGGCGCCGTCTCAGAAACGGTCAAAAGTACTGTCGACGGTCAGTCCGTCACCATGTATCCGACGCTGGTGACCACTAAGGATGGCGTGGCCATCGAGGTCAAACCAACTAAGGCGCAGGCAGAGGCGACGTTGGCGACCACAAATCTGACAATGCTACTGCGGGAGTGCCCAGTAAATGGTGCACAAATGACTAAGGGGCTTCCACTCCAACAACGTGTTGGCGTGGACGCATGGCCACATGGGGGCGCCGATGGACTTGTCGAGGACTGCCGTGTCGCCGTGATCCGCGACCGTATGATGGCTGCCGGTGGCC
Organism: Corynebacterium sp. LK31; assembly: GCF_014335015.1. NCBI lineage: Bacteria > Bacillati > Actinomycetota > Actinomycetes > Mycobacteriales > Corynebacteriaceae > Corynebacterium > Corynebacterium sp. LK31. The sequence goes on along the minus strand of NZ_PDGW01000011.1, from coordinate 305,501 downwards.
CCGTCCGCGATCCGAAGGAATTCGACAAGCTACTCGAACACGTTCGTTCTGGTGTTGCCTCAGAGGTACGTCAATTGGTCGTCGGCGTTGCCCAGGCAATGCCCCGTTATGTCTCGGTGGTGAATCAGCTAAACAAGTGGGAAGGCGATGCCATCGACGATATGCGTCGCCAGCTGGCGTTCATGTTCCCTAAGGGCGCTGTGGCAAGGCACGGTTGGCAGCACCTACGCCATTTGCCGCGTTATCTCCAAGCAATGGAGATTCGATTTGAGGAAATGAACCGTGACCCGGACCGTGATGCTGAACGTGAGGATGAGGTGACTGAGGCCCGCGAATACTTGGCGGCAAAGCTTAAGCAGCTACCTAAGGCACGTTCGAATTCCGCGGAAGTACGGGATATTCAGTGGCTCATCCAAGAGCTGCGCGTCAGCCTTTTCGCACAACGCTTGGGTACCGCCCAGAGCGTATCCCTGACCCGAGTAAAGAAACGTGTGGATAAACTGCGTTAGTTCTTTTTAACCTCGTTGCCATTAGCCTGCGGTCCTTTCCCCTTGCGCATGCTGGCAATCTCTTGCGCGAAATCGTCCGCGGAGGAAAAGGACTTGTACACCGAAGCGAAGCGGAGATAGCCAACTTCGTCCAGTTCTTTGAGCGGCTCAAGGATGGCAAGGCCGATATCGTTTGAGTCCACCCGGGGCGTGCCTTTCTCGCGGAGGCTCTCCTCCACTTTTTGTGCAAGTTTCTTCAGCTGAGACTCTGATACTTCGCGCCCCTGGCACGCACGTCGAACACCCTGGATAACCTTTTCGCGGTTGAATTCCTCAGGGATTCCATCCCGTTTAACGACCATCAGCTGCGAGCGTTCAATCGTAGAAAAACGTTTGCCGCAATTCAGGCATTCCCTTCGGCGACGAATCCCCATACCGTTATCTATCAACCGTGAGTCCAAGACTCGTGTCTGATCATGATGACAAAACTGGCAATACACGGTCTCCAGTCTACGTCCCACCCCAACACCGGAAACTGGAATGATTATTGCGCGGAGTAGGAAGCGTACGTAGACGTAAAGGTGCTTTCGACCGCCTCACTTTGTCCCTGTTCAAAGACCATGCTGCCGAAAACTCCGAAGAAAGCACCAAGCCCTAGAGCCCATACCGCCATCAGGCGAGTCAGGTTAGTGCCTGCGGATACATCACTACGATTGGACTGCTGCGCCCTGCTAACGGATAGAGACGGACGCCCGTAGTTGACCGAGACATGACTGGGCCGCGACCTGTCCCTCCGCATTCGCGCCGATGAAGCCCCATTTCGATTGCGCTGTGCAATACGTGCACGCTGACCGGGCCGAACGATGTGCTGTGTGCAAGACGCACTACGTTCACCCCACACCAACGGAGCTTTCCGTGTCGTCCGAGCAGGGAGCTCGGAAACTTGAGAAAAGTCAATATCAGATGTGCTGCTAACACCAAGTGCGGTTGAAACCGTAGACATCATGTTTTCTCCCTTTCCAACGTTGACTCTCCCACCGTTGCCGGCCTGGAGAGAATAAGAGTTGTACGACCGTTTCCCGACGCTGTGGAGACTATGTCCAAGGGCGGATGCGGAGAATCCGTCTAGACCCTTTCATCAAACGACTGTTCGAGTAACTTGTCATGTTCGATTTATAACACCATGTTCGAATATTGTCTACTGCTATCCGGATTTATTTTCGATTTTCGACATCATCACCGCCTCCGAGCACGGATAATGTACACGTTTTCTAAAGAATTCAAGGGCGCACAGTGTTCGATGCTCGACGATTCGAACAGTTTTGAGTTATGATTCATTCGAAAGAGTTTGAGAAGGGATGTTCCATGGCTCAAAAGAAGAAAGCGAACCCTAAAACACTCACCGATCGGCAGCGTCGGATTCTTGACGTCATTTCGGATGCCGTCGTACTTCGCGGATACCCACCGAGCATTCGAGAAATTGGGGATGCTGTGGGCTTGAATTCCACCTCGTCGGTGGCATACCAACTCAAGGAGTTGGAGAAGAAGGGCTTTCTCCGCCGCGACCCACACAAACCCCGCGCGGTAAACGTAAGGGATTCGAAGTCCTCCGCTGGCACTTTCACTCCGGTAAAGCCTGGGCCAAAGGCTACTGGCACCACCCAAACTCCCGAGATGCCAGAGGACATGCCAGAGCCAATCTTCGTTCCTATCGTTGGACAGATTGCGGCTGGCAACCCTATTTTGGCGGAGCAGCATGTGGAAAGTCACATGGCACTTCCGATGGAGATTACGGGCTCTGGTCAGCTATACCTACTCAAGGTCGTGGGTGATTCCATGGTTGACGCGGGCATTCTCGACGGAGACTGGGTGGTAGTCCGTTCCCAAGACGTGGTCGAACAGGGAGATTTCGTTGCAGCCCTGTTTGAAGATGAAGCAACAGTCAAGGAATGGCACGAAGACGCTGCTGGCAAGTGGCTCATGCCCCATAATCGCGCCTTTGACCCACTCCCCGCGGAGCACGCCAAAATCCTCGGCAAGATTGTCAGCGTCCTACGCAGCCTCTAATTTCCCACATTTTCGTTGCCCGAAACAGACATAAACGGGCATACTGGGAACAGATAGTAAAGCTGAAATTTCTTAACAGCTAAGGAGCGGGGAATGTACGCAGAGGAACGCCGCCGGAAGATTGCGTCTTTGACAGCAGTCGAAGGGCGCGTGACGGTCGCTGATCTTGCGGAAGCTTTCGATGTCACAGCAGAGACGATTCGCCGTGACCTAGCTCAGTTGGATGCAGAGGGCGCAGTTCACCGCGTACACGGTGGCGCTGTGGCTACTCGTTCTTTTCAGACTGTTGAGTTTTCAGTTGCCGCTCGAAAGAACGCGCAAAAGGACGCGAAGCTCTCTATTGCCCGCTGTGCTGCGGATTTTCTGCCTGACTCTGGTGGTGGAATTTTTCTCGATGCTGGAACTACCACCGAGGCTCTTGCAGAGCTGATGGTCCACTCCCCTGATAACCGCCGTTGGTCGGTTGTCACAAACTCTCTTCCCAACGCCATCACACTCGCAGGATCGAACCGCATTGAGCTTCAACTCCTTGGCGGCCAAGTTCGCGTCATTACTCAGGCGGTTGCTGGCGATACGGCACTCCGCACTCTCGCGGTTATGCGTGCCGATGTCGCTTTCATTGGTTCTAATGCCTTGACAATTGACCACGGTCTTTCTACTGCTGATCCGCAGGAAGCGGCGGTAAAGCGCGCGATGATTACGAATGCGCGCAAGGTCATCGTTATGGCGGACTCGACGAAACTTGGCCGCGACTTTCTCGTCAGCTTTGCAGCATTGGAAGATATCGACGTCGTGATTACAGATTCCTCTGCCCCGGAACAGTTCGTCAACGATCTCAGGGAGCAAGGTGTCGAGGTTGTGGTTGCTTCATGATCCTGACCTTGACTGTAAATCCGTCAATCGATCGACTTGCTCGACTCGATACGGAGCTCAAGCGAGGTGGCGTGTTCCGCCTACCAATGGCTGAGGACATGGCTGGTGGCAAGGGAATTAATGTGTCCAAGGCGTTGCACTACGCCGGAGAAAAGACGCTCGCGCTCTACCCGGCATCGGACTCCGGAAAATTCACGCGCCTGTTGGAAGTCTCTGGCATACCCCATGAAGCCATCAACACGACTAACGAAGCCCGCGTTAATCTCACACTCGCAGAGCCAGATGGGACGACCACCAAGCTCAATTCCCCTGGCATGACATTGACGAAAGCGCACCGTAGGCGTGTCCTGGAGAAACTTATCCACCATGCTAAACACGCCACGTGGGTAGTTTTCGCAGGTTCATTGCCCCCTGGTGTCCCCAGGGATTTTTACGTTCAATGCACCGAGGCGGTGTATTCGGTCAACCCGAATATTCGTGTTGCTATGGATACGAGCGACGGCCCACTGACTGAGGTCGTTCGCGCATTTCCAAAGGTGCGACCTTTTTTGATGAAGCCGAACGCCTACGAACTTGGTCAAATCATTGATCAGGACGGCGAAGAACTTGAGGCCGCTGCAGCCGAAGGGAACTATCTTCCCGTAGCGCAGGCTGCTCGTGCGCTGAACGAGCTTGGCGTTTCCGAAGTCCTGGCCACTCTCGGCGAAGCAGGGGCGGTGCTTTCAGTGAAGTCAGGCGGTTGTTTCGCTGCTACCTCCCCCTCGATAGTCGCTCAGTCGACGGTCGGTGCTGGAGACTGTGCTTTGGCCGGCTACGTTATGTCCCGCGAACGCGGTGATAGCTACCAAGATGCACTAACCACCGCCGTAGCTTATGGGGCGGCGGCAACCAGTCTTCCCGGTACGACCATCCCCTATCCAGAACAGGTTCACCCCGAGGCCGGCCGGTTATGGCAGCTCGACACTTAGCTTTTCGATGCCTAGATAAGGAGCATTAGAAAACCATGTCTTCTTCGGCAGATTTTTCCGCTATTGCATCAGACCTAGCCGATGAGTCGACAGTGTTCCTTGACCTAGATATCGGTCCGCAAAAGGAGAAGATCCTTAACTATCTCATCGCTAAAGCTGTAGAGACCGGCCGCGCCACCGACAGCAACGGCATCGTCGCAGCAGCCCTCGAACGCGAAGAGAAGGCCCCGACAGGTCTGTCGGGAGGGATAGCCATCCCCCACTGCCGCCATGAGGACTGGTCGAAGCCGACCCTGATGTTTGCCCGCTTAACCAGCGCTACAGAATTCACCACACCAGATGGGCCGGCGGACCTGCTCTTTTTCATTGGTGTCCCATCTAGTAACAGCGATGTCCACGTCGATATTCTGGCCGCACTCGCAAAAGCACTTCGCGATAAGGGGTTTCGCGCAGCTCTTCGCGGTGCTGAAAGCGATGAAGAGACTGCCCGGATCATTAGCGAGCACGTCACCAAAGCGCCTCGTCGGAAAGCGAAAAAACCTCCGGCGAAGACCAATATCGTCGCCATCACGGCCTGCCCCACGGGCATCGCACACACTTATTTGGCAGCCGAAGCGCTTACTGGCGCGGCAGAAAGCATGTCTGATGTCACACTAACTGTAGAGACGCAGGGCTCGGCAGGAACCCAGGAAGCCCCCGCAGAGGCAATTGTCCGGGCCGACGTGCTAGTAATCGCAGCCGATATTGGGGTTACGGGGCTTAAGCGCTTCAGCGATAAACCACAGGTCAAAGTGCCAATTCGTAAGGCAGTCAATGAACCTACTGCGGTTATTAAACAAGCGAAGGCAAAAGCAGAACAATCACGGGTTCGCGCCTACGACCGAAAGGCGCCGCAACCTAAGGATGACCACGACAAGGAGGCCGGTTCGCAAACCGGTACTACAGGCGCAGACCCTTCATCTGAGAGGGTACAAGCAACTACGAAGGTGGGGGCACATAAATCATCGTTAGGCGGTGACAAAGCCTTCGGACACTGGGTTCGTGATGCCATTATGACCGGTGTCAGCTATATGGTGCCGTTCGTGGCCGCATCGGGGTTGTTGATTGCGCTGGGATTCCTCGTCGGCGGTCATCAGGTTGGTGTAGTAGCTGACGCCGTGACTAGGGATTTGCGGCTGCCGGAGATTATCGGACTCGATGCCCCGATTGCTGTGCCGACAGAAGATCTCGGCACCGTGCTAATTGATCGTAGTGGGCTGTGGCTGTATCTCGGCTCGGCGCTTTTTGCCATTGGCAACCACGGCATGCAGGTCATTGTGGCTGTAATGAGTGCTTATATCGCCTTTGGCATGGCTGGCAGAGCCGGCATTGCACCAGGCTTTATTGGCGGTGCCATCGCGGTCACGGTTGACGCCGGCTTCCTTGGGGGCCTGGTGACAGGCATCCTGGCGGGACTAGTTGTAGCCCTACTGTTGAGGATGAAAGTCCCGGACTGGCTGCGACCGCTGATGCCGGTTGTCGTGATTCCTATGCTCGGCGCTATGTCCGTTGGGCTCACCATGTACCTGCTGCTCGGGATGCCGCTGGCGTGGCTGATGACGGCTCTGCAGCAGTGGCTGCAATCACTGGATACGACGGCGGCGTTCCTGTTCGGTGGTCTTCTCGGCGCAATGATGTGCGTGGATATGGGCGGAATGATCAACAAGGCTGCTTATCTTTTTGCCGTCGCAAACATCGCCTCAGCAGATCCCGCATCATGGAAGGTCATGGCCGCTGTGATGGCGGCGGGCATGGTACCTCCATTGGCTACATCTCTGGCAGTTGTGCTCCGACCAAAGCTGTTCAGTTCGGCGGAGCGTCAAAACGGCAAAGCGGGCTGGGTGCTCGGTGCGGCCTTCATTTCAGAGGGAGTAATTCCCTTCGCCGCCGCAGATCCGCTACGTGTGATTCCGTCGATTGTGATTGGCGGTGCCGTCACCGGTGGCACCTCAATGGCTTTGGGTGCGGCCACACGTGTTCCGCACGGAGGTATTTTTGTGCTGTTTGCAATCGACAACCCTGTCGCATGGCTTACTGCAATCGTCTTGGGCAGCATAGTGGCAGCAATTCTCGTTGTGGCAGCTAAAAGCCTGTGGCCGCGGCAAGTCAGCACCGATAATCAAAACCTAGAAGCAGACGTTTCAGCGGAAGCGTAGTTTTTACCGCACCGGCTGGTTTATCCCAACGAGCATTTCTACGATTTTCAGCAAACATTCCCCAACCCATCCGGGCAACCTATTAAGCTCAGAAATGGCATCGAGGAAATCGAGAAGCAGAAAGGCAGGATGCCGCTCGCATGGTTACTCAACATGTCCACGTCGGCTCCAAGGTGGGTATTCATGCCCGCCCTGCAACGGTCATCGCTGAGCGTGCCTCCCGTTTTCAGGAAGAAATTCTGGTCGAGCTCCTTGACTCAGACGAGCCCGACAACGAACCGGCCGATGCTTCATCCTCGTTGATGCTCATGGCACTCGGTGCCGAATTCGGCGATGAAGTCACTGTGACCAGTAGTAACGCGGTTGCGGTAGAGAAAATCGCCGAACTCATCGCCCAAGACCTGAGCGATTAAAAAGCAAAAGAGCTTAACGACGAAACATCGTGGCAACGGTCACGGGGTCCGTCGTTAAGCATTCGTGCGAGATTCTGCCCTGGACGGGTGGCCTACGAGCGGTTCTCGCCGATGCGATTGTAGAGCCAGTTCAAAATTGGATAGCCGATAATAATGCCGACCGACCCCCAAGCAATACCCTCCAGCGTCAGCGAACCAATGTCGAGGGTGAGGTTACCGATACCCGCGATCAGCGCGGTGGCGGCAGCGGTGAGATTAACCGGGTTGTTGAAGTCGACCTTTTCGTCCATCCAGATGCGCACACCGAGCAAACCGATCAGGCCGTAGAGCACCATCGTTGCCCCACCGAGCACGCCGGTAGGAATGGTCAAGATGAGTGCGCCGAACTTTGGAATGAAAGCCAGTGCAATGGCGGTGAAAGCTGCCACCCAGTAAGCTGCGGTCGAATAGACACGGGTAGCGGCCATAACACCGATATTTTCAGCGTAGGTAGTGGTACCAGAACCACCAGCTGAACCGGCGATGGTGGTGGCTAGACCGTCTGCAATAAGAGCATCGCCAGCGATGTCATCGAGGTTTCGGCCGGTCATGGCAGCAACAGCCTTGACGTGACCGACATTCTCTGCGATGAGTACTACGATGACGGGCAGACCAATCAGCATCGCATTGAAGTGGAACTCCGGCGCGTGGAATGCGGGCAGACCAATCCAGGCGGCATTGCCGACAGTTTCTGTAGCCTCGGGCGAGAGATTTCCAGTGGCAGCGGCGAAGACCCAGCCGATTAGTACGCCGATAAGGACACCCAGACGGCTGACCATACCGCGGCCAGCGACGGTTGCGAAGACAATGGATGCCATCGTGACAAATGCGACCAACGGCTGAGTGGCGAAGTTCTCCGTGGCGGCAGGCGCCAGGTTAAGTCCGATGAGAGCGACGATGGCACCGGTTACTGCAGGTGGCATCACTGCATCGAGGACACGCTTGCCGGCGAACTTTACAACGCAGCCAACGAGCATGAGCGCGATGCCGGCGCAGAGCACGACACCGAGCTGAACACCAATACCCTGCGCCTGTGTCGCGGTCAGTGGTGCGATGAAGGCAAACGACGAGCCCAGGTAAGAGGGCAAGCGGTTTCGGGTGATTAGCAGGAAGACAATCGTGCCGATACCCGAGAACAGCAGTGTGGTATTGACTGGGAAACCAGTCAACAGCGGCACCAGAAGAGTTGCACCAAACATGGCAATGACGTGCTGTGCGCCAATGCCAATTGTACGAGGCCAATCGAGGCGTTCGTTGGGAGCCACCACGGCTCCCGGTGCAATCTTTCGACCGTCACCGTGAATATCCCAACCGAAAAGACGGCCACGTTCGGCGTTTTCAGCAGGCGGATTTGCGGAGGTTCCCTGTTGGGTCTCCGCGTCAGAAGTAGAATTCATGGTTGTAATGCTAGTGGATGCCCACCGCAGATCACGCCACGGATACCGCATTAAACCCAGGACTGCCGGAGCTCTTTGTCGCTCTCCCTATTCCAACTCCGCTCTCCCTATTCCGACTAGGCGTCGTTGCTACTATCCTCATTCGCATCCGCCGTGAAGTGAGGATCCGCTGCAGGTTCGATGCGGTATGCCGACAGTTCATCCGCGAGGCTAGTGGGCAAACGCACATCCATCTGGGTGCCTTGCTCCGTCCATGTTTCCGACAGCACAGTCGCATCTTCGTGGAGCGTGGAGACAATATTGCCCTTGTCATAGGGAATCAACATATGGACGTGAGACTCCAACTCATTGAGAGCAAGCTCGAGTCGGGTCTCCAGTTCACCAATCCCCTCACCCGTTCGCGCAGAGACAAAGACCGCATCATCGAGCTGGTGGCGCAGTTGCGCCAGGGTAATGCCATCGGCCTTGTCCACCTTGTTGACTACCAACAGCTCGGGCGGAATCTCGGCCTTTTCTTCCTCCGCGATTTCGTTGATGACTTTGTTGACAGCCTTAATCTGCTCCAGCGGGAATGGGTCAGAGGAGTCTACGACGTGCATGATGACGTCGGCTTCGAGCACCTCTTCCAAGGTCGAGCGAAAAGCTTCAATGAGCTGCGTCGGCAAGTGGCGAACAAATCCGACCGTATCGGTCATAATCACCGTGCGACCGTCGCGAAGCTTGGTGCGACGAGTCGTCGGATCCAGCGTTGCAAACAGCGCGTCTTCCACCAGCACACCAGCGCCTGTCAGTGCGTTGAGCAACGAAGATTTACCCGCGTTGGTGTAGCCGACAATTGCCACGCGCGGCAGGTGTCCAGCCTTACGACGTGCGCGTTTAATCTCACGCGCAGTCTTCATGCCAGCTAATTCCTTGCGGATTCGCGCCATATCTTGGCGTAGGCGCTGACGATCGGTTTCGATCTTAGTTTCACCCGGACCACGCAGACCCACGCCGCCGTTGGAGCCCGCGCGACCACCAGCCTGACGCGATAGGTTGCCGCCCCAGCCGCGCAGACGCGTGTACAGGTACTGCATTTGTGCCAGCGAGACCTGCGCCTTGCCCTCCTTGGACTTCGCGTGCTGAGCAAAGATATCCAGAATCAGCATGGTGCGGTCAATAACCTTGGCGTCAAGGCGATCCTCCAGCGCCACCAATTGACCGGGAGACAGTTCACCGTCGCAAATAACTGTATCTGCGCCGGTAGAGGCGACAATATCGCGAAGCTCGTTGAGCTTGCCAGATCCCACGTAAGTACCAGGGTCCGGCTTATCGCGGCGCTGCAGCACCATCTCTAAAACTTCCGAACCTGCAGTCTCTGCCAGTGCGGCGAGCTCCTCCATCGCCACTTCAGCTTCCTGAAGGGTCCCGGATGTCCAGACACCGAGCAGCACCACGCGTTCCAGTCGGAGCTGACGGTACTCGACCATCACTTCTTCAGACTCAGTATGTGCTACTGACCTGGTCAGCCGGCGCAGAGAGGAACGCGCCTCCAGATCCAAATCACCGACGGTAGGTTCCCTTTGCGTGCCGACGTCCGTTGCGAACGCATCCCCGGAGGCACTATCGGCGTTTTCGCCAGCATCGTTAGCGTCGATGAAAAAATCGTCCATCTCGTGCGAGGTGCGAGCTTGCTGCGACGTTTCGTCGCTGACCTCATCAAAGTTGTTGGAAAAATTCGTCATACTAGCTGCTATTGTCGCATGACAAGCCAAATTCTCCGCATTGTGTGCGGAGAATACCGAGCCGAAGCTCAAGACTTAGGCTGCAGAAGGTGGCCTGCGTGTCAGAACCAGTGCGACCGGACCACTCTTAGAACTACCACCAGCACACGTACCACTGTCGGACATTCCACAGTTGGAACAACCTCCGCCTGGGCACATGCCACCGAGGGATTCCCGGCGCAGTTGGCCGGTGTGTTCCATGCGGTCAAGGATGAGGTCTACCGTTGCTCGCTGCAGGCCAGTGATTTCGCAAATCTTGCGTCGGGAGCTAATGCCCTGCGCAATTGCATCCTGAACGGCTTCTGAAGGCCGACGAGTAACCGTCGTATTCTTCCTGGCTCTAAAGAGTCCCACGGCGATAGCTCCTTTCCGTATCGCGATTCTTGTTGGATCTGATTTCTAGTTCGCAAGTGTGACTTAGTAGCTTTGCCGAAGCTACTAGGAATCAACGAGGCTTTACAGGAACAGCTTCAACCCTTGGAAAACAATCACGGCCAGTGCCCATGCAACGACCAGCTGCGCTAGCAAACCGAAGCCCGTCCACTTCACGCCGATCTCTCGACGTTGTGCCGCGAGCGTAGCCACGCACGGTGTGTAAGCCAGCAGGAAGATCATATAGGCCCAGACTGCTGCCAATCCGTGTCCATCGGATGCATTGTCAAAGTCACGTCGAATATTCTCCGCGAGCGGGCTGGAGGCCTGTTCGCTCGAATTGGAGTCGGTGACGTCCTCCACTGCATAGGTCTGTGCCCAGGTAGAAATGACGGCTTCCTTGGCCACAAAGCCCGTCACCAACGGACCTGTCAGAGACCATGTACCGAATCCTGCCGGGTTAAACACAGGAGCAATAGTTTCGCTGACTGCACCGTATGCGGAGTCCTGCGGTGCCAGGTCTTCATCGGCAAAGGAGTGCCCGGAGACAACCGGAATAGACATCAGTAGCCATACGACGATGACGGTGCTGACGATGATTCCACTAGCGGTCTGCAGGAATCCCTTCAGACGCATCCACATCACAGATAGTGCCAGCCGTGCGGTCGGAAGCTGGTAGGTTGGCAGGTCAATGACCAGCGGTTCCGACGGCATGGTGCGCCACAGGGTCTTACGCAGTGCAAGGCCGGTCAGAACGATCAGCAGAATCGAGATCACGTACATAGCGAAGACGACTGTGCCCGCGTGTTCCGGAAAGAACACCGCACCCAACATGACATACACGGTCAGGCGCGCCGAGCAGGAGGTAAACGGAACCAGTAGAGCCGTCAAAATGCGGTGGCGCGGATTACTCAGCACACGTGTTGCCGAGATTGCTGGCACATTACAGCCAAAGCCGACGATGAGCGGAATAAATGCCTTACCCGGAAGACCAATTGCACGCATGACACGGTCCGCCACCACGGCTGCACGCGCCATATACCCTGAATCCTCGAGTACTGCGAGGCACAGGAACATGAGTGCCATTAGCGGAACGAAGGTCAGCACCATGCCGACACCACCGATGATGCCGTTTACAAGCAGCCCGGTGACAATCGGATGGTCCCATCCCACCGCTTCTAATCCACGGGTAACCAAATCTGCGAAATTACCGGTAATAAGGGTTTCCAAACCGTCCTGCAACGGTGCTGCTACCGTCGTCGTGATTTGGAAGACTGCCCACATAACTGCCAGGAACACAATCGGTCCGAGCACCGGGTGAAGAACCACGTTATCAATGCGGTCGGAGAAAGTCTGGCGATCTTCCACCCCGCCCGTAGATGCCGCAACCGCCGCATCAATCGCGGCAAAGCGTGCGTCGTCCCGGCGTTCAATCGATTCACCATCGACCTGGCGAATCGGTGACGACACCGAACTACATCCGTCCAGAGCCGCTGCTACCGCGTCGGCCAACCGCGCCATTCCCGCTTTACGACGGGGATCCAGCGCCACCACCGGCATCCCCATAGCTGACTGCAATGCGTCCGGATTCACATCGATGCCCTTGGCCTTGGCAACATCTAGTTTGGTCAGAGCCAGAACGATGCGCTGGGGCTGTTCCGCCAATTCCGCGGCCATGTAGAGACCACGGCCCAGTGCCGTGGCGTCGACAACGACAACGACGAGATCCGGGCGTTCTTCTTCCGGTTTCTCGATGAGCATCTCGCGAGTGAGCTCTTCGTCCGGACTCATGGCATCCAGCGAGTAGGCACCCGGGAAATCGATGACATCGTACTCAGCGGCATCGGTCTTCCACGCGCCGCGGCTGACCTCTACGGTCGTACCAGGCCAATTGCCCATCTGCGCTTTCGCACCAGTCAAACTATTGAACAGTGTTGACTTACCGGAGTTCGGTGCGCCGACTACTGCGACAACAGGTGCACCATCCTTTGCTGGTGCTCCGCCACTGCATGCATGGCAGCTGGGCGTGGATGCGAATTTTCGCGTTGAGGAATCCGTAGGTGTTGTCATTGTTTACTTTCAGGAGGGAGGTGAGAAAAGAGATGTAGGGGACCTAACCCACGACGGACATCTTGTGCAGCGTGCTGGCATCGATGGCGTAGCGCGTTGCGCCAGCATGGACGATTCGCCCACCGCCGCTGGTGCTCCGTCCCACAGTGACACTCATTCCAGGGCGAAGCCCCAGTTGCGAAAGCCTGCGGCACAGGCGCTCATCCACATGCGACGCTCCCAGAGTGACGGTTACCCCCACCGGGACGTCGGCAAGCGACTGAATGTCATCCGACTGTTTTCGAGACCGCAATCCGAGCATGAGAAACCTCGCTTATATAGATAAGAATTAAGCTAAGCAAATCGTGTTTACGGAGATGAGCTTACTCTTAGGCATGCCTAAATGGAATAAACCGGGCACACCTAAGGAAAGTTATTTATGCCACACTTAATATTTGCCTATTTAGCGTGGCAGAATTGTTAGTCCCATCCGAATAGTTGCCGCGGCGTGGAGGAATGGTTCTAGGTACCCCAGAGCACAATGTGCTCACGTGCGATTCGTTAGTTCGCAGATGAAGATATGGGAAGTATCATCGAAAAGTATGACTACTGACTTGCGAAGCATTGGCATGGACTACCCCAGCTGGCGAGACGCGATGGAAGCCGCGATTGCCAGTGACAATCTGTCGGTCATCGGCGAGGTCCGCGGTGGCCAGCTGGTCCGTTTCGAAGATTCCTCTGGTGCGCGTCTGCACATCCTGGGTGTTGAACCATTTTCTACCTACGCCGGCTTCGCGGGCAGCCCGACCGTCACTGCCCATGTATCCAGCGTGGACGATGTCTTGGCGCTCGTGGAAATCGTCGAGGATGATCCCTCCTCGGATAACTTTGACAAGGTCATCGAGGTCGCTACCTGCCTGCTGTCACAGGGGCCAATGATTGTTGATGCCGGAACTCAGACTTTTGAGCATGTCGCGCTATCAGCTCTGGCAACTGATTTCACCCTCGACGCATCCGCTGAGGAGTACGAAAAGCGCACTGGGGCAACCCCGACAACATTGGACTTCGAAGGTGCTAAGGCAATTGTCGGAGATCAGGTCGGCAAGGCATCGCCTAGCGCAACCGTCAAACTGGCTGGTGTTATCAATAACTCCCGCAAGCATGTCAATGAGCTGACCGGCAAGAAGTTCTGGGTGCTCAACCTTGCTCTTCCGACCCCCATGGACGTACTTGTCCCCGGCGGCGACGAAGCTCCCCAGCCAGGTATGGTCGTCTCCGGCACTTTCTCACTGACCGGTGAGATCATTCCGCCTCAAGGTTGCGGAGGCGGCTGTGGCGATGGCGGCTGTGGTTGTGGCGACGGTGGCTGCGGCGGACACTAGTCCGCTAACTCCCCACCGCTTCCACTACCCCGCTAGGGCTCCTGCTGCACTAGCTACCAGTCACAGGGCTTCCAGCTCAATATCGCCGAGCGTGTGAATCACGCTCGGCCCGGTCAAGGTCGCCGAGAAGTCCCCATCCGCATTGCTGGCCTTGTGGACATCCACAGTCACCACACCGCCAGGCACCTTGACTGTCACAACCCCCTCAGTCCGGCCGGCATCGGCCAGCGCGGCAATAGCTGCCGCAACCGTACCGGTGCCACACGAGCGGGTCTCACCAACTCCACGTTCAATTACTCGCATGGACACCGAATCAGAGGCATCCAGCGGGGTGACAATTTCCACATTGAGGCCGTTCGGGAACATGGCTTCGTCGGCACGCACTGGCTTCGCGACACTACCCGCCGCTTCCAATTCCAGCTCCGCCAGAGCGGCGGCATTTAGGCCAGGCATGACGCAGGCCAAATGCGGATTTCCCACGTCGACACCAATCCCGGCGAATTTCTGGGCATTGTTGCCCGAACCGATGAACGCAGTAGCGAGGCCGAGGACTTCTGGCTGGCCCATATCCACCCCAACGACCGCGTGCCTGCGGCTGAGCTCATCAATCGAAACAGCGCGCAGCCCTGCTCGAGTGCCCACCCGCAAGGTTCCGTCGACGACACTGTCCGGGCTGTGAATCGCGGCAATATAGTGTGCAAAGACGCGGACACCATTCCCGCACATCTCGGCAATAGAACCGTCACTATTGCGGTAGTCCATAAACCAATCGTCGGCTTTAACGCCCTCCGGCAATGCCGCCAAAACACCGGCATCGACGAGTTTCCCCGCACGGGCAACCCGCAGGACGCCGTCAGCGCCAAGACCTCGCTGTCGATCGCACACTGCTGCGACCAGTGATTCGGTCAAATCAATCGACACCAAATCATCTGGAAAAATCAAGAAATCGTTTTGCGTACCGTGGCCTTTGGCAAATGAAACCATGCCCTTGATGCTAGCGGGAGGTCCGAATCTCTTACAGACCAAGTGCGGAAAACGCCTGTCCCGGCACGTCACCGGCAGCGTCTAGCCACATGATCCGATGATCACGGTTGAACCAGGAGCGCTGACGTCGCACATACCTGCGCGTACCAGTAATCGTGCGTTCACAAGCCGTATCCAGGTCGTAAACCCCATCGAAGTAGTCCAGCACCTGCGCATAGCCAATCGCGCGACTAGCGGTCACACCTTCGCGCAACCCTTGCGCAATCAGACTCTCAGTTTCTTCCACCAGGCCAGCGGCAAACATGCCCCGCGTACGCTGTTCAATCCGCGGATTTAGCCATTCCGCCTGCGTGCGCAACCCCAATATGCGAGTGTTCCACCGCGGTGGCTTATCAATCGACGGCTTCGACGCTGCAAAAGGTTTGCCCGTGAGCTCGATGACCTCCAGGGCGCGGACGGTGCGCCGCGGGTCATTGGTCTCAATAATTGCCGCCGCATCCGGATCAATCTCTGCCAGCCGATCATGCAACGCCGCCGGACCGATCTCGTCCTGCACTGTCTCCCACTTCGCACGTACTTCAGGGTCCGTAGGTGGGAACTGCCAGTCGTCCACCAACGCCTGCACATACATCATCGACCCGCCGACAAGGATGGGGACTTTCCCCCGCGCGCGAATGGCCTCAACATCCGCGACCGCCTCACGCTGATACGTCGCCACACTCGCCGGCTGCGTCACGTTCAGCACATCGAGTTGGTGGTGCGGAATCCCCCGCCGCTGGTCCACCGACAGCTTCGCTGTTCCGATATCCATTCCTTGATAGAGCTGCATCGAATCAACATTGACGACCTCACCGCCAAGCTGCTCCGCAAGTACCAGCCCCAAATCCGACTTTCCCGACGCCGTCGGCCCTACCACCGCAATCGGCACCGGCAAGCTCTCACTCTCGAAAGCCGTCACTACCCAGTTCACACTCCTGCACAAAAACTAAAAACGCGCGCTCTTACTTCGCAACACACCGCCAGCTGGCCACGTGGTAGCCGATTCCATAAGGCGCCCCGTCATAGTAAGAACGCTTTACGACGGTCATTCCAGACCCCGTCCAGCTTTCAGCAGCTTTACTCAGCTGCTGCCATAACTCGGCCGCGTACGCGCCGGGAGCTGGAAACACAATATTTTCCACGTTAATGCTTGAGCAGTCCTGACCAGCAATCAGACTGCACAGCGCATCAACCTCCGCTGCACCTTCAATTACGCCGACCGGGGAATCGTCCGCAAGGCCGAATGCGCCGTCGACAAGCACAAGCAGACGCGTGTGACCGGCAGCGAGTGCCTCAGCGATAGAGTCGAAGCACGTTGCCTGAATGACGCGGCCAGTGGGTCCTTCAGAATTCCGTCGCGCGTAGTCTTCGATAAGCCAGCGTCCCAGCAGCTCAGGTAATTCGGTTCCGCCTGACACCGTGACATCAACCCCATACGGAGAAAAACTGCCGGGTGCGCTGGTCTGGTGCGGGGACTTCGCCTGCATCCTGCCAGTGATAATAGCGACCGCGCCGGGCTCCCCGGGTTCGTCATCTGTCCACAGCGTCGCGACGGTTTCACGGGCATGACGGCGCAATTCCGTGGCGGTGGGCGCAAAACCACCTAGCTCCTCGACGATGAGGAGCGCACGCGGAACGATAACAAGCCGAGGCAAACGCGAATTCACGTCCTCAACGCTACCGTGAGGGGCTAGTCGATGCCTTAATCCGGCGGTGTTACGCGCGCTGTGCCAAAATTTTTGGGATACTCGAGCACATACCGTAAGTGTTTGATGGCAGCCGTGTCGCGCGGCAGTTCTGCATGAAGATTGGAAGAGGTTTACCCACTATGACCGGTACCAGCAATTCCCCTAAGCCAGGTCCACGCCCGGGTCCACGCCCGGGACCTCGACCAGGCTCAATGCCGGCTCATCGTAAGGCCCCTGGAGCTACTCCAGCGCCTGCGGGGTCGGCCGCTGTGGCACATGCCGTCCACAATGATCCAAAGAAGTTTGGCCGCATCGACGAAGACGGCACTGTTTGGCTGGTCACCAGCGCCGGCGAACGCAATATTGGCTCCTGGCAGGCTGGCACCGTAGAAGAGGGTTATGCCCACTACGGCAAGCGCTACGAGGATCTGGCCACCGAGGTCGAGCTACTGGAATCTCGTGTAGTCTCCCACCCGCAGGAGGCAAAGACCATTTCTCACAACGCAGTTGAACTGCGTGAGAGCCTTGCCACCGCCACGGTTCTCGGCGATATCGATGCGCTGGATAAGCGCCTTGCAGAGGTCATTGCCACCTCCCACGTCGCAGAGGAGAAAGTCGCTCACGACAAGGCAGAGCGCCGTAAGAACGCCATCGCACGTAAGGAAGAGCTCGCCGCAGAGGCCGAGGAGCTCGCAGAGAACTCCACCGAGTGGAAGGTCGCCGGCGACCGTATCCGCGAGATTCTCACGGAGTGGAAGCAGATTCGCGGCATCGACCGCAAAACTGATGATCAACTCTGGCGCCGTTACTCTCGCGCGCGTGATTCTTTCAACCGCCGCCGCGGTGCCCATTTTGCGGAACTGGACCGCAACCGTGCGGCTGCTCGCCGCGTTAAGGAGGACATCATTGAGCGAGCTGAGGCCCTGAAGACCTCCACTGATTGGGGTGGCACCGCTGCTGCCTTCCGTGACCTGATGGCTGAGTGGAAGGCCGCTGGTCGAGCCCCGCGCGAGGTCGATGACAAGCTGTGGGCGCAGTTCAAGGCCGCCCAGGATGAGTTCTTTGGTGCTCGCAACGCGGTCAATGAAGCTCGAGACAGGGAGTTCGAGGAAAACGCTGCGGCCAAGGACGCACTGCTGGCTGAATACGAAGACCGCATTGATCCGTCCAAGGGCCTCGATCACGCTCGCAACGAACTGCGTCAGTTGCAGGAGAAATGGGAGGCCATCGGCTTTGTGCCGCGTGGTCGTGTGCGTGAGTATGAAAACCGCATTGGCGCACTGGAAAAGCGCGTCTCCGATGCTGCCGACTCGCAGTGGCGCCGTACCGACCCCGAAGCACAGGCTCGCGTCCAGCAGTTCGCCGACCGCGCAGCGGAGTTTGAGCAGAAGGCCGCCGAACTTGAGGCGAAGGGCAAGGCTTCTCAGGCAGCCAAGGCTCGGGAGCAGGCCGAACAGTGGCGACAGTGGGCAGAGCAGGCCGCGGAGACTCTCAAGGAGCTCTAACAGAAGCTAGTTGTGTGTCGGGGAAGCATGTTCTCGCTCTCCGGCGTCCGCAACAGAATCCTGGCTCAGCTACGCGCTGGCAACGCGTCGATGGTTAAAAGTAAGGGGCTCTCTTCCGGAGTGGAAGAGAGCCCCTTACTTACTGCGCTAGTTAAAAAGCCTCACTACTCGTCGCTGACCTGTTCGTCCTGTTCGCCGGTCTGCTGAGAGACATTGTCCGCACTACTGCCCTGCTGGCCGCGATTGCGTCGGCGAGCACGTTCACGGCGGTCGTCGACGACCTCAACATCCGTTGTCGTATTCGGTGTCAGGCCCGCCCGCAGGTAAACCTGCTGCGCGCGCAGTACCGGATCGGTGTCAGCGTGCTTGCGACGTTTCGTCGCGATTGCGAGCTGCTCCTTACTACGTCGGAAAGCGATGAAAGTCACGGAGATGGCCAGTAGAAAACTGCAGAAAATACCGAGCATCAGGCCGAAGGAAATACCCTCGCCGGCCAGTTCCTGTGGACGAGACTGACGCATCCAACCAGCGAAGACTGAGTAGACCATCTGAATACAGGCAAAAAACCAGGTGACGAATGCGAGAATCGTCGTCCGCGTAATCAGCGTGGCAATAGCTAGCAAGACACCTACCACCACGAGAATGGAGTAAATTCGCTCCGGTCGAGTCGTGAAGTACTGATGCGCAACATCCGTATCCAGCAACACATCAAAGCCCAAAACAACGCCCGAGTGCGGAAGGAAGAAACTCGTAATGAGGCCGATGACGGCAACCATCATCGGAATCACCGCACGGCCGAGGTCCAGCTCGCCAGCGGCCTTGCGCTCCTGAACCCGCAACGCCTGCGCGGATTCCACCGACTGCTCGCTAGTGGATTCCATATCACTTTCCGGCGAAGCCTTGTCACTACTCACAGCCGCATCCCTCACTTACACTCGTTTTCTCCGGGCGTCCAATCTTTGGCAAGCCCAGACCAACTCCAATCGGAGCGGTCGTCGGAGTCTGACCGACCTCTATATTATCCCCCGCCTTAGTGCGGCGGTGTGTGAGCACACCGGAGTCAGCAATGAGGAAGTGCGGTGCGGAGTCGGTCACACGCACTGTCACGTAATCACCTGGGCGAATCTTGCGGTCGACGACGCCTGGTTCGCTTTCCGACGGGCTGAAGTGCACCAGGCGGCCATCCCGACTCCGACCTGACATGCGATGAGTCTCCGCATTTTTACGCCCATCGGACTGGCTGACCAGCAGCTCAACTTCCCGACCGACGAGCTTGGCGTTTTCTTCCTCGGAAATACGCTCTTGAAGCGCTAACAGACGACCATAGCGTTCTTTCACAACCTCTGGTGGAACCTGATCAGTCATGGTCGCCGCCGGAGTTCCCGGGCGAGGCGAGTATTGGAAGGTGAACGCCGAGCTAAAACGAGCCTTTTCCACCACGTCGAGAGTTTGCTGGAAGTCCTCTTCGGTCTCGCCTGGGAAACCGACAATGATGTCAGTGGTAATGGCCGCGTCCGGCATTTTTTCCCTAACCTTCTCCAGAATTCCCAGGAATTTCTTGGTGCGGTAGGAACGGCGCATGTCTTTCAGCACTCGGTCGGAACCGGACTGTAGTGGCATGTGTAGCTGATGAACCACATTCGGTGTCTCCGCCATAGCGTCGATGACATCATCGGTGAACTCAGCTGGGTGCGGAGACGTAAAGCGCACGCGCTCCAACCCCTCAATCTGGCCGCAGGCGCGCAACAACTTGGAAAAAGCCGAGCGGTCGCGTTCCATGTCAGGGTCGGCGAAGTTAACACCATAGGCGTTGACATTCTGTCCGAGGAGGGTGACGTCAGTAACGCCCTGCTCCACGAGTGCCTGTACCTCAGCGAGAATCTCGCCCGGACGACGATCGCGTTCCTTACCACGCAAACTGGGGACGATGCAGAAGGTGCACGTGTTATTGCAGCCTACGGAAATACTCACCCAACCTGCGTAAGTGGATTCACGCTTGGCCGGCAGCACCGAGGGAAATTCTTCCAGTGCGTCCTTAATCTCGACTTCAGCCCGGTCATTATGAGCGGCGCGTTCCAACAGTGCTGGCAACGAACCCAAGTTATGCGTACCGAAGACAACGTCCACCCATGGGGCCTTCTTTACGACGACGTCCTTATCCTTCTGGGCCAAGCAGCCACCGACGGCAATCTGCATGCCTGGGTGAGCATCCTTGACTGGTTTGAGCTGTCCCAACGTGCCATAAAGGCGATTGTCCGCATTCTCTCGAACGGCACAGGTGTTGAAAACGACCAGATCAGGATTATCGCCTTCTGCAGCCGCTACATAACCGTTTTCTTCCAGCAAGCCAGACAGTCGTTCCGAGTCATGGACGTTCATCTGACAACCGAACGTACGTACCTCATATGTGCGAGGCGAAGACTGCTGCTGAGAGTTCAAAGAAGGGGTAGTCACGGCAGTTTAGGTTAGCTGTTTATGGCCCATTTCCCCAATCAGCGACCCCTTTAAACCTGACGGGTCCGCAGCCGGCGTGCTAATCCGGCGTGCGGTGGCACCGGCGCTAATCTGTGTCCTCTTCGAGTTCCCGGTATCGCTCTTCTAACTGATCCCGAGCAATGCTCATGGACAATTCAGAGGGGAAACCACGCCGCGCCAGCACACCGACGACTTTGCGTAAATCCTTTTGCTTGGAGTTGAAGTCAGGTGCCACTGTTTTAATAGTGGCCGCTTTCTTCGCCGCTAGCTTCCGGGCGACTTCTTCTTCCGCGTTGTGCGTAATCTGCTCCAACGCATCTGCACGAAGTGAAACATCAATGCCCTTTTCCTGCAGCTCCCGGTTCAAAACCATCTTCGACTTGCCGCGACTGGCAAAGCGCTGCCGCACCCATTCGGATGCGAAAAGCTCGTCGTTGACCAATCCACTTCGGGTCAGGTCATCAACGACTTCTTCAATCATCGAGGTTGGAAACTCCTCGACTGCCTCGAGCCTTTCTACGAGTTCCTTGCGGGAACGCATTCGCTGATCGAGCAAGCGCAGTGCCTTAGCACGAATCGGGGCCTTGGATTCCTCACGACCCGCATCGTAGAGCGAACTACCGTCAGCTTCCGCAATTTGCTGAGCAAGCTTTTCGATAGTCTCCCGCACATCGCGGCCGTTACGATCCTCCACGGTCCTCACTTTTCGTGTGTCGCGGCACTACGCCTCGAGCTAGCTAGTCTTCCAAATCATCGAAGTCGATGTCCGGCACGACATCGACAGGGGCATCGATATCGGTCTCGTCCTCGACCTCCGCGAATTCCCCGACGCCGAGCTTCTTCTTGATCTTGACTTCGATTTCCTGGGCAATTTCTGGATTCTCGCGCAGGTGCATACGAGCCTTTTCCTTGCCCTGCCCCAACTGATCGCCCTCGTAGGTAAACCACGAACCGGACTTCTTGACAATGCCGTTATCAACGCCCATGTCAATCAACGAGCCCTCACGCGAAATGCCCTCGCCGTAGATGATGTCAAACTCTGCCTGCTTGAACGGCGGCGACACCTTGTTCTTGACTACCTTCAAGCGCGTGCGGTTACCCACCGCATCCTGGCCATCCTTCAACGTCTGAATTCGGCGTACGTCACAGCGAACGGAAGCGTAGAACTTCAGTGCTTTACCACCCGTGGTGGTCTCAGGAGAGCCGAACATGACGCCAATCTTTTCACGCAGCTGGTTAATGAAGATGGCAGTGGTACCGGTGTGGGACAGCGCACCCGTCATCTTGCGCAGCGCCTGACTCATCAACCGCGCCTGCAGACCAACGTGGGAATCGCCCATTTCACCGTCGATTTCAGCCTTCGGAGTCAACGCGGCCACCGAGTCAACCACAATGATGTCAATAGCACCGGAACGCACCAACATATCTGTGATCTCAAGTGCCTGCTCACCGGTATCTGGTTGGGATACCAGAAGGTTGTCCGTATCTACTCCAAGCTTGCGCGCATAAACCGGATCCAGCGCATGCTCCGCATCAATAAATGCGGCAATACCGCCCTGCCGCTGCGCCTCTGCAATAGCATGCAGTGCGACTGTGGTCTTACCCGAGGATTCTGGACCATAGATTTCTACGATACGACCACGCGGGAACCCGCCCAGGCCCAAGGCCACGTCGATAGCGATATTGCCGGAGGGAATAACCTGAATTGGAGGACGATTGTCGTCCCCCAGGCGCATAACTGCACCCTTACCAAAGTCCTTCTCAATATTCGCCAGAGCTACATCGAGCGCCTTCAGGCGATCATTGCCCTGGTTCGAAGCCGTAGCCTTCTTACGAGCCATAGTTCGTTGTTCTTCCTCATTGTCATTGTCGCGGTCATTGTCGCGTACGGTATCGGGTTCTGGAGCCGTACTCAGAGAATGTGTCTCCCGATTTTCATCCAAAACAGAAACTTCGCTCACACTTAATTAGGCGCGAAACTAGCCGTTCCGGTTCCAAATTGGTCCGCGACACCTCTACTGCCGGTTACACCCGGAAGTTATACCGAATCAGACGGATTGACTTCATCAGCACTTTCGATAATATGCGAAACCCTGTTCGAATGGCAACGACACGCAAGAGCCGTCGGCAAGCATTCACCGTCGTCTACGCCGGAACCTATTCGTCAGGACCGTACCAGCGGTCTTCGGGAATATCGTGTTCCCTACACAGCGCCCACCAGATATCCCGAGGTTCGACCCCGTCCTCGAGCAATTCCGCGGGAGTTTTTCCATATTCCATCAGTACGTGGGAATGCAACAGCCACGGGCCGTGCTGAGGCCCAAATTCGTGGTTGACGAAGTTGTGAAAATCGGCCAATCGCATGAGACCAACGTACAAGATACCTGTCACTGATACCTACCTGGCCACCCTCTTTTCATAACCTAATCCCCGCTCCCCTGCCTGAACAGTGCTCAACCCATGGGTTTAAGATGAGAGCTGTGAATAATTCCAAGGTGTATGACCTCACTCTTATCGCTGCTTTCGCAGCACTGATCATCGTGCTCGGCGGCATTGCCATTCCCGTTGGCGGCCTCGGCGTGCCAATCGTGCTACAGAACATGGGCATCGCACTGGCCGGGATGATTCTCGGATTCAAACGCGGTGGCCTCGCCACTACCCTGTTCCTGGCTGTTGGTCTCGTGGGCGTCCCAAACATGGCGGGCTGGAAACCACTTCTCGCCGCACTTCCCGGCCCTACCGTGGGCTACATTGTCGGCTACTTAATTGCAGGTTTCGCAATCGGCGCGATTGCCCAGCAAGCACCACGGGCGAAAGTTTCACGAATCAGCGTCTTCATCGGCGCGGGCCTCGTTGGAGTTCTACTACAGTACTTCTTCGGATCTGTCGGATTGGCTTGGCGTATGGGACTTAGCTTCACCGACGCACTGATTACCAACGTCCCGTTTATCCCAGGCGACGTGGCAAAGGTTGTCGTAGCCGCGCTTATTGCTACTGCAGTACTGCAGGCTTTCCCTGATTTGCTTCCCGACGCTGCCAACCGTAAGCAAAGTCGTTTGGTTAAGGAAGCAGCCACCTCGGGCAATTAACCCCACAGAATTAGAAAGGGTCTCGAGTCGCACTATGCCCACCATCGCTTTTGACCGCGCTTCCGCAACCTATTCGGGACGCCAGATACTGAAGCCGACCACGCTAACTCTCACAGAGAAGCGCATTGGCATTATCGGCGAAAACGGTGGCGGTAAGTCCACGCTGGTGCGACTCATTAACGGCCTGGGCCCGGTCACTGGTGGCACGGTCACGTATGAGGGCATGAATGTCGCAAAGCAGGCAAAGGCAATTCGCAAGAATGTCGGCTTCATCTTTTCTGATGCGGATAATCAAATTGTGATGCCTACAGTCGCAGAGGACATTGCCTTTTCACTACGCAAGCGAAAACTACCAAAGGATGAGCGCAACCAGCTGGTGCAGGAAGCCCTCGAGCGGTTTGGGCTTGCCGATCATGCTGACGCCTCGCCACACTTGCTCTCGGGTGGACAAAAACAGCTACTGGCGCTGGCGGCAGTGTTAATTCTTAATCCCACGACCATTATTGCCGATGAGCCCACTACGCTCCTCGACTTGCGCAATCGTCTCCACATTCGGAGTATTTTCGCCCAGCTTGAGCAGCAAATTATCGTGGTCACTCATGATCTGGATTTTCTTATGGACTTCGACCGAGTTATCCGTGTAAGCGCAGGAGAAATCGTCGACGACGGTGCGCCGAAGGAAGTTATTGACCGATACGTCAGCGATATGACTCGTGCGGAAGAAGGCCGCTCATGATTCATCCAGCCGATGTCCCGTTAGGGCTTTACCTAAACCATAAGTCGCCTGTGCACAGGCTCCCGACGGCCCCCAAACTCATCATTGTCATCGCATTTTTATTGCTCACCGGGATTCTCGTGGATACCTGGCTAGGCGGGGCGATTGCCCTGGCAATTGTCACCCTCGCTTATGCGGTGGCCAAGGTGCCACCAATGGTTGCTTTCCGACAGCTCCGTGGAGCCGTAGTCATTTTGGCGCTGCTTTCGCTTCTCCTGTGGTGGCGCGCCGGGGGTGAGCAAGCGCTGACGACCTTCCTCGCGCTTCTCGCCGCAATCGCAGCGGCAATATTGCTAACGCTGACGACCCGCGTCAGCGACATCATGGATACTTTGACCACTGCGATGCAGCCGTTCGCCCGTTTCGGCCTACCAGTCGACACCATCGCGCTCGCACTATCGCTGACGCTGCGTATGATTCCGCTTCAGGTTATGGCCGCTGCCGAGGTACTGGAGGCTCGAAAAGCACGAGGGGCTGCCGGCTCAATCATTGCCTTCGGCGTACCTGTGGTCATCCGAACCATTAATCGCTCGAAGGCAATGGGTGATTCGCTAATCGCACGTGGTGAAGGTGAGTAGGAGAATTAATTGCCCTCACGCAGCTGGCGCATGCGCTCAGCAACAGCAGGGTCAACGTTGGAGGCAGCGCTTCCCTCGATGGACTTCTGAGCCTCGCCACCAGAGAGCTCGTTGCCACCGTTCATTTCTGCGCGGATTTGCTCCAGGCGAGAGTGCCCAGCAAGCTGAACGCCTGCGGCCTCTACCTCAGCCATACGCCCCTGAACCGAGTTCTGAGCTAGCTCGGCCTGACCAAGAGCGTTAGCGTAACGACGCTCAATCTTGTCACGAACCTGATCCAGATTAGGTGTAGCCCCCGAAGAAATCTGATTCATCGACTGCAGGGACTCAGAGACTTTCTCCTGCATCTTTGCTTGCTCCAGCTGGCTGAGGAGCTTTGCGCGCTCCGCGACCTTCTGCTGCAGCTGCATGGAATTACGCTCGACGGCCTTCTTAGCCTGAGCCGCCTGCTGCAGCGACTGATCGTGCAGAGCCTTCAAATCTTCTACCGACTGCTCAGCAGTAACCAACTGAGCTGCGAAAGCCTCAGCTGCGTTCTCATACTCCGTAGCCTTGGCAGTATCCCCCTCAGCACGAGCCTTGTCAGCGAGCTGCAATGCCTGACGAGTGTTCCCCTGCAGCTTCTCAATCTCAGCGAGCTGACGGTTAAGGCGCATTTCCAGCTGGCGCTGATTACCAATCACCGCCGCTGCCTGCTGCGATAGTTCCTGGTGCTGCCGCTGGGCATCCTCGATAGCCTGCTGAATCTGCACCTTCGGATCAGCGTTTTCCTCAATCTTGGAATCAAAAGCGGCCATCAAGTAATTCCACAGCTTTACAAATGGATTAGCCATAGCGTCCCATACACCTTTCTTATTGCAACTACCTCAAAGCAGGTCTGTGCTTATCGCGCACCCAATCTTAACTAAAGCCGAGCGTCTTCGGGTGCTAAGTACCGGAGCAATGGAATGAAATTCCACCGCCGCAACCAATTTCTACATCGCTGCCAATTCTGGGCTCGCCGAATGCAGGGCCATCGCTGTGGCTGCTTCCATCATCAAATCCGACACCGTCACACCAAGCGCCGCGCATACCGACGCCAGCAGCTCAGATGAGACTTCTTTCCGTCCACGCTCAAGCTCAGACAAATAACCAGGGCTAATAGCCGCATTTTCAGAAAGCTCACGCAGCGTCTGTCCACTGCGCGAACGGATATCACGCAGCGTCTCCCCCAGTGCCTCTCGCAGGAGTGGCTCACGGGATTCTCCCCGTTCCGCCAAATCCTGTGCCGTTAACTTTGCAACCGATCCAGGCTGCTCCCCTACAGCCACCCGCGCCGACGGTGCTGTGGCATCCATGGAAGCTTCGAAAGCGGCAGCGCTATCTACCTCTGGGTAGCGAATGGTCATAAGTGCAGTATTGTTGGTCATCACTTTCTCTAACGCTTTAGAAGGCCGACCTGTTCCCAATTTTCAAAAATTCTACTCACCGTCGAGATTCTGCAACAACAGTTCTAACGCCAATACCACTGCTTGACGACGAATCTCCGCGCGCGACCCCTCTTTATTCACCGGCAACCTAACAGCAGTTACCCCATCAAGGTACGAAACTCCCGGCGGTTTCAGACCACACCAGACTTCACCTACTGGGTGCCCATCCTGCATCGCTGGACCAGCAACGCCAGTTAGCGAAATCCCCCAGTCCGCCACTGCTTTATTTGCCACTCCAAGTGCCATATACCGGGCCGTCAACTCGGACACGGGGCCATATGCGGCCAAAGCATCCTTTGGCACGTCGGCAAGCAACGCCTTCGTGTCAGTGGCGTAAGTGACCACGCCACCGCGGAGAACGGCGGAGGCTCCCGGTACGGAGGCAACTGTAGCGCAGAGAAGACCTGCGGTAAGTGATTCTGCGGCTGCAAAAGTCTCGCCACGAGCCGTAAGCGTTTGGACGAGTTGAAGCGAAACGCCATCGACACCGTCAGCGTTTTCGTCGCTCTGGGCGAGGCGTTCGACTGTGTTCACAGCTTTACCCTCCACTTAATTTCTCTACGAGACCTTTCGCGCATCCACAATGTACTGGATACCAGTACCGACGGTGACGACAATGGCGGCAACCATCACAATCCAGGACGGCCAGAACAACCAGTCCACTGGCATCAGGAAGAGCCCCACTGCTACAGACTGCAGGACCGTCTTTATCTTGCCGCCCCGAGAAGCCGGAACAACACGCCCCTGACGCAGGGCGAACATACGCCAGATGGTGATGCCACCTTCGCGAATCACGATGATGACAGTCACCCACCACGGCAGAATGTCGATGATGTTCATACCAATCAGCGCAGCCAGCATTAGAGCCTTATCGGCAATCGGATCGGCAATCTTGCCAAAGTCGGTAATGAGGTTACGGCTACGTGCGAGGTGCCCGTCCAACTTGTCAGTCGCCATCAGAAGCGCGAATACGACAAACGACCACCAGCGCCAATTGGTGGCTTCGCCGCCCTCCTGAAGAAGTACCCACAGGAACACCGGTACTCCGAGGATGCGAAGCACGGTCAGGAAATTGGGCAAGTTCCAGTTGGAAACACGGCTTGTATCAGCACTTGGAGCAGTCACAGTTGTTACCTTATCTCACAATCGTGTTCGATTAACGCCCAGGCTCGTTCTTACCGGTGTGTGAACCGTTAGTTTCGCTTCCGGCCGACGTTGACCCCTCACTGACAGAAGTAGAGGAGGCGTGAGAGCCGAGGCCATCGCGGCTTCCATCATCATCGTGGTGAACACGCGGAAGGGCAATCGCACCCATGTTTTCATCACGCTTGCTCTTGAGCCACGATGCCAGGACAGTCACCACCAGAACGATGACGATGACCGCCAGCGACGCCCAGGTCGATACTTCAGGCACCGACACGTTCTCACCGCTGTTGATAAACGGCAGGTTGTTTTCATGCAGTGCGTGCAACAGCAACTTCACACCAATAAAGGCCAGGATGACACCCAGGCCATAAGCCAGGTACACCAAGCGATCCAGCAGACCGTCGAGCAGGAAGTACATCTGTCGCAACCCCATGAGAGCAAGGGCATTTGCAGTAAAGACGATATATGCCTCATCCGTCAGGCCGTAGATAGCCGGGATAGAGTCAAACGCAAACATCACATCGATAAAACCGATGGACACCAGCGCGATGGCAAGTGGAGTCAAGTAACGCTTGCCGTTTTCCTTAACGGTCAGCTTGTCCTTGTTGTAATGGTCCGAAATTGGGACGATTCGACGCAGCCATTGAATCAGCTTCATATCCGACGGATCGGGTTCCGGCTTATCGACGGCTTCGTCGTACACCGTCTTGATAGCCGTGTAAATCAGGAAGATTGCAAACAGGTAGAAAACGTCAGACCACTTGGCAATAACTGCCGCACCAGCCCAAATGAACAGGCCTCTGAATACCAGCGCCATCGCAATACCGAACAGCAAAACCTTTTGTTGGTACTGGCGCGGAATCTTGAATGCGCCGATGATGAGTGCAAAGACAAATAGATTGTCTACGCTGAGCGCCTTTTCGGTGATATAGCCCGATAGAAACTCAATGCCTCGGTGGTGATCCCATAACAACCACACCATTCCGCCGAAAATTAATGCCA
The DNA here is from genome assembly GCF_014335015.1 of Corynebacterium sp. LK31. Lineage (NCBI taxonomy): Bacteria > Bacillati > Actinomycetota > Actinomycetes > Mycobacteriales > Corynebacteriaceae > Corynebacterium > Corynebacterium sp. LK31. The sequence continues at coordinate 276,745 of NZ_PDGW01000011.1, read as the reverse complement.
AGACTACGTAGAAAGCGGTCCAGATGCCGGCTTCCTTCATAGTTGGGTTATGCGGCGTGCGAACGTGTGCATAGAAGTCAAAGGCGATAAAACCCATGACGACCACAATGGTGATAATCCATACCAATGCGGGGACATGCATATTAAAAAAAGACCTCCGGTCGTGCGAACATGAACCGGAGGTCTCTCCTGCTTCTGCCATAGTGGCAAAAGTGACGGCACCGGGATTCGATGTGCGCAAGACGAGTCTGTGCGTCCAATCCGTGCTGACGATAACCGTCACGGGCTAGCGGAAAACATCCACTTTTACCGGGGATACTCCCCTCCACGTGTGCCGACTATACACGCAATCAGAAACGGCGGTAAGGCTGGGTCGTCCTACGCCATAGACTGATTCGGATCAGCGTCGACTACGTTTACTTCTTCCTTAGGAGCATCCTCCGGGTTTGCGCCCTTGATCATCCACTTAATGGTTTCGAGCTCCTCTGGTTTGACCAGCACCTCACGTGCCTTAGATCCCTCTGACGGTCCAACCACTCCGCGAGTTTCCATCAGATCCATCAGTCGACCGGCCTTGGCGAAACCGACTCGCATCTTGCGCTGCAACATCGAGGTCGATCCGTGCTGTGCGGTGACCACCAGCTCGACTGCCTGAAGCAAATCTTCCAGGTCATCTCCGATATCGGGGTCAATGTTGCGCTCAGCCTCAGCACTCTTATCCTCCGTGACACCCTCGGTGTAATCCGGCTCGGCCTGCGCCTTAGCTGCATCGACTACTGCCTGAATCTCTTCGTCTGTGACGAAGGCCCCCTGAAGACGTCGCGGCTTGCCTGCACCCTGTGGGATGAACAGGCCATCGCCCATACCAATGAGCTTTTCAGCACCGCCCTGGTCAAGAATGACGCGGGAGTCCGTGAGCGACGAGGTAGCGAATGCCAGTCTCGATGGCACGTTCGTCTTAATCAAGCCGGTGACCACATCCACAGACGGACGCTGCGTAGCCAGCACCAAGTGGATACCGGCAGCACGGGCCTTTTGCGTGATGCGCACAATCGCATCTTCGATATCGCGGGGTGCGGTCATCATCAGGTCTGCCAACTCGTCAACGACACAGACAATGTACGGGTACGGACGGTACTCGCGCTCCGAGCCAAGTGGGGTCGTAATCTCACCGGACTTGACCTTACGGTTGAAGTCCTTGATGTGACGGACGCGGGCGGCCTTCATGTCCATGTAGCGCTGTTCCATCTCTTCAACCAGCCACTGCAGAGCCGCCGCGGCCTTCTTCGGCTGAGTGATGATTGGCGTAATCAGGTGAGGAATCCCCTCATATGGAGTCAGCTCGACCATCTTCGGGTCCACCAGAATCAGGCGGACATCCTCCGGGGTCGCACGAGTCAGCAGCGAAACCAACATCGAATTTACGAACGCGGACTTACCCGAACCGGTCGAACCGGCAACGAGAAGGTGCGGCATTTTCTGGATGGAGTGCGAGATAAACTCGCCCTCAATATCCTTACCGAGACCGATCAGCATCGGGTCATCGTTCGCAACGGTCTTGGGCGCGTTGAGTACGTCGGCAAGCCGAACCATCTCACGGTCGTTGTTCGGCACCTCGATACCAACGGCCGACTTTCCCGGAATCGGAGTCAGTAAGCGGACATTGTCGGTCGCTACCGCGTAGGCAATGTTGGACTGCAGGTTCGTGATCTTCGAGACCTTCACGCCCGGGCCAAGCTCGACCTCGTAGCGAGTCACCGTCGGACCGCGAGAGAAACCAGTCACCGCAGCATCGACCTTGAATTCTGCGAATACTTCAGTAATCGCCTCAATCATGCGGTCGTTCGTCGCCGTACGTGTCTTGGGACGCTCACCTGGAATCAACAAATTAGTCGATGGCAGGTGGTAGTCAGATTCCGGCGTGCGTGCCGACGAACCGGAAGTACCCTCGGCATCCTTTTCCAATTCAGACTTCGGAGTTGTGGCCGGAATCTTAGAGGCATCGATACCAGAACGAGCGGCAATGGCATCCATTGTGCGGCGGGTAGCCTCAGACACTGCATCCCGCGAATCATCGACAGACGACTCGCCCTGCGGCGCGCTCGCCGGCTCTACGGCCTCAGGTTGAACAGCGGGCTGTTTCGGAGCTCGGGAATCGGAAACACAATTCCGTTCGCTGTTATTAGCTGCAGCAGCCTCCTGCGTCGGGTACTCGGAGTACTCGTCATAATCCTCGTCGACAGCGTGGTAGTTCGTGCCCCCGACAGCTGGAATAGTCGATTCTGTCTCAGCGGTGTCGCGATGTACTGCATCCGACTGAGCTTCCTCCACGTACTCAGCTGCCGGAAACGCCGGCTCCACTGGGGAAACTCGATTGGAGTGCGGTGCCCCATTCCGGACATCGAACACTGTGGTCTTTGCCGAATCGTAGTCGACATCCTCAACCTGACGGGCACGTCGCGGAGCCTGTCGGTTCCTCTGCGGCTCTTCGTCCAAAAGATCGTAGAGGTTACCGTCAGTATCCGGTTCGTCGTAAGGCGCGGGTTCGGGTGCGGATATACGGCTATCCGCGCCACGGCGGGACGCTCGGTAAGCAGGGCGACCGGTCGAACGAGACGAGGAATGTTGCGTGCGGCTGCTGTGGCTTGGGCGACGCTCAATTAGCTGCGTCGGCTGGTCAAAGTCCTCATCGGCATATGCGGTATCGGAATCCCAGCTCGCACGACGTTCCAGCATGTCATCGACATTGCCGTAGGGATCGTCCGATTCCGGCTCGTCGCCGGCACGACGCGAAGACCACTCGGAAAAGTTGAAGTATTCCTTAGTGGCATCGATAAGCTGGCGCACCGTCGCGCCAGAGAGCACCAGAGCGCCGTAAAAAACGATACCCAGCAACAAAACCACGGCGACCCACGAGGTAAACCCGGCTGCTAGCGGCGAACCGATATAACCACCAATTGCGCCACCAGCTGCACGTCGCCCCTGCCAGTCCGCAGGACGACCCGAGCCGATATGCACAATTGCGAGCAGCCCCACCACGATCAGCGAAGCTCCAGTGATGGTAGGTGTCAGACGTTCACGGCGCGGCATAGCATCCAGCATCATTAATACGGAAACAACACCGAGCAGCACCGGAAGTACAAAAGCGCCGATACCAATGAGCGTGCGCACTGCCGTTTCAATGAACTCCCCCACTGGCCCTGCCAGGTGGAACCATGTCGAGCCAGCGAGCACAATCGCCAACGCCAGCACGAGTAGTGCGAGGCCATCCTTCGATCCCGGTTCGCCACCCTCATCGAAGTCTGCGTCGAACTCGTCAGCTGGCACGGAGGCCGGTGCCGGCGGTTCAATTACATCGTCATAGCCGCTAGCTGCTTTACGACGCTTCCTACGGGGCTTCGTCGAAAAATCGGCGTCTCTTTCGCGCCGCGACATATTCTCCTCTTCGTTTCGCTTATTTTTGCGACCGCTGACCCGCCGGGCAAGACCGGCCACGCCGCGGGCAGTTTCAGTCCAGGCGCTGGCCAAGCTATTGGCCACGAACGACATGGCGCTAGGAGTGCGCTCGAATTCCTCCGTGGCGCTGTGCACGGGGTATCGCCGCGTGGCATCTGTCTCCGCAGAGCGGGAAGATCCACGACGATTGTCAGTTCTGGTTCGGCTGGTCGCAGACATGACCATTACCTTACAGCTAACACCGGATCGTTTTCACATTAGTCACACGCGTGTCATTGTTTAACAGGCGTGCTGTCGCGACCGTCCAGAACTGAGAACGTGATTTTAAAGACTGTTGCGCTTGATGCCCGATTCGTCACCGTCGATGGTGACGCGTACCTCGTCACGGCCATAGAGCCACAGCACCAGTTCCCCGACGCTTCCGCGGACAGTCACAACTGGAGCACCTTTAGCACTGTTGTCGATTAGGGTCACCGCAACTCCGTCGTCACGCATTAGCACCACGGTCGAGGTCGAACCGCGCAACATCATACGGCCGGCAGTAGTGACCAGACGCCACAGGTCCGACACTCCGGAGGGCGGCAGCTGACGAACGGTCCAGCCTTCCTGGGCACGACGGACATCCTCGTGATGGACGAAGTTCTCCGCAGCGTTGACGTAGCGGTCTGCCCAGTTCATTGGATTCCATCGCGGAGCACCACTACCCCACTTCCCCACCACTTCGACGTAGGGCATTCGATTGACCTCAGCGGTAACAGCATCGAGGCGGTCCGAAAGCGCCTTGACGAACATCCCGCCCGCGGCATCCAGACGGTTTTCACGAATGTACAGGTGGTTGGCAAGATCCCGGGTCGTCCACCCCTCGCACAAGGTCGGGGCGTCGGGGCCGACGCTGAGCAGTAGATTAGCTAGGTCTTCACGTTCCCGTTCAGCAAAAGTCATAGCTCCAGCCTAGACCAGGCACGGAGAAGCCCGCATCCACACGGTTGTAGGTGGATGCGGGCTCTTACGCTAAAAGACGCTCTAGAAATTTAGATACTTTCGCGCGACTCCTGGATTTCCTCATCGGTAACCTCTTCGGCTGCCTCAGAGGACATCGGCACGATTGTCGGAACAACCATCGGGCTGCGACGCCACTTCTGGTTAATGACACGCTCGGTGCGGCGACGAACTTCCTGAGCCATACGGTACGGGTTGTTCTCGCCACTGCCAGCCAGGTCAAAGAGAGTATCGTCAACGACCTGCTCGACGGTTTCGAGCACTTCCTTGGCGTCGTCCGAGTAACCGCGAGCCTGAGCCCGTGGCTTCTCCAACGGGCGGCCAGTGCGGTTATCAATGACGGCTGTGACGGTGATAAGACCACCTTCACGCATTTCAGCACGGTCTGCCAGCACGTCAGCGTCGACGTCACCCATGGTGACGCCATCGACGTAGAGGTTACCGACCGGAACCTGGCCAACTACACGAGCGCGGCCATCAACGAGGTCGACTACCACACCGTTCTGAGCCAGGACAACGTTCTCTGGCTTCACGCCAGTGGACACAGCCAGCTCCTTGTTGGCACGGAGGTGGCGCCACTCACCGTGAATCGGCATGACGTTCGACGGACGAGCTGCGTTGTAGAGGAACAGCAGCTCGCCGGCAAAGCCGTGACCGGAGGTGTGAACCTTCGCATCCTTACCGGTGATAACCGTGGCACCAATTTGGGCCAGCATGTTGATAACGCCGAAGACTGCCTCTTCGTTACCGGGTACCAGCGAAGAACTGAGGATAATCAGGTCGCCATCACGGACGGTGATCTGACGGTGCTCACGGCGGGCCATGCGAGACAGCGCAGCCATTGGCTCACCCTGCGTACCGGTAGTCACCAGCACGACCTTGTGGGGCGCCATGCGAGCGGCCTCGTTCATTTCCACAATGGTATTTTCCGGAGCGGTCAGCAGCCCCAATTCCTGCGCGATGCGCATGTTGCGAATCATAGAGCGACCGTTGAAGGCAACCTTGCGGCCAGCCTTAACAGCTGCGTCGATGACCGCCTGCACGCGGTAAACATTCGATGCGAAGGCCGCGACGATAACGCGCTGCTTGGCATCCATAATCAGACGGCGCAGAGTTGGAGCCAGCTCCGCCTCGGATCCCGAGAAGCCCGGAATCGTAGCGTTGGTGGACTCACACAAGAAGAGGTCGATTCCCTCATCACCGTAGCGGCTCAGCGCCGGCAGGTCAGTCGGCTTTCCGTCCGGCGGGGTCTGATCCATCTTCACGTCACCGGTGTGGACGACCATGCCGGCTCCGGTCTTAATGACGATGCCAAGGCACTCCGGAATCGAGTGGTTGACATTGAAGAAACGCAGATCGAACGGGCCACGCTGAATGTGGCTGGTGTCGTTGACCTCGATGACCTTCGGGCGCTGACGGTGTTCCTGTGTCTTGGCCTGAATCAGTGCCAGGGTAAAGCGAGAAGCAATAATCGGGATGTCCGCGCGCTGCTTGAGCAACCAAGGGATAGCACCGATGTGGTCCTCGTGACCGTGGGTGACCACGAGAGCTTCCACGCGATCCCACTTGTCTTCCATGTAGGAGAAGTCAGGCAGGATCAGGTCAACACCCGGCTCATCCGAGCTCGGGAACAGCACGCCGCAGTCGACGATGATCAGGCGGTTCTTGTACTCCAACACGGTCATATTGCGACCGATTTCGGAAATACCGCCCAGTGCAACCACGCGCAGGCCGTCCTTGGGGGCCTTCGGCGGTGCAGGAAGACGCTGGGTCAAGTCCGCACCCTGCATCGACTGGACTACGTTACGACGGTTGCCACCGCGTCCGCCACGGCCACCCCTCGAACTATTTCCGCGATTACCTCCACGGCCACCGCGACCACCGCGGGAACCGCGGTTGGAAGAATTCGAGGAACCTTGGGACTTCTTAGCGTTACCGGAGTTCTTACGCTCACCGGAACGCTGCGAGGACTTCGAGCCGTTGGATTTAGCTCCACCCTTGTCGGAACCCTTGGATGCAGAGTTATTGGACTGCTCTGCTGCAGCCACGTCGGACTCGGAAGGCGGACCAGCCTTACGAGTTACCTTGCGGGCGCGATTGCGTCCTTCAGCCACTACAGAACACCTGCCTTCCGCATAGCTTCTTCAAGCACCTCAAGCTGCTGGTCATTTGCTGCAATTTGCGGCAAGCGTGGATCTCCTATCTCAATGCCCTGCAGACGCAGAGCGGATTTAGCAAAACTTACACCGCCAAGTGCAGCCTGAGCGGCAAACAGCGGAGTCATCTTCGCGTGGGCAGCCTGCGCACCAGCAAGGTCTCCCTTGTCAAAGCAAGAGCGCACCTCAGCCAGCAGCTGCGGGGCTGCATGTCCAATAACGGAAATAAACCCGGTGGCGCCAATAGACAGCCACGGAAGGTTCAGCACATCGTCACCGGAGTACCACGCCAAATCAGTATTAGCGATAATGCCGGCGGCAGCTCCCAAATCCCCCTTGGCGTCCTTAACAGCCTGGATTCTCGGGTGCTCCGCCAACCGGTAAATGGTATCAACTTCAATCGGAATAACCGAACGCGGTGGAATGTCATACAGACACACCGGCGCCTCGGTTGCGTCAGCCACTGCCGTAAAGTGACGGTACAGCCCCTCCTGGGACGGCTTGGAGTAATACGGCGTGACGACGAGCAGCGCATCCGCGCCCGCCTCCACAGAAGCCTTTGCCAGCTCGATGGACCCGGCCGTGTCATTGGTGCCGGCACCGGCCACGAGCTTAACCTCGTCACCCATCTCTGCACGGACAGCTCGGAGAAGCTCAAGCTTTTCCTCAACCGTCGTAGTAGGCGACTCGCCGGTAGTACCGGCCAGAATGAGTGCATCGCAGCCACCGTCTACAAGATGACCAGCGAGCTGCACACCCGCCTTGACATCGAGGTTTCCGTCCTTATCAAAAGGGGTCACCATAGCTACGGCGACGGTGCCGAAAATGTCAGCACCGCGAGTTGACGCAATTCCTGTGCTCATTGTTGACTACCTTTTCTTAAAAATCTCAATCGACTATATCTTCACACTGTACGTGCGATTACCCCTCGAAGGCGTAAGGACTCGACGCGACGACCGACCCATCCTTCAGAGTGTTAATCTCAAAATCCCCAAAAGCAACAGGAGCACAGCGCTGCAGCTCCCGCAGGCAAGCCACTGCCAACTCCCGAATTTCAGCATCGGCATGCTCAGTCGCACGCATCGAAATGAAGTGGCGCCAAGACCGGAAATTACCAGTAACCACGATTCGAGTTTCGGTGGCATTGGGTAAAACCGCCCGGGCTGCCTGGCGTGCCTGCTTTCGCCGCAAGATAGCGTTGGGCTCGTCGGCCCACTTCTCTTCCAGTGCGTCTAATAACTCACCATAGGCGAAACGGGACTGATCAACCGCGCTTTCGAAAACTCGCAACAGATCCGGGTCCTCCGCAATTGCGGGAGGAACCACAACATTGTTGGAACTGGCCGGCACAAACCGCTGCGACAACTGCGAAAAGGAAAAGTGGCGGTGCCGTGTGAGTTCATGTGCACACGAGCGCGACAGCCCACGAACATAGATGCTTGCACTTGCGTGTTCAAAAAGTGAGGTGTGGCCTACCTCAAGCACATGTCGCAGATATCCCCTATTCGTCGCCGTTCGTGGATTGGGCTTGTCCCACGTTTCATAACAAGCCCTGCCGGAGAACTCAATCAATGCTTCCCCACCATCGGCATCGGTATCAAAGTCGATGTCCTCCGGCGGGAAGAAGTTGGTCGCGGCGATTAGCTGCGCCTTGAGAGTGACATTTTCAGACATTTTCAGTTAACTCCCGACCATTAAAGTCCCAGGAACGGCTCCAGTCCCACAGTCAGGCCCGGAAAATCCTCAATCTTGCGCACACCCAGCAGAACGCCTGGTACGAAGCTGGTGCGCGAGTAGGAGTCCTGCTTGATGGTGAGCGACTGCCCTTCTGCACCAAAGATAACGGTCTCGTGAGCCACCGAACCGGTCATACGGACTGCGTGCACCGGAATGCCCTCGACCTCAGCACCGCGAGCACCATCGAGAGTTTGCTCAGTGGCGTCCGGCTGCTCCCCCATGCCGGCTTCCTTGCGAGCACGAGCAATAGCCTCAGCAGTGTGGATAGCGGTGCCCGAGGGGGCATCCTTCTTAAAAGGGTGGTGCATTTCGATAACTTCAGCGGAATCGAAGTACGGAGCGGCTAGCTCCGCCATCTTCATCGTCAGTACCGCGGAGATTGCGAAGTTCGGTGCAATAAGAACATTGGCCTCACCGGCGGCGTCGTCAAGCCAGCGCTGCACCTGATCGAGGCGCTCCTTGGTAAAACCCGTAGTACCCACGACGGCGTTGATGCCATTCTTAATGCAGAACTCAAGATTGCCCATCACAGCGTCGGGCTGAGTAAAGTCAACAATGGTCTGCACACCAGCGGTGACAAGTTCATTCAGGTCATCGCCAGAGTCGAGACCCGCTGCCAGCTCCAAATCGTCGGCGGCTTCGACTGCCTCGCAGATGGTGGACCCTACCTTGCCCTTGGCGCCAAGTACGCCGACCTTGATATTGCTCACAGCTATTGTCCTTTCCCAACGGGTTTATCTTTCTCCCTTACCTTAGAATGTGTTGGCCAACTTGTGTGCCAATGCCCCCGTCCGCTTTGCCTTTTTGTCGACTTACGACGGGGTTTTTGTTGCGCTAAGATTCCATATCTTCGACAATTACCTATTTCTGTACCGATATATAGAAAGAGACTTCAATTGGTTTCTGAATCTGAAGATTCCGAACTCAGCCCAAGTTCGGAGGCACCACAGGCCGATGCGCCCAAAAGTGCTTATATGGCCATTTACGTGCTACTAGCTGCGGCATTCATGGCTATCTTGAACGAGACGGTCATGAGCGTCGCAATTCCCGTCGTCAAGGCGGACCTCGGAATCAGCGCAGCTACCGCAGGCTGGCTGACAACATCGTTCCTACTGACCATGGCAGTTGTCATTCCGGTCACTGGATTTCTCATTTCGGCAGTGCCGTTCCGCATTCTTTTCGCGGTCAGTCAAGGACTATTCGTCGTGGGCACTCTCATCGGTGCTTTCGCGCCAAACTTCGCGATCGTTCTGCTCGCACGCATTGTCCAAGCGTCCGGTACCGCAGTGCTGCTGCCGCTGCTGATGACCACGGTGCTCAACGTAGTACCGGAGCATGAGCGCGGGCGCATGATGGGACGAATGAGCGTGGTCATCGCTGTCGCGCCTGCTATCGGACCGACCATCTCCGGTCTCATTCTGGAGATTGCCAATAACAATTGGCATGCGCTTTTCGACACGATGTTGCCGCTCGGCCTAATTGTGCTGGTAGTGGGCGTCATCCTCGTTCCCAATATTGAGGAAAACTCCGCGAAGCCCATCGATATCCTCTCGGTGTTCCTCAGTGCCGGCGCATTCGGCCCGCTGGTGTACGCGCTGAGCCGCGTAGGCGCAGAGTTTTCGCTTATCGACGGAATCCTGTGCGCAGTCGGCATCGTGCTGTTGGTGTTCTTCATCATGCGCCAGCGCCGTTTGGCACCGCACAACCGAGCTCTGCTGGATCTTCGAACCTTCCGCACAAAGAGCTTTAGGCTGTCCACAATCATTCTGACCATTGGTTTCATGCTGATGTTCGGTGTGATCATCATTTTGCCGCTCTACCTCAATCTGCGAGGTGTCGACGTCAAGACTATTGGTTTGATTGTGATGCCTGGTCCACTGGTTATGGGTCTGATGGGACCGGCTGTCGGCCGGCTCTTTGACAGCTATGGTCCGCGCCCACTGGCAATTCCCGGCTCCATTGTCCTTGCCCTCGGTCTTTTCGGGCTCGGCTTCATCTCAGCATCGACTCCGCTATGGTGGATTGTCGCCTGCCACATCGTCCTTGAGATTGGCCTGGGGCTGCTGTTTACTCCGCTGTTCACATTCGGTCTTGGTGATCTTCCGAAGCGCCTCTACCCGGATGGCTCAGCAATCATGAACACGCTACAGCAGGTTGCCGGCGCTGTCGGTACCGCACTGTTTGTGGCGCTGTCAGCTGTTATTGCCACTGGCCTGTCCGGCACTGGTGCAGCAGCTCCTGCCGCCGACGACTTGATTCGTGGCTATAGCATTGCGATGTTTACCGCCGCGGGATTTGCCGTGGTGCTAATCTTCCTCACCACGCTGCTCAAGCCGCAGCGGAAGAAGATTGCATTACAGTAGCCCCCCCCAAGACCGGGGGGAATACCGCCTAAACTAGGCGGCTTGCTCCCGGCCCGGGATTTCCAACGAAAAACTCCGGTTCCGGCATTCCTCTGTCACGGAAGGCCGACGCAACTGCATTCGCTGCAGCACTGACACGGTCGTGTGGCAGCAGCGCAATGGCACTGCCGCCAAAGCCACCGCCAGTCATTCGGGCACCAAGCGCCCCCTGCTCAAGCGCTACGTCCACAGCAAGATCCAGCTCTGGACAGGAAACTTCGTAGTCATTCCTCAGCGAAAGATGGCTTGCCACCATCAACGTGCCAAAGGCCTCGAAGTCCCCCTCGGAAAGCTTTTCAATCGCCTGTGCCGTCCGGTCAATTTCGGTAACAACGTGACGTACTCGGCGCGCCACGGTATCAACCCATTGATCCCTATCTGCCTCAGCTGGGACGTTCTCCTTCGCCCAATTGATAGCAGCACCAACTGCATCATCCAGACCGCGGAAATCAGATACCCCAAGACCATTTGTCACGGCATCGATGATTCCGCGACGCGTCGCATACTGACCATCCGAGAGACTATGCCGAACGTTGGTGTTGATTACCAAAACCTCTAGGTCCTCGTCTGCGAAAGCAGCCTTTACAAGCTGGTCAGAACTCTTCGCAAAATCAATGACCAGTGCGTGGTTTTCCTTGCCCTTGATGGAAATACGCTGATCCAGACCGCCGGTAGAGGCACCAATGACCTCATTTTCTGCGCGGATAGCCGCCTCAACAATTCCCTGCTGCTCTTCATCGTTTGGTGCGCGCCCGTGGACGAGCTCAAAGGCTGCAACGCCGACAGAACACTCCAGAGCGGCGGAGCTGGAGAGCCCGGAACCGATCGGAACATCGGAGGAAATCGCAATGTCAAGGCTTGGACAATCCGCGGGCAACAGCCCTGCCTCACGCATAGCCCAGATAGTGCCAACTGCGTATCCCGTCCAATTTGCAGGAGAGTTCGGACCGACATCGGACATTGCGATAGCAACCGGCTTGTCACCGTCTGCGACGTCGTCCTTGTCCATCAAGTCCGAAACAACTCGCACTGTCCACGAGTCACCAGCAGCCTGGGCACCCACCGCTGCGAAAGTACTCTGTGCCAACGCGAATGGCAGACAGATACCACCGGCATAATCGACATGCTCGCCAATCAGGTTGACTCTGCCTGGGGCGCGGAAGACGCCCTGTGGTTCCGAACCGAAACTGCGGCGGAATTGCTCAGTTACGTCAGATACCGCCTGTTTATGGGAGCGAGTGGGAAGCCAGCGAGTCTGGCCAACTTCCCGGAAGCGGTCAGCGATTGCCTCCGGGGTCGTGTCCGAAATCCAGGCTCCTTGCCCGGACTCTGAACCCGCGAGGAACTTCATGCGTCCTGCAGAGCGCATCATGGAATAGAGCTGCAGGTGGAGGCGGCCAAACTGGTGATCCTCGCCTACCGGAGCTTGGTTCCATGCTGCGATGTACGGCGTTTTGTCGATGCCGGGGAAGAATCGGTCAATACGTCGCAGCAGGTCAAGATACATTGCTGTCAGTTCGTCCTTCTCCGCATCGGTCAGCTCCTGAAAACCACCGACAGCGCGGTTAGCCATAATCATGACTTCGACTGGCCACTTAGCTGCAGCTGGGACGAATGCGGTGAAGTACTCCCCTTCTGCGATGATCCGTCGACCTGAAGCCTTTTCGGCCTCCAGGACATCCTCAAAGAGGTCACGACCGGTGGTTTCGAAGTGGGCTTTCGCGCGTGAAACAATGGCTGCCGCACGTGGGGGCAGATACGGGTACGAGTAAATCTGCCCATGAGGATGCTGCAGCGTTACCCCAATTTCCTTGCCCCTGTTTTCAAAGGGGAACACCAACCTCACACCTTCGAGCTTGCTGAGTTCCGCAGTGCGGTGCGCCCACGCTTCAATAACGGTGCGAGCACGAGTAAAGGTCAGATCCCGGAAGGAGTCCGAAACATTCGGGGTAAAGCAGACAACCTCACACCGAGCCAAGGCCGGCTTCCGCGGGAAAATCTCGGCGCCGTCGACAGTTTGGGCAAAGTCATCCGGAACTTCCATGTGCATGGAAAGCGAAGGGAAGCGGTTTTCAAAAACCACCACGTCGTAGTCACTGGCAGGCACCTCTGTGGGAAGTTGTTCCGGCAGCGTCGGAGCTAGTGGGTTCTCACCAGCAGGAGGCATAAAGGTGCGGTTCATGCGGTGCGCCGCGTAGCAGTACCACTCACCCGTCAGCGGATCTTGGCGCAGCTCCGACTCCGTAATCGCCTGTGGCAAATCACGTTCGTCGGTTAACTTTCGAGTCTTTTTGCCCGAGACATAGTCCGGTTCATCGTCGAAGTAGATTAGCTCGCGACCGTCGGCAAGCGTAGTGCGCGTTACCGAAAAAGCGTGAGAAGGCTGGTCATCGGTTGTCATTTTTACTCCTTATGATTCTTCGACAACCGTTGGGCGCAGTTTTGCCCAGGCATAGAAAACGATTGCAAAGAGAAGCAGGGCTATGCCGCTGTACAGGTTATACATCGGCTCTTTGGCAACACTGGTCTCCGGGTTAACTCCAGGATCGAGGAACAGCCACGACAGCAGCAAAATGATGCCGTAAAGACCAAGCAGCGCCCCAATGACATTGCGAATGTCAAAGGCACCTGCTTTCTTATTACCCGTGCTGATAGTCGCTTCTACAGTTGAATTGTTGTGTGTCCGTGACATGATTTCTCACTAGCTCCTATGCGAAAACGATGTTAAGAACTACGGCCATCACCAGGCACAAAATACCCAGCGGAACAGTTCGCTGTAACAATGGCAGCTCTGCCTCAGCAGCGTCTGTGAAGTGAGCCTTCGGCGTGACGGACTTGACGAAGCCCACCAGCTCCTCATCGGGTTTCGGCGTTGTCATGAGCGAAACGACCACAGCCACCACAATATCGACGACGAATGCCACGGAGGCGGCAGCGAACGCAGTGCCCTGCCCCGGCAGCTCAAAGATAGTTGCGCTTGCCGACGTGAACTCGGAGATGTACCAGTACAAAATCGCAGCACCCGTTCCTGCGAGCAGAGACGTCCAACCTGCTGTCGGCGTCATGCGCTTCCAGAACATACCGATAAGGAAGGTAGCGAACAACGGTGCGTTGAAGAAGCCGAATAGCGTCTGCAGGTAGTCCATGACGTTGCCGAAATTATCGGCAATCAATGCGGTGAACACTGCGATGCCGGTCGCGCCAATGGTAGCGATACGACCAACCTTGAGGTAGTAATCATCTGCTCGATTTTTGACGACGTAGGTCTGCCAAATGTCGTAGCTAAAGACTGTGTTGAACGCGGAGATATTCGCCGCCATACCTGCCATAAAGGCTGCTAGTAGCCCTGCAATAGCGATGCCCAGCAGGCCGTTGGGAAGCAAATCTCTCATTAGGTACAGAATTGCGTCGTTAGGCTTGGCAGTCTGATCCATGATGGGTGCGACAGTCGCGCCGGCGATCATGCCCGGCAGCACCACGATGAACGGAATGAACATCTTTGGAAACGCGCCGATAATTGGAGTCTTGCGTGCGGCCGACAGCGAATCGGCTGCCATGGATCGCTGAACCTCCACGAAGTTCGTTGTCCAATAGCCAAAGGACAGCACGAATCCCAAACCGAATACCAATCCGATGACTGAAACTACCGGGTTGTCAAAACCAGAAATATCCGTGCCCGGCCAGGTGTGGAAGTGCGATTCAGTGGCAACTTTTTCCTTAAGCCCCGACCAGCCGCCGACGCTGTGCAGACCGATTAGAGTCAGTGGCAATAGAGCTGCGACAATCACGAAGAACTGAAGTACCTCGTTGTAAATCGCTGCGGACAGTCCGCCCAACGTGATGTAGGACAGCACAATGACTGCAGCGACGACCAATGTCAGCCACAGTGGCCAGCCGAGTAGCGCATTGACCACTTTGGCCAGCAGCAAAAGGTTGATACCCGCGATGAGCAGCTGCGCGACGGCGAATGAAATCGCGTTGACAAGGTGCGCTCCGGGACCAAAACGACGCAGCATGAATTCTGGTACTGAGCGAACCTTGGAGCCATAGTAAAAGGGCATCATGACAATGCCCAGGAACACCATGGCGGGAACCGCACCAATCCAGAAGTAGTGCATGGTCTGGAAACCGTATTCCACACCATTTGCGGACATACCGACGATTTCCACTGCGCCTAGGTTGGCTGAGACGAACGCCAACCCTGTCACCCAAGCCGGCAGTGAGCGCCCAGAGAGGAAGAAGTCAATGGAGCTGGACACTTTGGCTCGTGCAGCCCAGCCAATGCCTAGGACGAATAGGAAGTATAGGGCAACAATGGAGTAATCCACCCATGATGCCTCGAGCCGTAGGGCTGATTGCGCCACTATCACGACGGCCTCCTCACAATTAGGGAGTCAAAACGTATTCAGGAAATGCACGAATCGGGATTTCTTTTTCTCGGCACCTGGCTGGTGCACGCCCATCAAGGCCGTGAAAGTGGCTCGACCTACCCCGAAGTGTGGGGCCAGATAGCCACTATCCGGAACAAAAGGAAGACCTATTCTTTTACATTCGTCCCCAAGTGTATTTTCCATTCTTAATTCCAGGTGAATTAATTAAGAAGGTTTTAACCCGATTGAGGGGGCTGCACTCTTCTGCGCTGGGAAAACTATTTTCCGCCCGTTTCCGCGCGCAGTCCCATGGCAAGAGTTGTTGTCTCTCCAGCCTGAACTCGCAGCAAACCGGTACCGGAGCGTAGCGCATCCGGCGGACATGTCATTGGCTCCACCGCAATCGCATTCCCGTGCCCAGGAAATCCTTCTCGTCGTCCGGCGTCCGCAACATAGACCTGGAAAAACCTGAATTCATCATCGGCCCAGAGCACAGCACCCTTGCCATTTGGCCCAACCAAATGCGCTTCACGACGGCGCGGCGAGTCACTCCCCGCTGTCTCCTCGGCAGCAAAGAAGCAGTGATCCAGCCACAGTCCATCCAGGGATACTCCCTCTCGAAGGCTGGGAACCACCGTCTCGGCTGGCACCGCTGGGCCGGCGGGCAAGTTTCGAATTGGCTCCAGTGGCAGGTTTTTATCAACGGGCAACCGCAGTGTGCAACTGCCGAAGTCAGCGCCCAACGCGCTTAAATAGGGATGCCAGCCCAGACCAAACGGGCACTCCCTATCGCTGCGATTATGCACTGTGAACTCCGCCGATAGGCCATCTGAGGCTGTGACTTGCCAACGCACGGTCAGACCGAGTTCCCAAGGCCAGCCCGGCTGCGGCTCAACTTCCACGCCCAAGGTGACGCTGCTGTCATCAGAATCGACCACAGACCAAACGCGATCTGCAACAAACCCGTGAATAGCATTCGCCCGGGACGGCTCCGAAATATCTAGCCGATGTACTTCCCCATCAAAGATGAATACTCCGTCAGCGACCCTGTTCGGCCACGGAGCCAGGAGCGTACCTGCGGACAACGGTGGATTGAACCCTTTGGGATAGTCAGTCAGCAGTGGCAGGCCACAGTACTCCAGTGATCTCGGACCACCACCGAACTGGGAAATACTTGCGACATAGTCACCGGCCGCAATGTCAATGAATTCATGATCGTGCGCGACAAGTTGCATGCGCAAATCACCTTCCATGTGGGTTCGAAAATTAATCCGTTCGAAACCCGAGATTAACCCAAAACAAAAGCGCGGTTAGGTCAATTTGTGACCTAACCGCGTCATCGCTACACGCGTTGTCGGAGGCTACCTACAGCGCATCCTCCGTCGCCAAGCATTAATCGTCTTCGACCGGAACCAGCGAGATCTTGCCGCGGTTGTCGATATCAGCGATTTCGACCTGAATCTTGTCGCCGACATTGATGACATCCTCGACCTTCTCGATGCGCTTGTCGCCACCGAGCTTGGAGATGTGGATCAGACCGTCACGGCCCGGAGTCAGGGAGACGAAAGCACCGAAAGCGACAGTCTTCACGACAGTGCCCAGGTAGCGTTCGCCGACCTTCGGCAGCTGCGGGTTAGCAATGGCATTAATCTGCTCGATTGCAGCGTCCGCGGCCTTACCGGAAGTTGCCGAGACAAATACGGTGCCGTCGTCCTCGATAGAGATATCAGCACCGGTTTCCTCGGTGATACCGTTGATGGTCTTGCCCTTCGGACCGATGAGCTCACCAATCTTCGAAGCCGGAACCTTAACGGTGGTGATCTTCGGAGCGAGACCACTCATCTCGTCCGGAGACTCGATGACCTCAGCCATGGTGGACAGGATGGCCAGACGTGCATCACGAGCCTGGGACAGAGCATCGGCCAGAACCTTCGACGGAATACCGTCGAGCTTGGTGTCCAGCTGCAGTGCGGTAATGAAGTCCGCAGTACCAGCGACCTTGAAGTCCATGTCACCGAATGCGTCTTCGGCACCGAGAATATCGGTCAGTGCGACGAAGCGGTTTTCACCGTCAACCTCGCCGGAAACCAGGCCCATGGCGATACCGGCAACCGGAGCCTTCAGCGGCACACCGGCGTTGTACAGCGACAGAGTCGAAGCACAGACCGAGCCCATGGAGGTCGAACCATTGGATCCAAGAGCCTCGGAGACCTGGCGAATGGTGTACGGGAATTCCTCGCGGGACGGCACGACCGGCAGCAGAGCGCGCTCAGCCAGTGCCCCGTGACCAATCTCGCGGCGCTTCGGAGAGCCAACACGACCGGTCTCGCCGGTGGAGTACGGCGGGAAGTTGTAGTGGTGGATGTAGCGCTTGGAGGTAACAGGAGTCAGCGAGTCAATCTGCTGCTCCATCTTCAGCATGTCCAAAGTGGTGACACCCAGAATCTGGGTCTCGCCGCGCTCAAACAGCGAAGAGCCGTGGGCACGCGGAATCAAGCCGACCTCAACGCCCAAGTCACGAATGTCGGTGACACCGCGACCATCGATGCGGAAGCCCTCAGCGAGAATCTTCTCACGGACAATCTGCTTCATCACTGCGTTGTATGCAGCGCGAATCTGCTTAGATGCAGCTTGCTCGTCGACATCATCGGATACGAAGCGCTCCAGCAGCTGCCCCTCGACGTCCTCCATGTACTCATTGGTGGCGTCATCTCGTTCCTGCTTACCCGGAATGGTGAGCAGCTTGGCCAGCTTCTTAGCGGACTTCTTCTCGACTGCGTTAAAAATCTCATCGCCGTATGCCGGGAACAGCGGGAACTCCTGCGTTTCCTTCGCTGCGCGCTCAGCCAGACCCTTCTGTGCCTCACACAGAACCTTGATGTGCGGCTTTGCTGCCTCGAGGCCAGCGGCGACGATGTCCTCGGTCGGCGCCGGTGCACCGTCAGCAATACGCTTGACGACGGTCTCCCCTGCTCCGGCCTCCACCATCATGATGGCGACATCTTCGACGTTCTTGCCGCGACGCTTGCGGGTGACGATACGGCCAGCGACGACCATCTCGAACAGAGCCTGCTCGTGCTGCTCCTCGGTCGGGAAAGCGACCCATGCACCCTCTGGGTGCTTGTCATCAGCAACGAGCGCGATGCGGACGCCACCGACAGCGCCGGAAACCGGCAGCCCGGAAAGCTGAGTTGCAGCTGACGCGCCGTTGATTGCGACAACGTCATAACGGTCCTTCGGATCCCAGGACATGACGGTGACGACAACCTGTACCTCGTTGCGAAGGCCCTTGACGAAGGTCGGACGCAGCGGACGGTCAATCAGACGACATGCCAGGATGGCGTCGGTGGACGGGCGGCCCTCACGGCGGAAGAACGAACCCGGAATCTTGCCCGCGGCGTACATACGCTCTTCAACGTCGACGGTCAGCGGAAAGAAATCAAAGCCCTCGCGGGGCTGGTTGGAAGCGGTGACGGTGGACAGGAGCATGGTCTCCTCGTCCAAGTAGGTGGTCACCGAACCATCGGCCTGACGAGCCAGTTGGCCCGTTTCAAAGCGAATGGTGCGGGTGCCGAAATCACCATTGTCGATGGTGGCAACGGCCTCGGTAATACCGAAATCCTCATCAAAGAAAAATTCAACAGCCTTGCTGTTGGCCATAGGTTTCTTACTCCTAGAAATAGCGGCGATCATCGATGTCGCCTGTAAAAGATCGAATGAACTTCGTTTGCGTCACGCATTCTACCAGCTAACGCGGAAAGTTCTTGTATTGGACGGATCGGAGATCTCTCACTGCATCTGGGTTCTTGCACCTACGCGGGGTTCTAGGAGTTTGCGGGGCGGGGGGCACTTATCGATGACTTTTCTTGACTCATCGATGGTTTACCGTGTCTTATCGACGAATTACCGTGTCTTATCGATGGTGCCCGGCACTTGTGCGCACGCTTTCGATCAGCCCCTCCACATGTCGATGAGGGATTCACTTGTGGCCACGCTACAGCGCATCGATGAGTGAATACCACAACGACAAGTGATCAAAAAAAAGACCCGCCGTGAGCTTCCATCCAATGGAAACCCAAACGGCGGGTCTAAAAAGCTTAAAAGCCTTGAATTAACAGAGCAACTTACACCAATGAAGCTCTGTCAAACAGGACCTTAAGGAGAACCTTAGCGACGCAGCCCCAGGCGCTCGATCAGCTTACGGTAGCGCTCAACATCGTTGTCCTGCAGGTACTGCAGCAGGCCCTTGCGGCGACCGACCAGCAGCAGCAGACCACGACGGGAGTGGTGATCGTGCTTGTGGAACTTCAGGTGCTCGGTCAGCTGACGAATACGTGCGGTCAGCAGTGCAACCTGAGCCTCCGGGGAACCGGTGTCGGTCTCGTGCAGGCCGAACTCCTTGAGAATCTCAGCCTTTTCTGCAGTGTTCAAAGCCATGTAAATCTAACTCCTTGAATCAAATTATGGTCGTTTTTTCAGTCCACATTCTCGGCTTTTCCGGAACCAAACAGCGTCTGGCAGCTGGTTCCTCGCAACTGCTTGTGGACCGCAGTCACAGCCGACGTTTTACTCTAACAGCTAATCGGTCTTAGCCAAAATGGCCTCGGTGTCTGCCACGTCCTGGCTCATCCGGTCAATGAGCTCCTCGACCGAGTCGAACTTCTCCATTCCGCGAATCCGGTCGACAAACTCAACCTGCCCGGCGGTGCCGTAGAGGTCCGCATGACGGTCAATCACGTAGGCCTCGACCGTTCGATCAGTGTCTCCAAAGGTCACATTAGTGCCCACCGACACGGCCGCTGGGTAGCGCACCCCAAACTCGATATCGCCCTTCGGGTCCGGCTCCGGGCGGGCTGCCGTCGGCTGAACCGTGAACCATGCCGCGTAGACACCATCAGCCGGGATTGCTAGGCCCTCAGCGAAGTCAATATTGGCGGTCGGAAAGCCCAGCTGCACTCCCCCACGCCCCTGACCTGGAAGAACATCACCATCGACACGGTAGAAGTACCCGAGACACGAGGCGGCTGCGGACACCGCACCGTCGGCAAGCAAACCGCGAATACGTGTCGACGAAACACGTTCGGTCGAGTCCGCGGCAGTGACGTCGAGAAGGTCGACGATGGTGACGTCGACCCCACACTTACAGCCGTGCTCCGGCATAGTCTCGGCGGTACCTGCGGCCTTCTGCCCATAGGTGAAGTTCTGGCCAACGAAGACGGCCTGTGCATTCAGCTTGTCGCGGACAACGGTGCGTACAAAGTCTTCTGCGGGGATGCTGGAGAAGTTCTTGTCGAAAGGCACGACAAGCATGGCATCGATTCCCTCCGCCTCTGCCAGCTCGGCACGACGGGAAACGGTGGACAGCGCCGGCGGCACCTTATCCGGGGCAAACAGCGCTACGGGATTGGGATCGAAAGTCATCAACAGCGACTTCACGCCACGAGCGCGAGCGTCACTGACCGCAGCAGCTATCAGGCGCTTATGCCCAAGATGAATACCATCGAACACTCCGATGGTTACGACCGTGTCCCCCAGGTCTTCGGGTGCATTGTCCAAGCCATACCAAATCTCCACAGAGAGCCAGTGTAACTGGTCACCGTTTAACACACCGCATATAGCGCAACATAGGATTGCGTCTATGACCGACTTCGATCCGATTGCAGACTCCGGCATTGTCATCGTCGACAAGCCCCAAGGCTGGACAAGCCACGATGTAGTGGGCAAACTCCGTCGCATCTTCCGCACCAAGAAGGTCGGCCACTCCGGTACCCTCGACCCAATGGCCACCGGTGTGCTCGTCCTCGGCATCGGCCGCGGCACCCGTTTCCTGCCACATGTCCACGCCGACACGAAGTCCTACCAAGCCACCATTCGACTCGGCGCTGCCACGCTTACCGACGACGCCGAAGGCGAGTTGCTCTCCGAATCCTCGGCGGCATCGGTGACTGATGAAATGGTTCGAGCGGAAATTGCGAAGTTCACCGGCACAATCATGCAAAAACCCGCGGCGGTATCAGCGGTGAAGATTGACGGTGTCCGCGCCTACGAGCGCATCCGCCGTGGTGAGAAGGTCGATATCCCTGCGCGCCCAGTGACGATCACCCGCTATGAGGTTCTGGACATCCGCCACGACTCCGATCCTTCGCGCCCCGGGGAGTGCATCGATATCGACGTGGAGGTCGACTGCTCTGCCGGCACTTTCATCCGCGCCCTAGCTCGTGACTTGGGGGATGCACTGAGAGTCGGTGGTCATCTCACTGCTCTGCGGCGTACTGCCGCCGGCGTTTTCACTATTGATGAGGCGTTGACTATCGACGAGCTCACGGCGAAGGCCGAGCAGTTCGACACCGCCCATCCAGAAATTGCGGAGATGCGACGCCCAGTCCCGGAGCGCGCCGCTTCCTTGCTGCCGATGAGTCTGGACGAGGCCTGCCTGCGTTGCTTTGATACCCGCGAAATTACTGAACAGCAGGCGGCTGATTTGGCTCAGGGCAAGTGGCTGGAGCCGATCGGAAAACCTGGAGTCTATGCGGCGGTGTCACCAACGGGAAAGGTTCCGGCGCTGCTCACAGAATCTGGCAAACGGGCTAAGACGGTCTTCGTGGTGCGCCCGGCCACGCTGTGACTACCTCTCAAGGATTTTAAGACTGCTCGAGCCACACCGCGGTTGCAACGATGCCTGCACCGCGAGCCCAGAAGCCTTTTACTCCGCAGAAGGCGTCGGGAATCTCACGGTGAAACGTTAGCTGTAAAGGTCCGCCTGTGAGTCCTCGGGAAAAACCTCGCGCTGCTATCCGTTTCTTTCGCAGTTGGACGGAGACTTCGTCGAAGTCTAGCCACTGCCCGACTATCGGCTCCCAGAGTTTGTACATTGATTCCTTGGCGCTAAATTGCACCAGCGGGTCAAGGCGTGCTTCGTCAGTGCGCAAGACTGCCTCGATGATTCCTAACTCTAGAGTCTGCTCGACCTCGACATCGATGCCAATCCCCTGCAGCTGTTCAGCGCTCGCGGACACGGCTGCCACGGCCCCGTCGCAATGGCTAATTGACCCCACGACTCCTCGCGGCCACAGCGGCGCTCCGGTGGTCGACATGCCAATCCCATGTGGGGCAGGCTCTCCTAGCCGTTGCACCGCCTCATGCGCAGCGAGGCGCCCTCGGGTGAAATCACGGATTCGAACAGGTGCTGCACTATCAGACAGCCTCAACTCAGCGCTACGGAGCTGCTGCAATTCCGCATCACTAAACGGACGCTCGGCATTGGAGTCAATAACTAGCCGGCTACCGGCGGGCAAATGCCTGGCCAGATACTCCTGGACGTCGGCAAGCACACTCATGCGCTGATGCCGTACCATTTCTCTCCACGGAAACGGGTAGCGACAAAGATTAGTCGCAGAATCATGAAGGCCAAGAGACCGCACCACACGCCGGTCAGCCCCCAGCCAAATGCCTGCGCCAGCCAGACCGGTGGGAGGAATCCGCACAGGACCGCGCTAACGGTGGCGTTACGGAGGAAGGCTGCGTCGCCGGCGCCGAGCAACACGCCATCGAGCGCGAAGACGACACCGCCGATAGGAATCATTGCGACAAGAATCCACCATGGTCCGGCGGTGACTGCGTCAATCACGCCTGTTGCGTCGGTAAAAATGCGGACGATGCTGGCATTACCTACTGCGAAAACAGCCGCTAGGCCGAGGGCAATGACGCTTGACCAGACCGTCACGCGCTTGCCAGTCCAGCGGGCAACGGCCGTGGAGCTACCGCCCAACGCTGCACCGACGAGCGTCTGTGCAGCAATCGCTAGCGAGTCGAGCACCAACGAAATCAGGTTCCACAGTTGCAGCATGACCTGGTGCCCACCGAGCGTGGTCGGCCCAACGCGGCCAGCAACCGCTGCGGCGGAGAGGAACGCTACCTGGAAGGACAAGGAGCGAACGATGAGATCGCGGCCGAGGACCAGCTGGCTTTTGATAATGGCGCCATTCGGGCGCATGGAAAGCTTGCGGCTAGAGCACTCTTTGAAAAGACTGCGGAGGAACAGTTCGCCGGTAATCAATTCGCCGAAGAGAACGGCCAGCGCAGAGCCCTCGAGGCCGAAGGCGCGGACCAGCGGCACAATCACAATGGCGGCCGGAACAAGGCCTGAGAGCACAAATAGCAGCGGCGCGCGGGTGTTTTGGATACCGCGCAACCAACCATTTCCAGCCTGCGCAATCAACGTCAGCGGAATGGCGAAGGCAGCAACTCGCAACCACTGCCCGGCATCATGAGCGACCTCCGGATGAGGAGCTAACCAACCGGTAAATACTGGTGCCAACCCCACGATGATGGCAAAGAGGCTAAGGCCCACAAAGATGGCGACCCACGTCGCTTGCAATCCCTCTTCAACCGCCTCGTCCACGTTGCCCCTGCCAAAGGCTCGCGCTGATCGGGCGGTCGTGCCGTAAGCCAAGAAAGTGAGCTGCGTAGTTACCACGGAAAATACCGTCGAACCAGCGGCAAGCGCCGCAAGCTGGACAGCTCCAAGCCGACCAATGACAGCCGTATCCAGCAGCACATAGAGTGCGGGCGCGGCAAGAACACCCAACGCTGGCAGCGCCAGCGAAACGATTGCGCGAAGGCTGACATCTGACTTCGCACTGTGCCCGGTTCGCTCTATGCCAGTTTGCTCAATCTCAGTGCGCTCCTGAGTTTCTCGCGAGTCCGACAATCCCCTAGGCCTCGCTCGTGCCTCGGCGTGCCTGGGCTGCGACATCGCTGGTGTCCAGGATGGCCTGCAGCAGCTCATCCTTGCTGCACTCCCGAGTCAGACCGGCGGCACGCTCGTGGCCACCGCCGCCAATTTCCAGGGCGACCTGGGAGACATCGACAAGCTCGCGAGAACGCAGCGAGACGGCCCACTGGTTTGGCTCATACTCCTTAAGCACGGCACAGACGTCGGCCGCATTAGTCGTACGCACAATGTCCACGACCGATTCAATCTCATCGTGGCCAACTTCGGCGGTCTGGTCGTGCTCAATGACGACGTGGATTAGGCCAGCGCCGTCGCCCCACTCGGGCACCAATGTCGCGGTGGAAAGCACCTTGCCCAGGAATGGAAGGTAGGCAAACGGATGTTCTTCCAGCAGCTGTGCACCAATCGTGCGCGGATTGAGCCCCTTATCCAGCAGGCGCGCCGCTGCAGTGTGCATGCGGGAATGGCCGAACTGGAACGATGCGGTGTCCGTCAACAGCCCTGCATAGAGAGCATGAGCCATCGGCGTGGTCAGCTTGATACCCCAGACACCAAAGAAGTCCAGGAGCACCATGGTCGAGGACTCTGCGCGTTCGTCAACCATGTTGACGGACCCAAAGCGAGTGTTGGTCGCGTGATGGTCAACATTGATAACGCGGTCGGAGGCCATCACGCGATCTTCCAGCGCACCGAGGCGCCCCGGGCTTGCGCAGTCGACAGTCACCCACGTGTCAATGTCTTCATCCAAGTCCGTGTACTCGACAAATCGCTCCCATCCGGGGATGGTCAACAGCGACTTGGCTGGCAAATCGCTCTCACCGTAGCTGGCTACAGCCGAAATGCCACGCTGTACAAGTGCCATGACCATCGCAGATGCAGCACCAATCGCATCCGCATCGGGGTGAACATGGGCAATGACGCCGACCTTCTTGGCGTCGGCAAGCATATCCTGCATCTGCTGAATCGGCTTGGACATGCGGCGATTAATCGCCTGGGAAAGCTGGTGAGCTGCCTGCTCCTGAGCCTGCGGAGAAGTGGTCACGTGGGTGCCCCTTTCATCGATAGATGTGGCCGGTGGAGAGTTTTACTCCTCGTCGCGGTATGGGTTGGCATCGCCTGCGGGCTTTGCGTTTCTAGCCTGCTCAGCCAATTCCGCGTCGCGCGCGCGAGTCTTATCGAGCAGCTCCTCAAGGTGCGCGGAAATCTCCGGCACCGTGTCAACCTCAAAAGCCAGCGTCGGTGTGTAGCGCACACCGGTGCCACGACCGACCAGGGAACGTAGCTGCCCCTTCGCCTTTTCCAGCGCTGCTGCTGCCGACTCGTAGTCCGGTTCCTCGTCGAGCGTACGTCCGCGCACAGTGTAGAAAACTGTGGCGTCGTGCAAATCGCCGGTGACGCGGCAGTCGGTGATAGTCACAAACTCCAGCCGCCGGTCCTTAATCTCACGCTCAATTGCGCTGGCGACAATCTCCTGAATACGCTTGGACAGCCTGCGCGCGCGTGCTGGATCTGCCATTTTTGGCTACTCCCTATCTATCTCTACCTGTGCGTAACGATTCGTAGCTAGACCCCATTTAGCGTGGGGCCTGAAGTGCCCCTTCGCTGACAAAGACCCATTTGGGATCCGGCAAAACGGTTCAATACAAAGGACTGCTAATACTAACACGCAAAACACTACTCAACTTCGAACCGCATGTTTCGCGACTTCGCCCGCACCCGTTTACCGAGTGCAGTCAATTGCTTCGCCGCACGCTCGCCCTTTGTTATTAACCCATTAATCATCACGACAACACTGCCACCACCATCGATGTCATCGACGGCATGGGGAGTCGCTACTACGGAATTGCGCAGCTGAAACGCAGCCTACCCGTACGCTCTTAACGGCGCTCCACGAAGTTGTACATCGGTAACCCATTAACATGGGAGCAGTCAGGCAGTGAATCCATCACACTATCCTGCAATGGTGTTTCTCCCTCGATGCCGAAAATCCATTTAACCGCAGCATTACCTAGCTCCAGCGGATGGAAAAGGTAACTTACCTCACCATTTTTATCCTTGGGCGCCACACTGCCATGGGTTTGTTCCCATTCAGCCACATCCGTCGGATGTAGTACCTCGACGTGTTCACCGTTAGCGAACGGTACCTCAAAATCCAACAGTCGTCCAGAGCTGAAAAACCGCTGCATGTCAAAATCATAGTCTTCGCAGCTTGCTTCTAATTCCCTGGTAGGAGTCTTATAGTGGCAGAAATCGACAACACTATTGATGCACAGTGACCAACTTTCGCGAGGATCGTTCGCCAACGCTGGGTCCTCAATAAGGTCGTATACGTCGTCGGTCCCGAAAAGCAGCGTTGGCCCAAACGCTACCGCGTGGAAGTACCAATTATGACCATCCTCAATGGTTTCTTCGGAATCAAAGGCGAATTTCCCTGGCCAAATCTTGTCCAATTGCGCAAGAGTCTCCTCTGCGCTCGCAGGAGGATAATTCAAAATATTCGTTCGCGGCAGTTCATCTGAGAGTGCAAAGAGATTAGTTTTGAAGCCCATAACGAACACGATACGCAAAAAGGCGCTCCCCGAAGGGAGCGCCTTATCAAAGTTCACGCAGTGTTTAGCTTACGTTGCTACGTGCGCGGAACCTCGACCATCTCGTAGACCTCGATAACGTCGTCCACCTGGATGTCCGGGTAAGACAGCACCATACCGCACTCGTAACCGGCTGCGACCTCGGTAGCATCGTCCTTCTCTCGCTTCAGCGACTCGATAGTCGCCGAATCCGTAATGACGTTGCCGTCACGAACCAGGCGAGCCTTCGCGTTGCGGCGGACCTTGCCGGACTCGACCATACAGCCGGCGATGAGGCCAACTGCGGAGGACTTGAAGATGGCGCGAATCTCTGCACGACCAATCTCCTTCTCCTCGTAGACCGGCTTGAGCATGCCCTTCAGAGCAGCCTCAACATCCTCGATAGCACGGTAAATCACCGTGTAGTAGCGGATGTCAACGCCCTCAGCGTTGGCAACCTCTGTGGCCTTACCCTCGGAGCGAACGTTGAAGCCGATGATGACGGCGTCAGACGCAGCAGCCAGCGTGACGTTGGTCTGAGTAACAGCACCGACACCACGGTCGATGATGTTCAGTGCGACCTCGTCGTCGACCTCGATCTTGAGCAGGGCTTCTTCCAGTGCCTCGACGGTACCGGCGTTGTCGCCCTTCAGGATCAGGTTGAGGGTGTTGGTCTCCTTCAGGATCTCGTCCAGGTTCTCCAGGGAGACGCGCTTGCGACGACGTGCTTGCAGCGCATTACGACGACGTGCGTCGCGGCGGTCTGCAATCTGGCGGGCCGTACGATCCTCGTCAACAACCAGGAGGTTGTCACCAGCACCCGGTACGGAGGTCAGGCCGAGCACCTGAACCGGACAGGAAGGACCGGCCTCATCGACGTCGTTGCCGTACTCATCGACCATGCGGCGAACACGACCATATGCGTCACCGACAACGATGGAATCACCGACGCGCAACGTACCGCGCTGAACGATAACGGTTGCCACCGGACCACGGCCACGGTCAAGGTGAGCCTCAATGGCGACACCCTGAGCGTCCATATCCGGATTGGCGCGCAGATCCAGCGAAGCATCGGCAGTCAACAGCACTGCTTCGAGAAGCTGATCGATGTTGAGACCTTGCTTAGCGGAGATATCGACGAACATAGTGTCGCCGCCCCACTCTTCGTCAGTGAGACCGTATTCAGTCAGCTGACCACGAATTTTCTGCGGATCTGCAGTTTCTTTATCAATCTTGTTGACTGCAACGACAATCGGCACATCAGCGGCCTTGGCGTGGTTAATAGCCTCAACCGTCTGCGGCATGACGCCGTCATCAGCTGCAACAACCAGAATCGCGATATCGGTCGACTTGGCACCACGAGCACGCATGGCGGTAAACGCCTCGTGACCCGGGGTATCCAAGAAGGTAACCTTGCGCTTCTCACCGTCGAGCTCCACCGGCACCTGGTAGGCACCGATGTGCTGGGTAATACCACCGGACTCGTGGCCACCGACGTTGGCCTTACGAATCGTGTCCAACAGGCGCGTCTTACCGTGGTCGACGTGACCCATCACAGTTACCACTGGCGGGCGCTGCTCCAGGTCCTCATCGTCGCCCTCGTCCTCACCGAACTGGAGGTCGAAGGACTCGAGGAGCTCGCGGTCCTCATCCTCAGGCGAGACGACCTGGACCTTGTAATCCATCTCGTCGCCGAGCAGCTGCAGGGTCTCGTCGGAGACCGATGCAGTTGCCGTCACCATTTCGCCGAGGTTGAACAACGCCTGGACCAGCGATGCTGCATCGGCGTTAATCTTCTCAGCGAAGTCAGACAGGGATGCACCACGTGCGAGGCGAATGGTCGTGCCCTTACCGTTGGGCAGCTTAACGCCGCCTACCACGGATGGTGCCTGCATTGCCTCGTACTCGTTGCGCTTCTGACGCTTCGACTTACGTCCGCGACGCGGGGCGCCTCCTGGTCGCCCGAATGCACCTGCAGTTCCACCGCGACGTCCGCCGCGACCACCGCGCGGTCCGCCACCCGGGCCACCCGGGCCGCGACCACGGCCGCCGAAGCCACCGCCACCGCCACCGCGGCTTGCCTTTGCAGGCATCTGCCCCGGGTTCGGGTGCGAAGGCATCATTGCCGGAGTCGGACGATTGCCGCTCGGCTTATTACCGCGGCCCTGTCCACCCTGCGGGCGAGGGCCACCCTGGCGTGCTCCCGGTTTCGGGCCCGGACGGCCGTTTCCACCCTGCGGGCGAGGGCCACCCTGGCGTGCTCCCGGCTTCGGGCCCGGACGGCCGTTTCCACCCTGCGGACGCGGCATGTTGGACGGCCGCGGTGCCGGACGGGAGGATCCGCCGGTCGAGAATGGGTTGTTCGCCACACGCGGTGCGCGTGCGCCTGGCTTCGGCCCTGGCTTCGGGCCAGCAGGCTTCGGCGGGCGTGGCATTTCTTGTCCCGGCTTCGGCGAACGGGACGGTGCAGCTGGCTTGGCACCCGGCTTTGCCGCCGCTGGTGCAGCAGGCTTAGCGCCTGGCTTAGCTGCTGGCTTGGCACCCGGCTTTGCCGCCGCTGGTGCAGCAGGCTTGGCACCTGGTTTTGCAGCTGGCTTGGCACCCGGCTTTGCCGCCGCTGGTGCAGCAGGCTTAGCGCCTGGTTTTGCAGCTGGCTTGGCACCCGACTTAGCAGCAGCCTTGGTAGTTGGGGCCTGGGCAGACGCGTCAGCACCTGCGCCAGCATTCTTCTCTTCGTAGACCTTCTTCATCTTCCTGACGACGGGTGGTTCCACCGTCGAAGAAGCGGTCTTAACAAACTCGCCCTGAGCCTTCAGCTCGGCGAGTAGTTCTTTGCTGGTGACCCCGAGCTGCTTAGCGAGCTCATGGACACGTAGCTTTCCGGACACTGCTCTCCTCACTAGTGGGGGCCGAGCAGCGCCCGATGGCGGATTTGTCCGCGCACCGAGAGCGCCTGCAGGGCTCCCTCTTATCTATTGCCGTTCATCGCTGATGCTTCATCGTGTGCTCATCAGTGTTCAGGTCTTTCTGTTGTCATTTTTCCTGCCTCCCTGCTTAGCGACACGCACATCGTCAGCGGGGGCGAAACCCTCCGCCGCTTCGTAGTGCGTGGCGATAAACTGTTTAACCGGAAACGCATCTACCTGCGTAGATACCTTCAGTGCGCGGCCAAATGCACGGCGCTTGTCGGCGATCTCCCAAGCCTTTAGTGTTGGGGTGATCCAGGCACCTCGCCCCTGCATCCGACGATGCGGATCAGCAACGACGGCTACTGAGCCATCTGAACGGGTGGTGGCGACAATGCGTAGCAGCTCCGAGCAATTGTGGCGCTGCTTAGTTGCAATACAGGTACGTGTGGGTGCAGGCGTATGAGTTGTCGAATTCGGGTTTAGCACCCGCGAAGTCGTCATACTCCTGACGCACCCACCTTCCTGCTAAGAAATTCAGCGCGAAAATTCGCATAGGAAAATCACGCCTTGTCGTTTGGCCACCTCCCAGCATAACCCGAAAAGGCGGAAAAGTGCCAACCCCCTAGGCACTTTCCCGCCACTTTCGCAACCGCTGGGACGCTGACGTTGTGTCTACTCCGCGTCGGAGTGGATATCGATTCGCCAGCCGGTCAGACGAGCCGCCAGACGGGCATTCTGTCCCTCCTTGCCGATAGCAAGAGAGAGCTGGTAGTCGGGCACCACAACGTGTGCACGGCGCTCGTCCATGTCCAGAATCTTGACACTAACTACCTTGGCGGGCGCCAGCGAGTTACCAACGAACTTCGCCGGATCCTCGTCGTAGTCGATGATGTCAATCTTCTCGCCCTTGAGCTCATTCATAATCGAGTTCACACGCTGACCGCGGGGCCCAATGCAGGCGCCCTTAGCGTTGAGGCCCTTGACCGTGGGGCGTACAGCAACCTTGGTGCGGTGACCGGCCTCGCGCGCAATGGAAATCAATTCCACTGCCCCATCGGCAACTTCCGGAACTTCAAGTTCGAAGAGCTTACGAATGAGCTCCGGATGCGTGCGTGACAGGTGAATCGCAACACCGCGCGGTGTCTTGTTCACACCGACGACGTAGCACTTGATGCGGTCACCGTGCTTGAGTTCCTCACCTGGCAGCTGCTCAGCCGGCATCAGAATACCGTCTCGGCCGTTGGCCTCCGAACCGATGTGGACGACGACAATGCCCTTTTCATTGGCATAGACATCGCGCTGGACCACGCCGGAAATGACCTGATTAGACAGGTCTGCGTATTCGTCGAGAACCTTATCGCTCTCCGCATCCCGCAGACGCGAAAGGATGGTCTGACGAACAGCGAATGCAGCGGTACGCTCGAAGTCCTCCGGAGTGTCGTCCCATTCGGAGATGAGATTGCCCTCGTCGTCTCGCTCCTGGGCAAAGACTATGACGTCACCGGTCTCACGGTCGATTTCGACGCGCGCATACTGTGCCGGTGCGGTGGTGTTACGGTAGCTTTCACGCAATGCTCGGGCGACCAGTCCCAGCATTTCGTCGACAGGAATACCCTTTTCCTTTTCCAAGGTTCGCAGGGCAGCTAGTTCAATCTTCACTTGTTATCCTCCAGCCTGGTCAAGGCATCGTCATAGTCTAGTCCCGCAAAATCCTTCTCGGCTGCGGGCGGATTAGAGAATTCAACTTGTACCACTGCACGGGCCACATTGGTTAATTGGACACGCTGGCCAACAGCCTTCAAACGTCCCTTTGGCCCCTTAGAGGTAACGAGAATGATGGATTCTTCATCCGGCGACAGCGCACCAATGCGGGCTGCAATCGCGGAACCGTCGGCAAGCGAAATCTCCGCAATACGACCACGGTTACGACGCCAGTGCCGAGGCTGGGTCAGCGGTGCGTCAATACCAGGAGTGGAAACTTCCAAGGTGTAGCCCTGAGCGCCGAAGTCCGCTTCACCACGTGCCTCCGCGGCATCCAGAGCCGAAGATACTTCATACGTGGCCTGTTCCAGAACATCGAGGTCAGGACGCTCATCTGCGTCAACTAACACAATGACCTGTGACTTTGCGCCGGCGCGAACGACCTTGACATCTTCCACATCCAGGCCGATTTGTGCGAGCGCCGGGCTCACAAACTGTTCAATTTTCTCGGGTGCGGGTATCGCCATAGTCGTAGAGTCTACAGGTCAAGTACTAGGAATTGCGCACCTGGGCGCTTTCCACATACCGCATTGACACAAAGTGCCGCCCGCCGTGGCACCATAGTGAGGTGATTGTTGAACCTCCCTCCCCCAGTTTTGCTTCCGCATCGCATCGCACTCGTACTCTCTCGCGCCGTGGCTTCCTCGCTGCTGCCCTCGCCGTGGGATCACTTCCTGCGCTTTCCGCGTGCTCGCATCTGGTGGCACCGCGCCCCGATTACGCCATTGAGGTTCTCCATGCGCTGGCGGCGCGCGATGCACAGTCGCTTAGCGACGCCAATCCTGACCTCGCAGCGGTGCGCTCCGCGCAGGTTACCGAACTGGATAAGGAAATCACACGCGCCTGCGGCACCCACAAGGACGGTAAACCTGTCGATGAATGTGGCTCGGACGTAGCAGTCCCAGGATCCCTGGTTACCGGTTCCGACGCGAAGCTACTGCTCACGGACTCGCGAAACAATCCCGTACTGACGAATGCCCTGGATTCACGCACTGCATTGCGGGAGGAGCACACTGCGCGCCTCGCCACGGCTGTCGATGGCGGTATCGTCCTCGCTCTGCGTGTTGCGGGCGCTGAGTGGGAGGAGCTTGTCCCATTGATTCCCAGTGACAGGGATGAAATCTCGGGTGCCGAAGAACAGATGACTAAGGCACTGCAAGCCGAATACATGATGATTTACGGTGTCGGCGTAGCCGCACCACGTGTCGGAGGCGATACCACTACTGCACTTTTGGCCCGTGGCGAGCGCCACCGAATTTTGCGCGATCGTGCCCGACTAATTTTGGAGGATTCCGACGTTGAGGTGCCGGAGAGCGCACCTGGCTATATGCCGGAAGGCGCTCCTTCGCCAGATACGGCACCCGTCGATTACATGATTGCATTGGAGCGCTATTGTGCCCAGGCGTGGGAAGACGTATTGCTCGCTGCTAATAACCCTCGGATGCGTATGTTCGCACTGCAGGCAGCTGGCGTGGCTGCCGCCGGAGCGGCAGCGCTAGGTGGCAACAACTTGGAGCCGTTGCCCGGGCTCTAAGCCTTGCGAACCAGCTCCGCGACGTGAGCTGCAATGCCGTCAGCGGCGACCTCGTCGGTCTCGTTGGTCAGGCGGTTACGCAGCTCCACCTTGCCGTCCGCGTAGCCACGGCCAAAGATGACCACAAACGGCATACCCAGCAGCTCGGCGTCCTTGAACTTCACACCGGGGCTGACCTTCGGACGGTCGTCGAAAAGCACCTCAATGCCCTGCTGGCTGAGGTCTTCCGCCAGCTGTTCAGCGGCCTCAGCTGCTTCGGCGTTCTTGCCGGCCACAGCGATGTGAACCTTGTACGGTGCCGCGGCAACTGGCCACTTGAGGCCCTTTTCATCCAACTGCTGTTCCGCGAGGACAGCGACCAGGCGGGACACGCCAATGCCGTAGGACCCCATCGTCGGACGAGCACGCTTACCGTTGACATCGAGGATGTCGATTTCAAAGGCGTTGGTGTACTTGCGGCCCAACTGGAAAATGTGACCGATCTCGATTCCGCGCTCGATCTTTAGCGTGCCATGCCCCTCCGGAGCCGGGTCGCCGTCACGCACCTCTGCGACATCGCAAATACCGTCAATCTGGAAGTCGCGACCAGCGACCACATCGACGATGTGCTTGCCTTCCTCGTTGGCTCCTGTAATCCAATTTGTCCCCTCCGCCACGCGGGGGTCAGCAAGGACCTTCACACCGCGATCGGCGAGCCCCTGCGGGCCGACGTAGCCCTTGATCAGGAAGTCATTGGCTGCGAAGTCCTTGTCCTCCAGCAAGCGCGCCTCACGCGGTTCAAATGCGACTTCAAGACGTTTTTCATCGACCTCACGGTCACCGGGAACCAGGATTGCGGTGAGCTGTTCCGGCAGGGCGTTGCCCTCCTTATCGACCTTCTTCGGGTCGACGGCGACGAGAACGCACTTCAAAGTATCGGCAGCAGTGACCTCGCGTCCGAGGTCCGCACCATTGGCCCAATCAACAAGTGCTGCGATTGTGGTGCAGTTCGGAGACTCGTAAACCTTCGCCTCCGGTTGTCCCTCAATCGGCTGCGGTTCAACTGCCGGAATCTTCACGGCTTCCACATTGGCGGCGTACTCACCGTCGGTGGAGACTACGAAGGAGTCTTCGCCACTTTCGCTAACAGCCAGGAACTCCTCGGAGGCCGAACCGCCCATAGCGCCGGAGGTGGCGTGGCAGATTTCGTACTTAATGCCCAGCCGGTCAAAAATTCGCTGGTAGGCACCGCGGTGCAGCTGATAAGAATTCTCCAGCCCCTCGTCGTCCATGTCGAAGGAGTAAGAGTCCTTCATGACGAACTCGCGGCCACGCAGAATACCAGCGCGCGGGCGAGCCTCGTCGCGGTACTTGGTCTGAATCTGAAACAGCGTCGTCGGGAAATCCTTGTAGGAGCTGAAAAGATCCTTGACAGCCAGCGCGAACATCTCTTCGTGCGTCGGCCCCAGCAGGTAGTCCGCGCCCTTGCGATCCTTCAGACGGAACAGCTCGGGGCCGTATTCGGTCCACCGATTCGTCGCCTCGTACGGTTCACGCGGGAGCAGTGCAGGGAATGCCAGCTCCTGTGCGCCAATGCCTTCCATCTCCTCGCGCACAACCTTCTCTACGTTGCGCAGAACCTTCAAGCCCAGTGGCAGCCAGGAGTACACACCAGGGGCAGTTCGCCGGATGTAGCCGGCACGGACGAGCAGCTTGTGGCTAGGGACCTCGGCGTCAGCTGGATCCTCGCGCAGTGTGCGCAGGAACAGCTGGGACATTCGCGTAATCATGAATGCTGATTTTACCCGTCGATCATTCTTCGCAACATGCGGGGCATTACTATGGTGCCCATGCTCGTAGTCCTACCCCCCTCTGAAACCAAAGCCACTGGTGGCAGCCATCCCGCAGTAGACTTTTCCTCGCTGAGCTTCGGCTCCCTCAACCCCATCCGCGAGCGCATTGCAGCCGATCTCGTGGCGCTAAGTGCGAACAGGGAAGCCGCGATGGAAACACTGAAGCTGGGGCCACGGCTTGCTGACGAAGTCACAGCTAATGCCGCGCTCCTAGAGTCGCCGACCATGCCGGCTCTCGAGCGTTATACCGGGGTGCTCTACGACGCACTCTCCCCCAGCGATTTGCCGGAAACCGGCCGTGCTCGACTCGCCATCGGGTCAGCGCTCTTCGGTGTCATTGGCGGGGACGACCTCATCCCCCACTACCGTCTCTCTGGTACGGTCAAGCTCCCCTTCGCGGATCAGCCTGCCGACGCGGCTCCCACAATGAAGCGCCGTTGGGGTACCGCCATCACCGAGGCTCTCAATGATGTCGACTTCCTCATCGACCTTCGTTCCGGCACCTACGCCAATTTGGGCAAAGTCAAGAGCGCGACAACGATGACCGTGCTCACCGCCGAGGGCAAAATCGTCAGCCACTTCAACAAGCACTACAAGGGCCTATTTGCCCGCGCCATCGCCCTTTCCGACACGACACCGACCTCCCCCACAGAGGCCGTCGACATCGCACGCGCCGCAGGATACGACGTCTCGCTTGACGACGACACCCTCATCTTCCGCGTCCCGGAAAACTAAATGTCGTCGTTGTAGCGCTTTCGGCCTGCCACAATGGCGGCAATCAGAGCGATAATAGCGATGAAAATGCTGTCGTATCGCGATCCTTCTCCGCCGAGGAGAAGGAGTCGGAAGATGATCATGGTTCCGAGGTAGAACACCAGGAAGGTCGCAGCGCCCATCCAGATGGCGCTACGCAGCTGATCGTCGGCAAGCAGTCGGGTAACAAGCCCTGCCTTTTGCTGCTCTGGCTCACGCTTCCTCGACTTGTTGTTGCTCAACTTGTTGTTCTTACTCATCGCCCTCATCCAGACCGGCGACTTCACCGATGACGATAACCGCGGGCGGCTTGATTGCCTCTTCGACCATTTTCTCGCCAAGCTCGCCGAGTGTGCAGCGTAGCGACCTCTGATTCGGCAGCGTGCCGTCCTGGATGACCGCAGCCGGAGTCTTCGGGCTGCGGCCGGCCTTCATCAGAGCCTCGGCAATCTTTGGCCCGTTCTTAACTCCCATAATGATGGCAATAGTGCCGTGCATCCGGCCCAGCGCATCCCAATTGACCAGCGATTTCCTGTGCCCCGGTGGGACGTGACCGGACACAACAGTGAATTCATGGTTGACGCCACGCATAGTAACTGGGATGCCAATCGTCCCCGGTACCGCCAGTGCTGAAGTAATACCCGGCACAACGCGAACCGGTACCCCAGCCTTCTGCAGCTCCTGAAGCTCTTCAAAACCGCGGCCGAAGATGTACGGATCGCCACCCTTGAGCCGGACCACAAAGTAGCCCTCACGGGCACGATGAACTAGCAGTTCATTGATGCGCTCCTGAGCCATGGCGCGGCCGTAAGGAAGCTTGCCGGCATCAATAATCTCGACATCCGGCTCCAAGTCACCGAGCAGCGACAGTGGACCGAGGTGGTCTGCAACGACAACGTCGGCAAGCCGGAGCAAGCGACGCCCCTCAACGGTAATCAGACCGGGGTCGCCCGGGCCACCGCCTACGAGTGCGACCTGACCAGCGAGGTCCCCAGCGCGCGACGCGCGACGGCCGGTCAGCGCCACAGGAGTAAGCGGGCTGGAAGCCCCGGTTTCATCGTCGACGAGAATACCTCGGCGGTGTCCCTCTAGAGTCACCTCACGCAACAACGCCTCGTCACAGCAGACCATGAGAGCCTTGCCCCAGCTCATCGCCTCGGTAAAACCGGTGCGGGTCAAAGTAATACGGCCGTCTGCAGCCCAGGCCTCAATCGCAGTTGTTACTTCCCCACCTTCACACACAGTGACATCAGCGCCAGAGTCCAACAGCCGAGGAATCACGCGCTCTGCAGCCGTGGAACCGCCAATCACCAACACACCGTAGTCTTTGAGAAGCAAACTCATAGCTAACACTTTACCCGGCGCACGAAGCGACAAAGCGACTGACGTTCCCCGGCGCACCCGCCGGATGAACATGCAGGTAACCGGCATGAATCCGCCCAGACTCGGAAACGAAGCCGTCGCGAACTGTTTCGCCTTGATATCCACGCCAACCCCAGGCTGGTTGCCACCCGGCCGCAGCAGCGACACTTGCGGTGTCATCGGTTAGGGCTGTCTTGTGGAACTCGTGACCGCGCACGCGCGTTCCTACCGGGCACAGCACAGAATCAGTCAGCGCCACAGCCTCCCGGTACCCCAGCTTCAACCGTGCCATGTGCGCTCGCCCCGGGATGATGCCACACATACGGCGCCCACCGAGATCTTCAAGCAGCCAGAGCAGCCCCGCGCATTCGCCGTGGATCAGCGCACCATCGTCGGCAGCCTGACGTAGATCGCGGCGAATGTCATCACGAATAGATAGCGCGTCGGCATGCTCTTCTGGGAATCCACCGGGCACGATGTAGCCTTCGGCTTCCGGCAGTTCGTCAACCAATGGGTCGAAATCCACGACCTCGGCTCCAGCGGCCTGCAATAGCTCACGGTGCTCTGCATAGGTAAACGAGAACGCAGGACCCGCCGCGACCGCTACACGCACGCGGCGCTGAGTAGCCAGCGGTACAACGAACTGTGCGGGGTTCCATGGTTCAGCTGGATAGGGCTGCCGGGCAAGCTGGATAATCCGGTCTATGTCGATGTAGGTCTCCACCAAGTTGGCCATCGATTCAATGACCGCTTCTAGCTGCTCACCCTGCTCGACTGCAGTGACCAGCCCCAAATGCCTGCTGGGCACCTCAATATCAGTCACTCGCGGAATAGCGCCGAGCACCTCGACCCCCATGGTCTCCACAGAACGGGTAATGATGTCCGCATGCCGCGGGCTGCCCACCTGATTAATAATCACGCCACTGACACGGACGTCAGTGCGAAGCGTGGAGAAACCGTGGACAACAGCCGCCGCCGACTGCGACATATGCCGGGCATCAATCACCAACACCACCGGAAGTCCCAACAGTGAGGCAATCTCAGCCGTCGAGCCCTCCACCGATAGCGGGTCGTCACCAATGCGGCCGTCGAAAAGCCCCATAACCCCTTCGACCACCGCAATATCGCTGTCGGCAGCTCCATGTGCGTAGAGCGGCCCAATCATCTCAGGCGCGCACATAAAGGAATCCAGATTGCGGCCGGGACGACCAGCGGCTACCCCGTGATAGCCAGGATCAATATAGTCGGGTCCGACTTTGAAAGGTGCCACCGCGTGACGGCGCGACAGTGCACGCATCAGGCCCGTGGAGATTGTCGTCTTTCCCGTGCCTGATGCTGTCGCCGCGATGACAATTCCAGGCGCTACCACTCGATGCCCTTTTGTCCCTTACGTCCGACATCCATCGGGTGCTTAATCTTGGTCATCTCCGTCACCAGATCCGCGACCTCCACGAGCTTCGGATCCGCATCGCGGCCAGTCATCACCACATGCTGGCGGCCGGGACGGTTCCTCAATGTCTCCACCACATCGTCGACATCAATCCAACCCCACTTGATTGGGTAGGTGAACTCGTCGAGCACGTAGAAGTCGTGCACCTCATTTTCCAGGCGGCGTTTAATCTCCTGCCATCCCTCGGCAGCAGCTGCCGCATGGTCCTCCTCAGTGCCCTGCTTACGCGACCAAGACCAACCTTCTCCCATCTTGTGCCATTCGACCGGGCCGCCTTCCCCCGTGTCGTCGTGAAGCTCGCCCAACCGGCGCATGACAGCTTCCTCGCCAACCTTCCACTTTGCCGACTTTACAAACTGGAAGACACCGATATTCATCCCCTGATTCCACGCGCGCATCGCCATACCGAATGCCGCGGTGGACTTGCCCTTACCTGGGCCCGTATGCACCGCAGTAATCGGAATCATGCGACGCTGCCTGGTGGTCAGTCCATCGTTGGGAATTGATTTGGGGTCAAGCTTTCCTTGTGCCATGGTCTCGATGATAGGCATGGACCACGCCCGCCACGGCTTCGGCATTGAGTTCGGAGAGATTTATGCAGGTCGCACCCAATTCCACGCTGAGTTCCTGTGCCAGCCCCAGCCGCACGCGAGAGCGCTCACAGTCGATAACCACCGTCGCCGCCAACGCTTGACGACGGATCTTTGCGGCCACAGCCCTCGCCTGCTGCAGGCCATTTTTACCCGTTGCTCGGCCGTCGGAGAGCAAGACCATGATTGCGCGCCGTGTGGGCTCCCTATGGGCTTCCCGAACTACCACTTCGTGTGCCTTCAGCAATCCTTCGGCCAATGGAGTTCGGCCACCAGTGCGGACATCTGCGAGGCGACGTACTGCGGTGTCGATAGACTTCGTCGGCGGTAAAACTAATTCGGCGTTATTTCCGCGGAAAGTAATGACAGCGACTTTATCGCGGCTTTGGTAGGCATCACGCAGCAGCGATGTGACCGCGCCGGTGACGGCTGCCAGACGGTCGCGTGCTGCCATGGAACCCGAGGTGTCCACGACAAAGACGACCAGATTGGACTCAGTTCCCTGTCGGATAGCGCCGTGAACGTCCTCTGGTTCCAGAGGGATCATCGAGTCGCCCATCCGGGCGCCACGATTGGCCGCCGCCAACACTGTCGCCGGCACGTGGAGACCATGGCCTCCCCGCTCGGCACCAATGGTGCTGCCCCGCGGGCCAATGGCCTTGGAACGCCGGCCGGAATCCCCTTGGCCGACACCGTCAACGCTGATTTTACGAACGGCGAAAGGGGGCGCCTTCAGCGGCGCGACCTCCCTTCGATCCCGCGGAATTCGACTGTTGCGGCTCCTGAGGCTCGGAGTTGGAGTCGAACTGGGAGGGCTTCTCAGGTTTGACTTCGGGCTGGTCTGAGGTCTCCGAATCCGACTCTGGCTGATTCTGGTCATCTCGGAACTGCTCCTCTGCATCCTGCAGAGCATCGTCGAGCTGTTCCTGGTCCAGTCCTGGTTCATCAAAGGGGTCACGGCGACGACGGTGCGGCAGTGCCATTTCCGCAGCTACCTTAATGTCTTCCGCAGTGATCTCAATTGGATTGCCGGGTGCCGGCTGCGCCGACTCGTCCCCGGCTACTCGCCAGGCAGCGTGAGCGCGGGCGGTACGTGCAATGACGATGTCGGCACGCATCCCGTCCACATCAAAAGCAGCGCACACTGTGGCAATTTGACCAAGAATGTTGGGGGTCAATTCGACGTCGTCAAGCAGTGCGCGCGCGCGATCGATGCGAGCGTGTAGCGCATCGTCGTCGGCGGCGAACCGCGTGACAAAGCTCTCCGGGTCGGCGTCAAAGTCGAGGCGGCGGGCGACGATTTCCGCGCGGACAGCCGGATCCTTGGATGCGGTGACGTCGATGGCGAGCCCAAAGCGGTCGAGAAGCTGGGGACGCAATTCGCCCTCTTCCGGGTTCATCGTGCCGACCAACACGAACCTGGAGGTTGCGGAGTGCGAGATACCATCGCGTTCAACAACCACGCGACCGGTGGCTGCGGCATCGAGCACGGAGTCAACGAGATGATCCGGCAGCAGGTTAATCTCGTCGACATAGAGAATGCCACCGTCAGCCGCGCTGAGTAGTCCCGGATTGAACTGTGCGTGTCCGGTAGTCAGGACGGTCTCCACATCGATGGAGCCTACGACTCGATCTTCCGTAGCGCCGAGTGGCAGGTTTACCAACGATCCGCTGAGAAATGGCGCCAACGCGCGGACCGTAGTGGTCTTGGCTGTGCCCTTCTCACCGCGGATGACGACACCACCAATCTCCGGGGATAGCGCGGTCAGAATCAACGCAAGCTGTAGTCGCTGCTGCCCGACGATCGCAGTAAAAGGAAAAGTGGGCTCTGTTTGTGCAGTGGTCGCTGACGTGATTTTTTCCATAAGCACAGTTCTACCCCACTGCGAACGGATGGCTCACAGCGGGGTAGAACAATGTTGGCTTAATTGAACTCTTTGAAGCTCTTCAGCGAGTTACTAGCGCTCCAGCTTCAGGGTCTTCTGGGAAGCCTCCCAGACCTCCTTGAACAGAGCCGGGTCATCAGCCAGGTGCGTACCGTAGGACGGGACGAGCTCCTTCAGCTTCGGAGCCCACTTGCCCATGTGACGGCCGAAGCAGCGCTCAATCAGGCTAATCATCACAGCCGGAGCGATGGAAGCGCCCGGGGATGCACCCATCAGGCCGGCAATGGTGCCGTCCCACGAGTTGATGACCGCGGTACCGAACTCGAGGGTACCGAAGACCGGAGCCTTCATCGGCTTAATGACCTGGACGCGCTGACCAGCGACGATCAGCTCCCAGTCCTCTGGGCGAGCGTTCGGGACGTACTCACGCAGGGACTCAATACGTGCGTCGAAGTCCTTCAGAACCTCAGTAATCAGGTACTTGGTCAGCCCCATCTCCTGGACACCAACACCCATCATGGACGGCAGGTTGGCCGGACGCAGAGACTTAATCAGGTCCAGGTTGTTACCGTTCTTGAGGAACTTCATGTTCCAACCGGCGTACGGGCCAAAGAGCAGGCCGCGCTTGCCGTCGATAACACGGGTGTCCAGGTGCGGAACGGACATCGGCGGCGTGCCGACGGAAGCCTTACCGTAGACCTTGGCGTCATGCTTAGCAATGACTTCCTCGTTGGTGCAGCGCAGCCACTGGCCGGAGACCGGGAAGCCACCGAAACCACGAATCTCGTTAATACGAGCCTTCTGCAGCAGCGGCAGTGCGTCACCGCCGGCACCGACGAATACGAAGTTGGCAACCAGGGTGCGAACGTCCTTGGTGTGCAGGTTCTTCACGGTGACGATCCACTTGGAACCGTCGCGCTTCAGACCGGTGACCTCGTGTCCGTAGCGAATCTCAGTACCCATATCGGACAGTGCGGCCAGGTACTGCTTGGTCAGTGCACCGAAGTTAACGTCCGTACCATTCGGGTTACGAATAGCGGAGACCGGCTTGGAGAAGTCACGGCCCTCGGACATCAGCGGAAGGTACTCAGCGAAACGGTCCGGATCTTCAATGAGCTCCTGACCGTGGAACAGCGGCTCCTTCTCAAGTGCCTCGTAGCGACGACGCATGAACGCCATCTGCTCCGGCCCCTGAGCGAAGGTGGTGTGATCAACTGGGTTGATGAATTCCTTCGGGTCAGTCAGGGTGCCGTTTTCAATCAGCGAGGTCCACAGCTGGCGGGAAACCTGGAACTGCTCATTAATGAGCTTAGCCTTGGTGACATCGACCTTGCCGTTCTTCTCCGGCGTGTAGTTCAGCTCGCACAGAGCAGAGTGGCCGGTACCAGCGTTGTTCCACGGGGAGGAAGACTCCTTGGCGGGCTGATCGAGACGCTCGAACAGAACCTGTGACCAGGATGGCTCGAGCTCCTTGAGCAGCACACCCAGCGTCGCACTCATTACACCTGCACCGATGAGGACGACGTCTACCTCGTCGCCACTGGAAGCAGGAAGCTTGTTATCAGCCATTTTGCTGTCAACATCCTTACTAACTTGATTAGTGATTCAAACTAGCGCTCGCTCACATGCGCGCACACAACTAAAGACGCAAAAGAGAGCTACCGTCTCAGTCCATAATCTATTGTGGCACACATTCCCACTACCCCCGGTAATCGGCGCTAGGCTTGACCCTGTGACTACCGATATTCCCGATTTCGTTACCCCCACCTTTAACCCCGATAACCTAGGCGAAGACTACAGCCAACATGTCATCGAACTCGGCCAGGATCCCGACGGTGAGGGATCCGTACACGCGGTATTGGTCCGCTACTGCCCCGACTCGTCGGCAAGCGACTTCCAAAAACGTCCGGCGGTTCTATGGATTCACGGGATGTCGGACTATTTCTTCCAGAAGCACGTGGCGGAGCGGTACCACGCCGAAGGCTACGCCTTTTACGCTATTGACCTGCGTAAGTGCGGGCGCGCACACCAACCGGGGCAGACTTGGCATGGCTGCAGCGATCTAACGAATTACTTCGAGGATCTCAACAGGGCACTCGCAGTGTTAGACCACGCCGGTCATACAACTGTCACTGTTAATGCGCACTCCACTGGTGGTCTCATTGCCGTGCTCTGGCTCGATTGGTTACGAAGCACAGGCGGCCATTGCCCGCAAGCACCCAATATTTCCGTCACAGCTGCCGTCTTGAACTCACCGTGGCTGACTCTGCACGTTTCCCGGGCAAAGGCTCCCGTGTACTCGCTGGTGACTCGCGTTATGTCGCGGATTCGCCCTAACAGTCTCATTCCGGTGCAGTCTGCGGGCGGCTATGGCAAATCCATTAGCGCCGACCACCAGGGACGCTGGGAGTACAACCGCACTTTCAAGCCGCTGGCTGGCCATGACAAGAACTGGCGTTGGCTCAATGCCATCATCGTCGGCCAGCAACGTGTCAGCCGCGGTATCGATACCGGCGTGCCGACGCTCGTTCTCCACTCGGACAACTACCTTCTCGGTTCCGACTACACACCGGAACTCAGCCGCGTTGACTCTGTCCTCAACACTGAGCAAATTGCCGATGCCACTGCCCACTTGGGACCGCAGGCTCGCAACGTCGCGATTCCGGGTGCTCTCCACGACGTGTATCTCTCCGCACCCGAAGCACTAGACCGCGCTTTTAATGAGACATTCCAGTTCCTTGCCACAGTCAATCCAGGAGACAGCTCAAAATAGGAGCACAGAATAGGAACTCGGAATAAATCAGCATTCAGTACGGTTGAACCAAACTAGTTTGACCAGAATGCTAGGAGTGCTTGTGACCACTGAGAATTCGCCTGAGACTACCCCACGCCACTACGACGTCATCATTATCGGAACCGGGTCCGGCAATTCCATTCCAGCCCCGGCCTACGACAATGTCCGTATCGCTCTGGTGGAGGAAGGACGTTTCGGCGGTACTTGCCTCAACGTTGGGTGTATTCCCACCAAGATGTTCGTTCTGGCCGCTGATGCCGCCCGCAACATCCGCGAGGCCAGCCGCCTGGGCGTGCACGGCACCTTCGACTCCGTTGATCTCAAGCAAATCCAGGATCGCGTTTTTGCCCAGCGCGTCGACCAGATTGCCGACGGCGGCGAGGCATACCGCCGCGGGGACGAGACTCCCAATATCGATGTCTACGACCGCCACGCAACGTTCGTCGGCCCTCGCACTATTCGCACCGGCATCGGCGAGGAAACCGTCGACATCACAGCCGACAACATCATCATCGCTGCAGGCTCCCGCCCTCACGTTCCGGGCCTCATCGCAGACTCCGGGGTCGATTACTACACCAACGAGAACATCATGCGCGTCGACAAGCTTCCGCGCGAAATGATCGTCGTCGGCGGCGGCTACATCGCTAGCGAGTTCGCGCATGTCTTCGCATCCTTCGGCACGAAGGTGCACATGCTGGTGCGCTCCGATGTCATGCTGCGTGGCTCAGACGCCGCTATCTCCGAGCGCTTCCACGAGGTTGCCTCCCGCGACATTGACATCCGTATGAACACCTCCATCACTGAGCTCTCCCAGGAGGGCGAGATCGTCACGGTCACGCTTGACGACGGCACGGAGCTCGCAGCCGATGCCCTGCTCGTGGCAACCGGACGCATCCCCAACGGTGACCGTATGGACCTTGCAGCCGGTGGTGTGGCGATGCACGACGATGGTCGCATCAAGGTTGACCAGTACGGCCGCACCTCTGCCGAAGGTGTGTGGGCGCTGGGCGATGTCTCTAGCCCGTACCAGCTGAAGCATATTGCCAACCATGAGGCCAAGGTTGTCTTCCACAACGTGCTGAATCCGTCGGACCTGCGCGAATTTGACCACCGCTACATTCCGTCGGCAGTCTTCTCACATCCGCAGATTGGTCAGGTCGGTATGACCGAGGATGAAGCTCGCGCCTGGGCTGCGGAAAATGGCACGGACATTACCGTGAAGGTACAGAACTACGGCGATGTCGCCTACGGCTGGGCGCTGGAGGATCGCGATGGCTTTGCCAAG
The DNA here is from genome assembly GCF_014335015.1 of Corynebacterium sp. LK31. Taxonomy (NCBI): domain Bacteria; kingdom Bacillati; phylum Actinomycetota; class Actinomycetes; order Mycobacteriales; family Corynebacteriaceae; genus Corynebacterium; species Corynebacterium sp. LK31. The sequence goes on along the minus strand of NZ_PDGW01000011.1, from coordinate 232,168 downwards.
TTGATTGCGGACCGCGCCACCGGCCGCCTGCTGGGTGCGCACTTCATCGGCGAGCAGGCTGCCACTCTAGTGCAGCAGTGCATCCAGATGATGAGCTTCGAGATGGATGTGCGCGAAGTTGTCAAGGGCCAGCACTGGATTCACCCAGCACTGCCAGAGCTGATTGAAAACGCAATCCTGGGCCTGGAGTTCGATAACTAGCCCAGCTGTTCAATACCTGTGGCCTGGGCCAATGCGGGCCCAGCCAGGTACTCCTCGACTGCATCGGCCAACAGGTCGATCTGCCGCAGCCGTTCTTCGGCAAACGAAGTATTAGAGCTGACCTCAAAGCCGTCTCGACCGACGGCAACTGCGACTTCGCTCAGCAACTGACGGCGCGCCTGATCATTTTCCAGGTAGCCGTGGCGGTGCGTACCCATCACCATGCCACGCCGCGCCCCTTCTTCAGGCTCAGTGATAAAGGGCGCCTCGCTGCTTCGCACAACCTGTCCATTGTGGACTTCGTAAGAGCCATCCGGGTGGCTCACCAGCGTCTTCGTCCCCGCGAATTCAATGTCGGTATCGAACACTCCAAGCCCGTTCACTGTCCCGGCTACCGACTCCACCGAGTCAGTGATGGTGGTGCAGAGCATTTGGAACCCACCGCAGATGCCAATCAGCGGCAGCCCTCGGGCGGCTCGGTTCTCCAGTACGTCGTCAAGCCCACGCTCGCGCAACCACTTGAGATCGGCGACCGTCGACTTCGTCCCGGGCAACACGACCAGGTCGGCGCGAGCAACGACCGACGGATCGACCGTCCACTGCACGTGTACCCCTGGTTCACAGGCAAGCGCTTCGATATCGGTGGCGTTGGACACGCGCGGCAAGCGAATGGCGGCCACGGACAACGTTTCCGTACCCAGCGGTGCGTTCGCCGGCCCTACCGACGCACCAGCGACTGTGCCGAGCGAATCCTCCGCATCGATCCACAGCCCCGGAATAAAAGACACTACGCCGAGTACGGGCACGCCGGTGTGCTCGCGCACCACGTCCAATCCCGGTGTCAACAGCGAAACATCGCCCCGGAACTTGTTGACGATAAAACCGGTAATTCGCGCGCGGTCTTCGGGGCTCAAAATTGCATGCGTGCCGACGAAATGTGCAAGCACCCCACCGCGGTCGATGTCGCCGGCGACCACAACCGGCAAATCAGCGAGCTCTGCCAAGCCCATGTTGGCGATGTCTGACTCTCGCAGATTGACCTCGGCAGGACTACCAGCGCCTTCGCACAAGACGACATCGAACTGCCCCCGCAGCTCTTCCAATGTCTCCGCGACTACCCCGCGCAACGCTTTTCGACGCGACCGGTACGTCAGAGCGCTCACATGCCCATCGGCTTTGCCCTTCACCACCACCTGACTAGTGTGGTCCGAGCCCGGCTTGAGAAGCACCGGGTTAAAGGAGACATCCGGCTCCAGCCCACAGGCGAGCGCCTGCAGAGCCTGCGCGCGCCCAATCTCGCCGCCGTCAAGCGTGACAGCGCAGTTGTTGGACATGTTCTGTGCTTTGAAGGGTGCGACCTTCACGCCGCGGCGCGCGAGCAGCCGACACATGCCGGCGACCAGAACCGACTTACCGGCATCTGAGGTGCAGCCGGCAATCAGAGCTGCAGGGGCCTGCACGGGTTAGGCCTCGGGCTTCCAACCAGTTTGGAACTGACCTGGCACGTTCTGCTCATCCGGCAGAGTGAGGATTTCATAGCCGTCGGAGGTCACCAGCACCGTGTGCTCGAACTGGGCGGTGAACTTGAAGTCATCATTCTGCACAGTCCAGCCATTATCCCAGATGTGGTACGGCAGCTCACCAAGGTTAATCATCGGCTCAACAGTCAAGGTCATGCCCGGCTCGAAAATGGTGTCCTGGCTCGGCTCATCGTAGTGGAGAACGATTAAACCATTGTGGAACGTGGTACCGACACCGTGACCGGTGAAGTCCCGAACGGTGTTGTATCCAAAACGCTTAGCGTAAGACTCGATTACGCGGCCGATGACATTAATCTCACGGCCCGGCTTGATGACCTTGATGCCGCGCATGGTGGCGTTGTAAGTGCGCTCCACTAGCTGGAGGTGCTCCTCCGAGACATTGCCCGCGAGGAAAGTCGCGTTGGTGTCACCGTGGACGCCGTTCTTGTATCCGGTGACGTCGACATTGACGATATCGCCGTCTTCAATAACCTGAGTGTCCGGAATACCGTGGCAGACAATCTCATTGAGAGACACACAGCACGACTTCTCGAAACCGCGGTACCCCAGCGTGGACGGGTAGGTGTCGTGATCCAACAGGTACTCGTGCACCACCCGGTCAATCTCATCCGTGGTCACGCCCGGAGTTACGGCCTTGCCGGCCTCCACCAACGCGTTGGCAGCAATGCGAGAGACCTCTCGCATATTTTCAATATCTTCCGGAGTCTGTACCAGCGGCTCGCCGACGCCTTCCTGAACCTCGTCCTTCCAGGCGTACTCCGGCCGTTCAATATGTGCCGGAACAGTGCGAATTGGCGTGGACTTTTGCTGAGTAAGTGGAGAACGCTGAGTCATGGAACATACTCTACCCCTACCCCCGGATTAGCCTTTCGGCCTGTGCCGGTTTCGAAGCCAGAAATGCTCTAGCCCTCGTCTCCTGAACCTTCATCCATATTGGCGAAGAAGGCATCGGTAATCGCCACCGCATGTTCGGATCCACCACCGCCGACGATGAGCGTGGCGAAGGCCAAGTCATCTCGATAGCCAGTGAACCAAGCGTGCGAGCCACCTCCATACTCGGCCTCACCGGTCTTGGCGTAGACCTCACCGCGTCCGGCAATGGCCGAACCGGTACCGGAGGTCACCACCGCCCGCATGAGTGAGCGAACCTCGTTCAAAACCTCAGGTGGAAGTGGCTTCGACGTCTGCGACTGCCACGTTCCCGCGCTTGGCACGAGTGACGGCGTCGGAGTGCGCCCGGCCGCCACCGTCGCGGAAACCAGCGCCATGCCAAACGGGCTGGCCAAGTCATTGCCCTGTCCATAGCCCGCATCGATACGCTCGACTTCATCACTACCGTCAGACACGCTGCCGGTAATAGTGTCGAGGCCCGCGATGTGATAGTTGATTCCGATGCCGAAGTTCTTGGACTCCTCCTTGAACTGCCCTGGTTCCAACTTGTGGGAGATGTTGCCGAACGTGGTGTTGCAAGACCGCGCGAAGGCATCGCTCAGCGAGGTATCCCCGACACCACTTCCGTTGTAGTTGGTGACAATTCGCGGACCGATTTCCATCGAACCTGGGCACGGCACAGTCGATCCCGCATTTAGTCCCTCGTGCTGCACACCTGCAGCGGCAGTGACAATCTTGTACGTCGATCCCGGCGGGAACTGTCCCATCAGCGCAAGGTCACCGTCCTTGTCTGCTTCCGCCGTCTGGGCTACCGCCAGAATCTTGCCCGTAGACGGCTGCACAGCCACCAGCATTGCCTTCGCATCTTGCCGCGTATCGACTGCCTTCTGCGCTGCGTCCTGCACCTTTTTACTAATCGATGCCTGCACCGCCGGGGCTACATCCGGAGACACCTCATAGAGCGTGCCGACGACTGCTCCGCCCTCGTTGGCCGCCACGATCTTCCAGCCATCGGCACCGTGATCACCAGTGTCCACTAGCCTTTCCACACGGCTCATCAAATCAGGCGCAAACCCCGGGTCGGGTCGCACCATCGCTGCTTCATCGTTAACAGAAATTCCGTCAATGTCCGCGAGCTCATCCTTGACTCGCTGCGGCGTGGATGCCGGCAGCACAATCAGTGAAAAGTTACCCTTCCCACCAGCTGCCTGCTCCCCTATAGCGCGCGCGTCAAGCTTCGGACCATCTTCCGGCATTTCATTATTGATGACCGTCGCCGCCCGATTAATCGACGACTGCACATTCTCCGCCCCATCACGATTGAGAATTACCCGGTGCACAGTCCCCGGCTCAAGCAAGGCCGCACCGTCCGAACCAACCACAGACGGACGTGGAGCTGCGATAGTGCGCAATTCTGGGTGCTGATTACGCCCCAGCTGTGGATGCAGGGATGCTGGCGACCAGCGCAACGCCCAATCCCGTTGCCCAGCCTCAGTCTTAGTCAGCGTAAAAGTCGTGTCATATCCCCAGCGTCGCTGGTGCGGTAACTGCCAATTCATGGCAACTTCGGCAGAGGACTGATTCGAACTGGAATCGATACCCGCAATTTCATACTCAAGCCCCTCCGGCTGGAGGCCGTCGGTGGCCGCTTTCAAATCTCCTTCAGCGGAATCCGGATGATCGGTCAGCGCCGCCGCCTTAGCGACATCCCCTCCCGCCAGCGCCCCCAGGAATTCCTCAAGCACCTCGCGCCCGGTGTCAGGCCGCGGCGTACACGCGGCGGATGACAACACCAGACCCGTGATTGCCACAGCCGAGATACTGCGAAGCAGGGGCTTGCGGCGCGAAGTTTGTTCCATGTGGGCTGACGTTAGCACCGCTTTGCTTTACGACGACGCTGGCGCGCCGCAACCTGCTATCAGCGGTTCAGTACAATTGGATTGACCACGTCAGCAGCCATAACCAGAACGCCGAAGACCAGCAAGACTGCGGTAAAGGCCATAGTAATTGGCATGAGTTTGGTGTAATCGGCAGGCCCAAGCGCAGGCTTACCGAACGCCTTGCGAATCAGGTCGCGGATGCGCTCATAAATAACCACGGCGATGTGGCCACCGTCGAGTGGCGGCAACGGCACGAGGTTGAACACGGCCAGGAAATAATTGAGGTTGGCCAGCAACAGGAAGAATGAAGGCCACTGGTTCATCTCCACCAATTCACCACCGGCACGCGACGCGCCGACCACACTCATTGGGCTGGCCGGGTCACGCTGAGCACCAAAGATAGAGGCGACCACGCCGGGAACCTTCTCCGGGATGGAGAGCAGCCCGTTCCAAACCGCCCCGAAAAGGCTGCCTGTGAAGCTGGCCGCACCGCCGATGGCAGTTACTGCGTTGTACTCGTGAAGGATGGTCTCTGGTCGCTGGAAGGCGATACCAATTGCTGGCTGGTCGATGTCCTGCCCGTCGTTAGTCTTGTGCTTGACGACTTCCGGGGTGACCGTGACCGTCTGGGTGCTGCCATTGCGGTCGATGGTCATTTTGATGTCGCCACCTGCAGAGCTACCGATGAGAGACACAGCCTCGGGGTAGGACGTGATCTTGGTGCCATTGATCTTCTCAATCACATCTCCGGCACGTAGCCCTGCGCGCTCTGCAGGACCGGAACCAGTGCAGGGCTCCAGCGTGCCGTCGGCACGCTGTGCCGGCGAGACGCACTGCACCGCCTGAATGCGTGGCGCCATTTCCTTACCCATGTTGGGCAAACCCCACGTCACGGCAATGAAGTAAAGAATGATGAATCCAACGATGAGGTTCATTGCCACCCCACCGAGCATCACGATAATGCGCTGCCACCACGGCTTCTTGTACATGGCGTAGGGTTCTTCGGCAGGAGCGATGGGATCCATTGCTGTCATGCCTGCGATGTCGCAGAATCCGCCAAAGGGAATTGCCTTTATTCCATACTCGGTGTCATGCCCACCTGCCGCAGCGTGATGCCGCTTGAAGGAAAACAGCGTTGGGCCGAAGCCAATGAAGTATCGACGCACTCGCATTCCACACAGGCGAGCTGCGGTGAGATGGCCCCATTCGTGAAGAGCGATTGTCACCGCGATGCCGATTGCGAAGAGTAAAACTCCAAGAAGAAATGTCACGAGTGCTCACCCTACCCCCACTTTGGGCAAACGAGCACACCGGCGAACAGTTTCCGGCCGGGCTGAGTCCCAATTTCAGCAAGTTCTAAGGTATCCTTACACCCGATACTCAAGATTGTCTGAAAATGCGCTCAGTCGCTTTCAGCAAAACCGCAGATAGACTGAAGTGCATATAGAGTGCAATTCGCCGAAAGTGTTAACAGGAGGACTTTCAAGTGAGCAACCACGAGCCAAAGGAAGAGATTTACCGCGGCGTCAGCACCCTCGACGAGCCGTCGGCGAAGTGGGGCTGGCACGGCATTAGCAAGAGCGCTATGCAGAAGGCCGGCTGGATTTCCGTGATCTTCCTGCTGGGCATGACCATTGGTAACCACAAGGGCAACGTCGAGAACTGGTGGCTGGTCGTCATCGCCGCCCTGATCGCTATTGGCCTGCTGCTGCAGTTGTTCGCCCCGCAGGCTTCTCAGGTCCGCACCGTTACCGGTCACAACAAGCCGGAAGGCCACATTGAGCCGGAGTGGGCACGCGACCAGGTTAACGGCACTGGCGTCTACGCTAACCTGACCGACTCTCAGCTGCGCTCCTGGAACCGTCTGCCGGAAGGCCAGAACCAGTAAAGTTAGCCACTTTTGCAGAAAGTCTGGCCTAACAGCTCTATAGCAACAGCTCTATAGCGCTACAGCGCACAAAAAGATCCGCACCGAATTCGGTGCGGATCTTTTGCTATTTGTCGGCTAAACCTCTTCGGCCGCCAGCTGACCACACGCTGCCGCAATCTCGTTGCCACGGGTATCGCGGACCGTGCACGGTACCCCCTGCGCCTGTACGCGGCGGACGAACTCCTCCTGCTGCTTCTTCGGGGAGGCGTCCCACTTCGACCCCGGAGTCGGGTTGAGCGGAATCAGGTTGACGTGGACACGTGAGCCCAGAGCATTGTGGAGCTTCTTACCCAACAAGTCTGCACGCCAATCCTGGTCGTTAATATCGCGAATCAAAGCGTACTCAATAGATACGCGACGGCCTGTCTTGTCTGCGTAGTAGCGAGCTGCATCAAGCACCTCAGCTACTGTAAAGCGATTGTTGATCGGTACCAGCTCATCGCGAAGCTCGTCATCTGGAGTGTGCAGAGACACCGCGAGGGTTACTGACAGGTCCTCGTCGGCAAGCCGTCGGATGTTCGGCGCGAAACCGACTGTAGAGACGGTGACATTGCGCATCGAGATGCCGAATCCCTCCGGCGACGGTCGCGTGATGCGATGGACGGCGGCGAGAACGCGGTTGTAGTTCGCGAGCGGCTCACCCATGCCCATGAATACGATGTTGGTCAGGCGACCGCCCTCGGCTGCCATCGTGGCAGCGGCCTCACGAACTTGGTCGACAATCTCCGCGGTGGAGAGATTACGCTGCAGACCGCCCTGACCCGTCGCACAGAATGGGCATGCCATACCGCAGCCGGCCTGTGAGGAAATACAGAGGGTCGCACGCCCCGGGTACTTCATCAGCACGGATTCCAGCAGCGTACCGTCACCTGCACGCCACAGCGTCTTACGGGTTTCGCCGTCGTCACAGGTGATGTGGCGAACGGGAGTCAACAAAGGTGGGAAGAGACTGTCTTTGACCTTTTGACGGTCTGCTTCCGGCAGATCAGTCATCGTCATAGGGTCAGCCTCAAGCCGACCGTAATAGTGCCGGGCAATCTGATCGGCGCGGAAGGCCGGCAGGCCCAGTTCCTTGACCGCAGCCTTCCGTTCCTCAACATCGAGGTCCGCAAAATGGGTCGCGGGCATGCCGCGACGTGGAGCTTTAAGAACGATTGGAAGTGAAGATGCCATGATGGCACCCATTTTCGCATGTAATGACGGTTTTGGCCTAATGAGCGACTAGGCAGCCGCAACTAAGTGGACCTTTACAAGTGGTACATACCTGCCAAAACGTGTTGAATGATAGGTATGACTAACGCTAATCAACCGAATAACGACAGTCCGCTTTTCGACGATACTCCGTCGTACTCTCCAAATGATTCAGTGGCTCCTGCACCAGAGCAGGACAACCTTCCAGAGCCAGTCGTTGACGCGCCCGCAGAGAAGGACTCCACACCGGAGCCAGCGCCCGCTCCTGGCCGGCGCAAGGTGAAAAAGACTACCGCGGGCTCGATGTGGGTTGGCCTGGTCATCAGTGCAGTTTTGCTGATCGTATTGCTTGTATTCATTCTGCAGAATCAGCAGGAGACCACACTAAACCTGTTCGGCTGGGCCTGGAACTTCCCGGTCGGTGTCGGAATGCTGTTCGCTGCTATCCTCGGCGCCCTCATCACTGCGCTAATCGGTGGCTGGCGAATGTTTGATCTGCGCCGCCAGATTCGTAAGGGCGACAACTAAAGCCCGACTGAACCAGCCAAATTAAACCAGGCTGAAAAGCTGCAATATCAGCCACGTCATCGCGGCTGATGGCAGCATGCCATCCAGGCGGTCCATCAGACCGCCGTGGCCCGGCAATATCGAGGACATATCCTTAATCCCCAGATCGCGTTTGAACTGGGACTCCATCAGGTCACCAAGCGTGGCGGAGATAACCAAGGCAATGCCCAGCACGATGCCCTGCCACCACGGCGCGTGCAACATAAAGATTGCACAGAGCGCTCCAGTAATAGTGGCGAGTACGAGAGAGCCGCCGAACCCTTCCCAGGATTTTTTAGGGCTTACCTTCGGAGCCATCGGATGCTTTCCGAACATGACACCGGCGGCATAGCCTCCGACGTCATTGGAAATCACCCCGATCATGAAGGTCACAATGACCAGACGGGGATCGACTTCCCAGGGATTGTCCATGTGCACCAGCTGCACAGCTAGCGCCGCAAAGAACGGAATCCACATCACCACGAAAACTCCGACTGCGACATCCCGCAGCCAGTTCCGTGGTGCTTCAGCCATCCCGTGCAAAAACAGACGGGTGACTAGTAAAAGCATCAGGGTAACAGTCAGGCCCATGACCAGACCGTCAATCCCCCAGTAGGCGGACAGCCACACCATCAGCTGTCCGCCGAAAATCAGAACCGGGCGAGGGACCTGCCAATCGGACTCGCGGAGCCGCTCGCAGACCTCCCAGGTTGCAAGGCCAACCGCCGCGGCGACCAGAACGGTCCAGGCGAGCGCCCCCAGCAGCAAGCCGATGATGACGACTGCACCAAGTGCTACGCCCACCGTAATTGCAACCGGCAGGTTCCGACCTGCCGAGTTACGCGGCTTAATAAGCCGTAGCTCGTCTAGAACACGTTCCTTATTGGACGCTGGCTTCGACGTTGGCATTGGCGCCTCAAATCCCCTCTCCCGGTTGAATATGAAGGCCTAAACCTCCATCAATTCCGCTTCCTTGCGTTCAACCAAGGAGTCCACCTGCTCGACGTAGTTCTTGGTGACCTGGTCCAGCTCCTTTTCGCCTGCCTGCACCTCGTCCTCGCCAGCATCGCCGTCCTTCTGAATCTTCTTCAGAGTTTCCATGCCCTTACGACGGACATTGCGAATCGCGATCTTGGCGTCTTCGCCCTTCGAACGTGCGACCTTAACCATCTCACGACGACGCTCCTCGGTCAGCTGCGGGATAGTTACGCGCAGGACCTGGCCATCATTAGTCGGGTTCACACCCAGGTCGGAGTTGCGAATCGCGTTTTCGATGTCGCCCATGACGCTCAGCTCATACGGCTTAATCAGCAGCATGCGCGGCTCTGGAACCGAAATGGTAGCCATCTGGGTAATCGGAGTCGGAACACCGTAGTACTCCGCAATAACGCCGTTGAACATCGCCGGGTTCGCACGGCCAGTGCGAATGTGGGTCAGCTCCTCGCGGCAGTGTTCTACGGAGCTACCGTACTTTTCTTCACAGTCAAGCAGGACTTCATCAATCATTGTGTTTTTAACCTCGGGTTTCTACGCGGGTTCTAGATAGTTCTAGAGCGCTCTGTGGAAAGAACGTATTACGAACAAATTTATCAGCTGTGGACGAGAGTACCGATTTGCTCACCGGCTACCGCGCGCGCAATGTTTCCGTCGGTAAGCAGATTAAACACGAGAATCGGCATGTTGTTGTCCATGCACAGGGAGAAGGCGGTGGCATCAGCAACGCGCAGGTCCCGTTCCAGAACCTCACGGTGGGTGATGTCATCGAACAGCTCTGCGTCCGGCACCTCACGTGGGTCGGCCGAGTAGACACCGTCAACGGCCTTTGCCATCAGCAGCACCTCGCAGCCGATCTCCAGGGCGCGCTGGGCGGCGGTGGTGTCGGTGGAGAAGTACGGCATCCCCATACCTGCACCAAAGATGACCACGCGGCCCTTCTCCAGGTGGCGCTTAGCACGCAACGGCAGGTACGGCTCCGAGACCTGTGCCATGTTGATTGCAGTTTGAACGCGGCAGTCCACGCCCTCCTGCTCGAGGAAGTCCTGCAGAGCCAGGCAGTTCATGACCGTGCCCAGCATGCCCATGTAGTCAGAGCGTGCGCGGTCCATGCCGCGCTGCTGAAGCTGTGCGCCACGGAAGAAGTTACCTCCGCCGATGACGACACAGACCTCGACGCCCTTTCGGGAAACTTCCGCAATCTGTCGGGCAACGTTTTGCACCACGTCCGGGTCAACGCCAACCTTGCCGCCACCGAACATCTCACCACCGAGCTTGAGCATCACACGTTTGAAGCCATTGCGCTCGACAGATTCTGCCATGACCATGCACCTTTCTCACACCGTTTAAAAAGTCGCAGACGAGTCTACCCGGTCACGACAGCAAGGCACACTTGACGCTCCGCATTATCGGCTACAGGACAGCAAAATACCCCGCCCGGGTTCCCGAGCGGGGCATTTAAACTAGCTCACAGCTAGAGGCTTATGCACAAATTACAGCGAATTAGTGCTGGCCAACCTCGAAGCGAACGAAACCGGTCAGGGTAACGCCAGCCTCTTCCATGAGCTGCTTAACGGTCTTCTTGCTGTCGGCGACAGACGGCTGCTCCAGCAGAACAACGTCCTTGTAGAAGCCGTTCAGACGACCCTCGACGATCTTGGCGATAGCCTGCTCCGGCTTGCCCTCTTCGCGGGTGATCTTCTCGTAGACAGCGCGCTCTGCCTCGACGCGGTCGGCCGGGACATCCTCGCGGGACAGGTACTGAGCCTTCAGAGCGGCAACCTGCATAGCTGCTGCGTGAGCAGTCTCTGCAGCACCCTCGCCCTCACCGGTGTAAGCAACCAGAACTCCGACAGCTGCCGGCAGGTCTGCTGCACGGCGGTGCAGGTAGACAGCGATGTTGTCGCCCTCGAGAGTAGCGGCGCGACGCAGCTCCAGCTTCTCACCGATCTTTGCGGAGAGCTCCTGGGTAGCGTCAGCTGCGGTCTGACCGTCGAGGTCAGCTGCTGCGAGCTCTTCCGGGGAGTTTGCCTTGACTGCTGCGGCAGCGTCGGCGACCTTGTTGGCGAAGTCGATGAACTCCTGGTTCTTGGCAACGAAGTCGGTCTCGGAGTTGACCTCGACCATGGTGTTACCAGAAACAGCGATCAGGCCCTCGGCGGCGGTGCGCTCTGCACGCTTGCCGACGTCCTTTGCGCCCTTAATACGCAGGATCTCGACAGCCTTGTCGAAATCGCCGTCGGTCTCGACGAGTGCGTCCTTACAAGCCTTCATGCCGGAGCCGGTCAGCTCACGGAGCTTCTTGACGTCAGCAGCAGTGAAATTCGCCATGCTGGGCGTTCCTCCTTGTGGTGGTTAGAACTTGTGGTGGTTAGAAAGTTCAGCTTTACTCAGCGGATGCCGTCTCAGTTGCAGTGGAGCCCTCGGCGTCCATCTCTGCAGCCTGGTCGGTGTTCTCAGCGGCGGACTCGATCGGAGCGTCGCCTGCTGCCTCGCGAGCAGCGTTGGCCTCGCGCTCAGCGCGAGCCTTGCGGCCCTCTTCAACAGCGGTGGAGATGATGCGGGTCAGCACGGAAGCAGCGCGGATTGCGTCGTCGTTGCCCGGGATCGGGAAGTCAACGTCATCCGGGTCGCAGTTGGTGTCCAGGATGGCAACAACCGGAATGCCCAGCTTCTTAGCCTCGGCGACAGCGATGTGCTCCTTGTTGGTGTCAACAATCCACAGTGCGGACGGAACCTTGGACATGTCGCGAATGCCGCCCAGGGTGCGCTCCAGCTTGGTGCGCTCACGGGTCAGCATCAGGATTTCCTTCTTGCCGCGACCCTCGTAGCCGTTCTCAGCAGCGTCCATTGCCTGAAGCTCCTTCAGGCGAGCCAGGCGCTTGGAAACGGTGGCGAAGTTGGTCAGCATACCGCCGAGCCAGCGGTGGTTGACGTATGGCATGTCAACGCGCTCTGCCTCGTTCTGAACGGCTTCCTGAGCCTGCTTCTTGGTACCGACGAACAGGATGTTGCCACCGTGAGCGACAGTCTCCTTGACGAACTCGAAAGCCTCGTCGATGTAGGTCAGGGTCTGCTGCAGGTCAATGATGTAGATGCCATTGCGCTCGGTGAAGATGAAACGCTTCATCTTCGGGTTCCAACGACGGGTCTGGTGACCGAAGTGGACACCTGCATCGAGCAGTTCTCGCATGGATACAACAGCCATGTCATATTCAGGGAAGATCCTCGCGTCCAGCCTGACTAGGGCTGCGGCTGCTTCCCTTCCTTTCTTATCCGATATAGGTGGTTACAGTTCACACACAGGCTTTCCCTGTGCCCTAGCGCTCCCCCGCTGCCTCACACCCGACAGATATCCTTGCCGAGCACCCGTGAACCAGCCGGAATGGGTCGCGCGCGTAGTCTTTGTGCTAATGACCGCCCATTAAGGCAGACACCGCGAGCGTCATCTTATCTGATACATCGCACAGGTCGCAATATCTGACACGCCCTGCTATCCACAGGACAAAAAGTCATCCACAGCTAGAACCGTTTGCAATGCACTGCCGCTTGTCGACGAGTGCAGCGTCCGCCACACTATCGCGCATGACGACCAAGCAGAGTTTCAAGCGCTCGCTAATGCGCACATTAGCGCTATTCGTGCTCGCTGTCGCGCTAACAACACCCCCAAGCCCACCTGCAGCTACCGGCGAGCCAATATCCGCTAGTGCGCATACCTTCCCTGTGCACGGCAAAATACTACGCGACTACGCCCCACCGGAAAAACGCTGGCAGCCTGGACATCGCGGAGTAGACCTGAACGCCTCCCCGGGTCAGCCAATCCGCGCCTCAGCTCCCGGTGTGGTGCATTTCGCCGGTTCAATCGCCGGAATGACGTCCGTGTCAATCATGCACGCCGATGGCATCCGCACAACCTATCAGCCCATAGATACCGCGTTAGAAAAGGGAGACCACGTGGCCGCTGGCCAGGTGATTGGTCATCTTGTGGTCAACGCCAAACATCCCGAACCGGGCCTGCATTGGGGCGCACTGCGCGGCAAAGACTATCTCAACCCACTGGATTTGATACAGCGGAGACCAATCGTGCTCAAGCCTGTACGCAATTAAACAACCCTGCGCGATTAAGCGCGCGGATGTGCCCGCTTGTGTACTTCACGGAGGCGGTCCGCTGAGACGTGGGTATAAATCTGCGTGGTCGCCAGACTCGAATGACCGAGCATCTCCTGCACCACACGCAAGTCAGCGCCACCTTCCACCATGGCTGTGGCCGCAGAGTGCCGGAGCGAATGCGGTGAAACATCAGCCCATTTATGAATCACTCGGCGCGCCTGACGAGGATTCAATCTACCTCCACGCACACCGAGAAAAAGCGCATGTTCGGCCTGTGCGGAAGCATGAAAGCTTCCACGCACCTGGAGCCAGCCTTTGAGTGCCGCCTCCGCTGGTACACCGAAGGGCACGATGCGCTGCTTGTTCCCCTTACCCACTACCGAGATGATGTGGCGGGAAAAGTCCACATCAGAGACGTCGGCCTTGCACAGCTCCTCTACACGCATCCCAGTGGCATACAACAGTTCCACAATGGCCAAGTCGCGAGCCGCAACTGCGCTGTCCTCGGAGGAGACTTTCTCGATTGCCTCCTCAACCCTCTCCGGCGAGAGCACTTCCGGAAGATGCTGATGTTTCTTCGGCGTTGACAGCCGCAGCGACGGATCAGCATCGAGAATTTGCCGAGCTACGAGCCAACTACAGAACTGGCGAATGGACGTCGTTAAGCGAGCCAGCGATGACCGCGCAGCACCCTCCGCATGCTTCGCGCCGAGGTGCGCACGGATGACAGGGGTGGAGAGTTCACTGATGTGGTCCAGGCCGGCGAGGAGGGGGATGAGATCGGCTCGATAGGCACGGACGGTTGCGTCAGAGAGTCTGCGGGAATAAGTCAGCTCATCGAGAAAATCCATGAGCACGGCCTCAATATTGGCGGATAACCCGAGATCCGGCTCAGTCCTGTCGTCGTTATTGGTTGCGCGCTTCACGGTTCTGACCTTAGTAGATGCACACCGCGAGACCTCACCAGACAGCGGAAAAAGGCAGTGACTCCGACTTTCGCCAGAGCCACTGCCCTATTGCCTCACCCATGTCACAAGCCCGTTTCCGTAACAGTTACTTAGGCTTGCCTTGCCTATATTACTGAGCGTACAGAGAATTGCAATACCTAATTCAAGATTTTTTCGAGATTCTCTGCAGAAGGCTTTATTAGCGCCTCACTAACGCTTCTGTTCCTGGCGCAACCACCCACCCTCCACCCGACTGGTCAGCCCCCGTCCCTGCAGCTCCAGCAACAAATGTGTCGTAAGCGCCACGGCCAATCCCGCCTGCGCTGCGACTTCTCCCACCGGCGTTGGCTCCGCAGAATTCAGAGAGTCGTAGACAGCGAGCTCGTTTCGAGAAAGCTTCTGCACCGCCGACTTTTCCCACAACAATTCAAGCTGAGCATCCTCATTCACTGTGCCAACTGACCGATACAGCGACCGCACATTATCGGCACTACACACCAGGACAGCCTCGCCACTGCGGATTAGGTCATGACAGCCAGAGGTAGTTTGCAGCGTCACCGGTCCCGGCACTGCTCCCAAGGGCTTGTTTAGCCTCACTGCCCAGTGCGCTGTGTTGCGCGCCCCTGAACGCCAGCCCGCCTCGACGATTGTGGTTGCTCGCGATAGGGCCGCTACCAGACGATTCCTAGTCAAAAACCGATGCCGCGCAGGTCGCACCCCCAGTGGATACTCCGTAATCAGCGCACCCCGCTCTGCAATCCCGTCGAAGAGTTCTGCATGCGCCCGCGGATAGTCAACCCCTACACCACCGGCTCCGACCACAACCGTAGTGCCGCCAGCGTCGAGCGCAGCTCGATGCGCCGCGGCATCAATACCCAACGCACCACCACTGATGACACTAACCCCCGCATTCGCGAACTGCCCCGCGAATTGGGCCGCCACCTGTGTCCCGTAGCTGCTGGCCATCCGCGTTCCGACAATCGCCACCGCTTCACTGACCACGTCCCGCAAGTCACGGCCACGCACCCACAGCGCAAGTGGTGGTGCATCGGCGCGGTCACGGACTTCGAGCGTCGTAAAGCAGGACAGCAGCTCCCCCGGCCACTCTGGGTGCCCCGGATAAATAAGACGCCACCCCATCGCTGCCGCCAGCTCCAAATCGTGGCCGCTCTGGTCAACGTCGGCTCGCGCCTGCGTCGTATTGAGCAGACCTTCCGGCAGCCCGGCGCGAGCCTTGATCCTCTCTGCTACCTCTACCGGCCCAAACTCCGTCACGAGCCGCACAATCTGCGGATGCGTCGCCTCTACCACACGATTCAGGTAAGCCCACGCGTGAATTTCGTCCATTTCTCCCCCTTGATAATGGTTCGGTTGTATTAGCCGCCCTCGCGGTCATGCAGCTGGCAGGCGCGTTGCACGTGCTCGAAGGTAAACGCGTCTACTCCCCCGAGATCTGCGAGCGTCCACGCCACTGCGATTACTTTGTCCACTCCCCGCTGGGTAATCTCTCCGTTCCTCAACTGGAAGTCCAATAACGCCATCGCTTCTTCGTCTAAGCCCGCGTGACGACGGAGAAGCGAGCGTGGCACACTCGCGTTGGTGACGGCTGCTTCGTCGGCAAGCCCCAGGGCCTGCCACCTATGGCGGGCACGGTCACGTGCGGCCTGTACCCGATCGCGAACGGCCGCGGAGGGCTCATTGTGTGCTTTGTTTTTAATTCCCAGCTTGGCCCCGGCAGGACTGAGCGTGACGTTGAGATCCATGCGATCGCGTAGCGGGCCCGATAATGCGCGACCATGCTTGGCTCGCTCGGTACTAGAACAGGTGCATTCGCTGGCATACGCCGCCCCACACCGACAGGGATTGGTCGCCATGACTAGTTGTGTTCTCGCCGGAAAAGTCACTCGATGGTGCGTACGCAGGTGGACGACCACCCCGTTTTCCATCGGCATCCGCAACGCATCCAATACCGCCGGGCGCATGAGGGTGATTTCGTCCAAGAAGAGCACCCCATGGTGGGCAAGGCTAATCGCGCCGGGCTTGGGCACAGCACCGCCGCCGACTAGCGCTGCCACAGTCGCGCTGTGATGTGGAGCCACAAACGGCGGATGTTGGACAAGAGTGTCCGCAGTATCGAGCGCTCCGGCCACCGAATGCAGCGCGGTGACCTCCAGCTGCTGCCACTTCTGCAATGGCGGCAGAATTGTGGGCAAGCGCTCAGCGAGCATGGACTTCCCAGTTCCCGGAGAACCCTGCATGAACAGATTGTGCCCACCTGCTGCGGCTACCTCGAGGGCGAAGCGCGCCTCAGGTTGGCCATCGACATCGGCCAGGTCTACCGAGAAGGCTTGTTCGCTGGGGTCGTCGTTAAGCGCGGTCGTCAAACCTGAGCCGGTGAGTACCCAGCCCCATAGCTGTGTGAGGTCGGCTGCGGTGCAGACTGCGATGCCGTCGACGAGCGCGGCCTCGGCGGCGTTGGCGGCGGGGACGACAACCCAACGGGCACCGGCCTCGCGGGCGGCAAGGACCTGCGGCAGCACTCCACGCACCGGTCGAATGGAACCGTCGAGCCCAAGTTCGCCAATGAGAACCGTGTGGCGGAGACGACCTCGGGCCTCCATGTCATCGCTGGTTGCGATAAGGATGGCGCAGACGATGGCGAGGTCAAAGCTAGTGCCGTGCTTGCGGATATGCGCCGGCGACAGACTCACCACGACTTTTGTCTTCGGCCAGGGCAACTGCGAGTTAGCAACCGCCGTGCGCACGCGATGTTTGGCTTCTCCGACGGCGGCATCGCCGAGCCCACCGATATACATTCCCGGCAAGCCACGCCCAACATCGGCTTCCACCTGCACAATAGTTCCTTCAATGCCGCTGAGGCTGACTGCAAGAGCTGTACCGACAGTCATCTAGCAGTCCCACATGATCGCGTCGCTGATTGCGGGAATGTACGTAACTGCAACGACTGGAGGACCGGACGAAGGGCTGGACACTGTGACTTCTGCGCAGTCGATAACTACGGACTCTAACCAGTAGGTAGAACTCTCTGACAGCCACTGTGCCGCCGCCTTGCGCAAATGACGAAGCTTGGCTGCTGTGATGGACTCTCTGCCGTCCCCAAACTGACTACTTCGCGAGCTGCGCCGCGTTTTTACCTCCACAAAATGCAGCCTGCCGTCAACATCTTCAGCAATAAGATCGAGCTCATAGCGCCCCACCCGCTCATTCCGAGCAATAACTTCCCACCCCTGGTCCTCCAACATCTCGGCGACGAAATCCTCCCCAAACGCGCCGAGCTGTCTCGTGGTTAGTTCTTCAAAGCTCTGTGTCATAGCCCCCGGTCCCCCTGGTTCCCCGTTGAATTGTGCCTAGGCTGTTTAGTGCCTAGACTTTTGCCGCCTTGGCGGTTCGGAAACACTCTTGCACAGCGGGCATGACAAAGGCCTTCCGATAGATGCTCGGAAGGCCCAAACTGTGGATAATTTTTCGACTGTGGATAACTGTTAGCAGCTAGCTATACCAAGAGATGAAAAGCTATAAAAGCTACGGCAGTCGTAGGTCAGGCTTATCCAGTTCCTCGATATTGACATCCTTGAAAGTGATAACGCGCACGTAGCGGACAAACCGAGCCGGGCGATGGACATCCCACACCCACGCATCCGACATCCGCAGCTCGAAATAGACCTCGTTTTCGCTGTTGTGCGGAATCAGCTCCACAGCATTAGCAAGGTAGAACCTGCGCTCCGTCTCAACAACGTACGAAAACTGACTAACGACATCGCGGAACTCCTTGTACAGGGATAGTTCAACGTCGGCCTCGTAGTTTTCTAGATCTTCTGCGCTCACGACCGCGACGGCTCCTTCGAGTGTTTACATGTTGCTCTTTTTGTACATGTTGGTCTATTCGGGGTGCTCAAGATACTCCGCGTGTGCCAAGCGCACATTGCGGTATGACCACCGATGCTCCGGGGTTGCGCCATGGCGTGAAATCGCTTCCATATGCGATGACGTGCCGTAGCCCTTATGCCCCGCCAGACCATAATCCGGATACTTCTCCGATAGGTCAACCATAATGCGGTCGCGGGTGACTTTGGCTAAGACACTCGCAGCAGCAATACATCGGCAAGCGGAATCACCACCAATCACGGGCAAATAGGGTGCCGTGAAGCCAGACACTTTGAGTGCGTCGGTAAGCACATAGCCAGGACGCTGTCCCAACCCGGCTACCGCGCGGCGCATTCCAGTGACATTCGCGTCCTGAATGCCGAATTGGTCGATGTAGGACGCGGGAATCGTCGTCACGCAAAAAGAGGTGGCGAAGCGTTGGATGAGCGGAAAGAGCCGTTCACGTGCGGCCGGCGTGAGCTTTTTAGAATCGGTGAGCTTATCCAGCTCTGCGATAGGGCGTTCTGGAAGGCAGCAGGCGGCGATAACTATCGGGCCTGCACAGGCGCCGCGACCAGCCTCGTCGACCCCGGCTACAGGTCCAAAGCCGCGCTTTGCCAGCGCGACCTCTATCGTGCGCGACTGCTTCAGCCTCCGCAGTTTCGGCGCCGGCGGCGTGAGCAGACTGTGCTGACTAGTTGTGCTGGATGTCCGGATCATCGACGCCACCGATGCGGTTAAACGGCAGGATGATTGCCTGCACCTTGCCGACGACGTTATCCAGTGGCACAGTACCCTGCAGCTCGTCGCCCATGTGATAGCGAGAGTCCGCGGAGTTGGTGCGGTTATCACCCATGACCCACAGATGCCCCTCCGGCACTGTTACCGGCCCGAAGTACGGGCCACCACACTGCTCTGAGCCAAGATTATCCACCACCGGCTTGTCTGCTGGAGTTTTAATGAAATCCTGGTCTGTCATCTTGCCGTCAACCATGATGCCGGGATCTCCTGGGCGACACTGCACAGTCTGCCCACCCGTGGCAATCACACGCTTGACCAACGCATTTTCATCAGGGGCGACAAGGCCAATCCAGGAACCAACCGTCTGCAGCGAGTTTGCCACCGGGTTAGTAGAACGCTGTGACACGTAGTTACTATTCCAGGACTCCGGGCCATTAAAGACGACAACATCGCCGGGCTTGGGATCTGAGAACTGGTAGGAAACCTTATCCACCCAAATGCGGTCACCGGTGCACCCGACACATCCGTTGAGCGTCGGCTGCATCGACTCGGATGGAATCACGTAGACACGGCCGATAAAGGACTGCACACCAGCACTGATGAGCAGGGCAATCACGATAATGATTGGAATCTCGATGTACCACGGAGTGTGCTTTTCAGGCTCCTCGTCAAGTTTCCGGAAGCCTTTCAAGCCTTCAGTACGGTCTTCTTTTTGGCCGTCAGTCTGTTCGCGAGAATCGTCGTCGGTCATGGGAAAAGACTATACGCGATAGAAAAATCCCCACCGAGCTCAACACTCGATGGGGATTATTTTGCGCCAAAAGACTAGCGGCGCTCCTTGATGCGTGCAGCTTTACCGCGCAGGTTGCGCAGGTAGTACAGCTTCGCACGGCGAACGTCGCCCTTGAAGACAACGCGAATCTCGTCGATGTTCGGGGAGTGCACCGGGAAGGTACGCTCAACAGCGATACCGAAGGATACCTTGCGGACGGTGAAGGTCTCGCGGACGCCGCCGCCCTGACGACGGATAACGACGCCCTTGAAGACCTGAATACGCTCGGTCTTACCCTCGACGATCTTTACGTCGACCTCGACGGTGTCACCAGCGCGGAACTCCGGAATGTCGTCGCGCAGGTATGCTGCATCAACCTTGTCAAGAATGTTCATGGAAACTTATTCCTTTACTTTTTGCATAGACAGAGGACCCTGGCGGCGCTTTCCCACAGAGGGACGCTCGGCCGGTTCATGCCCGAAACAGGTAAAGCTGCCTATAAAGACAACCTGGAAATTATTACACACCCCCTGGTCAGAAACCAAACTCATCCATGTTCGGCGGGTCTTGTGGATCTTGTGGGGCCTGGGGGTCTTGCGGTTTAAGAGTATCGGCGTCTTCTCCCCTGCGCGCATCCTCGACCAGCTTCCGCGATTGCTCTATCAGCTCCTGGCGATACTCGTTGTACTCTGCCAACGCCTGCGCCATTCGCAGTCCCCGTTTGTCAAAGGTGTAGCGTCCGTGCCCGGCGAGCGGCCCATCTTCCAGGCTCACCGCCTTTTTGCCCGTGCTTGACGACGTCCACAGTTCCACCCCACCCCGATCACGTGCAACATTCCACAGACCAGCTGTTTTCATGTTGTGGTGCCGGCGGCAGAGGCAGTGGAGGTTCGGCGTTTCCGTTGCCCCGCCCTCCTCTGGGTGCTCTTTGTCGTACGGCTCAATATGGTCAATGTCGCAGAGCTCCGCGGGTACATCACACCCCGGAAAGCGACACGTTCCGTCCCGACCTTTAACGAAGGCTCTCTGACTTTCGGTTGGGGCGTAGCCCTCCGCGGTTTCGTCGGCAAGCATACGAATATGCGTGACCTTATCAATCCACGCCTGCGTAGCTAACTGCGAGATCCAGCCAACGCCGCCAAGCCAGGCGGTGCGGGGGCGCTCCTCTGTGGCAGGACAGTATAGGTTGAGTACAATTTTTGCCTCGGCGGTGCCGCGGATGAGGTGTGTCAAAGCTTCGACTCGGGTGCAGCCAGCTGAGCTGGAGATGGACTCGAGGGTGGTTTTGAATTCGAGAGCGCGGGTCTTTTCCAGCTCCATAAAAACTTCCGCGAAGTTGTCGCTCTCTTCAAAACCAATACTCTCTCCCACTATTTCGCGTTCTCCTGCAGGAAGCAGCGGATCGACATCACCCGGAAGGTTTTTGGGGCGAAGCTGAGGTTCAATTTCTTCGATAACCCGTTGCAGGAATTTATGTAGGCTGCGAACTCCCCGGAGTGCCTCGCCATGCTTTCGGGGAATGACAAAGCGGGCAATTTCTTCTTCAACAGCTGCACGCACCTCTGGATCGTGGAGCGGCGCTGTCGCGCGAGCAATGGTGATCAGATGCGCAAAGGGCAAATGAGCTCGAGCTTTAATAAAGGCACCCAGCCGGGGCATACGCGCTAACTGAATGCCGACCTCCACATACTCGAGCGCCTTACCGCGGGAAATACCCAACTCGGGTGCGATTTCAGCAATGTATGCATCCACATCAATCTCAAGCGACTTCGGCGTGCAACCGCAAGCTATACCCAGTTCCAGGCGATTGCGTTGGATACCCGCCACCGCCAACTGGTTCGTGGATGACTCGTGGAAAAACTGCGGCGCTTCAGGCAGCAGAGCCGCTTGGTAAACATCGGACGGTTGTTTGGCCGGACTATCTTTTTCAGACATTGTTCCCCCAAAGCCCCAACCCCGCTCAGTGTCGAGGACGAGTGAATACCACTAGCTCAACGCCAAGAAGAGAAGCTCAAGCACTTTGTTCTTGATACCCCCATTCTAGCACGCCCGTTCGATTTTACAACCCCTTTAATAAAACTTTTTCGCTTGTATTTTCGAGTGCGATATTGAGTGTGTTATCAAATGTCACGAGGTGCATCTTCTGGCGAAACTCCGCGCACACTAAGACGGCACGCTACAACCGCTCGCTACAACGTCACGCTGATACAGCACACCAATAACGAACGCCGCCGACCGCCGCTGACCGTTGCTACAAAACACCCGCCCCCAACTGCTAGATTGTCTCCATGCAGCAAATTCCACGCTTTGACCCCTGGATTGTTCGGGGAACAATCATCGCCCCGTGCGTTCTGGCCATTGCACAGCTTCTGTGGGTAATTGCCATTTCCGACCGACTACCGGAGCAATTAGCAACGCATTGGAGCGGTACCGACACTCCCGACGGTTTCATGCCGCCGATTCAAAGCACATTGATTATGGCGATCATCGTCATAGCATGTGCGCAGATCGGTTGGCTCGGCGCCAAGACCAGTACGCCGCTTATCGTACGCAAGCCAATTGCAATAACCAACCTCGCTCTCTGCGGCTTCTTAATCGGCGTTGAATTCGCGATTATCATCCCGCAAATCGGCACGACGGACCCTACGACCGCCCGAATCGGCTGGATCTATGCAATAGCCGGCGTCATCATCGGCCTAGTAGCGGCCCTGCTCGTGACGCGCCGCCTCAAGGACTACTCCTCGCTTACCGACGCCACGGTCACCGAGCCGACATCGCCACAGTTACCCCATCGAGAAGGAGACCCGACTCCCATCGACGTCAGTGTGACCATCTCTAAGGGCGTCAAGATCGCCCTCGCAGTCTGGTGCGTGGTGTCTGTAGCGCTCGCAGTGTTCCTGCCAAGCCTCGGCATTGTTTTTCTGCTGTGCACGCCGCTATTCCTCATCGCATATGAAACCGGCATGACACTAGACACGGACCCGAAGACAGATTCCATTACCGTTTTTAACGGCTGTGGACCGCTGAAGATGAAACACCCCATTGAGCTTCGAACCATCAAATATGCGAAGCCCGCCACTTATAACTGGGCCGACGGTGGCGGTATTGGGCTTCGACTTGGCAATGATGGCCGCATCACCGTGGCGGCACGGTCAGGCGAGGCAGTCAAGATTGAGACCTCGGGGTCCGATTACACCATCGCCGTACCGGATGGAATGGCTGCGGCTGTCGCAGGTGAGATCAACAGCCGCATCGACGCTATGCGCTAATAGGCTATGCGCTAATAAATCAAGCGCTAACAGATCAAGCGCTAAAAGCCTGCCCTGCGCAGCGCGTCGGCCATGGAACCGCCGCCTCCACCGCGGTTGGCTCCACCGCGCTTCTTATTCTGGGAACCACGCTTTCGGCCGCCTCCACGACCATCACGGCGACCGCCGTCACGCTTTGGCTTGGCATCCGAGGCGTCGTCGTCAAGCCTGAGCGATAGACCGATGCGATTGCGTTCGACGTCAACGTCGAGAACCTTCACCTTGACCACCTCGCCCGAGCGGACGACCTCGTGCGGGTCGGAGACGAAACCACGAGCCATGTTGGAGACGTGGACGAGGCCGTCCTGGTGGACTCCGACATCGACGAAGGCGCCGAAGGCCGCGACGTTGGTGACGGTGCCCTCGAGAATCATGCCGGGCTGAAGATCGGAGACCTTCTCCACACCTTCCTTGAAGGTGGCGGTGACGAACTCGGGACGCGGATCGCGGCCGGGCTTGTCCAGCTCGGTCAAGATGTCTTGGACTGTGGGAAGTCCGATACCTGCGGACTCGTCGACGAAGTCTGCAGCACGCACCTTGGACAGGACACGGGAGTTGCCGATGAGCTCCTGGACACTAACGCCGGTCGAAGCGGCGATGGCATCGACGACGCGGTAGGACTCCGGGTGCACGGCGGAGGCATCCAGCGGGTTGTTAGCGCCGTGGATGCGAAGGAAGCCGGCGCACTGCTCGAAGGCCTTCGGGCCAAGACGCGGAACCTTCAGCAGCTCCTTGCGGGAGGTGAAAGCGCCGTTTTCGTCTCGGTAAGCGACGATGTTGTCCGCAACAGTCGAGGACACGCCAGCAACGCGACCGAGCAGCGGTGCGGAAGCGGTGTTGACCTCCACACCGACAGCGTTGACGGCATCCTCGACCACGGCATCGAGAGAGTGCTCGAGCTTGGTCTGGGAAACGTCGTGCTGGTACTGGCCGACACCGATGGACTTCGGATCGATTTTGACGAGTTCAGCAAGCGGGTCCTGCAGGCGGCGGGCAATCGATACGGCACCGCGGAGAGATACATCCATGTCCGGGAACTCAGCTGCTGCCAGGGACGATGCGGAGTAGACGGAAGCACCGGCCTCAGAAACCACCACAGGGGTCGGCTTCTTGCCACCGGCCTGAGCTATCAGGTCAGCGATTTCGCGGGCCAGGGTTTCGGTCTCGCGGGAAGCGGTGCCGTTGCCGATGGCCATGAGCTCCACGCGGTGCGTGGCGCAGAGAGTGGCCAGTTGCTCCTTGGCGCCGGACCAGTCATTGCGCGGCTGGTGCGGGTAGACGATGGCAGTGTCGAGCACCTTGCCAGTGGAGTCGACAACGGCGCACTTAACACCATTGCGGTATCCCGGGTCCAGGCCGAGAGTGGCGCGCTGGCCAGCCGGTGCGGCCAGCAGCAGGTCACGCAGGTTACGGGCGAAGACATCCACGGCTTCGGCCTCGGCGCGCTCCTTCAGTCGAGTGCGGGCATCGAGGGCAGCGGACACCTCCAACTTGGTGCGCCAACCGAAACGAACGGCCTGGTCAATCCACTTGGAGGCACCGCCGTCGGGAAGCTCAAAGGCCTCACGAATCATGTGTTCGTAGGTCTCATCCTCACCCGCATCGATGTTGAGAGTCAGGATGCCCTCGGCCTCACCGCGAAGCACGGCCAGTACACGGTGGCTAGGCATGGTGTCCAGAGGTTCGTTGTGCTCGAAGTAGTCACGGTACTTCGCACCCGCAGTCTCCTTGCCCTCCACCACGGCAGCGGCGGCGGAACCGGAGGACCACACCTGCTCACGGACAGAGCCAACCAAATCAGCATCGGTAGCGAAGCGATCGACCAAGATGGCACGGGCACCGGTCAGAGCGTCCTTCGCATCCTTACCAGCTGCCTCGCCGTACTTAGTGGCTAGAGTCTCGGGGTCCGCGGCGGGGTCGGCCAGTAGCTCCTCCACCAGCGGTTCGTACCCGGCCTCACGTGCAATATCGGCCTTGGTCTTGCGCTTCTTCTTGTACGGCAGGTAGAGATCCTCCAACCGCGCCTTAGTGTCGCAGGCGAGGATGGCGGCCTTCAGGTCGTCGTTAAGCTTTCCCTGCTCTTCGATAGCGGCGAGAATCGTTTGCTTGCGCTCTTCTAGTTCGCGCAGGTAGACGACGCGTTCCTCGATGAAACGCAGCTGTGTGTCATCGAGTCCGCCGGTTACTTCCTTGCGATAGCGGGCGATGAAAGGCACGGTGTTGCCTTCGTCGAGAAGCTTGATAGCGGCGGCGACGGCACTTTCGGCAACGTCCGCACCAGTGGCGGCGAGTTCTCGGGCAATTACTGATGAAATCACCCGGGCAACTTTACTATCGTGGAAGTACCAATTGGCGAACGCCCCGCAGAAGGCTCGCAGTAAACACCGGAAAAGGAGCCCCATGAAGCAGAAACTCTGTGCCGAATACCTGCGCATTTCCGATGAGGAGGCAGCGCGGTTAGTTGAGGTCGCAGCACCTGCGGCGACCAGCGACGGCGGCACGGCGGGGCTTGTTACCGACGGCGCGGAGAAGATTATCCTGCAGCACTTCGTCGACGTTCCGGACGAAGATGCCCTGGACATCGACACGGACTGGGAGTCCCTGCTGCGCACGTTGACCGGCAATCCCATCGACGGCCAGGCACTCGGCGACCCGCTGGCGGAGGCCATCCTCGGCGCCGACCGCGTCTGCCGCAAGCCGCTGTCTGCAGTCATCCGCGCCGATCGCGTCGGCGACGTGCACCAGACGCTGGCAAGCATCGATCTTGCCGCCCGCATCACGGACAATGGTTCGCTTATCGACGAAGCCACTGCGACACAGCGGTACCGCGAACTCGTGGCCTTCTACGAGGAGACTAAGGCAGCGCGTAGCGCCGTGCTCGTGGCCATCTCCTAAGAACTAGCAGCGCAACTGCTAAGCCGATAACTCCGGCAATGAGGCCGCCGATGACATCGGTGAGCCAATGCGCCCCGACCCACACGCGCGACAGAGCCACGGCGCCGATAAGCGCGATGATGGCCAGGTCGAGCAGCTTGCGGGCTGTGCGGCGCAATACGGGGATGGCAAGCTGCATCGCGGCCATACCGCTGGAAGTAACCGCTGCCACATGTGCAGAAGGAAACGCCGCGTCATGTAGGTTGACCAGCGAGAACTCCTCACCCGGTCGGTCGCGGTCCAAAAACCACTTCATGGCATAAGTCACCGCAATCGACGAACCGAATGACGCCGGCAGTAGCAACGCCCACGCACGGAAGCGGAACCACAGGAGTGCCGCAGCAACAAGCGTGACCGGCGCGATGTAAATCGGCCGGATAATCTCGCTCAAAGCCAGCATCAAACTATCGACGCGGCCATCCCGCGCCCCATGCAGGTCACTGACCCAGCCCGCAAACGACTGATCCACGCTCCCCGCCAGCTGCGTCTGAGTGAACCACGCCAGTGCACCTAGGACAGCTAACCAACCAATGACATGCCGGGGTCGCGCAATTCGAGCACGTGCCACTAGCGGTTCTCCTCCGTTACTTCTTCAATGACTTCTTTAATTGCTTCTCGGTCACGGGCGCTGAGGTCGACGTCGGCAAGCAAATCGGGGCGGCGCTCGGCCGTGCGGATTAGTGACTGCTCGCGCCGCCAACGGTCCACCAGCGCGTGATTGCCGCTGAGCAGGACATCCGGCACTTCCAGACCACGCCACTCGCGCGGCTTCGTGTACGACGGCCCTTCGAGCAGACCGTCAGAGAACGAGTCCTCCTCGTGGCTCTTGCGATTACCCAGCACACCAGGGATTAACCGCACGACGGACTCGGCGATCACCAGGACCGCCACTTCCCCGCCGATAAGCACATAGTCGCCAATAGAGACCTCACGTACGCGGTAGCGGTTGGCAGCATCGTCAATAACGCGCTGGTCAATGCCCTCGTAGCGCCCGCACGCGAACACAATGTGCTCCTCGTGTGAGAACTCCTGCGCCATCTGCTGCGTAAACGGCTCGCCCGCCGGGGTCGGGACGATCAGCAGGGGCTTCGCTGAATCTTCTTCGCTTAACGACGGCACTTCCGCTGCAGCATAGGAAGATTCCTCGGCCAAACCCAATTTCTGATCATGGCGGACATTGTCCAAATGTGGCACCGCGGACGTGAGCGACTGCTCCGCTTTCAGCGCCGCTACCTCGTCGAGGGCGGGACCCCAGACATCCGGCTTCATAACCATGCCGGGGCCACCGCCGTAGGGTGAGTCATCCACGGCCTGGTGTACACCTGGCGCCCAGTCGCGCAGGTTGTGTACGCCGACGCTCAAAATGCCCTGCTCAATTGCCTTGCCCAGCAACGCATGACGCAGTGGCTCGAGGTACTCCGGGAAGATTGTGACTACATCGAGACGTAAGCTCACAGCTCCAACAGTCCTTCCGGCGGGGTGATGGTGACAGTAGAATTCTCAAGGTCAACTTCCGGAACGATTTCCTCTACCAGAGGGATGAGTACCTCCCGGGCCCCGTCGTCAAGCGTGACTTCAAGGAGACGATGAGCGGGCGCGCGGACGATAGAAGTGACCTCGCCTATATCGGTGCCGTTATGGACTACGCGCAGGCCTTCAAGTTCAAAGTCATAAAAGTCCTCGTCTTCGAAGACGGGCTCGGCATAAAACTTCATACCCCGATGACGCTCGGCCTCATTGCGGCCCGGAATCTCCTCGAAGCGAATCAGCAAACGCCCCTGGTGCGGGCGTGCCGTTTTCACAGTCAGCTGTTCCTCACGGCCGGCCTGTACACCCAACAGCGTGGCCCCGACTGCGAAACGCCCTTCCGGGTCATCCGTTGTCGCATCGACGACGACTTCCCCGCGCACACCGTGGGGCTTGATCACTCGGCCAATAAGCACCATGTCAGCTACCGACACGCGCACACTCCCTCTCTTATAAAGGCTCTGTAAAACACCCCGCGTAAAGCAAAAAGGCGCCACCCAACACTTCGTCTTGAAGTATAAGGTAGCGCCCGGATTAGCTAAGCGGCGTACTCAGCGTCCTTATTACTCGGCGTCCTCGGAAGCCTCGGACTCAGCAGCCTCAGCCTCGGCAGCCTTTGCGGCCTCCTCAGCTTCCTTAGCTGCTTCCTTGGCCTCGCGGCGCTTAGCGGTGATGGCCTCAGCGGACGGGCCATTGTTGGCCTCTTCCAGAGCCTTGTTGAACAGCTCGAGCTTGGTCGGCTTCGGCTCAGCAACCTTCAGAGTGCCCTCTGCACCCTCGAGGCCCTTGAACTTCTGCCAGTCGCCGGTGACCTTCAGCAGAGCCAGAACCGGCTCGGTCGGCTGTGCACCGACGCCCAGCCAGTACTGAACGCGCTCGGAGTCAATCTTGATGATCGACGGCTCTTCCTTCGGCTGGTAGATGCCCAGGTTCTCAATGACCGCACCGTTGCGACGGGTACGAGCATCAGCAACGACGACGCGGTACTGAGCAGTACGAATCTTACCCAGGCGCTGCAGCTTAATCTTGACTGCCATGAGGAGTTCCTCTTTCTTCTATGTCACTGGACAATACTTATGCATCCGAGCTCACGAGTAATTACTAACGAAGTGCCTCGGACCGGTTTTGCCCTTGGGATATTTACACTGCGCGTGACCACCGGGCGGCCGTGGCCGGATCCGATGAATTCGCAGTCGTGCCTCAGCTGAGGATTCTCATTGAGACAACTCGAGGTATGTTACCAGCAGTTTTTGGAAATTAACAAAACTGCGCACTCGAAACGCTGCATACCCACTAATGCTGAACGTCGTTGACAGTGCGGTAACGTAACATTCTATGAAAACCACCGGCACCCAATATAGGTATGACTTGGACGGACTACGGGGCATTTCGATTGCCCTCGTAGTCCTTTTCCACGTTTACGTCGGCCGCGTTTCCGGTGGTGTGGACGTATTCCTCTTGCTCTCCGGGTTTTTCTTCTTCGGCGCGCAGTACCGCAATGCCATCAACCCCAGGCAGTCCATCAATCCGTGGTGGAGTATCTGGCGGACGCTGCGTCGCCTAATCCCGACACTGGTGCTGGTCCTCTTCGCGACAACCCTGTTTGTCATTTACTTCATTCCATCGCTTCGCACCATCGACATTGCCCAGCAACTCCGCGCCAGCCTGCTCTACTACCAAAATTATGAACTGGCACTCCAGGGCTCGGACTACGCTGCCGCAGAGAGCGAAACTTCCCCACTGCAGCACCTGTGGTCAATGTCGGTGCAGGGCCAGTTTTATCTCGGCTCCATTTTGCTCATCTCCCTACTCGCCTGGATGACGCGCTCACCCCAGATTGTCGGCGCGGTTACCTCACCGGTGGAGGCGAAGCGCACCGACGCTACCGGCGGTAAACTCCGCCGAATCCTCACCCCTTTGCTGGCAGTTATCACTCTCGGCTCGCTTGCCTATGCCTTCTATATGCACTCCGAAAACCAGGGCTGGAACTACTACTCCACTGTCAGCCGCCTCTGGGAGCTCTGCCTCGGCGCACTACTCGGACTGATTCTTGTCCGGGGCTCCATCCCCATGCCCAAGCCACTTCGAGTGCTGTTAGCCAGCATCGGCCTCGCACTGGTAGTCTCCACCGGTTTCATCTTCGACGGCGCCGCACAGTTCCCAGGCCCTTGGACCCTATGGCCCCTCGGTGGTGCTGCGCTGATTATTATCGCCGGCCCTGAGGCGGGCTGGATCTCCAAGTTCCTGGCCAGCCGCCCAATGCGCGAAGTAGGCCAGAGCGCCTACGCGCTCTACCTGTGGCACTGGCCTCTTCTCATCCTGGCCATAAACTACCTCAACCGCGATACTCCGGGGCTGAAACTTGGCACCACAGTGATCGTCGTTTCCTTTATTTTGGCCAAACTCACCAACAAGTATGTCGAGCTGCCGCTGGCTCAATCGACTCGCCGACCGACCCGGACTCAGCCCGTCGTTGGCGATGCAATCCACGCAATGAAGCATCGTCGCCCGGCTCGTCGTCTAGCGGCAGTCGGCACTGTTGTCGTCATTGCGTTGGTCGGCATGTCCAGCCTTGTCAACGTGCAACAGGTGCGCGTCGATCGCGCCTCCGCCACCAGCCTAGATCCAGAGGTCTATCCAGGTGCACTCGCGCTTACCGACGGGTACGAGGTCCCCAAGGCAGCCACAAAGCCGAATACCGATTTCATCACGGACCTTTGGCCGGAACCTGCCCTCGATGGCTGCCTTGCGACAGGCGGTGAGGACGTCGGATACTTCCCGCCGAATCGCCGTTGGCGCGATGAGACCCAGCCGTGTGTCTACGGTGATCCAGATGCTAGTGAATCGATTGTCATCGTCGGCGGCTCGCACATGGAACATTGGTTTGCCCCGATTGATGCCTACGGCAAAAACAACGGGTACCGAGTGGTGGTTCTTCTCCGACAAGGCTGTCCAGCGACCTTAGAACCGATCCACGGAGTCGGCGATATCTGCGTGGCCTGGACTTTCGAGGCTCTGCAGAAAATTGACGAGATTCAGCCAAAGATGGTTTTCACCACTTCAACCAGACCCTTGTTCCAGGCGGACCCACCGCAGCCGGGCGACTACACACCGGATGGTTACGTTTCGTTTTTCGCTGCTCTACAAGAACGCGGAATTGATTTCTTCGCCATCCGCGATAACCCATGGGCGCTACGGGAGGACTTGGACCAATTCTCCCCCAGCGTATGCGAAGAAGCGGAAGAAGACTGCACTATCCACCGCAAAACTGCCCTAAATGCAGAAAATCCCGCTGAGGAGATTCTTGCGAACTTCCCCAACGGGCACAGTCTAGATTTCTCCGACATCTTC
The DNA here is from genome assembly GCF_014335015.1 of Corynebacterium sp. LK31. Taxonomy (NCBI): domain Bacteria; kingdom Bacillati; phylum Actinomycetota; class Actinomycetes; order Mycobacteriales; family Corynebacteriaceae; genus Corynebacterium; species Corynebacterium sp. LK31. The sequence goes on along the minus strand of NZ_PDGW01000011.1, from coordinate 201,420 downwards.
TGCGGTCCGACCACCTGCCGTAAAGTTATTGGCAATATCTACGTCTACCGCGACAGCAATCACATCACCGATGAACTAGCGGCCACTTTCAGTCCTGAAATGGACCGCCAGATTCAGAAGGCTCTGCGGGACTAGCTACTTCTAGTCCCCGCTACTTCTTGCCCTGTCCGAAGTCGAGATTGTTGAGGTCAAAGTCCTCCATACCTTCTGGCAGCTGATTACCCATCTGCTTCTGCAGCTTCTGCAGTTCAGCCATGCTAGGCATACCCGGCATGCCCTGCATACCTGGCATTCCAGGCATACCGGGCATTCCGCCACCGCGCATTGCCTTCGGCGGCGTTGGACCACGGTTAGCGCCCTTGCGCTTATTCTTGCCCTTGCCCTTTCGACCACGCTTGGCCTTGCGGTTCGATGGGCGACCACCGCCCATACCAAATCGGCCGGCCATCTGCGCCATCATCTTCCGCGCCTCATTGAAACGCTCGATGAGCTGGTTAACCTCTGAAACGGACACACCGGAACCGTTGGCGATACGACGACGTCGTGAAGCATTCAAAATCTTCGGATTCTCGCGCTCTTCCGGAGTCATACCGCGGATAATCGCCTCGATGCGGTCAAGCTGCTTTTCGTCGACCATTTCCGCGGCCTTGGACATTTCCGCGCCGCCGGGGAGCATCTTGAGGATGTTGCCGATTGGGCCCATCTTGCGGACCATCATCATCTGCTCGAGGAAGTCCTCGAGAGTCAGCTCGCCGGAACCAATCTTCTGGGCGGACTTGGCAGCCTGCTCATGATCGATTTCCTTGGAAGCGACCTCAACCAACGTCTTCAGGTCACCCATGCCCAGGATGCGGCTGGCCATACGGTCTGGGTGGAAGACGTCAAAGTCCTCCAACTTCTCGCCCGTGGAGGCGAACAGAATCGGCTTACCGGTGACCTCACGGATAGACAGTGCAGCGCCACCGCGCGCGTCGCCATCGAGCTTGGTCAGTACAACGCCGGTGAAGTCAACGCCGTCTCGGAAGGCCTTGGCGGTCTCTACCGCATCCTGACCAATCATGGAGTCGATGACAAACAGAACTTCATGCGGGTTGATGGCATCGCGAATGTCGCGAGCCTGCTTCATCAGAACCTCATCGATACCCAGGCGACCTGCGGTATCGATAATCACCACATCGTGGCGATGCTGGCGAGCATAAGCGAGGCCACGGAACGCGGCGTCAACTGGGTTGTCCTCGCTGGTGCCCATTTCATGGGTGGAATCGAGGCTGGTGCCCGGGAACGGTGCGAAGCACGGCACGCCTGCACGCTCAGCGACAATTTCCAGCTGCTGCACCGCACCTGGACGCTGCAGGTCACAGGCGACGAGGACCGGGGTGTGCCCCTGATCCGTGAGGTACCTGGCCAATTTACCGGCCAAGGTGGTCTTACCAGCGCCCTGCAGACCGGCCAGCATGATAACTGTTGGTGGCTGCTTCGACATACTCAGCCGTCGAGTCTCGCCACCGAGGATGTTAATCAGTTCCTCATTGACGACCTCAATAATCTGGTTTGCCGGGTTGACAGTCTGGCTGCCAATAATTTCGTTAGCGCGTTCCTTGATGCGCTTGATGAAGGTACGGACAACCTCGAGGGAGACATCGGCTTCCAGAAGAGCCAGCCGAATCTCGCGGGCGGTGGCGTTAATATCCGCCTCAGTCAGGCGGCCCTTCCCGCCCAGCCCCCGCAGGGCACCCGTCAAACGATCGGAAAGAGACTCAAACAAGTTTCCAGCTCCCCTTTTGCCTTGTTTTTTCTTAACTGTTCTACCGTACCCGCTGGATACTCCATTTGGCACATATCTACAGCTTCGCCTATCGACAACGATTGCAGCCCACCCACCCTAAATGCCCCGATTCGGGTGTAACCAATAGGAAGTAAAAAATAGCAATAGGATGAAGCTCTTTTATTCTCAAGGACGTTAGATTACTGTTCGTTATTTTAACGTGACAATTAAACGAGCCTCCAGATATGAATGCCCTACTGCATAAAGAACGTTTATCCAACCCAGTTACCACCAGCTAGGTAACAGAAAGATAACGCCAGTGGCTAGCTTTTGCTAAGGCCACCCTTAGTAAGAACCTCCCCCGGAATGGTGTAAGCCAAATAGCAAACCGGCGGCATTGCAGCAGGTCAAAGCACGCCACTGCGCACCTGATGTTATTCCTATAACTACCTCCAATACCGTTCATATATCAACCAGTTTATGGTTAATCATGAACCTAGTTAACCGCAGTTGGCCTGGTTTTGTTTTCCGCCGTGCACGATGAGGGATGAACGGCGAAATCATATTCATTGGTCTCTGACCGTTTGACTCCTTGAGAGGTTTTCATGAAGAAGTTCACCACGGCTATCGCCGCCGCTGCCTTCTCCGCGAGCATGATTGCAAGCGCAGGCACCGCTACTGCACAGATTCCGGACTCAATGCCGACCGAGTGCCCCGCCGGCCAGCACTTTGAGAACGTCGGAGGCACTTTCCAGTGCGTCGCAGACCAGCCTGAGCAGGATTCCACTGACGGAATTCCGGCCCCAATGCCGGACAAGTGCCCAGACGGCCAGCACTTTGAGAACGTCGGCGGAACCTTCCAGTGCGTCGCGGACCAGGAGGCCCCTAAGCCCGAAACACCGGGCGACAATGAGTCCCAGCCGGGCGACCTGGGAAACCCAGGCATTTCTGATAAGCAGTGCCCGGAGGGCGAGCACTTCGACATGAGCAAGCCAGTCCCAGGCAACCCGAACGTCTTCGGTGTCTGCGTCAAGGACGAGGCGAAGCCGGACACTGACAAACCAGGCGCGGACAAGCCGGACGCTGACAAGCCAGGCAAGGACGACGAGAAGCCGGGTAAGCCGGGTAAGGACGGCAAAGACGGCAAGGACGGTAAGCCAGGCAAGGACGGCAAGGACGGTAAGGACGGTAAGCCAGGCAAGGACGGTAAGCCGGGCAAGGATAGCAAGGACGGTAAGCCAGGCAAGGACGGTAAGCCGGGCAAGGACGGCAAGGATGTCAAGGTAAACGTTGACATCAAGATCTCTGCTGAGTGCAAGAACGAAAACAAGTGCACGAAGGAAGAGAAGAAGGCCAAGGAAAAGGCCGAGAAGAAGGCTTCCGAGTCCAAGAAGACGACCTCTTCCGAGAATGTAAAGAAGGTTTCGGACTCCAAGAAGTCTGAGCAGAATACCTCGGAGTCCAAGAAGGCTTCTTCGACTCAGAGCACTGGCCTGGCAGCCACCGGCGTTGACGCCACCACCCTGGGCGGAGCCGCTCTGGTTCTCCTTGTCGGCGGTGTCGCCGCTACCCGCATCGCCCGCAAGAACCGCTAAGAAGCTTGGGGTTCTACCCCGGTAACGAAACATAAAATGCTCCTGATGCCTATTTAGCATCGGGAGCATTTTTGTGCGCCATACCTCCGAAAAGTCATAGCTCCTATAGCCCGAAGCATAAAACCTCACAGGCACCGATTTTTTACCGAACCTCTACGCCCCATCCACCTTTCACCACCCGACACAATCAGGTACCACGCTTCGCTAGCGAAGACAGAAAAGCCCCCTACCGAGTCGACAGTGACTGGTTCTATAAACGCCCTACCCACAACGGGTGTACACACTCAGCGTTGTAAATATAAGTTCCCACTTCCCCTTACTGGGGTTTGGACAAGTCAACAATTTCTCTTTACCCCCCCCCTTCCCAAACCCATACCACCAAAGACTGTAATTAGTTATTCGAATCAAAAGTGTGAACAGTGTTCCCCCTTAAGTCCTTTGATTGCAGGGCTTTCCTATAGACATTGTGAGGTTTCCAAATGAAGAAGCTCTCTTCGACCATGGTGGCCGCTGCCGCTTCAGCCGGCATGCTCATCGGCGTTGGCGCCGCCACCGCACAGATTCCTGACCCCGCCCCGTCGGAATGCCCCGCCGGTCAACATTTTGAAAATGTTGGCGGTACTTTCCAGTGTGTAGATGACGCTGCAAATCCGGATCCAGGAGGTTCATCGAACGATGGCATTCCACCGGGCGTTGAGGACACCCAGACCTGTCCCGACGGTTCCCCGCGTGACATGAGTAAGATTGACCCGGCAACCGGGGCTTACGGTGCTTGTGGCACTTCAGATGATTCCGGCCCAACTCCGGAGCCTGATGAAGATGCCCCAGAAAATGACGGAATTCCGCCGGGAGTTGATGACACCGCAACGTGCCCCGACGGTTCCCCGCGTGATATGAGCAAGATCGACCCGGCAACCGGAGTCTACGGCTACTGTCCGACCTCCGATGACGAAACTCCGGGCGACGATGAGAACCCAGGCGATGACGCTCCGGGCGACGATGAAAACCCAGGTGACGAACAGCCCGGGGAGGACGAGAATCCTGGGGAGGAAAAACCAGGCGACAAGCCCGACAACCCTAAGAATGACGGTAAGAAAACCGGGACCAAGAACACTGGGCTAGCAGTCACTGGTGTTCAGGCGACTGCCCTCGGCGGTGCCGCTCTTGCACTCTTGGTCGGTGGCGTGGCAGCTACCCGCCTCGCACGCAAGAATTCTAAGGATTCCTAGCACAACTCTCCGCTAGATTCCTAGCACCTCAACATTAAAGGCCCCGGAGCCCCGCGTATCCTCTACAGAAATCTACGCGGTGGCTCCGAGGCCTTTATTTTTGCCGGGGGCAACGGGCGACGCTGTACTCACCAATCGATGGAAAATTCACTCATCGATGTTAGTTACTATTTGCGGCCGCCGAGCAGTGCGTCTACGAAGCTCTCCGGCTCAAACGGCGCCAGGTGGTCAGCACCTTCACCAAGGCCAACCAACTTCACCGGCACACCGAGCTCGTTTTGCACCTGGAATACAATGCCGCCCTTCGCGGTACCGTCCAGCTTGGTCAGGGCAACGCCGGTGATGTCTACTACATCCCGGAACGTACGAGCTTGCAGTAGACCATTTTGGCCAACCGTCGCGTCCAAAACCAGGATGACTTCGTCAACCTGAGCCTTCTTCTCCACCACGCGCTTAATCTTGTCCAGTTGGTCCATCAGACCGACCTTGGTGTGCAGGCGGCCGGCGGTGTCGATGAGCACCACATCAGCGCCGGACTCGATACCGTGAGCAACTGCCTCAAATGCAATAGAAGCAGGATCGGCGCCTTCAGCGCCGCGAACGGTCTCCGCGCCAACGCGTCGCCCCCAGGTCTCCAGCTGGTCGGCTGCAGCAGCACGGAAGGTATCCGCTGCGCCGAGAACAACACGGTGGCCACCGGCGACCAGTACACGAGCCAGCTTGCCCGTCGTCGTGGTCTTACCTGTGCCGTTGACACCGACTACCAGAATCACTGCGGGCTTGCCCTCGTGCGGAAGTGCGCGGATGGAGCGGTCCATCTCAGGCTTGCACTCCTCAATCAACACCTCACGCAGCAGGGCGCGCACTTGCTCTTCCGTGCTCACCTTCTGGCTGGCAATACGCTCGCGCAGCTTATCGACGACACGCTGCGTCGCAGCCGCACCGAGGTCAGCCATAACCAGGATGTCTTCAACCTCTTCCCACGCGTCCTCATCAAGGTCACCCGCGCCCAAGATGCCGAGCACAGACTGGCCAATTGCATTCTGCGACCGTGACAGACGACCGCGCAGGCGGCCCAGACGTCCCTCAGCCGGGTCGATGGAGTCAATCTGCTGTTCTGCTTCTGGCTCTGGCGTCGGCTCCGGCGCAGCTTCCGGCTCCGGCTCTGGCGTCGGTTCTGGTTCGGGAGTCGGCTCCGGCTCCAGCTCCGGTTCAGGAGCAGGAACTACCTCTACCTCAGGCTCTGCTTCGGGCTCTGGTTGTGGTTCCGGCTCGGGCTCTGATTCCTCTTCCCCGGCCGTTGGCAAATCGATTGGGATTTCCCGCATTACGCGGTCATAATCCCCCTCCATTTCGGTGGGGTTATCCGGAATAACCAGTCGACCTTCTGGTTTCAGCAGTGAACCGTCCGGCTGATCGGCAGGTATATCAGCCTGCTTTTCCTCTGGCTCCGGGGCCTGCTTTTCAATCGGCTTTTCCGCCGGTTTCGGCATCGGTTTTTCAACCGGCTGCTTCTCGCGGGTATCAGTCCCACCACCGGCCGGAGCGAAGTTAAAACCACTAGTGGCCTGGTAATTTCCAGACTTCTCCTGCTGGGTGAGTTCCTTAGTATCTTCCTTCGCAAAGGAAATGCGCTGGTTCTTCCTGCGGACATAGCCCACAACAAAGAGCAGCGCGATAATAACGACAATCGCGACGACAAGGAGTATCCACTGAGTTGGAGTCATAACTCTCATTATGCAGTATCAACGACTCTTCCTCACTTACTCCGCGCTTACTCCGCTCCTGTCGACGGAGTTGCGGATGCCGGTGACATTCGCTGCGAGATTACTCGAGTCACACCATCGCCCCGCATGGTCACGCCGTAGAGCACATTCGCAACGTCCATTGTTGGCTTCTGGTGCGTAATGACAATCAGCTGACTGGTCGCGCGGAGTTCCTCGAGCAGCGCAATAAGGCGACGCAGGTTAACGTCGTCAAGCGCGGCTTCCACCTCGTCGAGTACGTAAAAGGGACTCGGGCGCGCGCGGAAAATAGCGACGAGCATTGCCAGCGCCGTCAGCGACTTCTCGCCGCCGGAGAGCAACGACAGCCGCTTAACCTTTTTGCCCGGCGGGCGGGCTTCAACCTCGATACCTGTCGTGAGCAGGTTGTCCGGCTCGGTGAGAACCAGTCGTCCGTCGCCGCCCGGGAAAAGCGTTTGAAAGACTGCGGGGAATTCTGCCTCGACATCGTTCCACGCGTCTGTGAAGAGCTGCAGGATCGTGGCATCGACTTCCTCGACAACATCGGTGAGGTCCTGGCGGGCCTTGAGGACATCATCGAGCTGCGTGGATAGGAAAGAGTAGCGCTCCTCCATCGCCTTATACTCCTCCAGCGCCAACGGGTTGACGCGGCCGAGCACACGCAGATCCTTCTCCGCCTGTTTGAGCTGCTTCGTCACGGCTGCGCGGTCGAAGTTCTCATCAGGAGCAAAGTCCGCGAGCAGGTCATCGACAGACAGCCCCAACTGGTCGACGATGCGCTCTGCAGCCTCGGTCACGCGGACCTGCGCCTGCGCACGGGCGATGTCGCCCTGGTGCGCGGAATCCGTTAGCTGTGCCAGCTCACGTTGCGCCGTATTTGCCTCCGTCCGGGCCGCTGATAGTGCCTGCGACACCGTCTTCTTCTGCGCCTCGGCATCGTCGCGATCGGCCTCTGCCCGCGCCAACGACACGTTGACCTTCGCATGCAAATCCTCAGCCAGCTCCGCGACGACTTCTGCCAATTCGCGCTGGGCAACCTTCGCCATCTGCGCCTGCTCATGGCGGGCCTTCGCTACGCGCTCCGATGCAGCCTGGCGACGGAGCCGCTCGGCCTTGCCTCGTACACTCGACAGTCGCTCCTCTGCCGTACGCAGCGACAGACGCGCCTCTGTTTCCATGGCGCGCACAGCCGTCAGCGCCTCCGAGGCACGGTCACGTTCGCTTGTCGACGGTTCCCCCTCCTCGGGGTCACGGTCAACGCGAGCTAAGCGGTCTGCGACCTCCGCCAACTCCTTCTGGAGCTTCGTTACTCGGTCCGCGGCTTCGGCTCCGCGCTGCTCAGCGCGTTCGGCATCATGCACCACGCCGGACAGCTGCGCTGTGGCCCGAGTTCGGGCATCCGTGAGGACCTTCATACGACTCTGATGTTCACGCAGCGCAGCACGGGCGGCCGCCGCGTCCGTGCGGCGGTCCTCTTCTTCGGCCTGTGCACCGGAGAGCACACCACCGAGGTCACTCAAACGCACCTGTGCTTCTGCTAGTTCTTCGCGAGTCTTAGCAATGTCGGCGGCGATTTCCACACCTGATGCAGTGCCACCAGCACCGCCAGCTACCCAACCGGAGCCACGCAGCACACCATCGCGGTCAACAACGCGCAGTCGAGTATCCTGGGTCACCAGCTCACGGGCGACGTGCTCGTCGTCGCAGGCCACGATGTCAACGAGCAGAGAGGTCAACGAACCTGAAAGCTCCGCGGGCACTGTCACATGATCGAGCAGCCAGGATGCCTGTGCGGGTAGAGTGATGTCCAAGCGCCAGGAGTCGGATGCATCCGCAGAATTGATAACGACGGCACTACCCTTGCCCGCGGCCACAAGCTCGTCGATAAGCGAATCTCCACTGCCCTCGCTGACCAGTGCTTCGGCGGCCGCGCCGAGGGCGGCAGTGAGCGCTTTTTCCCAGCCAGCGTCGACATCGATGACTTCAGAGAGAACGCCGAGCTCGTGCTTTTCACGTAGCCACGCGGTGCCGTCGTTGGCAGCGGCGGTGCGGGCGGTCTCCAGAGCTTCGATGCGGGCGGAAAGACCTGAGACGCTGCGCTCGAGGTCGCGCTCGTCAGCGCGGAGTTCTTTCAACCGTGTAGAGGCCAGCTCTGCTTCCCGGTTGGCCTGTTCATAAGCACTCTGCAGCTCGGGACCTTCGAATTCTGCCTCGGCTAGCTCCTGCGCGGCGTTTTCCACAGCTTCAGTGGCATCGGCACGGCGTTCGTCGGCCTCATTGGTTTGCTCGGCAAGGCGTGCAGCTTCGGCCTCGGCGGCTTCCAAGCGGGTGCGCAGAGATTCTTCTGCGGAAATGAGACGAACCACGCCTTCGCGACGGTCGGCGATTGCGCGAACGGCCGCGAGGTGCTCCGCTTCGGCTTCGCGGAAAGTCTCCTCGGCGTCGAAGAGCGTTCCGCGGATTTCCTCCAGTTTTTCACGGGCCTCTGCCTCAGCCTCAGCGAGCGTGGCCTCTTCGGTGGCGGCATCGTCGGCACGCTGCTCCAGGAAGTCCGGGTCTGGGCCTACCCACGGAGCGACGGAGTGGTCGGCCGCACGATCGGCGGCGATGCGGGCCGTCGCTTGAATACGCTCACCGAGTGCGGAGAGACGGAACCAAAGGTCACGGGCAGCATCGGCAGCTGGAGTGATGTCCTCCAGTTCGGCTTCGAGTTCTGCAGTGCGCTCAGCGGCAATCTCGGCTCGCTCCGTGGCGGCCTCCACCTTTTCCTCAATGAGCTTGGCTTGACCAGCAATGTCATTGAGGCTGTCCTGCAAATCCACGAAGTCCGCGGCAGCCAAACGCAACTTGGCGTCGCGCAGGTCTGCCTGCACAGTCTGGGCGCGAGAGGCGGCCTCAGCCTGACGCTTCAGCGGTTTGAGCTGACGGGAAAGCTCACCTGTCAGATCCTGCAGACGGTCGAGGTTAGCCTGCATCGACTGGAGTTTGCGCTGCGCTTTCTCCTTGCGGCGGCGGTGCTTGAGCACACCCGCTGCTTCTTCGATAAACGCACGACGCTCCTCTGGCCGCGACTCCAGAATCTGCGAAAGCCGGCCCTGGCCGACGATGATGTGCATCTCGCGGCCAATGCCGGTGTCGCTGAGGAGTTCCTGTACGTCCATGAGGCGGACGCGAGAACCGTTGATTTCGTACTCACTTGCGCCGTCGCGGTACATGCGACGCGTGACAGAGACTTCCTTATATTGAATGGGAAGTGCCCCATCGGAATTGTCGATGGTAAGAGTGACCTCCGCGCGCCCCAAGGGCTTTCGCCCGGAGGTTCCCGCGAAGATGACATCTTCCATTTTGCCGCCGCGAAGGGTCTTGGCGGAGTGCTCGCCCATGACCCACGCGAGTGCATCGACGACATTCGACTTTCCGGATCCGTTCGGGCCGACAACTGCGCAGATGCCGGGCTCAAATTTCATCGTCGTCGCCGAAGCGAAGGATTTAAAGCCCTTCAGAGTCAGCGATTTCAAATACATGGAGCAATATCTTACCCGTAGTTACGGTTTGGAGCTGAATTACCCCAAGCACGCCCCCTGTTACACAAAATTGTTTACACGGCGTTGTTTACACAGCCGCCTGCTTGGCTGACGTGTAGGCCGACTCACCATGCTGAGCGACGTCGATACCAGAATGTTCCTGCTCGCCGTGAATACGCCAACCGACGGTTACCTTCAGGACTCGGGCAATGATGTACGTCAGCACGCCCGAGAACACAGCTGCGATGACAGCAATAATGACCTGGATGGCAAACAACTTCAGGCCGTCGATGCCACCGCCGGTAAGCAGCCCTCGGTCGTTGGCCAGCAGACCGACACCAATCGTTCCCCACATAGCTGCGACCAAATGCAGACCAACCACATCCAGGGTGTCATCGAAGTTGAATTTGTACTTTAAGCCCACTCCCCAGCAACCCAGCGCACCGCCGATATAGCCCAGAATGATCGAGGTCACTGGGTTCATATCTCCTGCGGCCGGAGTAATAGTCACAAGCCCTGCGATGACACCCGAAGCGGCGCCCAGCGAGGTGGGATGTCCATCACGAATACGCTCGAGTGAAATCCAGCCGAGCATACCCACGCACGCTGCCACCGTCGTATTCAGCCATGCCAGACCAGCGACACCGTCGGCCGCAAATGCCGAACCGCCGTTGAAGCCGAACCAGCCGAACCACAGCAGTGCAGCACCCAGCATGACGAGTGGCAGATTGTGCGGGCGATGCTGGCTGCCATCGATGGACTTGCGCTTACCGACGATAATCGCCAGCACCAAAGCGGCAGTACCAGCAGCAATGTGCACAACCGTACCGCCAGCGAAGTCAATTGGAGCGATCAATGCTTCACCGTCAGCGGTACCGAACAGCTTTGCCGACAGCCCCTCTGCCGAGTGGCTCAGCAGGCCACCGCCCCAGACCATGAAGGCCATTGGGAAGTACACCAGCGTCGTCCAGAAGCCGACGAAGATCAACCAGGTGGAGAACTTCACACGTTCAGCCAGCGCACCGGAAATCAGCGCCACCGAGATAGAGCAGAACGTGAGCTGGAACCCGATGTCGATGATGTTCGGGTACCCGTTCGCACCTGCGATGTAGTTGCCGTCACCATCCGTAATCGAGTTACGCAGACCGAAGAACTCGAATGGGTTGGCAAAAACACCACCGATCGACTGCGATCCGTAGGACATCGACCAGCCCCACAGCACGTAAATGGCACCGACAACGCCGACCGCACCAAAACTCATCATCATCATGTTGAGCACCGACTTCTGTCGCGACATGCCGCCATAGAACAGCGCGAGCGCCGGTGTCATCAGCAAAACCAACGAAGCCGAAATCAGCATCCACGCTGAGTTTCCCGACTGTGCAATTACTTCTTCAGGCGTCATATGTGCCTCCCCTGTCTGTCAGTAGGTAGTTATTAACTTAAACCACCCGACTTCCGTATTTACGTATTCTTTTTCCCGGTTGCGTAGGTTTTTAGCGCTCTGAGACCTCTACAACGCACCAATCGACTACCTCAAGACACGAAAAATCCCCCGCTAACTGCGTAAAAACAATGGCGCAGAGCGAGGGATAGAACGTTTTCGAATTTTTCGGATTCCTACACCGACATGGGGGGGAGGAAGGCAGTTGGCACCCCTTAACGACGGTCAAACGTGCTCAATGCACCCTTCGGTTCCTGCCATAACGGCACCACTGCCGTCACATCGCCCGGAGTATTCGGCCCCTCAAGCCAAGCGAGCAAACTCTCACAGTCTGCCCGTGGCCCTTCAGCAACAACTAACACCCGACCATCCGGGTAGTTCTGGGCATAACCAACCAACCCCAACTCCAGAGCCGTCGCGCGGGTGTACCAGCGAAAACCGACACCTTGAACACGACCGTGTACCCACGCGGTGAGGCGGACGTCGTTAAGCGACATCGGACTCACGCACTGTCATCGGGTCGGAACCGTCCCAGCACTCGATCTTGTCGTGGCCGCGGAGGTTTGGCAGATCATCGCGGTGGAATACCGGATTGAGCCCCTTGGACTTCTGCTCGGAGTAGTTCTTCAGCAGGGCGACAGCGACGCCACCCAGCGGGAGAATGGCAATGATGTTTATGGTGGCCATGAGGGCGGAGAAAGTATCTGCAAGCGACCAGACGAGCGGCACGGAACCGACAGCTCCGCCAATAACGCACAGGATGACCAGGACGCGCACGGTATTCAGGACAGCCTTGCTCTTAGACAGGAACGGGATATTTGCTTCGGCGTAGTAGTAGTTGCCCACCAGCGAGGAGAACGCAAGGAAGAAAATGATAACCGTAACCGCGTGGATAGCCCACGTACCCACCTGCGCTGACAGCGCGGTCTGAGTCAGCGCGGTGCCCTCTACATCGCCGCCGAAAGTCGGGTCGGACAGCAGGATGATAACCGCGGTGATGGTACAGACGACCCAGGTATCGAAGTAGACGCCCATGGTCTGAATGAGGCCCTGCTTGACCGGGTGCGACACCGATGCCGTCGCCGCCGCATTCGGAGTGGAACCCATACCGGCTTCATTGGAGAACAGACCGCGGCGAATACCCTGCATCATGGCGGTACCGACGGCAGCACCAGCAATCTCACGGATACCGAAGGCGTGCTCAAAAATCAGCTTGATCATGCCCGGCACCTCGGTGATGTTGAGAGCCAAGACAATCAGGCCGAGGATAATGTAGGCCACGGCCATAATCGGCACGACAATCTGCGTCACCGCCGAAATACGCTGCACACCACCGAAGATGATGACACCAGCCAAGATTGCCAGCACGATACCGACACAGAACTTAAAGATCGGTGTCTCCTGCCCGGTCGACTGAGCCACAGCCGCCGTAATCGAGTTGGACTGCACCGCGTTGAACACGAAACCGTAGGTCACCGTGATAGCGATGACGAACAGCGAGGCCATCCAGCGCCAGTTCTCCCCTAGCCCCTTGGTGATGTAGTAGGCCGGGCCGCCTCGGTAAGAGTCCTTATCCCGCACCTTGTACAGCTGTGCCAGCGTAGACTCCACGAAGCTGGTTGCGCCACCAATCGCGGCGAGCAGCCACATCCAAAACACCGCGCCAGGGCCACCGGTGGTGATCGCCACCGCCACACCTGCGACGTTTCCGGTACCCACGCGTGAGGCTGCCGAAATTGTAAAGGCCTTAAAGGCCGAGATGCCCTTGACGCCCTCAGAAATATCAGAGGGCTTTTCAGTGATGGCCCTGAACATCTCCGGGATGTACCGGATCTGCACCATGATGGTCCGCCAACAGAAGTACAAACCTGTACCAATCAGCAGAACAATCATGAGCAGCCAGTACTTGTCATTCCAAGCATTTACCCAGTCGGTTGCTTGCTCCATGAAACTCATAAGGAAATTCTAGCGCTGACAGGTGGGACACAGATAACTCGATCTATTCCCAAATGGCAGACGGACAATTGCGCGCCCACACCTCGAGCACGGCTCCCCCGCTTGGCCATAGGCGTTCAAGCTCCGCTCGAAATAGCCACTTTCGCCGTTGACATGCACATATAACGCATCGAAGCTCGTGCCACCCGCCGCTAGCGCCCGCTGAAGTACCGCTTGCCCCTCGCGCAAAAGTTTCGCTAAACGACGGACCGAAAGGTCACACGCCGGCACGCGCCCATCGACCTTCGCTGCCCAAAGCATTTCGTCGGCATAGATGTTACCGATACCCGACACAATGTTCTGGTTGAGCAATACGGCCTTAATCGGCGAACGCGACTTCATCATGCGGTGTGCAAGTGCAACCACATCGACAGTTGGCTCCAATAGATCGGGCGCGATCTTGGCTGCGGGTTCCGGAACAAAGCGACCGTGGGATTCGACCATTTCACAGGCCCAGACCCAACCAAAGGTGCGCTGATCGTTGAAGTTGATAAGGTGCCGAGCGCCGTCCGGCAGGGCTATGTCAAATGCGGCCCTGGTGTGGCGTCCGGGCAGCGTATCGGGCGTGTACGGAGCTTCCACACGCAATTGGCCGCTCATACCCAGGTGGATGGCAATTGCGGAGTCGTCGTCAAGCGTGAGCCACATGAACTTGCCGCGGCGATCCGTAGCGATAACCGTGCGCCCGCGCGTGCGACCGATAAACTCTGCGGCACCACCGGGTTGGCGCCGCACGGCACGAGCGTTGTAGACGAAAGTGTCCTCGATGCGGCCACCGACGACGTAAGCGTCGAGACCGCGGCGTACGGACTCGACTTCAGGAAGCTCGGGCATTATGCCAGTGCAGTATGCGCCTGATGCGCGGCGTGCATCTCGGCTTCCTTCTTCGTGGCGCCGGTACCGCTGCCCTTAACCACGCCGTCAACCAGCACGTCAACGTAGAAAGTTAGGTCATGGTCGGGGCCGGTGGTGCGCACGGTGTACTCAGCAGCCGGTAGTTGCTTGGCTGCCAGGCGCTCCTGCAACAGCGTCTTCCAGTCACGACCGCGAGACTCCGTCGGGGCATCGTCAATCATCTGGTTAAACAGGCGAAGAACGGTCTCGCGGGCAACCTCAAAGCCATGCTGCAGGTAAATGGCACCCAGCAGCGCCTCGGTGGTGTCAGCGAGAATTGAGTGCTTATCCGCACCACCGGTGGCCTTCTCACCGCGACCGAGGAGAATGTGCTCCCCCAATCCGATACTGCGGGCCAGGTCAGCCAGCGCGTACATGTTCACGACACCTGCGCGCATCTTGGAAATATCCTGCTCAGCGCGGTCCGGGAAGCGACGGTAGAGTTCTTCAGCAACGCACATGCCCAGCACGGCGTCGCCCAGGAACTCTAGCCGCTCGTTATTGGTCAGCATGCCATTTTCATTCGCGAAACTGCGGTGGGTCAAAGCGAGCTTCAGGGACTCCTCTGATAGCTCAACACCGAGTTTTTCCAGCAGCGGGGCGTGATCGACGGCCTCGAAAGCCGCCTTTCTAGCCGCCTCACCGGTTAGCCGACGCTTGCGGCTCATCCGTTATATCTCCTTTAAAGTCTTCGTCTAAGTCGTCGTCGATTACTTCTCGTCGCCGAGCGAGCCAAACTTTTCCGCCAGGCCAGCCCAACGCGGATCAATGCGCTCCTCTTCACCCGAGATGCCGTCTGGCTCCGGCACTTCTGAGTCCGACTCAGCACAGCTGGAATCGAAATCCAGACAGGTCGGATTGAAGGGCAGATTCAAGCCCGCCTCATCGATGACGGCTTGAGTGATATCCACCGTATTGTCGACGATCTGGCCAACTTCGTCCTCAAGGTCTTCTTCCTCGGCATCGTCGCCTGTGATGAAGTCCTCGTTGTTGGAAAAGACAGCCGAAATGTGGAAGCTGAGCTCCGGATTCAGCGGGGCTAGGCAGCGGACACACTCGCCGGTGGCCTTGGCAGTCACAGTCGCGTCAACCATGACACCACTGCCGAGGTTCGTGACAATGCCGTCAACGACAACCTCCTCGCCAGCGGCGATGCCAATCATCTCGACACCAACGCGGACGGGGCTATCGCCTACCTTGCGGAACTGCTCGGGCATGCCGCCCTGCAGACATGTCGAAACGTCCAGAACAAATGGGGATGAGTCAGTCATGATAGACCTCAGTCTACCCCGAAGATGCGCTAACGCTCGTACCGGCGGCGTTCCTGCCCCTCGGAGAAGGAAGACGGCGCGCTCTGTGCCCCTGCACCACCGCCGACGGCACCGGCCCCCGAACGCAGTACCGAGCGATTGCGACCGACATTACGCAGGGTCTCCTGGAGAGTCTGTTCAAACTCGGCGAGCTTGGAATCAACGTAGCGGTCACACTCTTCACGGAGGCGAGAGGAATCCGCGTGTGCGTCGGAAAGCAGACGATTCGCCTCGTCGTTGGCTTCGCGGACGACCGTTGACTCAGCGACCAGGCGAGCCTGCTCCTCGCGGCCTTCCGCAACGGAACGCTCGTAGGATTCGTTACCAGCGTGAATCAGGCGATCGGACTCGGCAGAAGCACGATCCACAATGCTGTCGTACTCGTGCTGAGCATCCTCGCGGAGGCGACGGGCGTCGTCCTCAGCGGCCGCGACGGTGCCAGCTGCGTGGGCATTGGCATCCTCGACGGTGTGGTTAGCGCGGGCCTCGGCCTCGTCGACAATGCGATGGGCTTCTTCATCCGCAGTCGAAATGGTGTTGTTCGCCCGGGCTTCAGCATCGTTGATAATCTCATCCCGCTGGTCCAAGACATCCTGCGCGTCATCGAGCTCAGCCGGGAAAGCATCCCTCAGCTCATCGAGCAACTCGAGAACACGCTGACGCGGAACCATACAATTGGCCGACAGTGGCACGCCGTGTGCCTCTTCTAGGATCTGGACCAGTTCATCAAGAGATTCGAAGACGCGAAACATGACTTACATGCTACTTCAGTCGGCGCTGCAGGGCGTGCAAGACAGGCTCAGGAACTAGCCCTTCCACCGAACCGCCGTAGCGAACAACTTCCTTCATCAGTGTCGACGACACATGACCGTACTTCGGATCAGCTTCCACAAAGAGAGTCTCAATGCCCGTCATGCGCCGATTCATCTGCGCCATGGGAGCCTCGTACTCGTAGTCCGCCGCCGAGCGCAGCCCCTTGACCAGGCAGGAGATGCCCTGCGCGGAGGTGTAGTCAACCAACAGCTTCGACCAGGAGTCCACCTGCACATTGTCCAAGTGCTGCGTGCACTGCCGAATGAGGTCCATGCGCTCTTCGACATTGAACATGCCCTGCTTATTCGGGTTGTGGGTAACCAGCACGGTCACCTGATCGAATTGGCGCGCGGCACGCTCAATCACATCGAGGTGACCAGAGGTCATGGGATCGTAGGAACCGGGGCAGCATGCGTGAGTCATAGAGGTCAAACCACCTTTGGCCGTCGTAAAGCGTAAAGAAGAACGTTAAGCGTTGTAGATAGCGGTGTCGAAGCGCGCCAAACCGTGAATGCGACGCTTCAGCTTCTGCTGGAGCTGTTCGTAGCCCTCGGGCCACTGCGTCTCCTCGTCATCGCGGTGACGCTCCACAGTCACGACCGCGCCCGGCGCGAGGAAGCTACGCAGCGCCTCGAGCATCTCTGTAACGGCCTCCCCCACCAACTCATAGGGCGGATCCGCGATGACGCGGTCAAAAGGCTCGCCCGGCGCGCCCGCAAGGTACGACGACACTTTCATCGGAGACAGGGCCACATCGGGATGCCCCACGGTGCGAATGTTCTTTTCAATAGCGGCAATGGCGTTCGGATCGTTTTCCACCAACACGACGGAACGCGCGCCGCGAGAAGCCGCTTCCAAACCGAGCGCACCCGAGCCAGCAAACAGGTCGAGAACGCGAGTTCCCTCTAGCCCAAAGCGTGTGGACCAGGAGGAAAAGATGGCTTCCTTCGCGCGGTCACTAGTTGGCCGAGTGGTCTCTCCCTTAGGCGCGACTAGCCTACGACCGCGTGCCTCACCTGCAATAATGCGGGTCATCTACTTCCCTTCGTGCGATGTGTTCTCGTTGCCGTTGTGCTGTGCCGTGGCGCTGTGAGTTGCTAGCGTGATTCTTGCCAGCAGCTGACCGCCTTCGACATCCACAAATTGATCTGCCGCCACCTCCGCGACCGTGCCCGGGCAGGGCGCTAAAACCGGCGCTTCTAGCTTGACGGCCTCCACGACCGCAATAACCTGACCGGTCGTCACCGAGTCTTTCTCGGCGACCTCCCAGCGGACTACTCCTGCAAAAGGTGCACAGACATCTACCATGCCCAACAGTCTACTTTGGTCTTACTAGGAGCGGTCCAAGTAGTTCGACTGCTCTTCATCGATATCGGAGATAAGCTCTCCCACAAGCCTCTCATCAACATCGAGAAGAGCCATGGCATCATGTCGGGTGCGCTCGATGATTTCGCCGTCGGTGGTGAGGTCCACCAGGCCGAGGCCGGTTGCCAGTCCCGATTGGTCATCGCCGAGCAGATCGCCGAAACTACGCGTGGCCAGGTCCAGCTCCGCCAGTTGAATGCCGTCGGTGGTGGCGGCAATGCGGTCCAGCCGGGTGCGCTCCGGTGTCTGCGAATGCGTGTGTGTACATAGGAAGCACAGGCCACCACGGTCACCACGGCCGACACGACCGCGCAGCTGGTGAATCTGCGAGATACCGTAGCTCTCGGCGCGGCGAATCATCATGATCGTGGCCTCTGGTACATCCACGCCGACTTCGATAACTGTGGTGGACACCAGCACATCCAGCTGTCCTGTGGCAAAGGCCTGCATCACGCGGTCTTTGTCCTCCGGTGCCATATTGCCGTGCAACTGACTGATACGTACACCGGGCAGTTTTTTCCTCGCTCGGTCGAACACCGCCTCCACGGACTCGTCGAGGAACTGTTCCTCATCGCGGGTAATGCGGGGACAGACAATGAAGGCGCGGTTGCCCTTGGCCACTTCTTCCCCAATGCGCTCCCAGGTTCGTGCCTCCCAGCGGGGTTTCTCCAGCGTCGGTACGACAAAGGATTGGATTTCCTGACGTCCCCGTGGCAATTCCGTCAACTGCGAAACTGCGAGGTCGCCAAAAATGGTCATCGCTACCGTGCGCGGAATCGGGGTTGCCGACATCACCAACAGATGCGGTGTCATTCCACCCCGTCCCCTGCTTCGCAGCTGATCGCGCTGGCGCACACCAAAGCGGTGCTGCTCATCGACGACCACCAGCCCGAGATCGAAGAACTCCACGCCCTCACTGAGCAGGGCATGCGTGCCGACAACAATGTCAGCCTCCCCGTTGACTGCCTCCAACAGGGTTGCCCGGCGCTCCTTCGTCGACATCGATCCCGTCAACAGTCGTACAGTCACTGCTACTCCGGCTTGCTCCAGCATCGCTGTCAGCGATCGGTAGTGCTGTTGGGCCAGGACTTCCGTCGGCGCCAGCATCGCGCACTGCCTGCTGGAATCGACTGCTTGCAGCATTCCCAGTAGGGCCACCACGGTCTTACCCGAGCCGACTTCACCTGCTAGCAGGCGGTTCATTGGGTTAGGCCTCGCCATATCGTGCGCAATATCGGCTGCGACCGCGACCTGACCGTCGGTAAGCGAAAACGGCAACCCTCGGCGTAGCTCGTCGCGAAGTCCCCCGGCGACTTCCATGCAGGCCGGAGCGGTGAGGCTCGCTTGAGTACGTTTGCGTGCACCAACCGCGAGCTGGAGCTCAAGCGCTTCGTCGTACTTCAGTCGGGCAAGCGCAATATCGGGGCCCGCGATGGAGGGAAAGTGTGCGCCACGCAGTGCGGAGTCGAAATCGGTAAGTCCCTCCGGCGTGGCGGGCAATGGGTCTGGCTGGAGCGGTAACCATTCGAGGATGCGCTGCATGTACAGAGCCAGGTGAATACCCGCTACTCCTTTACGGCCACGGTAAATGGGCAGATAGGGGCGCGTGAGCAGCCGCTGCATCTCCGCAATCCCCTTGGCTGTCTTCGTCAGTGTGGCCAGCTTGCCAGTGGCTGCGCCTACCGAACCATCGGCTTTAAGCACCATGCAATCAACATTTTTCAGCTGTAGCTCATTGCGGAACTCGCTGAGCGTGCCAACAATGAGCAGACGCACACCGGGGTGCAGCATATTGCGCAGCCATTCGGCACCGAAAATCGCGGCCGGAAGAATGCGCACGCCGTCGCTGACATAGATTTTCAGTGGCTTGCGTCGGTCGGCGAAGGCGGGCGCTGGCGAAATGCTGTGCACCTCCACGACTGTGGTGATGGTGTCGCCAATGTCGGAAAATGACACATCTAAGCTCTTACCCTGCGCCACGTAGCGCTTCGGGAAATTCGTCAGTGCATCCGAGACGGTCTCCATACCAAAAGCCGTATGCAGCTTCTTTGCAATCTTTGGCCCCACCACGATATTCAGGGGCGTGCGCGCATATTCCGAGCCGAGCCATCCGAGCATCGTGCTACTCGATTCCTACCTGCACCAGCTCATCGATGCCGGTTGCATCGTAGGCTACGACCTCCACAGGCTTGTCCAGCCGCGCCCGCACTTGCGCTATGTCCACGCCCTCAGCTCCGCGCCCGAGCAGCAGAGTCACTAGTTCCCCGCCGCCAGCCAACAGGTCTGAGATGGTCTCTGTGAGCGCGTCAGTCAGGGGCTTATCGACGTCCGCAGCGACTACAGCCGTTCGCGTGCCATTGGCAGCCTCTCCCATCGCATACGCAGCAACCGCCAGCGGCAGCTCAGCCGAATGCACGGCCAAGGCAGCAAGGCCAGCCGGAATGGAGTCTGTGGACACTACCGCGAGCGTCGGATTAGCCGCGGCAGCAGCGAATTCGATATCCGCCAATTCCTGGTCGCTAACCAGCCCATTTGGCAGCAGGATTACCTCATCCGCACCCCGCATGGCAGTCAGCGCCTTGGTGACCACATTGTCAGCGAACTCCTGGTCGGCGATAGCTGCTCGATCTGTGGGAATGGATGTGGGAGTCGGAGCGGGGGTCGGGCTGATAGCAATCGCCCCAGAGGAGGTGATGAGATCATTCAGCGGACCGTCCGGCACTACCGCAATGAGGATGCGAGTGGACTCAGGTGTTGTCTCCGGCTCATCGAGCACCTCGATACGGATGCGTTCCGGACGACCGAAGTCGAGTGCCGCCTCAATAACTGCGCCCGGCTCCACTGTGTGGATATGCACCATGTACTGCGCAGTCTCCGCATTACCAGCATCACCTGCGATGATGAGCGAATTGCCCAGCGAGTTCAACCGCTCTCGCAGCGCTTCCACCGCCTGGGTATCCGCCAAGGAAATCAGGTACATGACCTCCATCTCAACGGTGGCTACGTGTGGCGCGTCGACATGCAAATCGACCGGTGCGGCTGCGCGGCCGCTGACTTCGTCGGCAAGCGCGTCGAGCAGAATGACCAACCCCGCGCCGCCGGCGTCGACCACGCCCGCCTGCTGCAGTGCCGGGAGCTGGCTAGGGGTTTTCGCCAGCGCATCGCGAGCGGCATCCGCGATCGTGTCGGCGAGCTCCTCAATCGAGTCGCCCTCAAATTCCTCCGCGGCAATCGCGGCGTGCCGCAGGACTGTCAGAATCGTGCCCTCCACTGGATTGGCAATCGCCTGGGAAACATGTTGCACAGCTAGCTTTAGCGAGTGTTGTACCGACTCAACGCCAATGCCACTACCGGAGGCAGCCTCAGCCACCGCGCGAAAAACCTGCGAGAGCACAGTGCCCGAATTACCGCGGGCACCGCGCACTGCACCGGCAGCTAGGGCCGCGGTGACTGCGCGAACATCGGAAGCGTCAGCCTTTTGCGCTTCCTCATAGGCCGAACTCAACGTCGCGAGCATATTCGACCCGGTATCGGAATCCGGTACTGGGAAGACATTGAGACTGTTGATCTCATCGCGGCGGGATTGAAGCGCGTCAATCCCCCGGGCAACCCAGCCGACGATGGCGGCAGAACCAATCTGCAAAGACATGAATTCCTATTCTAGCGTCCAGTCGATAGGGGTAGCTCCCTGACGAATCAGCGACTCATTGGCCCGGCTGAACGGACGCGACCCGAAGAACCCACGGGATGCCGACAGCGGTGACGGGTGCGGCGAACAGATGCAGTCCACGCCCGGGAGCCAACGCTGCAAACTCTGCGCGTCGCGTCCCCACAGAATGGCCACGAGAGGCTGATCACGGGCGACCAATGCTTTGATGGCATGCTCCGTGATTGCCTCCCAGCCCTTACCGCGGTGCGAGGCAGCAGCACCCGGACGTACGGTCAACACACGGTTGAACAGAGCTACGCCCTGCCTACTCCACGGAGTGAGGTCACCGTTGGAGGGAGTCGGGAGCCCCAGGTCGGAGGAATACTCCTTAAAAATATTCGCCAACGACCGCGGTACCGGCTTCACATCCGGCTGGACCGAGAAGCTAAGCCCCATCGCATGCCCCGGGGTCGGGTACGGGTCCTGACCGATAATGAGCACCTTGACCTCATCGAATGGATAAGTAAAGGCGCGCAGCACATCGGTGCCCGCGGGCAGGTAACCGTAGCCGGCCGCGTTCTCCTCGCGCAGGAACTGCCCCATCCGGTGGATGTCATCGGCCACTGGCTCCAGCGCCTTCTGCCACCCTTCTTCGACCGGCAACGGATCCATGTCATGCAGCCTTTCTTCTCAAAACCTCTTCGAACTCTTAAAAGGAAACCCAACCGGCATCGCGGGCAGGAGGTTTGCCGTCGATAAGCACCGAATCGAACTTTTCCTTCGACACCGTGCCGATAGCGCGGAACCCCGTCGGAGGCTCCCCCGGCGTCGAACCGATCAGTGTGTGGTCCTCCCCGCCGGTGAGCACCCACTCCCACGGGTCGATGCCCAGGTATTCACCAGCGGCAATCTGCAACTCATCGGGCGCAATGGCACTGCTGTCAACTTCCAAAGTAACCCTGGAGGCCTGCGCAATAGCGCGGAGATCCACCACCAGTCCATCGGAATTGTCCGTCAGTGAACGCACACCTGTAGCTCGCGCCGTGGCACCCCTGCGGTATTCGAATTCGGGCGTACAGTGTGCTGCCACCAGCTGCGCAAACTCGCTTGGAACCTTTGCCGGGCTTCCGCAGTGCTGAAGCAGCGCAAGGCCCGCAGCAGAGTAGCCGATGCGTCCCGACGCAATCACCGTATCCCCCGCGCGTGCTGCTGAGCGCAGCAGCGGCCGCCCAAGTCCACCGAGTTCGCCCATCGCACTGATGGAAATCACCAGAGAATCTCCGCTGACCATGTCACCACCGACGAGCTCCGCCGGACATTGCTTGCCTTCCTGCCACAACCCCTCGGCGATACCGGTGACCACACTCACCGGAGTATGCAACGGTGCTGAGATGGCGAAAAGCATGGCCGTTGGACGCGCACCCATCGATTCGATATCGGCGAAATTCTGTACTGCGGCCTTAGCTCCAACTTGCTGAGGTGTCGACCAGTCCAGGCGGAAATGGCGCCCTTCCACCAACATGTCAGTGGAAGTGACAAAACGGGCGTTGGGGGTTGTCTGCGTCAAGACGGCGGCATCGTCGCCATTGCGTGCCGACGGGGCGATAGCCCGGATGGCCTCAATGACCCCAAACTCGCCAATATCGCCAATGGTCAATTCAGTCACAGTGTCGAGTCACATTCCTAATAGTCGATGGTTAACCGTTAATAGCGGAACCCGTCTCGGTATTGCCCCCAACCAATTGGAGTTGGTACCGGACAACGTAGAATCAGGCCCATGGTAGACGCACCCCCATCGGGAGAAACAGTTCAGTCCAAGGGTAGCCGGACACGCGCGGGCATCGCACTCGCTATCGCCATTATCTCTATCCTCGGCATCATTTTTGCCGCAAAGATTTACCAGGATAATCAGGCGACAAAGCCAGTCGCGATTTCCAACCCGGAGCTCCCCGCCAATGACTCGCCCGAGTGTGCGGAACTGCTCGACCGACTGCCAGATCGCGCCGCAGGTCTGGTTCGCGCCGACATTGCAGAGCCAGCTCCAGAAGGTGCCGCTGTGTACCGAAACTTGGAACAAGACCGCATCACGCTGCGCTGTGGCGCGAACGTACCTAGCCAGTACAACGAACTGGCTAAGACCGAAGAGGTCAAGGGCATTTCGTGGCTGCGTGTTGTCGACAGTACCGACGAGTCTTTGGCGACTTGGTTCACCGTCGGGCGCGAACCGGTTGTTGCGATTACCGCCGAAGGAAATGCAGAGGCGGAGGATGCCCTGAGTGACCTCGCCGAGGCGCTGCGCCCGGACTCCGAGTACAAGAACAAGCCGGAGCGCGGCGGCGTCCCGCTGGCAGAATTGGCAGCTCCGGAAGCTGATAAGCGCTGCAGCGGCTTGGAGGCTGCCCTCCCCCGCGAGCTTGGCAACCGTCACCGTCTGAGCGCTGAGGAAATGCCGGCTGACATGCCGGAGGACATGGTCATTTGGGGCGGCACCCCAGCCGATCCAGTGGTGCTGCGCTGTGGTGTCGACGAGCCGGCTGGCTATAGCACCACCACGCAGCAGCTGACGCAGGTTGGCGACATTGTCTGGTTCAACGAACCAACGCTCTCCTCCGGTACCTCCGCCACCTGGTACGCCATGGGCCGGGAGCGCTTCGTCGCCGTTGAAATGCCGATGTCGGAGGCCAGCTCACTGATGCCGGTGCTCTCCTCGGTCATCGCTGACAACCTGGAGAACATCTCGCCGAGCGAAGAAAAGTAAGAACCAACTTCTATCGACGAGCTACCAGCGCCCGCTCAATCAGGGCGCTGAGCAGCTCCTCGTAGGCAACACCGGAAGCCGCAAACATCTGCGGGTACATCGAAATCGGGGTAAAGCCCGGCATGGTGTTGACCTCATTGATAATCGGGCCATTATCCGTGACAAAGAAGTCCACGCGAGTCAGCCCATCAGAGCCCAGTGCCCTGAACGCCCGACGAGCATCCGTGTCCAGTGCCTTCAAAACATCCTCCGGCAGCTCAGCCGGGATCTGCGCCGAGACGACATCATCCAAGTACTTGGTCTCAAAACCGTAGAAGCCCTCGTCAGAGTCCTCCGTGCCACGCAGCAACGACGGAACTGATACCTGCAGGCTGCCGTCAGCGCGCTGCAGCACACCAATCTCCACTTCGGCGCCGTCTACACCGGCCTCTACAATGACCTTCCAGTCGTGCTCTCGGGCCAGCTCTACCGCCGCATCCAGATTCGCCCAATCATCGACGCGGGAGATACCAATCGACGATCCACCACGGGCAGGTTTAACGAACACCGGCAGGCCAAGGGTCTCCTTGTCCTCGTCGGAAAGCGACTCGCCGACATGCAAAACAACCTGCTTGCCAATAGGAAGCCCCGCTGCCTGCAAGAGATTCTTCGTGCGTTCCTTATCCATTCCCGCAGCGGAAGCGAGCACGCCCGGGCCGACATAAGCAATGCCGGAAAGCTCAAAGAGCCCCTGAATCGTGCCGTCCTCGCCGTGCGGACCGTGGAGGACCGGGAAGATAACGTCGACGGTGTCGAAAACCTCGCCGGCGCGATCACCGGTGACGAAGCGGAATTCACCGCGGCGTGACGGCGAGGTGCTCAGCGCAACCTCCTCGCCCGGGATGACCTCAGGCATCGTACGCCCCTGCGTGCGCAGCGTATCCGTCTCACGCGTGCCGACGGTCCAGACACCATCCTTGGTAATACCAATGGGAACCACTCGGAAGCGGTCTTCATCCAGGTGATCCATAATTGCGCCGGCCGAGACACAGGAAACACTGTGTTCAGGGCTTGCGCCGCCGTAGATGACGGCGACGGAAATGCGATCTGCAGACGAGCTATTCGACGAAGTCATGGTGACTAAGTTTAGCCCCGACCTCGTTTAAGTGGTTACTCCGACTTGCGGCTGCGCCCCATCAGCTTGCGAATTGTCTCATCGACCTTCGCGCCTTCGTGGCAGACGGCGTAAACGGCCTCAGTAATTGGCATTTCCACGCCATTGCGACGAGCGAGGTCACGGACCGAGATTGAAGAAATCACACCCTCAGCCACCTGACCGCGCGTAGCGTGCTGCGCCTGCTCCATCGTGTCACCGCGACCGAGACGATCGCCGAAGGTACGGTTACGCGACAGCGGCGAGGAACAAGTGGCCACCAAGTCACCGAGGCCCGCCAATCCCGCGAAAGTCTTATCTTCTGCACCAACCGCGTCGCCCAGACGCGTGATTTCCGCCAAGCCACGGGTGATAATGGTTGCCAGCGTGTTCTCACCCAATCCTTGACCAGCGGCCATACCGCAGGCCAACGCAATGACGTTCTTGCAGGCACCGCCGATTTCGCAGCCGATCACATCGGTGTTGGTGTACGGGCGGAAGTAATTAGTGGCAACTGCCGCCTGAATCATCTTGGCGTTGTTCTCATCGGCGCAAGCAATCACCGTTGCCGCTGGCTGCTCCATCGCAACTTCGCGGGCGAGGTTCGGGCCGGACAGCACCGCAATACGCTCTGCTGGCAGGTCTGTGACCTCCGCAATGACCTCACTCATGCGCAGATGTGTCTCGCGCTCCACACCCTTGGCCAGGCTGAGCAGAATCGTCTCCGGCCCGATGAAGTCCTTCCAGACCTTGAGGTTGTCACGCAGAGTCTGCGAGGGCACGCCCAGCACCACCACATCCGCGCCCTTCAGCGCGGCCTCTGCATCCGAGGTGGCTTCGATGTTGCGCGGCAGCCCCAGACCAGGCAGGTAGTCGTGGTTTTCGCGGCTGATCTGAATACGCTGTGCCTGCTCCGCACGTCGCGACCACAGCCGTACAGGATTGCCCGCATCAGCAAAAACCTTGGCGAGCGTCGTGCCCCACGAGCCCGCACCCATCACTGAAACCTGCACCATCGCCGCGACCTTCCTCCGTTAGTCTCTAATCTCCAACAAGTCTAGCGAGACGTTCTCACACTGCGATACTAAACTAGGTCGGCGACAAAGGATTGAAAGGGAATTCACGATGATGCACGAAGAGGACAAGGACCTCAAGGGCGATACCTCCGTGACCGGTCGCCTGCGCCAGATTCCAACGAAGCCAGGTCAGGATGTCACCAAGCCGACCTTCGCGGCCGGCGCGGTTCTATGGCGCGGCGATGTCCACAACCCTGAAATCTGCGTGATTCACCGTCCTTCCTACGACGACTGGTCGCTGCCGAAAGGCAAGCTCGACGCCGGCGAGAACCTCATTGCCACCGCTGTCCGCGAAATCTGGGAAGAGACCGGTTACCGCGTCCGTCTGGGCAAGCTCGTCGGCAACGTCTCTTACCCTGTCGCCGGACGCACGAAGCTGGTCTGGTACTGGACCGCTGAGGTTCTAGACGGCGAATTCGAACAGAACTCCGAGGTCAACGAGCTTCGTTGGGTCTCCTGGGACGAAGCCGAGGAGCTGCTGTCCTACGACCTCGACCGCGACGTGCTGGTCAAGGCCCGCAAGCGCATGAACAAGGAACCGGACACCCGTCTCATTCTGGTTCGCCATGGGCGTGCGCACCGTCGCACCAACTGGAACGGCAATGATGCACTGCGGCCACTGGATAAGAAGGGACGTCGTCAAGCGGAACTGCTCGTCTCTGCCCTGGAAGGCTTCCGCCCCGAGCGGGTCTACTCCGCCGAGCCCGTGCGTTGCCAGGACACCGTCGCGCCACTCGCCGCAGAGCTGGGCATGCAGGTCACAGTCGACGAACGGCTTGGCGACGAGCACTGGATTGCCAACCAGGTTGAGTCCAAGAAGGCATTCGAAGACATTGTCGCGCTAGGCGGAGTCAGCGTCATCTGCTCTCAGGGCATCACCATCCCAGACCTGCTTGCCGCCTGGTCCGCTGAGGGCACCCTTCCCTTCGACGAGGAGATCCTGTGCAAGAAGGGCTCTGCCTGGGTGCTGGGATTCAACGACGGTGTAATGACCACGGCTGATTACTACGCCTCGGCGCTGCCGGTGAAGTAGTTTGTGGCGGGAATTAACCCCGCGCACCACCGTTATCGAACATATGTTTCCCCCCGTTAACTAAATAAATCTGACCAATCCGCTCCCCATGATAATTTCAATTGACCAGCGTTCAGGTTAATTCAGATTAATGTGGTGGCGGGTTTTCATTACACCTCTGTTCACTCTGTGGCCATGGCGCTGAGCGTAACCCGTATCGAGTACGAGTTTTATGAGGTGTCCTTTACAAATGCCCCCTGGCAAGAATTCGGCGCATGCAGAAAAATCCACTGGCGGCCGTCACGCTAAAGCACATTTGAGCATCGCTGAAGTTGCTCAACGGGAAATCACAGGACCGGCGCGCTTGATGAAAGCAGAGGAGCTAATCACAGAGCGTATTAGCTCAGTCTGCGACTGCCAGCATCCCATCATGTTCTTTGAAACAAACCTCACTCCCGAAGAGCAGGAATGGGTTTGCCTCGAACTTGGCAATGGGCTGCGCAGAAGCGACAACGCCCAGGACATTAGGAACTTTCTCTCACGGTATCCAAATGTAGTAGTTACGGCCCTTGCGACAGCAGGGGCGCACATTACCGGAGAAGGCTCCTTTTGGCCTGTTTTCTTTCAACTGATTAACGTTGACGAACGATCCGACATCGTAGAAAACCATATTCGGAAGCATCTGAATAATTGGCTAAACTCCTGCCACCTTGAATCATTCGAGAATACAGATTTAGGTTCTCGAAGATTCGTCGAACGAGCGTTACTACATGCTGGCATCCCAACAGCAGAGCTCCACCGCGTCATCGACGATGCCAACAAGCTCCTCGAAGTTGACGACGACCCCGAGGACGGAGACCGAGAAGGAAAGCATCTCGTCGGCACCTATGCAGCTTCAAGAGATACCTCTACACTGCACCGACTGTCTGTGCTCAAGCCGGTTCTTGCTGAATTCATGTTCGCGCGCATTGTCGAGTACGTCCATTGGACGAATGTCACCGACGATTGGTACAACGCAGAGTTTGAAGGCACTAATGGGCTCCCCCAGAAGCTGTTTTCAGAACTCCGCGAATATCTCAATTCTCCAGAGACTGTCGATCCAGAACCCATTGCAGCCAAAAAGGCGCAAGCAGCTCCTTACATCAAGATTGACATTGATCTAGGAACCATCGATTTGGTACTGCCCGCTGCTCCTGACAACGGCAAAGCGTGTAAGTGGAACGTTGATTTGGGCTATGACAATATCTCAGTGTCTCCACAATACGATTACGCCCTTAATGGTTGGATTGAGACACCTATCCCCATTAGCCAACCGACGGCTGCAATTCGGACCCATAACGCGGAAAATGGAAGCATCCATTCGCTTCGGCTCTATGACGGTGAGTTTCCAGCTATTTTCCTTCGCAGCAATTCGGAAATTCTGCAAAACCAAACTGTCATATCGACTAACACGTTCCTGGTATTAGCACCGGACGATGTGGAGTTTACGGGTGACTCGAGCAGTTCTCCTGTAGGTCCTACAGAAACCTGGAGTTTCGATAACTGGATTGGTTGGAAGGTCTTTCTCTTTGAGGAACTCACAGGGGTAAGAACTCTCACGCTTAGTCGTCCCTCCACGTCCACGTTTACTACTCGTCATATTCGGAGTAACAACAGTCATAAGGTTGAATGGCTCGACGAAGATTTAACTTTGAAGAATGTTTTCGGACAGAATGGACAACCTGTCTATTATTCATCGCCACGGGTCAAACTACCCTTCGACGAGAATGCATATTGGACTAAGTCGCTAATCTACTGCTCTCCACTCGGGGACCGCACCGTAATCGAACAGAACGAAGAGCTGTCCTCGACAACAGGCGAACCTATCGCCGTATTTCCCGATTACTACAGAGATGCCTGGGTCGGTGAGTACGAAGTCAATCTCTTCGACCATGGCACGCTGAAAGAACGGCGCACTTTCAACATGGCGGAGGGGGCTCGCGTTCGATTGAAGTACGGAAGTAGCGCCAGTTGCTCTTACCGATACCCGCAGACCAACATTCACGACAATGGCAATACCGAGGTCTTTATCACCTATGAAAGTTCTGGCGATAAGAGGACCGTTTCCGACTTCAATGGCTTTAGTTCTATCAAGCCAGATGCAGGCCAAATGGCCTTTACGCTCACCAACCCTGAGGGTTTTGAGCTTAAAGCAATTGTGGTCCCCGATACTCTTGAATACGCAATTGAGAACTCCGGCGAGCCATTGAAGTGGGTTTCTCGGCCGAGCCTTATTCGCAAAAGTCAGCTTCGCCCAGGGGGAAAGCTAAAGATTCGTTTTCCGTACGCAATGTCAGGCAAGGCTGAGGTCTACGTGGCAGAATCCCTCCACTCTAGAGGAGGTCAACGTGCAGGCAAGGCTATGCGTTTTACTCCTGATATCCGCAGGAACAGAACCATCTTTGAAGTACCTGTTAGCTCCATTTTGGAAGCAATCGATACTGCCAGAGATATTGTTGTAGGAATCCAGTGGTATCCGGAGAGCCCGAACACTACTTACAAAAAATACAAGGCCGCGCAGAAGGATCGCTGGGTCGAAAGCTGGTCTGCCTTTAAAAAGAAGTATGACAATTGGACTTGGACCTATCCCTCTCCATTGGCATCGACGCTGTTTACAGCTTCGTCATCGAACTATTCTGGAAGCGTTTTTGTCCAGGAAAAAGATCTCGTTCTAAGTTCGCCAATTCGTAGTAGCGATAACGTCCAAGCAATCGTCTGGCAGATGAGTACTCCTGATGAGGAACCAGCGATACTCGATATTAAGCAGCAGAAAACACTTCTTCCTGCCCTGTTGCGGAAAGCAGGACCGCTCGTCGTAGATTTTTCAATCAGTAGAACTGGTTACCGTGCTGAGATTCCAAAAACTCCGACACCAAATGCGCGTGTTGCTTCTTCTCCTCAGGTTGACCACCGCTTCATGCAGAAGAACCTGACATGGGATCAGCTAGCCATTATCAGGAACCTTTCATACCGTGAACTCCAAAAAGCATCCGGTCCTCTGATCACACGCACCTACCACGCCATCAGTGATGATCCGAGGAGCAGTTTGGAGCGACTAGGCCACAGTACTGTCGCCCCTGCTGTTCAGCCGTCTCTTGCGATTCAGTTTGGCCTCATCAATCACCACTTTCACGCAACTGGATCGACACAGGGAGAATTCAATCCAAGTAAATGGGCAGGAATCCTTGGTGAGATAAACGACATTGCCAAGCTCTGCTCACGAGAAGAACTAGACTCTATCTCCGAAAAGGAGCTTAAAGAGTCCGTTAGCTATGTCGAAGCTGCGGCAGGCTCTGACCTCGCACACCGCGCTGTCAACGATGGATTTTTTGCGGAAAACCATCAATGTGCCGAGTTGAAAGAAATCTTTGATGACATCCAACTTGATCTGTTAATCAATGACTTTGACGGCATTGTCGCCAAGCTGCTGGACTCCGAAGGTAAGCGAAAGGCTGCTGACAGCGTCGCGCTTCGCCATAGTTTTTCTGAGCTAGTAGAAAATAGAAAACAGTTTGAAGAGGTTCCACAGTTCGAATTCCTTCTTCGCACTGCTCTACAACACAGATATACGCTAACGAATTCTGAATCCTCATTGCGAGCGGATCTGCTGCACAACTTTGCGATCGAGATTACGGGGACCCCTGATTCGATTGCCCCTGCTCAGCAATGGGCTTGGGCACCATTCGTGTCATTTATCTTCAGTGATTTCTGCCGATTTGGCGC
This sequence comes from Corynebacterium sp. LK31, assembly GCF_014335015.1. Classification (NCBI taxonomy): domain Bacteria; kingdom Bacillati; phylum Actinomycetota; class Actinomycetes; order Mycobacteriales; family Corynebacteriaceae; genus Corynebacterium; species Corynebacterium sp. LK31. Next base: position 170,352 of record NZ_PDGW01000011.1, on the reverse strand, counting down.
ACACTTGTCTAACGATTCGGACGAAATGTTTTCTCAATCACAACTATTCGCTTGGGGAAAAATGGCTCGACTCATTCCAACTCTCACTGTCTACGACCTTCTCTGGGCCGAGGCACGATTCGTAACCGCACGCTAAGGAGTACGCAAAGTGACAACATCAGATTTCGAGAGTCTGCTTGACGAACTCTCTGGCTCAGCATCCTCTACTCCCATCATTGAAGAATCAGTTACAGATTCGGCCAACCTAAAAGCAGTTGCCAAACGCAACATCGACCCGATCGCTGCGGCAAAGCTAATCGACCACGACTACCGTCGATTTTTGAAGACCCTCCTGCGCCCAAAAAGTGCACCAATCCGCGACGCCTTGCATCTGGCAGTTGACGAGAGCCCGTCGCTTTCAAAGGGGCCTCTAATCGAGCTGACCCCGCCCTACGCTTCCGGTCGTACAATTGCGGATTTGGTTAGCTCAGGGGTGCTATCTCCTGGAATGGCCAACTTGGGTAAAGCCCTACCTGCGTCCCGTCCGCTGTATCAGCACCAGGAAACAGCAATTGAAAAGATTCGCGACGGAAGAAATCTGATTGTCTCCACCGGTACTGGCTCCGGTAAGACCGAGAGCTTTCTCATTCCAATCCTCGATTCCCTGCTGCGCGAACGTGATACAGGCACACTTCGACCTGGCGTCCGAGCATTACTTCTCTACCCGATGAACGCGCTAGCAAATGACCAAGTCAAACGACTGCGCGAGCTTCTGGCAGAGACCCCGGAGATTACTTTTGGACGCTATACCGGTGAAACTCCTCAAACTGAGAAGGCTGCGCGGAATCTATTCAAGGACACCAACCGCGATCAGCCGTTGCTGTCGAATGAACTCATCAGCCGCGACCAGATGCAGAAGACCCCTCCGCATATCTTGCTCACGAATTACGCGATGCTTGAATACCTTCTGCTGCGCCCGACGGATAGTGCATTCTTCGACGGAGTGCACGCAGATTCCTGGTCGTTCATAGTCCTGGATGAAGCTCACGTTTATGCCGGTGCTCAGGGAACTGAAATCGGCATGCTTCTGCGCCGATTGAAAGATCGAGTTTCGACCCCGACACGATCAATCCAGTGCATTGCCACATCCGCTTCGTTGCAGGGCGAAAAGTCCGAAGTAATGAAGTTCGGATCTTCTCTTTTCGACGCACCGTTTGAGTTCGTCGAAAACGACCCGAACCGGCAGGATTTGGTAACTGCAACTCGCAGAGAACTGCCCGCTAACGAGAGTTGGGCACTCGAAGATTCTCTCTTCCACTCAGAGAACCCGAACTCTGACCTTGCAGAGACGCTACGAGTTCAGGCTAGCAACCTTGGCATCACAGAGTTCGAGGCACTCAATACAGAGGCTCACATTGTCGGCATGCGTAAGTTCTGTGCTGACGGGTCAAAAGATGTAGCTGCACTGGCACATCACCTTTGGCCAGATGCAAAGACCGAGATAGCACAGGAACGAGTGCACAAACTGGTGACGCTTGGTGCTACGACCATCGATGAGAGCGGCGTACCTGCCGTCAGCGCTCGCTACCACATGTTCGTGCGTGCTTCTGAAGGCGCATTTCTCAGTCTCCGGGAGGACGACTCTCCAATAATTTCGCTGAGCCGAAAGAAATCAATGGGATTCCGACCTGTGTATGAGATGGCCACTTGTAAGACATGTGGTGGAGTCCATCTTTTGGGCACAGTTATCGGCGATACTTTTCTCTCCGAGAGCTTCGAAAAGACAGACCGGGGATTCCACTGGGCTCTGCTTAACCCACAGAGTGAGACAGTCTCGTATAACGAAGATGATTCTGTCGAAGAAGGCACGGATATTACTGAAACGCAGGTTCAGGCCACGAATTATCTTTGCTTTGGATGCGGGAAAATCTACCATGATGAGCTTTCCAGCTGTGCCAATGTGGATTGCAGTTCTCACACCATCCGCCCAGTAAAGTTCTACTCAACCACCCAGTCGACAAAAGACCTAGACTGCTGTCTTGACTGTGGTTCTAGCCGGAACAATCAAGTATCTAGGTTGTTGACGGACGCAGACCTCGCCCCGGCCACACTTGCTAGCTCACTTTTTCAGCTTCAGCCAGCAGCACCCGGAAAAGAATCCGCTGTCGGACAGGGACGAAAGCTTTTAACCTTTTCCGATTCCCGCCAGGCTGCCGCCTTCGCAGCACCTTATCTGGAGCGATTGTTCAATAAAAATGTTGAACGTCGCATTCTGCTCAATGCTTTGGCTGAACAGACTAGCGAAGGTCCCATCACTCTTTTGCAATGGGTTAAAGCGACCAGCATGCTCTCACGAGACAAGAAGCTCCACCACAATGGCCAAAACACGGATGCCAGCTACTGGGTCTTCGGAGAGGCTACTAGTATCGAGCGAAACTTGTCGCTTGAGGGACTTGCACTAACCGCCTACAGCATCGACAAGGAAAAAATAGATGCGGTTATAGAACGCTATAGTGCGCTGCGCCAAATCTTCCGCGCTAGCAATGATTGTCATGCATTCATCAATCTGCTTTTAGGCGAACTGCGCCTACGGGGTGCTCTTGAACTTGTCGGGTGCTCAGAGTTCAGTGATGAACATTTCTTGCCGAGGAAGGGCGGTTGGGCATGCCGCTACGATTCGGGAGGCGACAATAAGAAGCAGATTTATTCATGGTTCCCTGCGGACGGCAAGGATAACTATCGGCTGGCTTTCACCAAGAAAGCTCTCAAGAACAGTAATCTCGCAACTCGTCTCACCGATGAATCACAGTTGACGAAAGTCGCGACCGTGGTGCTTTCAAATCTGTGGGACAGTCTGATTGCAGAAAATATTCTTGTTCCACTGCCATACTCAGAGGAGAACCAGGCACGAGGAATCTCTGCCTCCTCCGTCGTAGTTCAGGATGGCAACTATACCGACTGGTATCAGTGTTCAAAATGCGGCTCTGTTACCTGCCACAATTGTGCAGATCTTTGCCCGAGCCGTTCTTGCGACGGAAATTTGAGTCCGTTAGACACCAATTCCAGTGAATTCCAAAATCATTACTTCCGTTGGCTTGCACGGAATATGTCAATTCAATTGCTGAGAGCTAGTGAACATACGGCTCAGTGGCAGCCCAAGAAGGCTGCTGAGATTCAAAATGATTTTATCGAAGGAAAGATTAATGTTCTTTCCTGTTCTACAACCTTTGAACTAGGTGTAGACGTCGGTGAGCTGCAGTCGGTCATGATGCGCAATATGCCGCCCCGGACCTCCAACTACGTTCAGCGTGCGGGGCGTGCAGGCCGACGTGCTGGCTCAGCAGCTTTTGTGTTGACCTATGCTCGGCGAGCTGCCCATGATATGTCGATTTATCAGCAACCTGAGCAAATGATTGATGGCATCATGCGAACCCCATACATCAGCATTGACAACGTTCGCATTGCCACTCGTCACTGTTACTCCGTACTTTTCGCTGCTTTTCTACGCATGTATGCTAGCCAATGGCCACAATGGCGCACGGTCAAGGGGCTCTTCCTCTCAGAGAACCCTGCCGCTGAAACTTTTTACAAACTCATGACCGATTTCCTCGCCGACGGAGTACCGGCAAAGGTTCAGGCTGCACTCGAAAGAATCGTTCCTCCCTCGCTGAAGGATGAGATTGGAATTTCGGACGGTGGCTGGACCACCGAATACCTCGAATTAATTGAGGCCGTCGCGGAAGCACTTCGGCAGGAATGGGACGATCTAAAGGCGATTCGTCTCGACGCTTTTAAACAGCGTAAAAGCCCGAACAGGTATGACTTCACAATAAATACCCTGGAAAATCAAGAGACACTCGCTTTCATGGCGTCTCGGAACTTGCTGCCAAAATATGGGTTCCCGGTCGACAGCGTAGAACTCGATACGTTTCATTCTGGTATCGATGGCCACACAATTAATTTGAGCAGGGATTTGTCGCTCGCAATTGGTGATTATGCGCCTGGCGCTCAAGTGGTTGCGGGTGGTCGACTGTGGACCTCAGCTGGAGTCAGGATACTTCCGGGACGTGGACTACCTCGAGGCTACCTACATGTATGCCTGGACTGCAACGAAGTCAACTATCAGGCGCACCGACCTTTTGAAGCAGGTGCAACATGCCCCGGTTGCGATTCCGCGTATTCAAGGAAGCAGGTGGAGATCCTGCAACCGATTTTTGGTTTCCTTGCTTCACGAGAAACCAATTCGGTAAGTACGAGTGCACCAAAGAACTATTGGTCTCGGGAATCGTATGTGCTTGACACCAACATGGATGTTGTGGACTCGTTCGAATACGAGACCTCATGCTCGGCCCCTCTGATGGTGTCTGCTCGCAAGCGAGCTCAGATTCTTGTGATTAACAAGAACAATGAGCAGCGGTTCTTTATTTGTGAATCTTGTGGCGCCGAAATAAAGAGCCGTCGCGGAAAACATAAGAACCCTCGGACTAACCGGGAATGCTTTGGAACCGCTGATCCTGTTGCTTTAGGGCATCTGTATCAAACGGACATCGCCACCATCGAATGCAGTCAGCTTCAGGACTATGAAATGGCGCACCTGAACTCGGCAATGTACGCACTACTGGAATCCGCTTCAGTAACGCTTGAGCTGAATCGCGATGACATCGATGCCACGGTCTCGTGGTCGAGGGGCGAGCCACATTTCGTTCTCTTCGATGCCGTGCCAGGAGGTGCAGGCATCACGAAGGAAATTGTGGCTTACTTCCCGGATGTCCTCGACAACGCAATCGAGCGTGTCACCGATTGTGAATGTGATGCTGATACTTCTTGCTACGCATGTCTGCGTTCCTACAGTAATCAGCGCTTCCATGATCAGTTGCGCCGCGACTATGCCCTAGAGGTGCTACGGGATCTGGCAATGACCTCGTAGCACTCAGCGGTGACCGACTGCTACAACCTTGGACTGACCTACAGCGTCTTCGGCTTGTGGGCCGGACGACTCTTCTCGTAGGCCACAATGTCCGCTTCGTTGCGCAGGGTCAGGGAGACGTCGTCAAGCCCTTCCATCAGACGCCAGCGGGTGTAGTCGTCGACCTCGAACGGGAAGACCTGCTCACCTGCCTCGACGGTGCGGGTCTCCAGGTTGACGGTGAGCTCCATGCCAGGGTTAGCCTCCAGCAGCTTCCACAGCAGCTCGACATCGGACTGCTGCATCTGTGCGGCGAGCAGCCCCGCCTTGCCGGCATTGCCACGGAAGATATCGGCGAAGCGGGAGGAGATGACGACGCGGAAACCGTAGTCCATCAGGGCCCACACGGCGTGCTCGCGGGAAGAACCGGTACCGAAGTCCGGCCCTGCTACGAGGACGGAGCCCTTTGCGTATTCCGGACGGTTGAGCACGAAGTCGGATTCGTTATTGCGCCAGTTGCTGAACAGGCCATCCTCGAATCCGGTGCGGGTGACGCGCTTTAGGTAGACGGCCGGGATGATCTGGTCAGTGTCGACGTTGGATCGCTGCAGGGGAACGCCGACGCCGGTGTGAGTATCAAACTTTTCCATGGTGAAAGATCCTTAGAAGTTCTGCTTGGGTCTGTCGTACAAAGATCGGCAGTGAGAGTCAGTTAGAGATCAGCCGGTGCTGCGAAGTGACCGGCGACGGCGGTAGCTGCGGCGACGGCAGGGCTAACCAGGTGGGTACGACCACCCTTGCCCTGACGGCCCTCGAAGTTGCGGTTGGAGGTCGAAGCGCAACGCTGGCCCGGGGTCAGCTGATCCGGGTTCATGCCCAGGCACATGGAGCAGCCCGGCATGCGCCATTCAGCGCCTGCCTCTTCGAAGATCTTGCCCAGCCCCTCTTCTTCAGCCTGTGCGCGGACCTTTGCGGAGCCCGGCACGATGAGCATCTGGACGCCGTCGGCAACCTTGCGGTCCTTCAGCACGTCGGCGACGGCGCGCATGTCCTCGATGCGGCCGTTGGTGCAGGAACCGACGAAGACCACGTCGACCTTAACGTCGCGCATCGGGGTGCCCGGCTTCAGGTCCATGTACTCCAGCGCGCGCTCGGCGGCGATGCGGTCGGAGTCCTCAGCGATGAACTCCGGGTCCGGCACGGTCTCACCCAGCGGCACGCCCTGGCCAGGGTTGGTACCCCAGGTAACGAATGGAGTGAGCGCGGAACCGTCAATTTCGACGACCTTGTCAAAATGCGCGTCCTCGTCAGTAACCAGGGACTTCCAGTATTCGACTGCCTCGTCCCACTGCTCGCCCTGCGGCGCGTGCGGGCGGCCCTTCAGGTATTCGAAGGTGGTCTCGTCCGGAGCAATCATGCCGGCGCGGGCACCGGCTTCGATGGACATGTTGCAGATGGTCATGCGGGCTTCCATCGACAGCTTCTCGATGGCCTCGCCGCGGTACTCAATAACGTGGCCCTGGCCGCCACCGGTGCCAATCTTGGCGATAATCGCCAGAATCAGGTCCTTGGCGGTAACACCATCCTGCAGTTCGCCGGTGACATTGACCGCCATGGTCTTGAAAGGCTTCAGCGGCAGAGTCTGGGTAGCCAGAACGTGCTCAACCTCCGAGGTACCGATACCGAAGGCCATGGCGCCGAAAGCACCATGGGTTGCGGTATGTGAGTCACCACAGACGACGGTGGTGCCCGGCTGAGTCAGGCCCAGCTGTGGGCCGACGACGTGCACGATACCCTGCTCGCGGTCGCCCATCGGATGCAGGCGGATACCGAACTCCTCGGCGTTCTTGCGCAGTGTGGCAATCTGGGTACGTGAGGTCGGTTCCTCAATCAGATTGATTTTGCCGCCGGCGACAGTGGTCGGAACGTTGTGGTCCTCGGTTGCGATGGTCAAATCCGGGCGGCGTACCTTGCGCCCTGCCAGACGGAGGCCATCAAAAGCCTGCGGCGAGGTAACCTCGTGGACGAGGTGCAGATCGATATAAATCAGATCTGGTTCGCCGTTGTCGCCTTGCTTGACTACGTGGTCATGCCAGACTTTCTCGGCCAGAGTCTTCGGGCTGGTGTCCGTGGTGCGCATAGTGGGTGAGCCGCCTTCCGGATATATCTCTTTTATCTCAAGGAATGAGATGTTAATATCATGGCATGGGACAGATTAGCACATCCGAGACGCCAGCTCTAAGTGGTATTAAAGTTCTCGACCGTTCGGTACTCATTCTCAAGTCTGTTGCAGAAACTCCACGCACCCTCGCCGAGCTCTGCGACGACACCGGCCTGCCCCGCGCCACCGCCCATCGGCTGGCCACGGCGTTGGAAGTGCACCGCCTTGTCACCCGCACTCCAGACGGCCGCTGGACGACGGGTCCCGGACTCACCGAGATCACGCCCGTCACAACTGACCTGCTTGCCGACGCCGCAGCGCACATCCTGCCGAAGCTGGTAGAGGTCACCGGAGAGTCCGTGCAGCTCTACCGTCTCACCGGCGACACCCGCACCTGCATTGCCTCCATGGAGCCCGCCACCGGACTGCGCAACACCGTGCCAGTTGGCTCTCACATGCCGCTAACCGCCGGCTCCGCCGCACGTGTTCTCCTGGCCTTTGGCCCGGCCAACCTCGCTGAGCGAATGCTTCCCGACGCCGACTTCAACCAACAGGACCTCGACGACTGCCGACGTCTCGGCTGGTCCGAGTCCATGGGTGAGCGCGACCCCGCGCTTGCCTCCGTCTCCGCCCCGGTTTTCGACAGCAACCAGCGCATGATTGCAGTCCTATCCGTCTCCGGCCCCGTGGAGCGCATGACTCCGTCGCCCTACGAATGCTGGGGCGCAAAGGTTCTCGGCGCCGCTGAAGAGATGAGCTCCCGACTGTAATGCCCGCTTACCGTCACCTTGTCCTTCTTCTGTCCATGTTCGCGGCGGTCGGTTCGTCCGTCGTTCACATGGGTGTGCCTTTTCTCATCCCATCCCTACAGGAAAACGGCTTAAGCCTCTCCGCCGCCGGCCTCGTCGCAGCAATGCCGGCGGCCGGTATTGTCTTCACGCTCATCGCCTGGGGCTGGTTTGTCGACCGCTATGGCGAACGCGCAGCTCTGTTCGCCGGCCTGACCTCTACTGCCTTAACGACGGGGCTTGCGGCGCTAGCTTCGTCGTCAAGCCCGGCTCTGCTCGGGGCCACGCTCTTTCTCGCCGGGTGTGCGGCGGCGAGCGTGAATTCGGCATCCGGCCGCGTGGTGTCGGGCTGGTACCCACCGCATCAGCGCGGCACTGCGATGGGCATTCGCCAAATGGCTCAGCCCCTCGGCGCTGCACTATCAGCGGTAACCCTGCACCCTCTCGCGCAGAATTACAGCATCGGAGTCGCACTCGCGATGCCCGCAATCCTGTGCGCCGTGCTGGCGTTGCTTGTACTGATAGGCGTGAAGAATCCCCCTCGCCCTGATGCCTCGAACCCCACCGTCACGGCCAGCCCCTACCGGGACGGCAAGTACCTCGTGCGCATCCACATCGCCTCGGCGCTGCTGTCCTGGCCGCAGTCGATGATGGGTGCCTACATTCTGGTGTGGTTGCTGTCTGTGGGGTACTCCGATGGCACGGCGGGCACAATTGTGATGGTCTCGCAGCTGCTCGGTGCCGGATCGCGAGCACTGATGGGTGTGGTCTCTGACCGAGTGCGATCTCGCATCCGCCCCTACCGCTGGGTCTCGGGTGCGACCTTTGTTTTGGCTGTCGCAATGATGATTGCCAGCTGGGCTGATTGGCGCACGCTTGGAACTTTGCTGGTCTGCGCACTGGCCGTTGCTGTGGTCAGCCCGAATGGACTCGCCTTCACCGCAGTTGCTGAATACGCAGGCCCCTTCTGGTCCGGACGCGCTATGGGTACGCAGAACACGTTCCAGAACATTATCTACGCTGCAACGCCTCCGGTTTCGGGTGCGATTGTGGCCGCTGCGGGCTTCCCCGCGCTGTTTGCCGTCACGGCTCTGTTCCCCGCCGCCGCGCTGGGTATTGCGCCACGAGAAGACCAGAACCGCAACGGGCGGGTGCGGGTCGAGCTTGACTAGCTAGCTCCGCGCCCACCAAACAAATCGAGCCACGCACGCGCACCAGTGCACAGCCAGCAAACACAGCAGCCCAGCGCTGGCCACGTATAGCCACTGCACGCCGGTAATGTCACCCAGGCTGTGCGTACCAAGACTCAGAGTGCCCACGGGGAAGGTTGCACCCCACCAACCAGGGCTGTATCCGGCCCAACTGATTACGGCGCGGGTGAATCGTCGTAAAGCGATGGCGGCGAGGAAGACACCGACAATGAGCACAGCGGTGCCGTAAGCGACAGCGGAGGTTCGGTTGAAAAGCAGCTGCGCAGCGGCCGTGGACTGACCGACCAGCCCGAGCGGAATCCAGGCAGTACCGGCGATGGAATCGGGGATGCGCATGGCGCCAGAGAACAGCGCGACGTAGCAGCGTACGAAAACCGGCAGAACCGTAATCAGCGCCATCCAAAAGAGTATTTGTGCGCAGACGTGATAGAACGTGCCGTAGTCAACGCTCAGCTGTGCGCCACTTGTCGCCGCCACCATCGGGGCGACTAGCGCGAGGCCCCACTGAAAAGTTGGTTCGCCTTCGAATCCTCGCAGTTGGCGAAGGCTGACGTAGATTGCCAGCGGCGCACCGATCCACCAGGACATCAGCTGCCACGATGAGTTACTAGCTAGCGCAGTCGCAGCACTACCGAGAGCCATGATGCCCATCGAGAGCATGCCCCACGGCGCCATCAGCTTCGAGTGGAAAGGCGGGTTTCGAAGGCGCAGCCAGCCGACCACCATAAAGCCGAGAATGCCCACCGCCATGACTAGAAGAAGCTCCGGAATCACCGGCACCTCATGGATGTGCGCAAGTGTGGCGAAGATGGACGTACCCATCAGAGATCCTGCCCACGCGGGCCCGGCGGGTGCCAGCACATCACGGCGAGAAGAGTTGGTCATGCTCATACCGTATTTGTTCTTGCCACAGCTACAGCTATCACCAAACTCTGTGAGGGGTACCATAAATGCATGTACCCCTCCGCTGTGGCCGAACTCGAAGCACTTCTCACCGCCGCCCGTGCAGGCTCGATCTCCAAGGCCGCGCGTGAGCTAGGCATCAATCAGCAGACCATGTCCGCACGCATCGCGCGGGCGGAAAAAGCGCTGGGAATCACCGTCTTCGAACGCTCCCCCTACGGCGTATCTCCCACGGAAAACGGGCAAGTGCTTATCGACGCACTCCCAGACCTCCTCGCCGCCTGCCACAGGTTTTCGGGCATTGCCGCCAGCTTGCGTTCCGACGATGTTCCCCGCCACCTCACCCTTGCGGTGTCCAATACTGTCGCTGAGCTCTACTACCCCGGCTGGGCCGCCGAGTTCCACCGGCAACATCCCGCAGTCAAACTGTCAATGGTGCAGGCAAACTCCCGTGAGGTGCGGCAACTAGTGGCCAACAGTGCGGTGGACTTCGGCCTGGTAGAGGGCGAGGCTGGTCGACACGACCTCGAAGAGCGGATCATCGGCACCGATGAGCTGGTCCTCGCTGTGCCGACGGGGCATCCGTGGACTGAGCGGGCCGAGATATTCATCGAGGAACTGCGCACTACCCCGCTGGTTATTCGCGAACCCGGTTCCGGCAGTAGAAAGGTCGTGGAAGATACACTGGGGAATCTCGCCGAACCCGCGGGAGAATTTGGTTCCCTTTCGGCACAGCGTGCTGGCATGATTGCGCTGGCAGCGCCAACAATCATCGCCCGCGGCGCAATTCGCGATCAGGTAACGCTCGGGCGCATCGTCATCGTCCCCACCCGCACCCGTTTTACTCGCAATCTCAGCGTAGTTATGCGTCGCGGCAGTGAAGCTAGTGGGGACATTTCGGAATTTATCCGCATTGCAAGTCCTATACTTAGCAAGCATGAGCAATCCCAATGATGAACTCTTTTCCTCTGACCGCTATGATGCCGGCATCCAAATTCGCCGCGAGGTGATGGGCGACGAATTCGTCGATGCCGCCCTCTCTCGCAACGCCGGCTCCGACGGAGAGACCCTGCAGAAGCACATCACCGCCACCGTCTGGGGCTCCGTCTGGAGCCGTGAAGGACTGGCCAAGCGTGATCGCTCCCTGCTCAACATTGGAATGCTCGTCGCTCTGCGCGCCACCGAAGAATTGCGCGGCCACATCAAGGGTGCCCTCGCCAACGGCCTGACCCGCACCGAGATCACCGAAGCCATCGTCCACGCTTCCGGCTACTGCGGCGCACCGGCCGCACTGTCCGCGATGAAGGTCGCGCAGGAAGTGCTCGTTGCTGAGCTCGGACCGCTTGACGACGACGATCGGTAGGTAGCCCACGGGCTCGCAGGCCCCGGTCGCCGCGTAAGCACATCAGTGATGCGGCGCAGCAGCCACGACAGCGGCAGGGCAAAGGCAGCGGTGACGATTGCCACTGCCAACATCGAGCCTTGGAAGGTCTGATAGCCCATCAACGTCATCACCCAGTCCATGACCAGCACGTGGACGAGGAAGAACTCGTATGAGACCTCTCCCAACCAAATCATGGCTGGATGACGAAGCCACCTGACCTCCGTACCCAGCGCAATCGGGGCCACGAATGCACCAGCGGACAGGCCATACAGCGTGGTCTTCCACAACGCCTGGTCGACATCATCCGGCACCAAGGTTGCTGGCCCCACGTGGGTGGTTGTGGATAGGAAAAACAGGACTAGCGCTATCAGCCAGCTGGCCGCCAAATTGACGCGCCAGCCAACTTTTCGCCCGTAGGCCAGCAGCATACCGATGGCGAACCAGTCGAAATACGCCATCGGCCACAGCCGTGCCACTACCGGCAGCAGCTCTTCTTGATGCGACAGCACAGTCCAGACCGGGCCAATGAGACCAAAACCAATAATGATGGCCAACGTTGGGCCAGGTCGCAGGCGCCCCTTAGTAATCGTCCAGATGCCAAGTCCCACCAGTGGCAACACCAGGTAGAAGCCGACTTCCACCACCATCGACCACATCTGCGGCAAGCCCGGGTGGATCCAGCCGAATTGGAGCGTCTGAGTAAAAGACATCGACCGCAGCCAGCCCTGCAAACCCCCACCCGATGGTGGCGGGTCATCTGCGGCATGAATGAGGAATGCCGCAGTAACCACAATCCAGTAGGCCGGCAGAACTCTCTTCGCGCGACTGGTGAAGTACTTCCGCAAGTCCGGTCGATTCGCAGGGACGTCGTCAGGCGAACCGAGCCAACGCCCTGTGAGCAGAAACGCACTGAGCACGAAGAAGATGGTGACGCCAATTTCGAATCGACCGTTGAGACGCCCCCCACCAATCGTCCGTGTAATGTCCAGTCCAGAACGCGGCATGCGTAAGCAGGACACCGAACGCACCGATGGCTCGAATGCTGGTCAGCTCCGGAACGTAGGAGGACTTGGCCGAATTCATGCCAATATTTTATGACTGCAAACTACTTGGCGTGCTCGTTTTGGCACAAGCCCGGTCTACAAAATCTTGCTACCTCAGTACACACCCCGGAAACTGTTCTGTGACCAGCGAGGTTCAAATATTGATGCGGAAGGTCTGGTTCCCCTACCGTGCTCAGCAATCCTATCCAGCTAGCGGGGGCATTGTCCCAATCGCGAGTTGGAAATAAAAGTCGAAGTGCTTCTGCTTCTCGTAGAAGCGGAGGAAACACTCATGCTGAAAGCGGGTTACTTTTTGGGTATCCGTATGTCTATATACGGTAACGGGAATTGGGTTCTTGCCGTTTTTAAGACAGATCTAGACGATCATCATGTGAAGAAAGATTATGGTTTTTCCCATATTTTCTCTCGATAAGAACCATCGCTTCGAGAATTTTTACGATAACTCTATTAGTCGAGATGGAAGCGCATTTTTCTTCAGCTCGTCTTAGCTCTGGAAGGGTAGACTTTATCCATACTTTTGCTGCTGGAGCATTGTCTATCTCTTCTTCACGGAGAACTGACTCCAGGATGTCAATGACATCGTGGAGCGACAAGTCCGTTTCAGGAGGAAATTTTGCCATTGCATCTCTCCAGAGTTCGTGTTTCTTTAATGGTGAACCTAGTTGAGGGAAAAGCATGAAGAGAATAGCAGTTGCATCTATCGCTTCCTTTTTTCGCTGTGTTTTGGCCTAAGCGGAGTTGCTGCGGCATCGCCTTCTGCCGAAACAGCAAATGGCATGGCTGCCACTACTCTAGCCGGGAATGACCTATACGGAAGAGTAATCAGTGTGCACTTATCAGCGAACGACTGTGAGACGGCTAAGTTTCGGTACTGGCTTGTAACCGATGCATTTGGCTCAGTTACGTGCATCCCAGACCCTAATAACGATGGAGATTGGTTACTCATCACTACGTAAGCACGTTATACGCGTTATACGCGAGATTCTTCACTCGCGTATCTATGAACTGTGCCAACGAAGTACCCAGTTTCCTGTGCTATCGCTCGGATGGTTAGGCTCCTGGCACGTAGCTCGCGTACGCGTTGGCGTTTTTCAACTGCTCGAGCGAGATAGCTCGCTCTTGGCTCGCTTGTACAATTAGAAATTGCACGGGTAAATACTCCGGTTTTTCAGCAAGTTCCCGAACTGACCACCCCTTTCGTGGATAACCCGGATATCTATTTCTTGGATCCCTACTCATGGCCAGCCTCAATCCATTTGTCGGTTTCAGCTCTTCTTCCTTGACGTTTGCTACGAGATTCTCTCCCTCGTGCGCTTTGGATGGTGCTAAAGGTTTCTTCGTAGATTGCTGAGCCGTCTGCTCACATGCGTGAGCGGTTGACGATCCATCAGTGGATAGATCGGGCAATCTGGTCGACTTCGCGTGTGGAAAGTGGTCCGCTGAAGAGTTCTGGTTCATGGATTGCGCTGCGGTTTGGATAGCGAGACCAAGCCCATCGGGGTCGCCGAGGTGGTGGCGGATTTCGAGATAGGCTCAGGTGCGTGCTGATTCGAATAGTGCGCAGTTGCGGCCTAGCCCGACCAGATTTTGCAGCGGGTTTTCTTCCAGGACTTCGGTGGCATGAAGCCGGTTTCGGTCAGCCAGAAGGCTAGTTCATCAAGTGTGTAGAGTTCGACAGCGCTCAGAATATACTGCGCAAATGCGTGCACCGGCTGCAATCTCAGAGTCGAAGGTCGGACAAGAAGTACTCCTCGCTGAGCTCAGCTCATTTGAAGACAGCAATGAGTAGTGAGTCCACGGACTCGTAAGTTGACCTTCACATGCACGGTGCTACAGAAAAATCATCCGTGAAATTCACCGTCGGGGAACGCGTCAGCCCACGTGCTTTCATCCCTGCCAAGCGCATCAATAATCTTTTCAATGAGCCCGGCATGAGCCTTGATGTCGAGCGCAGGTGGATCCGGCATCGTAATACAGTCTCTCGGATTGAACGTATCGAGATACTTCTCAGCCCACGAGATCCACGGGCTGTCAGGCTCAATTCGCTTCACATATTCGAGATAGGAACACACCGCTTCAAACTTTTTTAACTCCTGAGAGCGCTGATACAACGCGTTGAAATAGAAATCCTTCGCGACAGTCTTCGCAGCGATTGGCTTAGCGAACTCATATTGCTTCGCTCGGAGCGCCCTCTCTCTGCCCGCAATCTCATAATCTGTCTTCTTCCAGAATTCTCGAATTTGATGCCACTTGAAATAGGCCTCAATGCCGTCGGCAAACGCTTCTGAGTTCTTCTTCGAATCACGAGCGGACATCCCTCGAAATTCAAGGACAAGTTGACCATTCGGGATTGTTTCCCAGAAGCGCCTCATCTTTTCGCCCTCGTGCCAACGGTTGTGATAATCGATTTCATCTTGTGTTGGCTCACGCTGCACACGGTTATATCTCTCGCGGAACTTGAGATCTTGAAGATCGAAATCAAAGCCGAGCTTAACTGCACGAAGCACTTTCTCTTTAGACCATGAGTCGTACCAAGTCTCTAGTTCTATCCGGCCACCGTTCAGTTCAATCTCTGTGAAGAGCACATGCAAAACTCGCTTAATCCGCAATTGCACATCGGAACTAAACTGCCTCTTGTAGTATCCAAACGCTTCGACAGCTTTCTTATTGTATTTCGCCACGCGTTTATCGCCACGTAAAATCTCCCTCCACCCAACCAGTTTCATTGGCTCAATAGAGATAACAGCGGCCTTGAATCGGGGCTTCTCCTGGCCATATACGTAGGTACTTCCTGCGTAGTCAAAAACGTGGCCATCTTCCAACCAAGACCTATCACGGGATAGTTTCGCCGCCGCCGGTAACCAGAAGTCGCGAATCTCACCGGCCGAGGCCACGATTGTGAAAACGTCGAGGTCTGACTCTCCAATACCATGGCGTATTCGAGCCATGTAAGGAGTTAAATCAACTTCAGGCTCGTCGGGTTTTGGCGTTGGTTTTGGTTTTCTCAATGTGGAGGGTACCGGTGGCTCCTTCGCCGCCGTGTTCTTCCGCCGCTTCTTATTGACTACAAGCGCTTCGGTACCGGCGTAAACCCTCTCACCACGTTTTGTAGCTACAGCCTTCCACTTATCACCGTGACCTGAAATCTTGACTAACTTGTGCCCCTCTAGCATGCGCGCTGTATTCTTATAAAATTCATGCGGAGGGTCACCGGCGCAACCATCCACGATCCATCCAAGAATCTTCTTCTGTCTGCTGGTTAGCTCTTTCGCAGCCATACCTCTATTGTCACCCACCCCAATAGCAGCGAAAAAGAGTTTCTTGCTGCTAACCCTGTAATTGTCATGGAATAGGGTTGAAGGACATTTGAAAAGGCAAAATCCCGATTCGCATTCAGCCGAATCGGGATCCCGTGTCGCAAATTCCGTTTTCATGAACTGTCTAGGTCAGAAAAGCGAAACTGCCACTTTGTACCCCGTACGGGATTTGAACCCGTGTTACCGCCGTGAGAGGGCGGCGTCCTAGGCCGCTAGACGAACGGGGCTTAGAACTTTTCATCCGCGCGCTGCGGACTTGTTAAACAATACACTAGACGTGGATAGTAACTGCAAATCCGCAGGTTAAGGCATTAAATCCCTAGCGTTTTCGCATTGTTGGCCAGCTCGTTTGCAAGCTCCGCTTCATCCATTTTTCGCAAGGCCGCAACCTCGGCGACAGTTTCCCGCAACGCAGCGACTACCTCTGCAGCGACCGCTTCCACCGCGTCACCGCTTCCAGGCTCGCGCGGAAGGTCTGTCTCCAGCAAGAGCCTATCGACGGGCACCTGCGACACATAGGCCCGTCCGCGCTTTGTCCGCAACATGAGCGGGTTGACGGAGATATAACCACCGGCGCGGATCAGCCGCGTCAGTTCATCGCTAGTGCCACCGAAGCGGTGAAAGATGGGCACGAAGGTCTCGCCTGGTGCGACGCTGGAGCTGGTGTCCAAACGTGGTTCGATTAGGCCAAGCACCACACCAGCACTCCGAACCGTGTGAATGGACAGGATATGTGACAGGCTCGAGGCTTGGACAGCATCCAGGATGCTGGTAAAGACATGGATTTGAGTCTCGGCAGAAACGTCGTCAAGCCTGCGGGGCGCGAAGTCCAAGCCAATCTCGCCGATGAAGCGAGTGCGAGGGAGGGCCGCGCGAAAAATCTCGAGCTCTCGCTCATAGTTGCCATCGATGTACCACGGGTGATAGCCCACGGCGGCCATGGGCAAGCTTTCACTCTCTAGCTCGACAAAGCCGGAGGGCCGGACCGTCTGCGCGATAATCTCTACACCCTCCCGTGCAAGATCAGCCTTAAAACGCTCGCGCGAATCCTGTGGCAGGAAGTCGTAGTGAAAGTGGGTATCGATGAACCGCATTACTTTTCCGTCGGTGGCTGGCTATCGTCGGCTGGACCGCCGATTCGCGGGGCCAGCGGGGTTTCCTCGAACCCGAGCAGACGGCGAATGACCTTTCCGGCCAGCATCTGCCCCATGATTGGCGGTATGTAGCTCATGGTACCGAGGGTTTCCGCTTTGGTGCCGCTGCCCTTGTCCGCAATGCGCACAGGCTCTTCGGATGAGTACAGCACTTCAAGACCGCGAATGCGTCGGCGGATACACACCTGACGGACGACCTTCGCCAGCGGACAGACCTTTGTCTTATTGATTTTTGAGAAGGTCAGCCGAGATGGGTCGAGCTTATTTCCGCCGCCCATAGCGGAAATGAGGTGGATGCGATTTTCCGCGCACCACTGCGCGATCTCAATTTTCCCGGTGACATCGTCGATAGCGTCGATGATGTAATCCGGACGCGGGAACTTCTCGAAGGTCTCTGACAGGTTTTCGCGTGTGAGAAAAATCTGGCGGGCATAGGTCGTACAATCCGGGTTGATATCGGCAACCATCGCCTCCATAACCTCGGCTTTGACCCGACCAATCGTGGAGACAAATGCCAGCGCCTGACGGTTGAGATTGCTCGGCTCCACGACATCGCCGTCAATCAAGATGAGGTTGCCCACGCCACCTCTCGCGAGAGCTTCGGCACAACTCGACCCCACGCCTCCGAGTCCGACAACCATGACGGTAGATTCAGCCAACGTTTCCAGCCCCTCCTCCCCTAGGAGAAGCTTCAGTCGTGCGAAACGTTCACTGGTCATAGTCACCTCTGGTCATAGCGGCCTCGATTCTTAAAAAACAAAAACTCCCCAGCCAACTGACTGGGGAGTAACTTTGTACCCCGTACGGGATTTGAACCCGTGTTACCGCCGTGAGAGGGCGGCGTCCTAGGCCGCTAGACGAACGGGGCTTAGAACTGAATTCAACTCAACTAATCAAGTTAGTTAAGCAAGCGAATTCCGCTGGCCTACCAGGACTCGAACCTAGAATGACGGTACCAGAAACCGTTGTGTTGCCAATTACACCATAGGCCAATAAAGACTGGCGCTTTCGCGCTGTCTTTGTACCCCGTACGGGATTTGAACCCGTGTTACCGCCGTGAGAGGGCGGCGTCCTAGGCCGCTAGACGAACGGGGCTTAGAACCTTGCAGTTAGTGAATACATTCAACAATGAACTTCTTCACTGCTGGCCTACCAGGACTCGAACCTAGAATGACGGTACCAGAAACCGTTGTGTTGCCAATTACACCATAGGCCATCGCTGCTGAACGCAACGAGGAATAATATAGCCAATTGGCGTGAACAAGAGCAAATCACCTGGTCAAAGGTTCGTTGTCAAAGGTTCGTTTAAATTCGCGAGTTCCCCACAGCCCACCTCAGCAGAGCGCATAACTAATGCATAACCAATGCAGTGCATCTAACTAACGCAATCCCAGATCGAAAGCCCATTCGATCGCAGCTCAAAGTCGATCCGCCCTTCAGGAGACACTTCGTGGTGAAGCGGCTGGCAAACAGCCGCCACACACCACAAACCATCCCTGAAAGGCAAGCATCATGACTTCCCCCACAACAACGGCAACAGCAACCGCCCCCATCACACTCGAGCTGGAGTTCTCCGACATCACGGAGCAAATGAACGGCACCATCGGCCGCGTCATCGGCACTGTCACTATCCGTCAGTTCGCGAAAATCATCTCGGGCCTCAACCTCGATGCCAACCCACGCGTGTCCCGCACCGGCCGCATCACCGATGCCATCATGGAAACCATCGACACCACGCCGGAGCTCTTCGCCTACAAGTCCAAGGGTGTGCTCCTGGCCTCCACTCAGTTCACCAGTGAAGACAATCTCTACCGCTTCACCTTCAGCAACCGTCGCATCGAAGGCATCCTCGACGGCGGCCACAACTCGCTGGCTATTGCGCTGTTCGTCCTGGGCAAGCTCACTCCACCGCCTAGCCGCAAAATCAAGACGTGGTCCGAAATGAAGGAGGTCTGGATGGAGCGCTCCGAGGAAATCGAGGAATTGCTTGCCGACGAAAGCCTCACCGAGCTCGATGCCAAGGTTCCGGTAGAGGTACTCGTTCCCGGTGCTCGGGACGAGGACACTGTGCAGGACTTCTCCGATGCTCTGCTCGATATCTGTGCCGCCCGCAACAACAATGCGGAGCTCAAGGCGGAAGCAAAGCTCAATCGCGCCGGCTACTTTGACGATCTGAAGCATGCTCTGCCGCAGGGAATTAGCGACAACGTGCAGTGGCGCACCAACGATACTGGTCGACTAAAGGTGGGCGATGTCATCGCTATGGCGTGGATTCCACTGTCCTGTATTGACCTGCCGAAGGATGCCGACGGCAAGCAGATTGAAGCACCGACCCCTACCAGCCTCTACTCCGGAAAGGCCAAGCTGCTTGACCGCTTCGAGGATGTCATGAGTTCCCCAGAGGTCACTAAGCCCAGCACTGAAAGTATCAATGAGCGCACCGAAGAGGTCGTTCTCTACAACGAGAAGGTCCGCAGTGCCTTGAACCTCACGCGTGACTTCATCGATATTTTCGAGCGCATCAACGCGGAGCTACCCGATCTCTACAACAAGAGTGGCGGCAAATTCGGCGGCATTGATGCTGTTGACAAGGCCAACAAGAAGAATCCGCGGACTGGCAAAACTCCACAGAAGTACTCGAAGTTCTACCGCCAGCCCATCGGCTACGCGATTCCGGACGGGTTCATCTACCCACTCGTGTACGCCTTTGCCGCACTGCTCAAGCAAAACGAAGACGGCACGGTCTACTGGGGAACCGACTGGCACGAGTTCTTCAATAACCACATGGGGTCGCTGGTCAAGGACTACCGCGAAACCTCCATGAACATGCTGAACCGCGACCCGCAGAAGGTGGGCAAGGAAGCGGGCTCTTACACGAACCTGCTTCGCTCAGCCCAGCTCGCACTCTTTACTGAGCAGCAGTAAAAGGAGTGACCTCGAGAGCCTTGCGCAGTCGGCTCAGGCTGCGGCTGCGGCCAAGCAGCTCCATGGACTCGAACAGCGGCGGCGATACCTGAGCACCAGTTACAGCCACGCGCACCGGGCCGAAGGCCTTGCGTGGCTTCAGCTCCAGGTCCTCGATGAGGGCCTTCTGAAGTGCAGCTTCGAGCTTCTCGGTGATGAAGTCCTCTTCGCTGAGCGGCTCCACAGCTGCAATGGTGGCCTCCAGGACAGCAACAGCGTCTTCCTTGAAGTTACGGCGTGCCGAGCGCTCATCGAAGGTGAACTCGTCCTCTTCCACAACCAGGAACTTCGAGAGGTCCCAGGCGTCGGAAAGCGTCTTCACACGAGTCTGCAGCAGCGTTGCCAGGAAAGCGAACTTATCCGCCGGGTAGTCGGACGGGAAGTCAAAGTGGCTTTCCAAATACGTGCGCAGACGCTGTTCGAAGTCCTTCGGATCGAGCATGCGGATGTGGTCGGCGTTGATAGCGTCGGCCTTCTTCTGGTCGAAGCGGGCCGGGTTGGACAGCACATCGTGGATATCGAAGGCCTTAACCATCTCGTCCATGGTGAAGATGTCCTGATCGCCGTCCATAGACCAACCCAGCAGAGCCAGGTAGTTCAGCAGACCCTCGCGGATGAAACCGTTATCGCGGTGGATGAAGAGGTTGGACTGTGGGTCGCGCTTGGACAGCTTCTTATTGCCCTCGCCCATAACGAACGGCAGGTGACCGAACTCCGGGGTGAACTTGGCGACACCGATACGCTTCAGCGACTCGTAGAGAGCAATCTGGCGCGGGGTCGATGGCAGCAAATCCTCACCACGCAGGACGTGAGTAATCTCCATCAGAGCGTCATCGACCGGGTTAACCAGGGTGTAGAGCGGTTCACCGTTGGAGCGGGCAATAACGAAGTCCGGAACCAGGCCGGCCTTGAACTCGATACGACCGCGAACGAGGTCATCGAAGACAATGTCCTCGTCCGGCATACGCAGGCGAATCACCGGCTTACGGCCCTCTGCGCGGAAGGCTTCCTTCTGCTCCTCGGTGAGGTTGCGGTCATAGTTGTCGTAGCCCAGCTTCGGGTCACGACCGGCAGCCTTGTGGCGCTCCTCAACCTCTTCAGCGGTGGAAAAGGCCTCGTAGGCTTCACCGGCGTCAATGAGACGCTGCAATACATCGGCGTAGATGTCCTTGCGCTGCGACTGGCGGTACGGGCCGTGCGGACCGCCGACATCGATGCCCTCGTCCCAGTCAATACCGAGCCAATTCAGGGCCTCGATGATTGCCTGATAAGACTCTTCGGAGTCGCGAGCGGCATCGGTATCTTCGATGCGGAAGACCAGCTTGCCACCAGTGTGACGGGCATATGCCCAGTTGAACAGGGCGGTGCGGATGAGGCCAACGTGCGGGGTACCGGTTGGCGACGGGCAAAAGCGTACGCGAACATCTGACATGCTTTCCCACGATACCCGCCCTCCCACCTGCAGGCATGCATAGGGTTTGCATAGGGTTACAGAGCCCACTCCCCGGCCACTTCGCCGGCGTATCCGGCGGCTCGCAGCCGCTCAACCCAGCTGCGCAGTGGTGCCTCACCGGTGCCCGGCGCACCGCGGCCTGGGAAATCGGCAATCTGGACGTGCGCCGGCAGGCTCACTCTTCCAGTCTCCACATCAGTGAGCCAAGCATCCACGTCGACGCCATTAGCTGCAAAATGGTAAAAGTCCGCGAGCACACCAGCACCAGTCTGTTGAGCTAACTCCTCGGCTTGCCACGGATCTGTAATGGGATAATCACTCATCCCGGACAGTGGCTCAATCAACGCGCGAACCCCACTGAGCTCCAGCTGGGCAGTAATCTCAGTCAGTCTTTGCACCTGCAAATCGGTCAGCTCCCCCGAGCGCCCCAGCAGCACGTTCGAGCATTTCAGCCCAGTGGCCCGCGCAATCTGGCTCACTGCCTCCAGATGCCCCGCGGGCAGCCCATCCGTATCGAGCACTCCTCGCTGCCCCGCTGCCATGTCCCCTCCCCACAGATTCATGGCATAAAGACCGAGGCTGTCGTCAAAGAGGTCGCAAAAACCGGAAACCTCATCGGGTGCGGGCACTGCGAGGTCAAATGGCCACCAGAATTCCACGGCCGGGTAGCCGTCGTCACGCGCGGCGTTGACGGCGTCGTGCGGGGACATGTGTGCGTAGACCGTAGAACAGTTAATAATAGTGCTCATGACCAAAACGGTAGTAGTAACTGGTGGCGGCGCGGGCATTGGTCGCGAAATTGCTCTGGCTTTCGCCGCCGATGGCTGGCACGTGCATATCTGCGGCAGGCGTATCGACGCGCTCGAGGCCGTTGCCGCCGAAGCGGACAACATCACCTACTCCAGGTGTGACATCACCGACCCCGAACAGGTCCGTGCGATGTTTGAGAACGCGCAGGTGGCTACGGGAACCATCGATGTTGCAGTGCTCAATGCGGGGCTGCCCGGCACGCCCGCAGAGTTCGGAGAGACCGGCATTGAAGACTTCCGGGCGGTCATCGATACGAATGTGGTCGGCTCGTACCTGTGTGCACGCGAGGCTTTTTCGCGGATGAAGGCGGGGTGCGAGGGGAAGACAGAGCAAGCGGGCGGCCGAATCCTGGTCAATTGTTCTATCGCAGCGCAGGTGCCGAGAGCACACACGGCGGCGTACGCGACGTCGAAAAGCGCGCTTGCCGGAATGACCCACGTGCTTGCCCTCGACGGACGCGAGTATGGCATCACGGCAACGCGCATTGATATTGGCAATGCGCAGACTGACCTGTTGGGGACGTTCACAGGCAGCGAGCCGATGTTCGATGCCAAGCAGGCTGCGGAAACTTTCCTCTACGCCGCGAATCTGCCGGCAGGTGCCGTCATCGATCAGCTTACGATTACCGCTGCGGGTATGCCCTTTTTGGGCAGGGGTTAGCCTGCCCCTTAAACTGGAGCACAACTGGGTTTAGATTGAGGAGGCGGGTTAGGGCTATGTCCATGGAAAACCACCCCTCTCTGGGCGGCGGAAACGAAGAAGAGCAGCAGGAAAAGTCTCACCCGTCGAACGAGCCTGCAGCGACTCCGAAACGTTCGACGCGCTGGGACACGTCCCGCCCAACCACCGCTCCTGATTTTTTGCTCTCCCGTGCGCACGGCTCCATCCGCACGCAAGGTATTGAAGAGCAGATTTCCGACCCCTGGCTCGCAGCCGAGGGACTGCACTCGGGCATTCACAAAATGGTGGTCGGCGCCCTGCCCTTCGACTTGGACAAGCCCGCCGCCCTGACCGTTCCCCGGGAAGTCATCCGCTCCTCGCAGCCGCTGGAGCCACCCGCGCACTACCGCTGGAACGCACCCAAGCCTCACGCCAACATCGTCGCTTACGATCCCCCGCTCGACGAGCACGCTGAGCGCATCGCCGCAGCCATCCGCACAATCGAGTACTCGGCGCTGGAAAAGGTCGTGCTCGCGCGCGCCGTGGAACTCGAAATCGATCCCCCGATTGACCCGCTCCTACTCGCATCGCGGCTGATCGACGGATCCCCCAACCGCGATGGCTTTGTCGTGGATCTCTCCCCCGCCGGTTCCGATTATGAGGGCAAGTTGCTCATCGGTTCCTCCCCGGAGATGCTGGTCCGCCGTACGGGCGACATCGTTGAGGCGTTTCCCTTGGCCGGGTCGCTGCCGAGGTCCCGGAATGAAGAGGTGGACCGGGCGTCGGCCCGTCGTTTAGCGGACTCGCGCAAGAACCTAGACGAGCATGCCTTCGTCGTCGACGACATCGCCGACAACTTGGCGCCACTGTGCAGTTCGCTGGATGTTCCGGACAGCCCCGAGCTGATGAGCACCGCCGAGATGTGGCACTTGGCCACGCATATCCGCGGTCGGTTGAAGGATCCGTCGCTGTCCGCGCTGGATTTGGCGCTGGTGGTGCACCCGACACCAGCCATTTGTGGCACGCCGACGGAATCCGCCTTCGGCGTTATTCAGGCCGTAGAGACCAACCGCGGCTTCTACTCGGGCGCTGTCGGCTGGTGCGATGAGAATGGCGACGGTGAGTTCGTGGTCTCCATTCGCTGTGCCGAAATCGACACTGAGGGGTCCGTGGCACGACTATGGGCCGGAGGCGGCATTGTGTCGCACTCCGACCCAGAAGAAGAAGTCACGGAGACCAGCGCCAAGATGGGCACTGTACTCCGCGCTTTTGGAGTTAAGGGCGCTTAAGCCAGGGCGCATAGGCCCTAGCAGCTTAAGCCCTGGCAGCTTAAGCCCGCTCCACAGGGTTGGCCAGCTTGCCGATACCCGGGATCTCAATCTCGATGCGGTCACCCGGGAACATCGCAGCGGTACCGGCCGGGGAGCCGGTGCAGATGACATCACCCGGCAGCAGCGTAATCGAGGCAGTGATGAACTCGATAATCTCCGGGATGGACATAATCATCTGGTTGGAGTTGGAATCCTGCTTGGTCTCGGTAACACCCTCGTGAGTCAGGTGCGCCTTGATCGGCAGCTCGTTGTAGTCCAGCTCCGTCTGGATCCACGGACCAAGCGGGCAGAAGGTATCGATGCCCTTTGCGCGCGCCCACTGACCATCGGCAAACTGCAGGTCACGGGAAGAAACATCATTGACGATGGTGTATCCGAAGATCACATCGTGAGCGTTTTCCTTCTTGACGTTCTTGCACGGCTTACCAATAACCAGTGCCAGCTCGCCCTCAAACTCGACGTTGGTGGCGAAATCCGGAATGCGAATCGGCGCTTCCGGGCCAATGACGGCCGTCGGCGGCTTAATGAACATCGTCGGCGGCAGCGATTCTGCCGACTTCTTGAACACCTCGGCGACGTGGTCAGCGTAGTTACGACCAATAGCGATGACCTTCGACGGCAGCATTGGGGCGAGCAGACGTACGTCGGCAAGCGGCCAGGAACGGCCAGTCTTATTCAGCTGACCGAAAGGGTGCCCTTCGATTTCGTGCAAAGTAACTTCACTGCCTTCGCCCTCAACGAGCGCGAAGCACATGCCCTCTGGGTGGGCGATTCGAGCAATACGCATAAAAATAGGGTACACGTCACATTGCGATAATTATGCAACGACCCCCACTCTCTATACTCTGCGCTCTAAACTCCGCGGGATTCCTGCGCAAGCCACACCAGCGCACAGGCCAGCGCATCGTTGAACGCGTGATGGGCCTTAAAACGGGGAATGCCGTACTTGTCGCACAGTGACCACAACCGCAGCTCATCACGGACCGGCTCACGGTTGGCCCGCAGAATCGCGTCGTACTCACGTGTCATAGTGTCCGCCACCGGCACATCAAAACGCGCATCGAAGTACTTCCGGCACAACGGATCTAGGAAACCAACTTCCATCCGCGCGTAGTGCGCCAGCAGCTTCCGTCCCCGTAGAGCTTCTAACAGCTTGCCGACGGCCACCTCTGCCTCTACCCCGGTTGCGACCATGTCGTCGGTAAGCCCATGCACCGTCGCCGACTCGCCGACGCTCACCTCCTCGCGCTCTGGGCGAATGAGAAGGTGACCCGACTCTTCCAGCACGATGTCGCGGCCTTCGACGGCAACCCAACCGATGGAAAGCAACTGATCTTTGGAGGGATCCAGACCGGTGGTTTCCACATCGACCGCGAGCCAAGCATTGTCGCGGATAGGTGCGTCCAAGAGTTTCTTGCGGGGTTTGAAAAACTTCAACATTGCGCGCTCACGACATCGCCCGGATGGGATACTTCGCCCCGAGGCTCTGCTGCAACTTGCGGATAACACCAAACGCATCGCGCAGGTGCTCGCGTTCCAGGCTGGAGAGACGCTTCGGGTAGATGTGGTTATTCGGCTGCTCGCCAGCGTTGAACTGGGCCTGCTGGTGATGAAGCTGCACCGTGCACAGGAACTCGAACGCATCCGCCAGATCCTGCGCACCCTGACGGCTCACGCTTCCGGCACCCGCACTCGCCGCCAAGCGTTCACGCGTGGACAGCTGCGGCAGCCCGGCCGCCACAGTAAATAGGCGCGCCATCTGCACCACAGCAGCAGTTCCCCCCTTCTTGATGTCCAGGGTCTCTGCGTGCTCGCCGCCCTTCTCCAGCACCAGGCCACGGAAGAAGCCGAGCGGCGGCTCCCGCCAGGCCGAGAGCTTGGCCAAGTGCGCGTGCAGGCGCTGCGACCCCTGGGCCAGCGGTAGGTAGGCCGCGCGCAATTCCTCTACCAGTTGCACATCGCCCGCTACCCCACGCATGTCGAAGAAGGTCTGTGCATGTAACAGCGCCTCCGCCTCCGGTGCGGTAATCCACCCGTGGAACGTGCGCAGCCACTGCGACTTGGTCATCCTCCACGCAGGATTGCTGGCCATCATGTCCCCTGGACAGAGCGGATAACCGACTCGGTCGAGGTTGGTGCAAATCTCGTCGCTAAGCGCGGCGAAATAGTCAGCATGAGCGTCGGCGTCGTAGTCGTCGGCGAGAACAAGCGCATTGTCCTGATCGGACGCGAGCCCCATCTCCCCGCGCCCATGCGAACCCAGTACCGCAAAGGCGTAGCTGACTGGTGGCGGCCCAAGCTTTTCCTCCGCCAGCGCAACCAGGCGTCGGGTGACAGCATCGGCCACGGCAGTCAGCAGCTTGGCGACCTCCTCCCCCGAATCACCTCGGTCAATAAACCGGCCGACAATCCGCCGCGCGTTCTGAGCAATCTCCGCAATCTCCGAGATATCGCTCTTCCGCGCCAGCGTCGCCGTCGCGTACACGGGATCGGTGTGCAGACTGCGCAGCAGGTCACCAATGACAATCATGCCGACCACTCTCGTCCCGTCGTGCACCGGCAGATGATGGTAACCGCGCTCAGCCATCAGCAGCATGGCCTCAAAAACCAGCAGGTCGGGACTGATGGTTTCCGGGTTCCCGGTCATCACTTCGCTTACAAGCGTCGCCGCGGGCTTCGCCTCTGCCAGCACTCGACGACGGAGGTCACGGTCAGTGATGATGCCGACGAGCGGGCTCTGGTTGGCGCCTGCAGACTCCATTACGAGCAAACTGGAGACATTCCGCTCCGTCATAATCTGCGCCGCCTCTTGTACTGTCGCATCAGCACTGCAGGTCACCAGCGATGTTTCCATCAGATCCGCAACCCGTGTGCGCAATGACTCCGATGCCGCAGTACTCCGCAGCTTCGATGCCACTGCGCGAATGCGCGCGTTCTCACCGCCGTAATAGCGCCGGACCTCTACGAACTGCTCATTGAGCTGGTCAAAAACCTCCTTGGAGATCACTAGGAATACGCAGTCCTCCACTGCCGTCATCGTGTATAGCGAAGGGTCACTGCTCAGCAGCGTCGAATAGCCGAAATGATCTCCCACATCTCGCCTGTCCAACAGCGTGCCAGCTGGGTCAAAGAGATCCACCATGCCGGAGCGAATAATGAAACAGCTGTTGTTATCCGCACCCGCCCGGATAATCTCCGTTCCACGACGGGCATAGCGCATGGTCAAAAGCGGTGGGATAGTCGCGCGCTCTTCATCGTTGAGGTCCGAAAAGGGGCGAGTATGGCTGAGGAAGTCTGCGATTTCCGCAAGCTCGACGGTCATGGGGTCAATTATCCCCTATTTTTGCTCCCAATAGGACTGATTTGCGGGAATACTCGACCTTATGACCAATTCCACACACAGCGCTTCAATAAATCCCGAATGGCCGCTCGACGCCCACATCCTCGGCAGGATGGACAAGCTCGCGGCACTCGTCGCGACGCTTGACGACGACACCTTCAACGCAACCCTCCCCATCCCAGCCATTAACCCCCTGGCCGTGCTGTTACGACATGTGACCGGATCCGCGAGGTACTGGCTCGAGCGCGTCTGCCTTGGGCGTGATTATGTCCGTGATCGCGATGGGGAGTTTTCTGCTCATTGCAGTGTTTCGGAAGGGCTGGAGATTTACCACCGTGACCGCGCGGCCATTGAATCCGCGCTGGTGGAGTTGCAAGGCGTGGACCGCGCTGGTGCTCCTGCTGTTATTCCTACCGATAAGGACCGTTGGTGGTGCGGCAGCATCGAAGGCGTGATTGTGCATGTCTTCCACGAGGCGGCTCAGCACCTGGGACATGCGGAGATTACGAGGGATGCGCTAGTGGCAGGACTGGGAGGGGATGATTCCGATAACGGCGCAGGAAGCTCATCCCCATACCCCCTTGACACCATCATCGATGTACTTCGCCAGGTCGGACATGCGTCGGACTTCATCGAGCACACCGCCGACGGTAAGACTCACATCACTACCGTCGATGGCAAAACTGTGATTGCCTAGCCCTCTCCCCCCCCTATTTTTTACTGCGCTACTTCAAAGCAGCAGCAATGCGGTCGCCAACCTCAGCGGTCTTGATCGGGCCACTACCGCGAGTAGCCATGTCAGCTTCCACAGCAGCCTCGATGCGCTGAGCGTCTTCCTCACGACCCAGGTGGCGCAGCATCATGGCACCCGACAGAATGGCTGCGGTCGGGTCAGCGATCCCCTTGCCAGCAATGTCGGGAGCGGAGCCGTGAACGGGCTCAAACATGGACGGGTTGGTATTAGAGGCGTCAATGTTGCCGGACGCCGCCAGGCCGATACCGCCCGACACTGCACCAGCCTCATCAGTAATGATGTCGCCGAAGAGGTTGTCGGTGACGATGACGTCGAAACGCGAAGGATTAGTGACGAGGTAGATTGTCGCAGCGTCGATGTGCGAGTAATCGACATCTACCTCTGGGTATTCCTTAGCGACCTCATCGACCGTGCGCTGCCACATACCGCCACCGTGCACCAACACATTGGTCTTGTGGACAAGGGTCAGCTTCTTACGACGGGTCATAGCCAGCTCGAAGGCGTAGCGAACAACGCGCTCAGCACCGAAGCGGGTATTGACGGAGGTCTCGTTGGCAACCTCGTGTGGCGTGCCGACGCGAATCGCACCGCCGTTACCGGTGTAAGCACCTTCGGTTCCCTCGCGGACGACCACGAAATCAATTTCGCCCGGGTTCTTCAGCGGTGACTCGACACCCGGGAAGAGCTTGGAAGGACGCAGGTTGACGTGGTGATCCAGCGCGAAGCGCATCTTCAGCAACAGGCCGCGCTCGAGAACACCCGGAGGAACGTTCGCCGGGTCACCGATAGCACCGAGCAGAATAGCGTCGTGCTCACGCAGGGAGTCGAGATCGGCGTCGGTAAGCAGTTCGCCATTGCGCAAGTAGCGACGCGAGCCGAGGTCGTACTCGGTGGTGTCGAACTCGCCGATAGCAGCCTTGAGCACCTTCAGTGCCTCTGCCGTAACTTCCGTGCCGATGCCATCACCCGGGATGACGGCGATCTTCAGCTTTCCTGCCTCAGTCATTTTTTGAGATACCCTTCTCACTATATGGACACAAATGAGTGTAGCAGAACCTAGCGCTCACCCCCGTCACTGTCTGCGCGATTTTTACCATCTCCATCGTTTTCACAATCCACCCCGCCTACTGCTCTCTCCTTTTCCATATCCCGCCGCACCTTATCCACTAGGCCGCGGAGATTGTCATGCAATTTGCGACGTTTCTCATTGTGCTCAGCCAGCGCAGCGGTCTTCTTTTCAGTCTGCGAGGCAAAGGTGTAACGACCATGCCCAGTGTGCTCTTTTTCCGACTGCGCAAACGGCCCTTCATCACAAGAGAGGAACGTCCAAGCTTCGATCCCATCATCACCTCGAACAACTCGCCACATACCGGCAGTTTTGAGGTTGTGGTGCCTTCGACAGAGACAATGGAGATTATCTGTGTGCGTGACCCCTTCCTTTTGCCGCTCACCACCGGAAAGGCTGTGATCAAATTCCACAATATGGTCGATATCGCACTTTTCCGCGGGGACATCGCATCCAGGAAAACTACACACACCGTCACGGGCACGCACGAATGCACGCTGAGACTCGGAGGGCCGATACCCCTCAACCGCACTATCCCCCAGCACCCGCAATGTCGATACCCGCTTCAGCCAAGACTCGGCCACCAGCGAAGAAAGCCAACCTGCGCCAGCGAGCCACACTGGAGTGTTTTCCGGTTCGCCATCCTCCCCGGGAGAGAGCACTCGGAAGAGTTCCAGATTCACCTCCACCTCACAAGTACCGCGTAACGCATGCATGAAAGCTGCCGCGCGACTCACTTTCATCTTCTTAGCCACTGCGTCGATAATTGCAAGGGCTTCCACTGCATGATGCCGCTCGAGGACAGTAGTCAGTGTCGTAACTCCAGCGTCACCATGTTCATCAACTGCGATAAACTCCTTAGCCGTCATACGATCGCCGAAGTAGTCGAGAGCCGCAGCTTGAACCTCCCGTACCTCCTCCGACTCCACGGGATTATCCGCCGACCCTCCATCCGCCTCGACCTGGTATGCCGCCGCATCAATTGCAGCATCTACGGTCGCCTCCACATTCCGGGCCAGGACCCTATCAGCCTGCAACCCAGCGACATCCACATCACGTGGCCGCACTTCCGGAGCACACTCACCAATCACTCGCTGCACCCGCGTTGCCATCGCACGCACGCCACGGAGTGCCTCCCCGTCGCGCCTAGGCTTAACGACGTCCACGAGACCCGACTCCACTGCGTCAACCTTGTCATCGGCTACAGGTCGGGTATGTTTACCAAGCATTGCTAAATGCCTCATCGACAAATGCCCGCGCTCCTGACACATTTCCGCTAGTTGCGGCATACGTCCAAGCATGTAGCCAATTTCCATATATTTGTTCACTTCGGCGCGTGAGATTCCAAGCACCACCGACCAATAAGCCAAATGAGCTTCGACATCGCCATCATCTGGTGGTGCGACCCGCTGAGCGATAACCATCTCCAGACGATTAATCTCGCGCATCACTTCAGCGAGCGAATGAGCCCTCACCTCATGGCTGAACCGAAATTCCCCACACGATTCCAACTCTGACATTGCACTGTCCCCTCCCTAACGAGGTCCCCTAACGAACAGTTCTTTATCAATTCGCCCACACCATATCCCCCACCCCGGATTCAAACCGCTGCGCACCCCAAAAATCTCCACATTACTCGAACACTATTTCGAACTAAAGCCGAAAGAAAATCCCGCCCTACGACGCAAACTTCGTCGTAAAGCGGGAACCGCACTAGAAACCTAGTCGACCGGCTTCATGGAACCGTTTTCGAGGAAACGACGGTGGAAGTCGTAAGAAGTACCCAGGTCATGTGGAGTGTGCAGGTACGGGGTCGCCTTCTCAGCACGCTCAACGTATTCGAGCAGCGCCTCCTTGTACATCGGGTGCGCACACTTCTCAATGACAACGCGGGAACGCTGACGCGGCGCCAGCCCACGGAGGTCAGCCAGACCCTGCTCAGTGATGATGACCATCACGTCATGCTCAGTGTGGTCAACGTGAGAGACCATCGGCACGATTGCGGAAATATCGCCATTCTTCGCCAGCGACGGCGACACGAAGGTGGAGATATAGGCGTTACGGGTGAAGTCACCGGAACCACCAATGCCGTTCATCATGCGCGAACCAGCTACGTGGGTGGAGTTGACGTTGCCGTAGATGTCAGCCTCAATCATACCGTTGGTGGTAATCAGCCCCATGCGGCGGACCAGACCCGGGTTATTGGAGATGTCCTGCGGACGTAGAACGATTTTCTCGCGGTAGTCAGCGGCATTCTCGTTCATACGAGCTGCATATTCAGGAGACAGCGAGAATGCGGTACCGGAAGCCACGGTCAGCTTGCCAGCATCCATCAGGTCGACCATGCCGTCCTGGATAACCTCAGTGAAGGAGGTCAGGTTCTCATACTTGGAGTCGAGCAGGCCTGCGAGCACAGCGTTCGGAATGTTACCGACACCCGACTGCATCGGCAGCAGGTTCTCCGGCAGACGACCGGCCTTGACCTCCCCATCGAGGAAGTCGAGCAGGTAGCCGGCAATGGCCTTAGAGTCATCGTCCAGCGGCTTGAACGGCGAGTTACGGTCCTCGGCGTTCGTCTCGACGACAGCGACAACCTTATCGACATCGATCTGAACATCCGGAGTGCCGATGCGGTCCCCCGGGTTCACAATCGGAATCTCCTTACGGTTCGGAGGCAGCCCAACACTGTAGATGTCGTGCATACCCTCGAGATCCTCGGACTGCCAGGAGTTGACCTCAATAATGATCTTCTCTGCAGCATTCAAGTAAGAAATGCTGTTACCAACCGAAGAGGAAAGAATCAGGGATCCATCGGCCTTAATGCGAACAGCTTCGACCACAGCAACATTGACCGGGCCAAAGAAGCCCTGCTCAGTCATCGGGCCAGAGTGCGACAGGTGAATATCACTATAAAAGGCATCGCCTGCATTGATACGGTTACGCATTCCCGGGTCGGACTGGTACGGCATACGCCACTCAACACCATTGGCCTTCGCCAGCGCACCATCAAGTTCCGGAGCGGTAGACGCTCCGGTCAAGACCTTAATCTTGAACTCGTCGCCACGCTCGTGAGCGGCCTCCATACGCTCAGCGAGAGCCGGCGGGACAACCTTCGGGTAGCCAGCACCGGTAAATCCGGCAAAGCCCACCATGTCTCCGTGGTTGATGAACTGCGCCGCCTCCTGCGCGGTCATCACCTTGGATTTGAGACCAGCATGGGCAATACGATCTGACATGAATTCACCTTTCTATATCCCCCAACGCGACTATCGGGGGTAGCACTTCGAACACCAAAGCACACCCCCAACCCTATCAACGAAGCGGTTAGCGCCTTTCATTCAGATGCCCGAAAGCGCCCCCATTTTAGGCACATTCCATACGTCACTAAAGCCGACTACAACACCGTTTTATGCCCTACGTCACAACTGTCTGACAATAAGCCGTACGACACATTTACGACCCCTCGCCTAGCCCAATTCACGCACTAGTTATTGATAATCATTTTCAGTACGCTAATCTTGTCGGGTGACTTCTACCGAATTTTCTGATAGCACCACACAGACCACTCCCGTCACCGTACTGTCCGGATTCCTGGGCGCCGGCAAGACCACCCTCCTGAACAACCTCCTGGCAAACTCACAGGGGCGAAAAATCGCGGTCATCGTCAATGACTTCTCGGAAGTCAACGTCGACGCCGCCCTCATCGAGCAGGGCACATATCTCGAGCGCGGCGAGGACCGTTTCATCGAAATGTCTAACGGCTGCATCTGCTGCACGCTGCGAGATGACCTCGTGGAAAACGTCGGCAAGCTCGCGCGCAGCGGCAAATTCGAACACATCGTCATCGAATCCACCGGTATCTCCGAACCCATGCCAGTCGCCGCTACCTTCGAGTGGGAATTCGACGACGGCCGCCGTCTCGCCGACATCGCCCCCATCGACACGATGGTCACGCTCGTCGACGCCTCTACATTCCTCGACAGTCTCCGCCAGGGGCGCGCGCTGCCTGACGACGAACGCACGGTCGCCGACCTCCTTGTCGACCAGGTGGAATTCGCCGATCTCATCCTCATCACCAAATCCGACCTCGCAGGCGAAAAGCTCACCGGCGGTACCGAGGAAACGATCCGCGCAATGAACCCCCGCGCACGCATCGTCCGCGTGACTAACGGCGAAATCGCAACCTCTGCCATTCTCGACGCATCGCTTTACGACGAAGGTACCGCGGCCACTTTCCACGGATATGCAGAAGAACTTGCGAATCCCCACACGCCGGAGACTGAAGAATACGGCATTTCTTCGGTTGTTTTCCGAGGCAACCGACCCTTCGACCGCGAACGACTAATCAAGGCTCTCCGCGGCACAAAGGGGCTCGTACGATCCAAGGGGCACTGCTGGATTTCCGACCGCCTCGAAGTCGCCCACGTGTGGAGTCAGGCGGGGCCGAACCTGAAAATCACCCCTGCCGTCATGTGGGCGCAGACCGATGTCCCACCATCCAATGAGGTCGTACTCATCGGTGTGAAATTTAACCCAGAGGCCACACTGCAGGCATTCGAGGATGCCATGCTGACTGACGAAGAAGTGCGGGAATTGCTGTAACAAAGCCCCTGGAAGAGCGCCGATAAACGACCCGCTGAAGCGATCAGAGTGTCATAAATCACTTCTCAACCTGCGGGTGTGGCAACACACTGTTAGCGCATGCTAGGTTAGGCGACAAAACTAAAGTCGAACAGTCTATCTAGGAGATGACATGTCTGATCGCATCGCACATGCCGGTTTGCGCGGCAAGGTAATGACCGCCGACGAGGCTGCACAGTTTATCAATCATGGTGATGCCCTCGGCATCTCTGGCTTCACCGGTGCTGGCTACCCGAAGGCCCTGCCGACTGCGCTGGCAAACCGTGGCAAGGAACTTCACGCCAAGGGTGAAGAGTTCGCTGTCGACATCTACACAGGCGCTTCCACTGCCCCAGACTGTGACGGCGTGATGGCAGAAGCTGACATCATCCGCTACCGCATGCCGTACCAGGGCGATCCGGCACTGCGTAAGTCCATCAACTCCGGCAAGGCGAAGTACCAGGACATCCACCTCTCCCACTCCGCGCTGTACATCGAGCAGGGCTTCCTGCCGATTGACGCCGCAATTGTTGAGGTCACTCGTATTACGGAAGATGGACACCTCGTTCCGTCGTCAAGCGTTGGCAACAACGTCGAGTGGATGGACAACGCTGACAAGATCATCATTGAGGTCAACTCGTGGCAGTCCGAGGAACTCGAGGGCATGCACGACATCTACCGCATTCAGCACCTGCCTAACCGCACGCCGGTGCCGATCAACGCCCCGGGTGACCGCATTGGTACCCCTTACATCGACATCAACCTGGACAAGGTTGTCGCAGTTGTCGAGACCAACGCGCCGGACCGCAACTCCCCGTTCAAGCCGTTGGATGAGACCTCGAAGGCTATTGCCGGCCATTTCCTCGACTTCCTCGAGGGCGAAGTTCGCGCGGGTCGCCTAGCTTACGACCAGTACATCATGCAGTCGGGCGTCGGTAACGTTCCGAACGCCGTGATGGCGGGTCTGTTGGACTCCAAGTTTGAGAACATCAAGGCCTACACCGAGGTTATTCAGGACGGCATGATCGACCTGATTGACGCAGGTAAGATGACCGTCGCTTCGGCTACCTCCTTCTCCCTGTCTCCGGAAGCTGCCGAGCGCATGAACAACGAGGCTGCTCGCTACCGCGAGAACATCATTCTGCGCCCACAGCAGATTTCTAACCACCCGGAGGTTGTCCGTCGCGTCGGCCTGATCGCCACCAACGGCATGATTGAGGCCGACATCTACGGCAACGTCAACTCCACCCACATCAACGGCAGCCGCATGATGAACGGCATCGGTGGTTCCGGTGACTTCACCCGTAACGCCTTCGTTTCCTCGTTCATCTCGCCGTCGCTGGCGAAGGACGGTGCGATTTCGACTATCGTTCCGTTCGCTTCGCACATTGACCACACCGAGCACGACGCCATGGTCATCATCACCGAGCGTGGATTCGCTGACCTGCGTGGCCTGGCACCGCGTGACCGTGTGGCGAAGATGATTTCCGTTGCACACCCGGAGTACCAGCCACTGTTGGAGGAGTACTACGAGCGCGCGCTGAAGACCGCTCCTGGTATGTCTACCCCGCACGACCTGCGTACTGCCTTCGACTTCCACGTCAACATGATTGAGAAGGGCTCGATGAAGGGCTAGGCAGTAGGGCTACGGCTGCATAGATCAGCTGGGAAACAAAAATCCCCTCCATGCGGAGGGGATTTTTTCATGCAGTAGAAGCTGCGCTAGAGACTAGCTCTAAAACGCCTAGGCGCTCAGAACTAGTCCAGCTCGAGCTGCAGAGCGTGGGTAGCGGAGATCTCCTCGGTAATCTTTCCGACGAGCTCCTCCGGAACCTCCTTGGAAACGCGCAGCACCAGGATGGCAGTCTGATCTGCTTCCTGCGGAGACAGAGCAGCAGCCTCGATGTTGATGCCGGACTCCCCCAGGGTGGTAGCAACGCGACCCAGAGCGCCCGGAACGTCCTTGTACAGCAGGAAGAGGTTACGGCCCTGAGCGCGCATGTCGATGCCGCGGCCATTGATACGGACAATCTTCTCGACGCGGTTCAGGCCAGTGAGAGCACCAACGACGGTAGCGGTGGAGCCATCAGCACCGATGACCTTGACTTCGAGAACGGAGCGGTGGGAGACGGACTCCGGCTCGGTCTCGACAGTGAAGGTCACACCACGCTCTTCTGCGATACGCGGAGCGTTGACGAAAGTGACCGGCTCTTCCACCATGAGAGAGAACAGTCCACGGATTGCTGCCATACCCAGAACGTTAACGTCCTCAGTGTGCAGCTCACCGCGAGCGGTAACCTCAACAGCGGCCGGAGCACCCTCGAGCAAACCACCAGCAACCAGCCCCAGCTCACGAGCCAGCTCGAGCCACAGGGCCACCTCTTCACCGACAGCGCCACCGGAAACGTTGACAGCATCCGGGACGAACTCGCCAGCCAGTGCCAGCAGCACGGACTTAGCGACATCGGTACCCGCACGGTCCTGAGCCTCAACGGTGGAGGCACCCAGGTGCGGAGCACAAACAGTTTCCGGCAGACCAAACAGCGGGGAATCCGTGCACGGCTCGGTCGCGTATACGTCGAAGCCAGCACCGCGGATGTTGCCTGCCTTGATCGCGTCGGCAAGCGCCTGCTCGTCGACGAGACCGCCGCGGGCAGCGTTGATGATGATCTGGCCCTTCTTGGCCTTGCCCAGGAGCTCAGCATCGAACATGCCAGCGGTTTCCTTGGTCTTCGGCAGGTGGATGGTCACGAAATCAGCGCGAGCCATCAGGTCTTCCAGCTCAACCAGCTCAACACCGAGCTGAGCAGCACGAGCCGGGTTCGCGTACGGATCGTACGCAATGATGTTGGTCTCGAAAGCAGCGAGACGCTGCGCAAACAGCTGGCCGATGTGACCGAAACCGACGATACCGACGGTCTTGCCGAAGATTTCGACACCCTTGAAGGAAGAGCGCTTCCACTCTCCCTCACGCAGGGACGCGTCCGCAGCCGGCAACTGGCGAGCGGTGGCCAGCAGCAGTGCGATTGCGTGCTCACATGCAGAGTGAATATTAGAGGTCGGAGCGTTGACAACCATGACGCCGCGCTTGGTAGCGGTATCGATGTCGACGTTATCCAGGCCAACGCCGGCGCGACCGACGATCTTCAGATTCGGAGCAGCCTCGAGGACTTCCTGATCCACGGTGGTAGCGGAGCGGACGAGAAGTGCGTCAGCATCACCAACCGCAGCCAGGAGCTCAGCGCGGTTCGGGCCATCTACCCAACGGACCTCAACGGAATCCCCCAATGCGTCCACAGTGGACTGTGCCAGCTTGTCGGCGATGAGGACAACGGGGCGAGCGTTCTGGCTCACAAGCATCTCCTGGTTTGTCTCGAAAAGTTTATGCAGTATGTGCGGTGTCACTTAAGAAAACTACTAAAGCGTGCACGCGCATTACGTCTCATCATAAACTCTGGGGGTGAGACACGGGGGGACTTACCTAAGCAAAACGGCGCTTACTACCCTTTGTTTAGGGAGTAAGCGCCGTTGCCCCCGACATTCAAGTCGGCAAATATTTCGCGTTATATTTTTATTTCTGCTGGTCTATAACCTACTGGTACGTAACCAACCACGGACGCGGCTCGATGTTCATGGTCTCCTCAGGAGTAAACATCGGCTGATCCTCGTCGATGAAGTTCTTCCACGCCTCGAAAATCTCCGGCTGCAAATCCTGCAGCATGACGTTCCAGGTCTCAAACTTCTCCTGCGCGGTGCCATGGCCGTCGGCATGCAGAACGAATGCGAGCTCCGGGTGCGACAGATCCAGCGTCTCACGGTCGCGAATCATCTGTAGCTGGAACTGGTGCAGCATCAGCATCTTCTGCGGAAGGTTGTTCTTACGAGTCAGCTCAGCCAGCCAATCAGCAACGCGGTTGACTTCTTCAGCCTTAACGTGACCAACCTGGGTCGCCGGAACCTGCCCCGGTTCCATCTTCCACTCCGGGTCCAGCGCCAGACCGACGTTTGGCATCTTCAGCAGTTCTTCGTAGAACTTGGCCTGGTCCAGGAAGTCTGCACTACCCGGCTGCAGGTCGATGATGACGTAGCCGCCGGCCTTGGTCATGGCCTCGACGTACGGCTTCAGAGTCTCAACCGGAGCTGGCTCGGAGTAGTCACCGCGTGGACCCGGGTCAGCCTGCGCGACCGAAGCGATAATCTCGAAGGCCGGCAGTACCGGGTCATCAGCGAACTTCTCGTACTGCTTGACGTAGTCCTTCGCACGTGCGACGGCATCCTCCGGATCATCCTCGCCCATCACGCCCAATGGAGCGACACCTGGGTGACCATACGTTGCAATCAGATGACGACCGGGGAACAGCAGTGTGCCTCCACCTGGCAGCTCCTTAACCTTGTCATCTTTGGCAAGCTCGATGGACTGATCAAACTTGTCCTTATCGCCGAAAACCTTACCCAGAGCAATCAGGGACTCGCCGTCGCGAGCAGCGGAAATCGACTCAGAGGTAGCACGCGCGTCGCCCACCGGCAACCAACTGACCTTCAGGCCAGCGGCACGGGCCGTAGCAATGGAGGCCAAACCGGTACCCGGTGCGGCCAGTGCCAATGTGTCCTTGACCTCCTTCGGAGATCCCTTCGGCAGGGTGACGCTCTCCTGTCCCTTGTCGTCCTGCCCATCGCTGGCGCGATCCTGAGCCTCCTGGTTGGCTGCCCCATCCTTCGTTGCATCGCCCTCGACGACAGTTGGCTTCTCCGGATCCATCTCAACGACAGCGCGAGTCGGCTTCGACTCCGTCTCCTTGAGAACCTTAAACTCGGTACCGACGAGCTCCTTAAGGCCATCGGTCGTACCCGGATCCGCAATGATCTGACGGCCCTCTTCCCCAGTCAGGTCAACTGCCCCCACAGTAAGGACTGTCTTTGCGCCCAGGCGGTCAATCTCTTTTTCCACATCGGCGATATCGGCGCCGGTATCACGGCCACGAGCATCCTTCTTCGGGCTCTTGGCGGTACTGTCATCTTCCGCATCTTCGGCAGAACCAGCCACTAGCATCGGCAGACCAGCAGCAACCGCGATGCCTGCCGCCCTACGCTGCTCAGCAGAGCCTGCCGAGGAAACGACAACCGCTTCCGAACTGTCGATCAGGCTTTCCGACGCTGCGATGTCGTCGCTAAGCACCGTCGATTCAGCGTCCACCTTCTTCGTGGAAACAGCGCTGTCGGAATTTCCACACGCGACCAAGGCGCTTGACCCCAACGCCAGGCTGACCGTCAGGGCAACGGTTGCCGTCACGCGCCGCGTCATTGCGGATACTCGCACATTTACCTCCGTGAAATGATTTGATTTCAACGATTAGACTATCGAACGTCTTTGTTGAGGGAGACCTTTCACCCCAGATTAGAACCCCGGATAGGACTGGGGCTACACCCGTTTGGCAGTAGTTGCTTTTAGCTCAGACGTTTATTCCACACGTCTACCCCACACGGTTCAGTGAAAGAAAACTAGTAAGAGAGATACGAAAAGGGCCTCATCACGGCGGTGAAGCTCAGTGATGAAGCCCTACTTCGCGAACAAGCGAGGGATTCGCTTAAGCAACAAACTTAGGCAGTCTCAGCGCGAGCGTCGACCTTAACCCAGCTCATCAGGTCGCGCAGCTTGGAGCCGACCTCTTCAATCTGGTGGTTGTTGTAGGAAGCGCGCAGGTCCTCGAGCTCCTTGTTGCCGCCCTCGACGTTGGCAATCAGGCGCTTGGTGAAGGTGCCGTCCTGAATGTCAGACAAAATCTCGCGCATGTGCTGCTTGGTATCAGCGGTAATAACGCGCGGGCCAGACAGGTAGCCACCGAACTCAGCGGTGTCGGAGACCGAGTAGTTCATGTTGGCAATACCGCCCTCGAACATCAGGTCAACAATCAGCTTCAGCTCGTGCAGGCACTCGAAGTATGCCATCTCCGGCTCGTAGCCAGCTTCAACCAGAACCTCGAAACCGACCTTGACCAGTTCCTCGGTGCCACCACAGAGAACAGCCTGCTCACCGAAGAGGTCGGTCACAGTCTCTGCCTCGAAGGTGGTCGGGATAACGCCAGCGCGGGCGCCACCGATAGCTGCAGCGTAGGACAGAGCCAGGTCGCGGCCCTCGCCCTTCGGGTCCTGGTCAACGGCAATCAGGCACGGAACGCCCTTGCCATCGACGAACTGACGACGAACCAGGTGACCCGGGCCCTTCGGAGCAACCATACCGACGGTGATGTTGTCAGCCGGCTTGATGAGGTCGAAGTGGATGTTCAGACCGTGGCCGAAGAACAGCGCGTCGCCGTCCTTCAGGTTCGGCTCGATGTCCTCGCTGTAAACCTTTGCCTGGGTGGTGTCCGGAACCAGCACCATAATGACGTCTGCCCATGCAGCGGCATCTGCGTTGGACTTAACCTCGAAGCCAGCTTCCTGAGCCTTCACAGCGGACTTGGAGCCTTCACGCAGACCGATAACAACCTCGACACCGGACTCGCGCAGGTTCTGAGCGTGAGCGTGGCCCTGGGAACCGTAGCCCAGGATGGCAACCTTACGTCCCTGGATGATGGACAGATCAGCATCGTCGTCGTACAGCAGTTCAATAGCCATTAAAGTTAGC
The DNA here is from genome assembly GCF_014335015.1 of Corynebacterium sp. LK31. NCBI lineage: Bacteria > Bacillati > Actinomycetota > Actinomycetes > Mycobacteriales > Corynebacteriaceae > Corynebacterium > Corynebacterium sp. LK31. The sequence continues at coordinate 129,862 of NZ_PDGW01000011.1, read as the reverse complement.
CTCTTTTCGAATCGGATTCGTTAAAAATCTTAGCGTTTAGTTGTTAGCGGGCCTGGAGCATCGGCTTCGGCCCACGTGCCATTGCGACGGTACCGGACTGAATGAGCTCACGGATACCAAACGGCTCGAGGACCTCCAGCAGGGCTACAAGCTTCGAGCGCTCACCCGTCGCCTCAATGATGACAGACTCTTGAGAAACGTCCACCACACGGGCACGGAAGAGATTGGCGGCATCGACTACCTGCGGACGATTGGTGTTGTCGCAGGAAACCTTCACCATCAGCAGTCCGCGCGACACCATGGTCTCTGGGGGCTGGCGGACCACTTTCAGCACGGGCACCAGCTTGTTCAGCTGCTTAGTAATCTGTTCGATCGGCAGCGTCTCCGTCTCAACCACGACGGTGATGCGGTTGACTCCCTCGGTCTCAGTTTCACCCGAGGTAATCGACTGGATGCTGAAACCTCGGCGGGTGAACATGCCCGCAATGCGGACCAGAATACCCGGCTCATCGAGGGTCAACACGGATAGAGTGTGCAGTTCAGCCATTTTGGGACTCACTTCCTGTTGCTTCGGATCCCGATTAGCGGGTCTTCATGGACGGGTGGTTAGCGTCGGGCTGCTTCGCGGCGTCCTCGGAGTTGTCCACAACAGTGCCGTGGATGTCAGCCGGGGCCTCAGCTGCTGAATTCTCATCGTTGAACAGCGGGCGCAGACCGCGGGCGTATTCGACCTCATCATTGGACTTGCCAGCTGCCACCATCGGCCACACCTGAGCATCCTCACCGACAATGAAGTCAATAACCACCGGTCGGTCATTAATCTCGCGTGCCTTCTTAATCGCCGCCGCGACATCTTCCTTCTTGGTCACGCGGATCGCCACGCAGCCAAGCCCCTCGGAGAGCTGGACGAAGTCCGGCAGGTAGGAGTTGTCCTCCGGGCGCAGCTTGGTGTTGGAGTAGCGCTGATCGTAGAACAGCGTCTGCCACTGACGAACCATGCCCAGATTACCGTTGTTAATCAAGGCAACCTTGATGGGAAAACCTTCCATTGCACAGGTGGTCAGCTCTTGATTGGTCATCTGGAAGCAACCATCACCGTCGATGGCCCAGACTTCCTTTTCTGGAGCAGCCGCCTTGGCACCCATCGCAGCCGGGATTGAGTAGCCCATCGTGCCGGCACCACCGGAGTTAAGCCAGGTGCGCGGGTTCTCGTACTGGACGAACTGCGCTGCCCACATCTGGTGCTGGCCGACGCCAGCGGCATAGATGGCCTCTGGACCAACGATGTCGGACAGAGTCTGAATTACAAACTGCGGAGCGATTGCACCATCAGCGGGCTCTTCCCACCCGAGGGGGAACTCGTCGCGGAGACCGTCGAGAAGCTTCAGCCAGTCGGCAATCTGCGGGCGACTAAGACCGAGCTTGGTGTAGGACTCGCTAAGTGCGGCAAGGACCTCGCGGGCATCGCCGACGATGGGAACATCAACTTCGCGGAGCTTGCCAATCTCTGCCGGGTCAATGTCGGCGTGGATTACCTTCGCGTTCGGCGCGAAGGAATTCAGATCACCGGTAACACGGTCGTCGAAACGCGCGCCAATAGTGATGAGCAGGTCGGACTTCTGCAGAGCAGCGACGGCTGACACCTTGCCGTGCATGCCCGGCATACCCATGTGCAGCGGGTGCGAGTCCGGGAATGCGCCGCGAGCCATCAGCGTGGTCACGACCGGAACCCCAGTCTGCTCGGCGAACTCGACCAGCTCCTTGGAAGCATCGGCTTTGATGACGCCACCACCGATGTAGAGCACCGGACGCTTTGCCGCAGCAATCATCTCAGCGGCTTCGTCAATCTGACGCTGGTGCGGAGTTGTCACCGGGCGGTAACCCGGCAGGTTAATCTCCGGCGGCCAGGTGAAGTCAATCATCATGTTCTGGAGGTCCTTCGGGACGTCCACCAGAACCGGCCCCGGACGACCAGAGGATGCCAAATGGAAGGCCTCGGCAAGCGCGCGCGGGATGTCCTCCGCCTCGGTGACCATGAAGTTGTGCTTCGTAATCGGCATGGTCACGCCGCGAATGTCAGCCTCCTGGAACGCATCGGTTCCCAGCAGCGGGCGACCGACCTGGCCGGTGATGGCAACGACCGGTACCGAGTCCATCTGAGCATCCGCAAGTGGAGTGACCAGGTTAGTAGCACCCGGACCGGAGGTGGCAATACACACGCCGACCTTGCCGGAAACCTGCGCATAGCCGGTGGCTGCGTGACCAGCACCCTGCTCGTGGCGCACCAGGACGTGGCGAAGCTTCTCCGAGTCATAAATCGGATCGTAGAGCGGAAGCACTGCACCACCGGGAATACCGAAGGCTACCTCGACGCCGAGCTCTTCAAGGGACCGGACAATGGCTTGTGCACCAGAAATTCGCTCGGGGGCGCTGGTGCGCGCCTTAGCCGCGAATTGGGCGGGCGATGGGGTGTGCTGCTCGTGCGCGTTCACGATTTCGCTCCTGGATCATGGTGGGCAACTACTCAACACACATTCACGCAAAGAAGCTACGAATGTGGCGTTGGCTACAACCCTAACGTCCACATAGTGAGAAGTCAATCCCGTCAATTGGACACGCCATCCGTATCACACCCCGAGCACCCACCCGATTCCAACGAGAACCCCGCCCCAACTTTGGGAATCACTCTACCCAGAAACTCCCCGACCACGACCCCGGGGACACCCAAGCCTGCACACCCGAGCCCTACACGCCCGAGCCCCGCAAGCCCCAAGTCCAAAGCTCGTCTTTATGCATAATTCTTTACCTTTAAACTCAGCGCATATTAAGGCGAACGACCTACGGTGGATGGCATGGAATTCTTGCAATACATGTTGTTACGGACATGGCAATGGGTGGCCAATAACGGCCTTGCCATCGCATGTCTGGCCATTCTGCTAATTCTTGTTCCCCGTATCCGACGTTTCGTTCTGGCAATTGCGGACGGAAACATCTCCTCTTCAGAGGAGCAGTCCAAGGGACGGCGCGCACTGATTGGCGCTGTGGTTTACATCGTCGAAGTCATTGCATACTTCGTCTTAATCATCGCGATTCTGTCGAAATTCGGAATCTCACTGACCGCCGCCGCTATCCCCGCGACGGTTGTTTCCGCCGCTGTTGGTTTTGGCGCACAGGGAGTCATCGCCGACTTCCTTGGCGGACTGTTCATCATCGCCGAGAAGCAGTACGGCATCGGAGACTGGGTAGAGTTTCACTCCCCTTCGGGCACTGTCCAAGGTGACGTAGTCAATATGACATTGCGCGCCACCACGATCCGAACCCTCAACGGCGAGGAAATCATCGTGCCGAACTCCGAGGCACGCATGTGTATCAACTACTCCTCACAGTGGTCCCGTGCTGTTGTTGAAGTTCCCGTACCGATGACCGCCGGTGGCTCCATTAAGGACCTGGAAGAGCGCACTGTCGCCGCCGCCAAGAGTGCCATCGCACTGGACTCCGTCAAGGATGCAGTTCTCTCCGAGATCAAGCTGCAGTCCTCCACGGAGCTCAATCCGCCGACGGTTATGGGCCTGCCGTGGACCGTCACTATGCGCTTGATTGTCGACTGCAAACCGGGCGACCAATGGCTCATCGAGCGCGCCATCCGCGCCGCAGTCATCGACACTTGGTGGGATGACTACGGCGAGCGCGCCCAACAGACCCCGTTTGCTCCCGCCGAAGAAATCACCGGTCATGTCCGCGATGACACGATGATCGAACAGCTCAGGCAGGCCGATGCTAAGCAAGAGAAAAAACAACAGCTTGACGACGGCGACAGCGCTCCAACCGAAGTTGTCGAAGCGGTAGCGGACACTACTGCCCAGCCGGATACCGCAGAAACCAAACTGATGGAAACTCAGACCGTCGATAAGCAAGACGGGAACGAGCGATCCGACCTGCCGCATGCGGGTGCTGACCTCGATGATGCTCGACGCGAGCAAGAGGACAGCGGAAGCAACAACGCCATCCGCAAGCTGGTTAGCCACCCTGACTGGAAGACGCTCACGACGCGCCAGAAAATCCGGCGAATCCTCTCTGCAGGTGGACGTGCTCGCGTTTCGACAATCATGCTCTTGGCAACCCTAATTGTCCTCGGCGTTTTGAATCTCATGACGGTCGAGACCGAGGGCGGCCCATCCGGATGGCTAGCACCGAGCAGGTGGAGCGATCGGGTAACGACACAGGAAGAGGACTCGGAAGAGTCGTCAGCTCCGCAATCATCGAACCAGCCGACTAGTACCACACAGAGTGTGCAGCCCACCGAGACTTCACAGCAGACTCAGACATCACAGAATCAGCCGTCCGAGACTTCACAGCAGCCTCAGAGCACGCAGAACCGCGCACCTTCGACCGCCACCTCCACCGAGCCAGACTCTACTCAGAGCAACACCGACAACGAGAACACTGGCGGATCACAGTCGACAGACTCCACTAACAACGCAGAACCAAACTCGGTCGGGGCGCAATAACGCGCAACTGCCTACCGCGCATTAACCAATCCGAACTACCCGCTACAATCAAAGGCCATGACTGACTCGACTCCACAGCTAAAATTTGCGACGCAGCGATTTCGCCCACAGAAGACGCATCTGTTCATCGTTGCGTTCATGCTCGTGCTGTGTGTAATTGCCACCGGTTTTGCCCCGTGGCTGGCCATTACCTTCCTGGCACCGTTGATTTATACGCTTTGGATTTTCCGAGTACGCACCACCGTAGGGCCACGCGGCATCACTGCGGTGTACCTATTGTCCAAGCGCCGTTCGGTGCCCTGGAGCGATTTTGCGGGCATCTTCTTCAACAAGGGCGGCCGCGCCTTTGCGGTAACCAAGTCAGATGAGCGCATCGCCCTGCCGGCCATCTCTTTTAATTCGCTGCCGGAGTTGAAGGAAGCCACTGGCGGTCTGATTCCAGATCCGATCGCTTCGGCTCGTATGGCGGAAAATGACAAGGTCGAGGTTTTCGACCGCGATGGCCACTCCGTAATGAAGAAGGTCAGTGAGGTTGAGGCTGATGCCAAGGCTAAAGGTGACGCCTCTGCCGAGTAACATATAAGCAGTCCACAAAGCCCCTAAATCTCATTATGCGGACACCAGTGACCACGAAATGAGACATTAGGGGCTTTTTGTGATTAATATGGATAATTAATTACCTTGCACCCTATCTAGGAAGGGCAGCCCCCATGATTCCCCTTCGCTCTAAAGTCACCACTGCCGGCCGTAATGCTGCAGGTGCGCGTTCGCTATGGCGCGCAACTGGCATGACCGATAACGACTTCGGCAAGCCGATTATCGCAATTGCCAACTCTTACACTCAGTTCGTTCCCGGTCACGTGCACCTGAAGGACGTTGGCGACATCGTCGCAGAAGCTGTAACCGCAGCCGGTGGCGTCCCCCGTGAGTTCAACACCATTGCTGTCGACGACGGAATTGCGATGGGCCACGACGGCATGCTCTACTCGCTGCCGTCCCGTGAGATTATTGCTGACTCTGTCGAGTACATGGTCAACGCTCACACCGCTGACGCATTGGTCTGTATTTCCAACTGTGACAAGATCACGCCGGGCATGCTCAATGCGGCTCTGCGTCTGAATATCCCGGTGGTCTTCGTTTCCGGCGGGCCGATGGAATCGGGATCGTCGATTGTTATCGATGGCGTCGTCAAGCCCGGCTCTGACCTCGTCTCGGCTATTTCTGCATCCGCGAACGACAAGGTCGATGACAAGAACCTGCTCGACATCGAGCGCTCGGCATGCCCGACCTGCGGATCGTGCTCGGGCATGTTCACTGCAAACTCGATGAACTGCCTGACCGAGGCCCTCGGCCTGTCCCTGCCGGGTAACGGTTCTACCCTGGCAACTCAGCAGGCGCGTCGCGATTTGTTCACGCGCGCCGGTGAACTGATTGTGGACCTGGCGAAGAGCTACTACCACGATGGTGACGAGTCCGTGCTGCCGCGCAACATCGCCAACCGCGACGCGTTTGTCAACGCAATGACGCTCGACGTTGCCATGGGCGGTTCCACCAACACGGTGCTGCATATTCTCGCTGCCGCCCAGGAGGGCGAGATCGACTTCGACCTCTCCGACATCGACGCGATTTCCCGCCGCGTGCCTTGTCTGTCCAAGGTGGCACCGAACTCGGACTACTACATGGAGGACGTCCACCGCGCCGGTGGTATTCCAGCCATCCTCGGCGAACTGCGCCGCGCGGGCCTGCTGCAAATGAATGTCCGCTCCGTTCACTCCCCATCTCTGGAGGAGCACCTGGACAACTGGGATATCCGCGGCGGCAAGGCCACTGACGAAGCGATTGAACTGTTCCACGCAGCCCCTGGCGGCGTGCGCACCACCGAGCCGTTCTCCACATCCAACCGCTGGGAGAGCCTGGATACGGACTCCGAAAATGGCTGCATCCGCGACTTCGACCACGCCTACACGAAGGAAGGCGGTCTGTGTGTCCTGCGCGGCAACATCGCCGAGGACGGCGCTATCCTGAAGACCGCCGGTATCGGCGAGGATCAGTTCCACTTCGAGGGCACCGCTCGCGTCGTAGAAAGCCAGGAAGAGGCTGTCTCGGTCATCTTGAACCGCACCTTGCAGCCGGGCGAAGTTCTCTTTGTCATCTACGAGGGTCCTTCCGGCGGCCCGGGCATGCAGGAGATGCTGCACCCGACCGCATTCATCAAGGGCGCTGGCCTGGGTAAGGTCTGTGCACTGGTCACCGATGGTCGCTTCTCCGGGGGTTCCTCCGGACTGTCTATCGGCCACGTTTCCCCGGAGGCCGCTGCCGGCGGCGCAATCGGTCTCGTCCGCAACGGCGACCCGGTGTACATCGATGTCGCTGAACGACGCCTTGAGATTCAGGTGTCCGACGAGGAGCTGGCCGCTCGTCGCGATGAGGAGCTCAAGCGCGATAAGCCATTTACTCCGCACAAGCCGCGTCCGCGCAAGGTCTCCAAGGCGCTGCGCGCATACGCCAAGATGGCGTCCAGTGCGGATAAGGGCGCGATCCGCATTGTCGACTAGCTAGATCAAACCCGTTTAAAGGCCTGTGCTTACCGCACGGGCCTTTGGCGTTTCTAGAGTGGCTTTGCGCCCAGTCTTCTGCGTGGGCTTCACCAAATCCCGGTACTCGACGTCGGCAATCCCCTCAGCGACGTCCTCGGTGTGTGCATATTTGCCGCCCTCGGTAATGGCCGCCATTACATATCCGGGGCCAAAAACAACGGAAGAGTGCCACGAACGCCGGTTGGACCAGCCCATTTTCGCGCCTTCAGAGCCGGGCAGCCCGGCAAGACCAAAATTCTGTCGATAGCCATCGGCAGCAATCGGCGACCAGTGTCGCATCGCCTCGAGCACCTCAGAATTAGGATGCTTCAGACGAAGCTGGGAAATAAAAGACACCACATCTTCCGCGGTGGTCCTCGATACTCCCCACTTTTCTCCGCCGGAAGTGTTGAACAGGCCGTACTCGGTCGCAATGGAATCGACCGATTCCGGGTACTTCCGGTAAAAGTCGGCGGCCAAATCGTCGTCGGAACGCGAAATCATCTTTTCGACGCGCTCGGCATCGTCGGCAGTGCCGTGTTCGAGCACATACTGACCGATATACAACTTAATCAGGGATAGCGCCGGCAGCGGGCGTTGCGATGCCTGGCTGCTGTACCCCACGCCCACCGGCTCGTAGCTCACCGCCATTTGCGTGCGCGGGTCAGTCTCAATCAACCCTTCGGCGTTGAGGTTCATGCGCGGCAGACTCACCTCATGAGTCGGCCAGGCGCTTGCCGACGAGACGGAGGCTGCAACCTCATTGTGCTCGCCGGCAGCGGCTGTCGAAGGTGAGTGAATCGACGTTGTAGCGCCTATCGAAGACATGAAAAAGACCACCGCGAGGGTGGTCTTTAGTACGTGTCTCGACTTTGGCATAGGGGGCATTGTACCCCGGCCCTAACGGAGAACCTAGTTTAGGTCGCTCGACTGTTTGTGCAGCTGCGAGCCGCCTTAGCCAACAAACGGCAGCGTGCCGGTCGTCAGCCACCACAGGCCAATTGCTGCGGCGATGGACAGAATTCCGAAGATCCACGACGATGCCAGTGGTCGACGAGCCCAGCCGCGTCCGAAATCGATGCCGATACGGCCCGGGCCGGTGAACTGCAAGCCAAGCGCCATGGCGGTCATCAACAGCTGTAGTTGGAGGTTACTGGAGTCCTGGCCAACGATATTCACACCATTGGCAGAGGTAGCCACATCAAACATGCTGAGGTAGGCGGACAATGCCAGCGCCAACGCCGCGGCCAGCGGTGTCGCGAGACCCAAGATAAGCAGGGCACCCGCGATAAGCTGAACCGTTGGGATGGCAGTGGCCATTACAGGGCCGAGGGCAAAGTTGTTCTGGCTAAACTGTGTCTCCAGCGCAGTGGTGCCACCGGAGTTGCCCCAGCCGAGCAGCGTTGTCAGACCATGGACCAGCAGTAGCGCACCCAATCCAAGACGCAGCAGCAGGAGGCCGAAGTCAGTGGTACCGCGACGGAACTCCGGTTCGTTGTCGTCGTAGAAGTCCGTGTCTTCATCGTCGTCAGCAGCGGCGGTAGTCGTAGCAGCAGTTGCCCCGGCGGCTCCTACGCCTGCTCCTGCAACACCAGCGGCGCCAGCTGCACCAGCGGTATCGCGGGACGCAGCCGGTTCAGCGAAATCCGATTCATCGAAATACTGAGTCTCAGCTGCGGAATTGCGTGAAGAGTCATAGGTCGGCTCCGCCTCATCGTCGAATGCTGGCTGTGCTTCCGACTTATTTGCAGTAGCTCCCGCTGCGGACGCTCCTGCCGCTTCAGAAGCCGAGAAGGCTTGCGTCGGCTGGCTGAAATCCTCGTCTGAATCAACGCGCTCACTACGAGCCGGCTGCTCAAAGATTTCGGTTGCCTCCGACTCCGGGGCCACCTCCGACTCTTTATCAGCCGCGGGCGCTGACTCAGTTTCAGCCTGTTCATCCCGCGGCGAAGGCTTACCGGCAGGGCTAATCACCTGAGGTGCCGTGCGGCCTGCAGCGGCGTAGGCGTCGTAGCGCTTCTTCGGGGCTTCCTGAACTTCAGGCTCCGGCTCGGGGCTCGGCTCAGTCACTGTTTCTGTTTCAGACTCGGTTTCCACCTCGGCTTCAGCACCGCTATCGGTCTCGGCTTCCGGCGGCAGGTTTTCTTGGTCTACCTCCGCCTCCGACTCCTCCTCTACGCGCTTTTCCGGCACACCCGGAAAAATCTGCGTTGCGGTGTTGTCGCTGTCGTCACGGTTTGTTTCTTCGTTCATTGGCTCAGCGAGCTTGCGGTAGGTCGGGACGTCGAGATCGTCATCGAATCCGTCCTCCACATTCTCGAGGGCGCGGTCGTTCGGGTACTTCTCTGAGTCGCTCACATCGTCCACATTAAAACTACTGCCTCACTTTTGGTCGCAGGCGTGGCCGGGAAACGAGGCTGTATTGTGTATGCCTATGGGATTCCACCTCGTCCACACCAGCAGTGCACAGGCTCGCGCTCGCGGGCGGCGTCGTCGTGCTGCGCTCGCCGCTGGTGTCGTCGGGATGGTCTCTCTTTCCGGCTGCATGAGTGCCTCGAGCGCGCTTGAGTCACCGTTTACTGAAGACAAGTCGGAACCGACAGGCATTGCCATGCCGAAGTTTTCCTCCCCTGATTTGCCCTCTACCCCGGTCCCAACCACGGAAAGCAAAGCCAAAGACAAAGGTCCCTGCGACCTCGACGATGTCACTCTCGCGGCCTGCCTACCGCTTACCACCGCGCTAGCCTCAACCGGCCCTGGGGAGGCTCTCGTCGCCACCGACGACGGTGCACTCACCGTTGTCGCACCGGGTAAGACACCGCGTGAGGTCGCACGGCTCGGCGCCCCTGCAAAACAACTGCTGCCCAGTCCCTCGGTTGAAGAGGACCGTCAGGTCTTTGTTTTGCGTAACGACGACACCATTGCGCGCGTCACCCTCGTGGAGGGCAGCACCGCTGATGTGCGCGAACTTCCGGACCTCAGCGAGCCCGGCATTCTCGGAATCTATTTTGACCGAACTTCGGACACCCTGTCCCCGCGCAAATTGCTCGTGGGAGATCCAGGCATTGAGTTTCAGCAGTTCTGCCATGGTCCGGACGGAATGCCGCCGTTGGCAACCGCCATTCTCGACGGCACCCCACAGCTGGTTCAGCTCACCGGCCCTGTGATTAATCCCCTCGGCGGTGTGGACCTGAACGATTCCATCGGTGGATGCGCAGTGATGGGTGACCGCGTGGTCATTGCCATCCCAGACGCGCAGAAGGTCATCTCCATGCCGGTGGGTCCGAAGTCAAGTGGGCCCGACGCGGCGTGGGAGGTCAAGGGTTCCCCTGAAGTGCTTGTCGACGGCGACTTCGGCCACATCTCGTATGTAGCGGCTGTCGCAGCAAATCAGGGTATTGAAGTTTGGGGTGCCACGACCAACAAAACCGCCGGGGCACAACCGTCGGAGTCCGACGAGCGCGTCGTCAGACTGCCGAGCGATGGTGCCGCCGGCGGTTCCCCGGATTAGCTTTCAGGGAGGCTAGCTCAGCTTCTTCGCAATCAGCTGGTTGACCTGAGCCGGGTCTGCCTTGCCGCGGGTGGCCTTCATGACCTGCCCCACGATGGCACCGACGACCTTCTTGTTGCCAGCTCGGTACTTCTCGACGATGTCCGGGTTAGCAGCCAGTGCATCGTCGACGGCCTTCTCAATAGCACCGTCGTCGCGAACGACCTCCAGGCCACGGGCAGCAACGACCTCATCAACATCGCCCTCGCCTGCGAGCACGCCGTCAACGGCCTTACGGGCCAGCTTGTTGGTCAGCTTGCCCTCTTCAATCAGTGCAATCACACGTGCAACCTGTGCCGGGGTAATCGCGAGCTCAGCCAGCTCCACGCCTGCCTCGTTGGCCTTCTGCGCCAGGTAAGCGACCCACCAGGAACGAGCCTCAGCCGGGCCGGCACCAGCCTCAACGGTGTCGACAATCAGGTCGAGAGCGCCGGCGTTAACCAGGTCGCGCATTTCCTCGTCCTTCAGACCCCACTCTTCCTGAATACGGGCACGACGCACCCACGGCAGCTCCGGCAGAGTTGCGCGGATTTCCTCCACCCACTCACGCGGCGCAATCACAGGTGGCAGATCCGGGTCGTTGAAGTAGCGGTAATCCGACTGCGATTCCTTCGGGCGGCCCTTGGAGGTCGTGCCGTCGGTCTCCTGGTAGTGGCGGGTTTCCTGAACGATCTCCTCGCCATTAGTAATCGCAGCAGCCTGGCGCTGCATCTCGTAGCGAACAGCCTGTTCAACCGACTTCAGGGAGTTGATGTTCTTAGTCTCGGTACGAGTGCCGAACTCCTCCTGGCCGATTGGGCGCAGGGAAACGTTGGAGTCCACACGCATCGAGCCCTGGTCCATGCGGGCATCGGAGACACCGAGGGACTTCACCAGGTCACGCAGCGCAGAAACGTACGCACGAGCAACCTCTGGGGCACGCTCCCCTGCACCGAGAATTGGCTTAGTAACGATCTCAATCAGCGGAATACCTGCGCGGTTGCAGTCCACCAGCGAACGCGTGGCGCCGTGAATACGACCATCGGCACCGCCCAAGTGCGTCAGCTTGCCGGTGTCTTCTTCCATGTGAGCGCGCTCGATTTCGACACGGAACTCCGTGCCGTCGTCAAGCTGAACGTCAAGATATCCGTCGTAGGCGATTGGTTCGTCGTACTGCGAAATCTGGTAGTTCTTCGGCTGGTCCGGGTAGAAGTAGTTCTTGCGCGCGAAGCGGGAGGACTCAGCAATCTCGCAGTTCAGCGCCAGGCCAATCTTGATGGCCCACTCAACGCCCTGACGGTTAACCACGGGCAGCGCGCCCGGCAGGCCGAGGCTGCAGGGATCGACGTTGCTATTCGGCTCGGCACCAAAGTGCGCCGAGGAGGAGGAGAACATCTTGGTATTCGTCGAGAGCTCGACGTGAACCTCCATGCCCATTACCGGGTCAAAACGTTCGAGGACCTCATCAAAGTCCATCAAGTCATCAGCGTATGCAGCGGTCATGTTTGTAGAGTCTACTAGCGATGGCCCCGCGTGCGTGCCCTAGGGTATAAGTCGTGCCCGGAGTTAACGAACACCCACCGATTCCACCGACGTCAGCACGCGATACGCCAACGTTCCGCGATGCCGCTGACCGCCACCGCGCAGGCGCTACTTTCGACGACGAACTGCAGGAAAGCGCCGACGGAGCCACGGGCTACCACCGCGTGCGCCCCGGATATCCTCCAACCGTCATCGAAGCGCTTACCCGTCTCGCACCGCACCCACAGGTAGTCGCCGATATCGGCGCCGGCACTGGGAAGCTCACCGCCTCGCTTGCCGACGTCTACCGCGATGCCACCCTGCTGGCACTCGATCCCTCCACCGCGATGCGGCAAGCACTGATGCACAATGTGCCAGCGGCGGAATGCCTGGAAGGTACTGCGGAGCGCACGAGACTGGAGTCCGACAGCGTCGATGTAGCAACATGTGCGCAGACCTGGCACTGGGTGGACCCGACAGCTGCAAGTAAAGAACTCGCTCGGGTGTTACGCATCGATGGCGTGGCTATGTTGGTGTGGAACACCTTGGATGTCTCCGTACCGTGGGTGCATCGGCTCAGCCGCATCATGCACGCCGGTGACGTGTTGCGCCCCGGCTTCTACCCTGAAGTTGGTCCGGAGTTGGAGTTAGTCGATGAGGTACGCCTGGCCTGGGAGCAGACACTGACCATCGAGGACATCGTGTTGCTGGCACGGACCCGTTCCTATTGGCTTCGTTCCAAGCCCGCCACACGCGTCAAGGTGGAGGCGAACTTGCACTGGTATCTCAACGAGCACTTGGAGCACACATACGAAGAAGGCATCGCCCTTCCCTACCGGTGCGATGCCTTCTATTTTCGAGCTGCCTAGATTTTCGAGCTGCCCAGTCGCGCTAGTTAGTTTTCTTTCTTCGGCTTAGGGTGAGCCACGCGCTTGAATGCGTTCTTAGTCTGACCGGCCAGCTTCTTCGGCGCAGTAGCTGTGGTCTCGCCTGGGAAGGAGTCCTTCGCGGTCTCGCGAGGGTTTTCTTCATCGGAAGCTTCTTCAATTTCGGACAGCTTCTCCAGGCGCTCATTATCCTTTTCTACGATGCGCTCGGCGTCATCCTCAGTGAAGTTCACGTTATCGTCGCTGACCAGTTCCTCGACGATGTCATCGCGAACGCTTTCCTGAAGGTCGACGTTGGAAATGTTGGAGTTAGCCAAAGCGCGATCGAGCTTCTTCTGATCGGCGGTGGTGAACTTCTTGTTCGGGTGCATCTTTCGGCGTGCGAGCTTACGGATACGACCGCGACGCTTCGACTCCTCCATCAGCTTGTTGCGTCCTGCCAGGTACGCACCGCACAGAATCACGATTAGGGCGATACCGACATAGCCTAGTGCCGGGTAAATGGAGCCAACCAGAGCCTTGAACCCAAAGAAACTTAGGCCAAAGCCAATCAGCACGGTCACGATGAATACCAGGCGGAAACGGTGCGGGGTATTGCGTGTTAGGCGGCGGCCCAGCGCGTAGAACATGCCAATGGCCGTGTTAAAAATCATGGCGTAGATGATGATTGCCATCACGGTACCCAGGACCGGGTGGATGTCATTGACGATTGCCAGGGTCGGCATATCTTCGTGGCCAACATCCTTGACCTTGAAGAAGAGGGCAAAGGTCACCAGCGTCAGCAGACCTGCATAGATGCTCCCGCCCATGAGACCACCGATGCCAGCTTCACGCGGGTTCAGGTAGCTACCGCCGATGACAATCGACATCGATACGGCCACCATCACACAGAAACCGACATAGTTCAGGGCAGAAATAGACCAGTGTGGCAGCGATGTCGACAGTTCATTGGTGTACTGCGCGGCCTCCGACATCGACGTGTCGGTGGTGAACAAAGTGTAGATACCGGCTCCAAGCAGGAACACGATAATGAATGGAGTGATCATGCCAATCACGCGGCTGACCTTGTCGGCATCCAGCATGCCTACACCCAAAGTCAGGGCAACCATGATGACGGCGCCGATCCACACCTCAAGTCCGAACTGCTGGTTCAAGTTCGCACCGGCACCGGCGAACATGACGAAGCCGGTACAGAACAGCGTGATCATCACGGCGATATCCAAAATCTTCGAAACCCAACTGCGGGTGATTACGTCGAAGACCTCGGAGTGCTCATCAGCCTGCAAGTAGCTGGCAATTGACAGCACTGCCAGGCCACTGGCAATCATCACGACGGAGGCAAGTACCACGCCCCACAAGCCGTTAGTGCCAAATGCCACGAAGTACTGCATCATTTCCTGGCCGGATGCGAATCCGGCACCGACAGTTAGGCCGACAAAGGCCATCGCGATTGTTGTGGCTCTTTTCCACATAACGAGAAAATCCTAAATATAAGTCTATTTTTCAAAAACCGGAACCTTACAAAGCATACTGCCCGAGCTGGTGATTGATACACCAGCTCGGGCAGTATGCCTATTTTGTTACGAAGATGTGCCTAAATGTTTAGCAACGCGTGCTTAACCGACGCGTTTAACCAAACAGCGCAGCAGCTGCGCGGTAACGGCCATCCGGCACAACCTTCAACTCAGCAACCGCATCGTCGATGTCGATACGCTCGATGTTCTCACCGTGCAGAGCGACGATCTTGCCGAAGTCCCCCTCGTGTACTGCTCGGGTGGCGTGGACACCGTAGCGGGTAGCAAGCACGCGGTCGTACGCAGTCGGCGTACCGCCACGCTGAATGTGACCCAGCACCGTGGTGCGAACGTCGTACCCGGTGCGCTTCTTAATCTCCGCACCAATAACCTGACCAATGCCGTTGAAGGTTTGGTGGCCGAACTGGTCGACACCGCCCTCTTCGTACTCCATGGTGCCCGGCTTCGGGGTGGCGCCCTCAGCGACGACGATAATGCCGTACTTCTCACCCATCTGGAAACGGCGCTCCATCGACTTCACAATCTCGTTGATGTCGAATGGCTTTTCCGGAATGACAATGTGGTGAGCACCGCCGGCCATACCCGCATGCAAAGCGATCCAGCCCACGTGTCGACCCATGACCTCAACAATCATGACGCGCTGGTGGGATTCCGCAGTGGTGTGCAGACGGTCAACCGCGTCGGTGGCAACAGCCACAGCCGTGTCGAAACCGAAGGTGTAGTCCGTACCGTTGACGTCATTATCAATAGTCTTCGGAACACCGACGACCGGCACCCCATTGTCCGAAAGCCACTTGCCGGCCTTCAGCGTACCTTCGCCACCGATTGGGATCAGGGCATCGATGCCCGCATCAGAGAGATTTTCCTTGATGCGGTCGAGGTTAGACATGAGAATGTCCGGATGCACGCGGCCGGTGCCCAGCATCGTGCCGCCACGCAGCAGCATACGGTCAATCCGCTCATCGTCGTAAAGCTGGACCCTACGGTCTTCCATAAGACCAATCCAACCGTCCTCAAAACCGACGACGGTTGAGCCGTACTCGCTCGAGCTGGTACGGACAATTGCACGGATAACGGCATTCAGACCGGGACAATCTCCACCGGAGGTAAGGGTCGCAATTCGCATGATGCCCACCTTAGTCGCGTTAGTCAGTTCGTGCTTGACGGCCTTGGTCGAAACTACTTCTGCAGGTACTCCTGCCCTGGTAGCTCAGACGGTAGCTCCATCTTCGTCGTCACCTCCGACGCCGGCACAAGACCATATTCCTCGAGCGCCTTGCGCACGTACTCTGCGGCATCGACGTTCAGCGGAGACTCCGTCCACAATGCAATCGGCAGGTTAATAAAGCGGTTCTCCTTGACCGCCTCGAGATCCTTCGTTGCCGGATTCGTGCGCAAAACCTTGATTTTCTCTTCGAAGGTCTGACCTGGGTAGTCCACAAGCGCGATGAAGTCAGGATTCATCTCCGCGACATGCTCCCAGGAGGTCGTAGTCCAAGTGTCCTTAATCGACTCGGTCGCATTGATTGCACCGGCCTTTTCCAGGATGCCCTGCGGTGCGCCAAAGGAACCCGAGGTAATTGGTGCTTCACCGACAGAATCAAAGAGGAAGCCCACTGGCTTCTTATCTCCCTTTGGCGCGGCATCCAGGGCTTGCAGTCGGTTATCAATATCTGCAATAACCTTGTCGCCCTCACCGTCGTGTCCGGTCAAGGTAGCGATATTCTTCAAATCAATTTTGACAGCTTCCCACGGATCCACCAGACCACGAGTATGCCCCGGGTCGCCACTGCCTTCCTTGCCCGCCGAGGCTGCGTCACCAGTACGGCAAGATTCCGTCAGGGTGTAGGCACCGATACCGTGCTCGGAAAGCGATTCCGGGGTAATGCCCTTGTCTTCACTAAAGCCATAGCCCCAGCCCGCCAGCATCACATCCGGTTCGGCCGCAATGACCTGCTCCAGATTCGGGTATTCCTTCGCAACTTCTGGCTTCTGCGCAATTGCATCGCCATAAGCTGCGGTCAACACCGGCAGATGCGAGGCCATAGAGCTCACCGCTGTGATCTCATCCGCAGCACCGACAGCCAGCGCCAGCGAAGCAATATTGCCGTCATTAATCAGCAGCTTTTTAGCTACACCCGGGTAGCTGACTTCTTCACCGCAGTTGGTGAGGGTAAGGCCTGACGACGAGGCCTGCGTTCCCTCATCAGAGCCACAGGCGGCGGCTCCGAATGCCAGAGCAGCCACAGCGATACCAGCTGCTGAGGCACGAAGGGGACGTCGGAAAGCATGTGCGTTATTCAAGGGAGTACTCCTAGTTGATGGTGGCAGCATCCAGCTCGCTATCGATTGCGAGGTGGCGGCGGCCAGCGGGGGAATTGAGCTGACAGGATTCAACCTGAAAGATTTGGGCGACAAAGTCGCGGGTAAGCACTTCTGCGGGAATGCCGTCGGCCGCGATACCGCCGTCCGCGACCACGATGACGCGGTCGAAGTGGTTCATCACCAGGTCCAAGTCGTGGATCGCGGCAATGACACACGCTCCGCTGGAGCGGGCCAGACGGAGGACGGATTGTTGATGGCGCACGTCGAGGTGGTTAGTGGGCTCGTCGAGAAGCATGATTGGCGAGTCCTGGGCGATGGCACGCGCCAGACACACGCGACGACGTTGCCCACCCGAGAGTTGCCCACACAGGCGTTGCGCAACCGCTTCCAACCCCACGAGCTCCAGCGCACGGTCGACGTGGGAATTGTCCTCGGCGGTGTTGCCACCAAAAAGGCGCTGGTAGGGCAAGCGCCCCAGGGAGACAAAGTCGCGCACGCGCATTTCGGCGGGTGGAACCTCGTTTTGCGCGACGAAAGCCAGATCGCGGGCGCGGTGCTTCGAGCTGATTGAGCTCATCGATTTGCCGTTAATCTCGACCTCGCCCGTGGCCGGTTTCGTGATTCCACCGAGCGCACGCAGCAACGTGGATTTACCCGCGCCGTTAACACCAATGATGGCGGTCATGGGTTCTGCACCGAAGTTGAGGTTGACTCCGCTGACAATGGTGCGCCCAGCGATATCACAGCGCATATCTTTAGCGGCGAGTACAGATTTTGGTAGAGCGCTCATTTACTCAGCACCTCCGTAGCTGTAGTGCGAGCGGCTCATGAGGTAGAGGAAAAGTGGTGCGCCAACCAATCCCGTGACTACTCCCAGCGGCATTTCCTGGCTTCCGCCCACTACGCGCGCGATGATGTCCACCCAGATGAGAAACAGTCCACCCATGAGGGCAGCAACCGGTAGGACAACGCGGTGCGTGGCCCCTACCAAGATGCGGGTCAAGTGTGGAATCACCAGGCCGACAAACCCGATGCCGCCAGAGACCGCAACGAGCGTGCCAACGAGGACAGCCTGGAGCACAAATACCTGTGTGCGTAGCCGAGAAACATCAATACCTACGGCCGCTGCGGTGCTCTCACCAGTTGCCAGCGCATCCAGATGACGGGCTTTGACCAGGAAAAACAACAGTACTGCGATGAGGACAATGAGCGGGAAGAGCGTCTTCAGCCATGTCGCACCGGCAACAGAGCCCAGCATCCAAAACATCACGGACTGCGCGGCCCTCGGGTCTGGCCCAGCGAAGACCATGAAGCTACTCAGCGCGGAAAACGCAGCGGAGAGCACAACGCCGGAGAGCACCAAACGCAGCGGAGTCAGCCCACCGCCTGCAGTGGCGAAAGCACCGACCGCGAGGGTGGCCATTACTGCACCGAGGAGTGCACCGAATGTCAGCGGCGCGATGGGGCTACCGGAGAAAGCACCAAAGATAATCACCGCGGTCGCACCGGCACCGGCGCCGGCGGAAATACCTAGCAGATATGGGTCTGCCAACGGGTTACGGACCAATGTCTGCATAGCCACACCGGAGACAGCTAGCCCCGCCCCTACAATCGCTGCGAGAATACCCCGGGGAGCGCGGAGATTCCAGACGATGGTGTCCGAACTGGCGGGCACAGATTCATCGAGCTCAATGCCGAAGATGTGATGCGAAATGACCTGTGTCGTGGTGGACCAGGTGATATCCGCCGAGCCGAAGACCACCGCAGCGACCAGACTGACGGCAATGGCTATGACAATGACCAGCCCATAGATCCAAGGCATAAACCGCGGTGGGTTTTTAAATCTAACTCTCTCCATGTTTGCGTACCTGCGCATGTATGAAACTCTCCCCGACACGACAACAACCGCCGCTCTCCCACTTCAGTGAGAAAACGACGGTTGCAGAAAACCGACTAACGCTTATTGAGCGCTTCTATGCAATCGAGCCGCGAACCTTTTCGTAGGCAGCGCCGACCTTGTACAGACGATCGTCACCGTGGCGCGGAGCCATAATCTGCAGGCCTACCGGCAGACCCGTGTCTTCAGCCAGGCCCGACGGCACGGACATGCCACACATGCCGGCCAGGTTGAGCGGCAGAGTACACAGGTCGAACATGTACATGCTCAGCGGGTCGTCAACCTTCTCGCCCAACTTAAACGCAGTGGTCGGAGTGGTCGGCGAGATCAGGACATCCACCTGTTCGAAGGCCCGCTCGAAGTCCTGCTGAATCAGGGTACGGACGCGCTGTGCCTGGATGTAGTAGGCGTCGTAGTAACCGACCGATAGCGCGTAGGTACCGATGATGATGCGTCGCTTAACCTCATCGCCGAAACCAGCGGCACGGGTCATAGCCATGACCTCATCGGCCGAGTGCGAACCGTCATCACCAACACGCTGGCCGTAACGCATGCCGTCGAAACGAGCCAGGTTGGAGCTGACCTCACACGGCAGAATCAGGTAGTACGCGCTCAGTGCGTGGTCGAAGTTCGGGCAATCGACCTCGACCACCTCTGCGCCAGCTTCCTTAAGCTTGTCGACGGCCTCGTGGAAGCTGTCCAGTACGCCGGCCTGGTAACCCTCGGTGCGGTCGAACTGCTTGACGATGCCGACCTTAACCCCCGTGAGGTCACCGGTAGCACCTTCCTTGGCAGCAGCAACCACATCGGCAATCGGCTGCTCCGTGGAAGTCGAGTCATTCTCGTCGTGACCAGCAATGATTTCGTGCAGCAGCGCGGTGTCCAGAACGGTTCGCGCGGTCGGCCCACCCTGATCCAACGAGGAGGCGCAAGCGACCAGGCCGTAGCGGGATACCGTGCCATAGGTCGGCTTCACGCCGACCGTTGCGGTCAGAGCTGCTGGCTGACGAATCGAGCCACCGGTGTCAGTACCGATAGCCAGCGGAGCCATACCGGAGGCCAGCGCCGCGGAAGAGCCACCACCGGAACCGCCTGCGGTGCGCTCAACATCCCACGGGTTGTGAGTCGGGCCGTAAGCGGAGTTTTCAGTCGACGAGCCCATGGCGAACTCATCCATGTTGGTCTTACCCAGAATTGGGATGCCAGCTGCACGCAGCTTGGCAGTAACCGTTGCGTCGTAAGGGCTCATGTAGCCCTCGAGCATCTTGGAAGCGCAGGTGGTCGGCGCATCGGTGGTAGTGAAGACATCCTTCAGCGCCAGCGGAACACCGGCCAGCGCGGAGGCCGGCTCCTCGCCAGCATCCAGCGACTCATCGACCTTGCGAGCTGCAGCCAGGGCCTCTTCGGCACCGACGTGCAGGAATGCGTGAATGTCCTCATCAATTGCCGCGATACGGTCGAGGAACGCCTGGGTGACCTCTACCGAGGTCAGCTCACGAGCGTGAATCTTCTGTGCGAGCTCAAAAGCGCTCAGCCCCAGAATCGGGTCCTCAGCAACAGCGGCATGCAGGTTCGGGTTAGCTGCAATCATTTCTTCCACGTACTCCTACTCGCCGAGAATCTGGGGAACTTCGAAGCGCTGGCGGTCCTGCGACGGCGCCTGGTCCAGCGCCTGCTCCGCAGTCAGCGTCGGCTTGACGACGTCCTCGCGCATCACACCGGACAGCGAAGAGGGGTGACTCATCGGTTCAACATCATCCGCAGCCACCTTTTGAACGGCCTGGACGTGGTTAATAATGCCGTCGATCTGACCGGCGAACTCGTCGAGTTCCGCGTCAGTCAGAGCCAGACGGGACAATCGCGCTAGGTGGGCGACCTCATCGCGTGAGATAGCTGGCACGCTAGTACCCCTTTCATTTCTTCGTACGAAGCTAGTGCACAGAAGTTTAGTTGAAACTGATTTTGAACCGCGCGAGCGGGCTGTACTTGCCAACAGTAGTCGTTGTCGCCAAGTAGTTGTCCGCAGGGTCTTACATTTCAAAGGTTTACCCTGTAGCCTAAATCACTACTTCTATAGTTACACCGCAAGCATCACTATCAATTATTCGAAAGGTTGTGCACACAGCCATGAGTTACCTCCTTCGCATCCAGCTTCCCGACGAACCAGGCGCACTTGGCTACGTCGCGGCTGCCCTGGGCGAAGTAGAAGGTGATATTCGCAGTGTCGATGTCGTAGATTACGGCGCTAATGGCGTTGTTGTTGACGACATCGTGGTTGACCTGCCCATGGGCCTGCTACCAGACACACTGATTACAGCGGCTCAGTCCATTAGCGGAGTGGAAGTCGATTCAATTAGGCCTTTCTCCGGCTCGGTTGACCGCCGCGGACAGATTGCACTGCTGGCCAAGTTCTCACAGCACACGAAGAACTTGGATCGTGCCCTCGGAGATGTCGTCGACGGCCTGCCTCAGACTATGACTGCCGGCTGGGCTATCGTCCTCGGCGAACAGAGCGATGGCCGCTGGGTACGTCGCGCTTCCTCTACCGCTGCTCCAGAGGATAACGGCCGGACTCTGCCGGAAGCCCCAATTGACTCGCCGCGAAACCTGGATCCGGACGAGGAAACGTGGCTGCCGGAGGACTGGACAGTTATGGACTCCTCCATTGCCGCCACTCCGATGGGCAAGGGCCTCGTTCTCGTTATTGGCCGGCCCGGCGGGCCGGACTTCCTACCAAGTGAGGTTGAGCACTTGGGCCGGATTGGCACGATTGTCGGCGCAATCATCGACTAGCAGCGGCTAATGGGCTGCCCTCTTCTGAGGGCAGCCCCCTTCCGCTCGAAGCTCTTACCCTAAGGCTCCTCCCCTATGGAGCGCAGTGATTCACGCTTAGCGGTAAAGTCTGGAACTGATACCAGTCAATAAGGAGCTTCTTTGATGTCGAACTTGAGTGACCTCGTCGGATCCCACATTCGTGCCGAGTCCGGCCGTGTCCCCCAGTCGTCCACTGAGATGGAATTCTGGTCCGGTCTGTCACGGGTTGTTGTCGATAACCTAGCGGACAACTGGCAGCGCACCACGGAGGCATACGCTGCTACCCGCCAGCAGCACTACTTCTCCGCCGAGTTCCTCATGGGTCGCGCCCTGCTGAATAACCTGCTCAATGCAGGTCTGGTGGATGAGGCCTCTGCTGCCGTGAAAAAGTACGGCAAGAATCTGACAGACGTGCTCGAGGCTGAACACGACGCCGCTCTCGGTAACGGTGGCCTGGGTCGTCTGGCCGCCTGCTTCCTGGATTCCTGTGCCACGCAGAATCTGCCGGTGACCGGTTATGGCATCCTCTACCGCTACGGTCTGTTCAAGCAGACCTTCGAAGATGGCTTCCAGGATGAGCACCCGGACCCGTGGATGGAAGAGGGCTACCCCTTCGTCATTCGTCGCGAGGAACTGTCCAAGATTGTCACCTTTGATGACTTGGTGGTGCGCGCTGTTCCATATGACATGCCAATTACCGGCTACGGCACCGATAACGTCGGCACGCTGCGCCTGTGGCACTCGGAGCCGATGCGTGAGTTCGACTATGACGCCTTCAACTCGCAGCGCTTCACCGACGCCATTGTCGAACGGGAGCGCGTCCATGACCTGTGCCGCGTGCTCTACCCGAATGACTCGACCTATGACGGCAAGGTCCTGCGTGTCCGCCAGCAGTACTTCTTCGTCTCCGCTTCGCTGCAGACGATGATCGATTCTTACATCGAGAATCACGGCGAGGACCTGCGCGATTTCCACAAGTACAACTCCATTCAGCTCAATGACACCCACCCGGTGCTCGCTATCCCAGAGCTGATGCGTCTGCTCCTGGATGAGCACGATATGAGCTGGGACGACGCCTGGAACGTCGTGTCCAACACCTTCGCCTACACCAACCACACCGTTCTGGCAGAAGCGTTGGAGACCTGGGAATACTCCATTTTTGACCGTCTCTTCGGCCGCGTTCTGGAGATCACCCGCGAGATTGACCGCCGCTTCCGCGAAGACCTGGCGGAGCGCGGCTTCGACCAGGGCAAGATTGACTACATGGCGCCGATTTCTCACGGTCGCATCCACATGGCGTGGATCGCCTGCTACGCCGCGTACTCCATCAACGGTGTTGCTGCCCTGCACACGGAGATTATTAAGCGCGAAACGTTGAAGGACTGGCACGATATCTGGCCGGAGCGCTTCAACAACAAGACCAATGGCGTCACCCCGCGCCGCTGGCTCAACCAGTGCAACCCGCGCCTGTCGGCACTGCTGACTCGCCTGTCGGGTTCGGACGCCTGGGTCACTGACTTGGACAAGCTCGCTGAGCTCGAAAAGTTTGCTGACGACGAGGCCGTGTTGCGTGAGATTCTCGACATCAAGCACGAGAACAAGAAGGACTTCGCCACCTGGCTGGAGCACCGCCAGGGTATTTCGGTGAACCCGGACGCCATCTTCGATACCCAGATTAAGCGTCTGCACGAGTACAAGCGCCAGCTTCTCAACGCGCTCTACATCCTCGATCTCTACTACCGCATCAAGGAAGACCCAGCGCTGGACGTGCCACCGCGCGTGTTCATCTTCGGTGCCAAGGCCGCCCCAGGCTACGTTCGCGCGAAGGCCATCATTAAGTTCATCAACGCTATCGCGGACAAGGTCAATAACGATCCGGACATGGACGGTCGCCTGCAGGTCGCCTTCGTTGAGAACTACAACGTCACCCCGGCAGAGCACATCATCCCGGCCACCGACGTCTCCGAGCAGATTTCCACTGCCGGTAAGGAGGCTTCGGGTACCTCGAACATGAAGTTCATGATGAACGGCGCACTGACGCTGGGCACCATGGACGGCGCAAACGTCGAAATCGTCGACGCCGCCGGCGAAGAGAACGCCTACATCTTCGGTGCGCTGGAAGAGGAACTGCCGGAGCTGCGTCGCACCTACAGCCCGCGTGGCACTTACGAAACGGTGCCGGGTCTCAAGCGCGCGGTCGATTCGCTTGTCGACGGCACTTTTGCTGACGGTGGCAGCGGAATGTTCCACGACCTGCACTTCTCGCTGCTGGAGTCCAACGGGTACGAGCCAGCCGATGTCTACTACGTCCTCGGCGACTTCGCTGACTACCGCGAGACCCGCGACCGCATGGCCGAGGACTACCGCGACGAGCTGGCGTGGGCCAAGAAGTGCTTCCTGAACATCATCCGTTCGGGCCGCTTCTCCTCCGACCGCACTATCCGCGATTACGCCAATGAGGTCTGGAAGCTGGAAGAGACCAAGATTTAGGCCCGGCTGGGTCAAATCCTGGCTGGGCCAAGCCCCAGCTAGGCCTGACCAGTTTCCAGCAATCGCTTGAACCCATCCTCGTCGAGGATGGGCAAGCCCAGCTCCTCGGCCTTTGTGGCCTTGGAACCGGCGTTTTCGCCAACCACCACGTAGTCGGTCTTCTTCGACACCGACCCTGCGGCCTTACCGCCACGGGAGATAACGGCTTCCTTCGCGCTGTCGCGAGTGAAGTCCTCCAAAGAGCCGGTGACTACCACGGTCAATCCCTCTAGCACCTGATCTGGACGATCGGCGACCTCATCGGCCATACGCACACCGGCAGCTTCCCAGCGCTCGACAACCTCGCGGTGCCAGTCCACCTCGAACCAGTCAGCCACGGAATCGCCGATGATCTCGCCAATGCCATCGATGGCCGAAATCTCCTCGCGGCTCGCAGCGCGCAGCGCCTCCATCGAGCCGAACTTCTGTGCCAAGGTCCGCGCCACTGTTGGACCCACATGACGAATGGACAGGCTGACCAATACGCGCCACAGCTCTTTATCCTTAGCTGCCTCGATGTTGGCCAACAGTTTCTTACCATTGGCGTTCAGGGTTTTCCGCGAAGCCGTAGTGTAGACCTCAGTGCCGAGCAAATCTTCCTCGGTGAGGTCGAAGAGGCGGGACTCGTCGGCAAGCACGCCGCGATGAATCAAATCGGCAGCGCCCCTCTCCCCCAGGTTTTCGATATCGAACCCGGAGCGGGAGGCGAGGAATTCAATTCGACGCCGCAGCTGACCTGGACAGTAGCGGGTATTGGGGCAACGCCAATCGGCATCGCTGTCCTTTGCCGGAGCCAAACGAGTACCGCACTCGGGGCAGAGAGTCGGGTAAATGTACTTTCGCTCGCTACCATCTCGGAGATCGGCTACGGGGCCGAGTACCTCTGGAATCACGTCACCGGCCTTGCGGATGGTCACACGGTCCCCGATGAGCACACCCTTTCGGTGCACCTCGGAAGGGTTGTGTAGCGTCGCCATCTCGACAGTTGACCCGGCCACGAAGACCGGCTTCATCACGGCATATGGCGTCGCACGACCAGTTCGGCCGATGGAGACTCGAATGTCCAGCAGGTCCGTGGTGACCTCTTCTGGCGGATACTTGTAGGCAATCGCCCAGCGCGGCGCCCGCGAGGTCGCGCCCAACGCGCGCTGCTCGGAAAGGGAGTCAACCTTGACCACAAGCCCGTCCATCTCGTGGATGGCGTCGTGGCGGTGCTCGCCCCAGTACTGCATCTGCTTAACGACGTCATCCGCGGAATGAACCTGCTTTGTATACGGCGACACGTGGAAACCCCACTCGTCCAAGGCACGATATGCCTCGTGCTGGGACTGTGGACGCCAGCCCTCGATATGACCAATTCCATGGCAAATCATGGACAACCGGCGCTTGGCCACTTCTGCAACATCCTTCTGTCGCAGGGAACCGGCGGCGGCGTTACGGGGGTTGGCAAACGGCTTCTGACCCGCTTCGACGCGATCGGCGTTGATGCGTTCGAACTCTTCCAACGAGATAAAGACTTCACCACGCACCTCGAGCACGTCGGGGATGTTCTCGCCGCTGATTTCATGCGGAATATCTTCGATAGTGCGCGCATTGGCGGTGACGTTCTCCCCCACGCGGCCGTCTCCGCGGGTGGCCGCCCGGACAAGGCGGCCATTCTCATAGACCAGATCGATAGACAGGCCATCGATTTTCAGCTCGGTCAGATACGTGCTGGCCGGGGTGCGGGCCAGCCAGCCGCGCAACTCCTGCTCATCGAAAACATTGTCCAAGCTGTAAAGGCGTTCGAGGTGCTCAACAGGCTCGAACACTTCCCCGTCGGCAGGCGTGTCGACCTGCGCACCGACCTGCTGCGTGGGGCTGTCCGGCACCACCAGATCGGGCCACTGCTCCTCTAACCGCTGCAGTTGACGGAACATCTCGTCATACTCAGCATCGGAGATAACCGGCTGCGCGGTGTAGTACAGCGCAGCGTTTTCACGAATGCGAGTTGCTAGATCTTGCCACTTCTCCCGGACGTCCGCCGGCGCTGGCTCGGAGGCGGGGGCGCTGGAAAACGAAGACAAATCGGAGGTTGACAGGTCGGAGTTCTCATCGGTCGAGGAAGTCACGTCGCTCATTCTATGTCATTGCCCGGATGCGCCGGAGGACACGGAAATTCTCTTGACCTTGTTCCTGCCCCTCAGCGAATCCGCACTCTCCGCTACAGTTGAGACATGCATAATTTCGATCCGCGACGCATGCTCGCGTTTGATCTGGAGACTACCGGCACGGATCCTCGCACCTGCAAGATTGTCACTTCCGCACTGGTCCGACTGACTGAGCAGGGCAAAGATTCCACCATCATGCTCGCTAATCCCGGTGTCGAAATTCCGCAAGCTGCGTCTGATGTGCATGGC
This sequence comes from Corynebacterium sp. LK31, assembly GCF_014335015.1. Classification (NCBI taxonomy): domain Bacteria; kingdom Bacillati; phylum Actinomycetota; class Actinomycetes; order Mycobacteriales; family Corynebacteriaceae; genus Corynebacterium; species Corynebacterium sp. LK31. The sequence goes on along the minus strand of NZ_PDGW01000011.1, from coordinate 103,342 downwards.
ATCACCACTGAAAAAGCTCGCGCGGAGGGACGCCCGCACGATGAAGTGCTAGCGGATACCATTGCCGGCCTTCGAGCTGCCTGGCGCGATGGTCTGACCGTAGTGGCCTATAACGCGGCTTATGATCTGACGGTACTGCGCTCGCAGGATCCCAATTTTACTGTTGACGGCCTCGTCGTCGACCCCTTTGTGCTGGATAATTACTTCGACCCAGAACGCCGTGAAAAACGCACATTGACTGATGTCTCCCGCCATTATCAGGTGCGCCTGGACGGGGCACATGATGCCACCGAAGATGCTCTGGCGGCTGCGCGCATCGCATGGGTGATGGCGCGCCACTACCGGGAGCTAACCGAAAAATCGGGAGAAGAGCTGATGGAGCTGCAGGCCGTCGCGTACTACCAGTACAAGAAGAACCTGCAGCAGTACCTGACCGAAAAGGGTAAGGATACGTCGGACTTCACCTTCGGGTGGCCGATGGACTGAGCAGCGACCCCTTCACCCTCCCCGGCTCTCCCAATATCCAGAGTTTTGTGATTATCCAATGGAAATCGAATATCCAAAATTCGGCGGAATATCCAAGTTATCCAAGCCGATGTGGATTATCCATTGCTATGATTGATGCGTGACCACTCGCGGCGACAAGGCCATCTCCATCCCACGCAATCCTTTCCACCCCACATTCGGCCGATCCCCGGCCATCATCGGTGGGCGCGATGTCGAGCTGGACTCGTTTGAGCTGGCTCTGGCGGAAGGCCCCGGTAATCCCTGGCGAACCGCGCTAATTTCCGGTACCCGCGGAATCGGTAAGACGGTACTTCTCAACGAGTTTGAAGCCGCAGCAAAGCAACTGGGATGGATTGTGCTGCGTGCTCACATCGGCTCTGAAATGATTTCTGAACTCACCGATGTCACCATTCCGCGCACTTTCAGTGCCATTGACAGTGCACCGATGGGCAAGGGCCGTCACCTCACCGGCCTGTCCATCGCCGGCATTGGCGGGTTTAAGACGGAAGTCAGCACTTCTCAGCCCGAGCCCGGCAGGAATCTGCTCAGCCAACTTCAGGATCTCTCGGCTCTCCTCATGCCACAGGGATCCGGCATCTTGCTCACTCTCGACGAGGTTCAAAGTGCAGACCCCGCACAGCTCAACGAAATTGCCCATGCAATCCAGGACCTAAATCGCGACGATGCGGAGATTGCCTTTGTCGCAGCCGGGCTGCCCAGCGGTATCGAAGACTTGCTCCAGCTAGAGGGCGCAACATTCTTACGCCGTGCCGAGCGCGTGTCTCTGGGCCGATTGGACGTGGAGACCACCAAGGACATCATTCGCAGAACTGCAGAACTCGGCGAACGCGCGATGACCGAGGATGCCGTCGAGCTGGCCGCTGAACTCAGCCACGGCTACCCGTATCTCATACAGACCATTGGCTCAGTCGCTTGGGCTAAGGCCAGGTTGGCCCACTCGGACACCATTACCGCTCAGCATGTCTCGGATGCCGCAGCGGAATCCATCCGCCGCATCGGGCTGCAAGTTCATGCGCCCAGCCTGCGGAAAGTGCCACCTCGCCAGATTGATTTTCTCAAAGCGATGGCGCGCCTCTCCCCCAATGGAAAGCCCGTGGCCACGAGCGCCATCGCAGAGACCATGGGACGCAAACTCTCTGGCATCTCACAGCTTCGCCATGACCTGATTTACCGCGAGTTGATTGTGTCAGCGTCGACGGGATACGTGGAATTCACACTTCCCTACTTCGCCGACTACCTCAATACGCTGGTGGAATAAGGTCGCTATTCGTCGCGAGCCAAGTCACCGGCTGCCCGACGAAGAAGTTCCGTGGCATTACGGCCTGCGCCGAGTTGCGCCTGTGCTTCTTCATTGGAGCTGGCAGCAAAGCCGCCCATCGGCGCCAGATTCAAGCTCTCAGCAATCTGTAGGCGCGAATAGCCCAGCTCATCCCAGAACAGCGCTGCTTGCTCAGCGAGTGCTCGAGCCGGTGTCGCCACCGGGACGCCCGTGTGCTCTTCTCGCTCCGTGACCGTCACTGGCACAATACCCAGCTCCAGGGACATATCGGCACCGACCACGGCAGCCGCAAAATCCAGTTGCTGCGTGGTGGTCAGTTCTTTGCGAGGTAGCCACACTCCGGCCGCACCGGAATCCGCCAAGGCCTGAACAGCCAGGCCATCGGGGCTCGACAGCGCGATGGTCACTTCGATGTCGTCGTCACGCAGCGGCCCCGTGACCTCGAGGAAGATCTCCGCGATCTCGCGGTGCCCCTGGGCGGGGAGATAGCCCGCGTTGCCCATCAGCATGGACGGAGCCTTGATCTTGCCCTGTACGACTGCGCCGAGTGCGGGTTCTGCCAGAAGTACCTCGATGTCGCTGTCGAAACGCCGACGGACATCGGCGATGTGGGAAGCCAATCCCGCGGCCAGCGACTGCGCGAAGTACTTCACGGCGCCGCGGTCAACGGCGATGAGATGGCCTGCGGCATTTTCCACCGAAGTCGCCATCGTCCATGGGCCGAGAGCGGTCAGGCGAATCTTCTGCGGGGTGCGTCCCCACGCTTCCTCGCACGCGTCGATGTCTCGGTGGAGATAATCAGTGGCCAAGGCACTCGCGCGACCACGACGGTCGGCGACTTTCCAGGAGCGCGCTCCCCTGTCCACGACGAGGTCAGCCATGAGGGCGGCCGTGCGACCGACGGCATCGGCGCCGAACCCACGGGCGGGCAACGTCGGTAGCGTGAGGTGACCTTCCAGGCATTCGCCAATGACAATCTCTGCCGCCTCGTGTGGATTGCGGCCCGGCATCGGGCCAAGGCCGACAAAGGAGGTCACGACAAGTCCTCTTCACGGGCGGTCGAGACAATCGTGCCGGAGCCCAGCACGTAGTCGCCCGCAGTGTCAGTGTGGTACAAAACAGCGGCCTGGCCAGGAGCGACACCACGGAGCGGATCGCTCAGGCGCAGCCGGAAGGCGCCACCGCGTCCGGTGATGTCATCGTCAGGTCCTGCCAGCACTTCAATACGGCAGTCGATGGGGCGACCGTGCGCACGCACCTGCACCTGCAGCTTGCCGGCCTCCGAGGCAGCGAGTACTTCATCCGGGTTGGCCAGCCAGATGGCACGGTCGGCCTCGAGCACGTTGACATTCAAGTCCGCAGCCGTGCCGATTGTCACCGTGCCGGTCTCTGCATCAATGCCGGTGACATAGCGCGGCTTGCCATCCGGCATCGGCCCCGCCAGGCCAATCCCCTTGCGCTGACCAATGGTGAAACCGTAGACACCGTCGTGCTCAGCGACGGTGTCGCCAGTTTCCTTATCCACAATGGTGCCCGGGCGACGGCCAATCTTCGCGCCCAGGAACGCCTTGGTATTGCCATCCGGGATGAAGCAGATGTCGTAAGAGTCCGGTTTGTTGGCAGTGCCTAGTCCCATCCCGCGGGCTTCTTCACGAATCTCTGGCTTCTCGGTGTTTCCTACCGGGAACATCGAGCGCTGCAGCTGCTCGCGATCCAGCACGCCCAGGACATAGGACTGGTCCTTCTTCGCATCGCGGCCACGGCGCAACAGGCCGTCGTCGCCAAGCAAAGCGTAATGCCCCGTGACCACCGCGTCGAAGCCGAGCGCCAGACCTCGTTCCAACAGGGCTGCGAACTTGATGCGTTCATTGCAGCGCAGGCATGGGTTCGGCGTCTCGCCGCGCTCGTAGGAGTCGTAGAAGTCATCCATGACCTCTTCTTTGAAGCGCTCGGAGAAATCCCAGACGTAGAAAGGAATGCCCAGCTCATCGCAGACGCGGCGGGCATCGCCGGAGTCCTCTAGCGAACAGCAGCCGCGGGATCCGGCGCGAACGGACTGAGGATCTTTCGACAGCGCCAAGTGCACGCCAACGACCTCGTGACCTGCGGCCAATGCACGCGCCGCAGCCACGGAAGAATCCACACCACCGCTCATTGCTGCAAGAACTCGCATTGCGTTGCAACCTTTCCCCTCTAGATTTTGTGCACGTGTCACCGTACCACCACGGGGCAAAAACTAAGCCATGCCCGCACGCCGCGCCCGCTCGACCGTTTCCGGCAGCGCCGAAATGACGGCGTCGACATCCGCCTGCGTCGAGGTGTACCCCAGCGTAAAACGAATCGACGACCGCGCTTCCGGCTCCGAAACGCCCATCGCCATCAGCACGTGCGAGGGACGGTTAACGCCCGCGCTACATGCCGATCCCGTAGAGCAGTCAATTCCCGCCGCATCGAACAGCATGATCAAACTATCGGCCTCCGCGCCCGGGAAGCTGGCGTAGACATGCCCCGGCAAAGCGAGCTCGCTGGTGTGGATAATCGCACCGTCGATGTGCGCGATTGCCCTGATGAGCTGCTGCGTCAGACCGCGGATTCGCTCATTGTCCGCCGCCATCGCGTCCACCGCCGCGCGCAGTCCCGCCGCCATGCCCGCCGCCGATGCCACGTCCTGCGTGCCCGAACGCAGTCCGCGTTCCTGCCCGCCGCCGTTGTTATGCGGGGTAAGTTTCGCTTCACGACGAACAAGCAGCGCCCCAATCCCACGGGGACCGCCGAACTTGTGCGCGGAGATGGCCATTGTAGAGGCGCCACTTGCGTGGAAATCAATTGGCAGATGTCCGGCTGCCTGCACAGCATCGATATGGAAAGGCACGCGAGCCTCCTTCGCCCGCTTGCCAATCTCCTCCACCGGCTGGATGGTGCCGGTCTCATTGTTCGCCCACATGCACGTCACCAGCGCGGTGTTCTGCCGACTAATCTCCGGGAACTGCACCATGTCAACGCGACCATCAGCACCTACAGGAGCCTCAACAATCTTGGCCCAGTGTTCCTTTTCCAGATGGTGACATGTCTTCAACACTGCATCGTGCTCGATTGGTGGAACCACAATGTCCGAGCCAGAGGCCTTGAAGTACAGGCCTGAAATCGCTAGATTGTCGGCCTCAGTTCCACCGGAAGTAAAAACTACTTCGATGGGATCGGCACCGAGCAGCTCTGCAATTTCTTCTCGGGACTCTTCCAGAACCTTTTTCGCAATGCGTGCGGTGGCGTACTGCCCCGAGGGGTTGGCCAGACCTAGGTTCCCGACCATTGCCGTGCGCGCTTCTGGGCGCAATGGTGTAGTCGCGGCATGATCCACAAAGTGACGGGTCTTCGCAGCAGACTTCATTTCACTCTTCTCGTCCGGAGCGGCAACGATGTGGTCATTAAGCATGCAGGCAGTATAACGCTGCGTGCGGCTTATGCTCACTATCCGCCATAGTTAAACCTCACTGTCTGCACGAACAGATGAGTAGGACCAAAAAATGCTCGGGGCGGGAGCAGACTTGAAAAATCTGCGCCCACCCCGAGCGGGTAGTTGCTAGCCGAGTTGACTCTCGGCCAGCAGCCTTACGCAACTAGTAGCCTTAAGGCAAGTGCGTATTACTTCAGGTTCTCGATGGCCTGCGGGACAACGTCGAACAGGTCGCCGACGACACCGAAGTCAGCAATCTCGAACAGTGGAGCCTCTTCGTCCTTGTTGACCACAACGATGGTCTTGGAGGTCTGCATACCTGCCTTGTGCTGGATAGCACCGGAAATACCCAGAGCAACGTAGAGGTCCGGGGAAACGGTCTTACCGGTCTGGCCAACCTGGAACTGACCCGGGTAGTAGCCAGCGTCAACAGCAGCACGGGAAGCACCAACAGCTGCGCCGAGAACGTCTGCCAGCGGCTCAACAACGTTCTTGAAGCCATCCTCGGATGCGACACCGCGGCCACCGGAAACAACCAGCTTAGCCTCGGTCAGCTCCGGACGGTCGCCGCCCTCAGCCGGTGCGAAGGAAACGATCTCGACAGCGTTGTTGCCGATCTCTGGGAATGCAATCTCGGTAACGTCAGCGGAACCGGACTTCTCCTCCGGGTCAACGGAGCCCGGACGCAGAGCGTAGACCGGGGATGCGCCGTAGCCGACACCGTCGACGATGTACTCGCCACCGAAGATGGAGTACTTAACGGAAGCGTCATCGTTGATAGCAACAACGTCGGACAGCAGACCGGAACCGGTCAGCGCAGCGACGCGGCCAGCGATTTCCTTGCCGGTTGCGGAAGCGGAAACCAGCACCGGAACCTCACGCTCGGAGGCCAGGCCGACGAGAACGTCAACCTCAGGGGTGATCAGGTACTTGTCGGCATCGTCGGACTCAGCAGCGAGAATCTCGCCGGCGCCGTAGGAGGCCAGGGTGTCTGCGAAGCCAGCAGCGGTACCCGGGGTACCCACGACAACTGCGGCCGGGGTGCCGAATGCGGAAGCAGCGGTCAGCAGTTCAGCGGTGGTGTTCTTCAGCTCGCCATTTGCGTGCTCGACGAGAACGAGGACGTCGGTCATAGTGATCTTTCTCCTACTTGTATCTCTATTTGTCTTCTATTCGCGTCAAGCGCCTTAGATGAACTTCTGGGCCTTGAGGTACTCGGCCAGCTTGGCGCCGCCGTCTCCCTCATCGTTAATGCGCTCACCAGCGGTCTTAGCCGGCTTCGGAGTGGAGCCAGTGACACCGGTAGCAGCGTTTTCGAGACCAACCTGCTCTGCCTCAGCAGCAACATCGTCCAGAGTCAGCTCGGTGACCGGCTTCTTCTTAGCGGCCATGATGCCCTTGAAGGATGCGAAGCGCGGGCTGTTAGCCTTCTCAGTGACGGAAACGACTGCCGGCAGGGATGCCTTGAGCTGGTAGATGCCGTCTTCGACCTCGCGCTCACCGGTGATGGAGTCACCGTCGATAGCGACGGAACGCAGGTGAGTCAGAACCGGGAGGTCGCGGTAGACACCGAGGATAGCCGGGACGGAAGCGGTGCCACCGTCGGTGGAGGCGTTACCGGTGACGATGAGGTCAACATCTTCGAGGGTGTCAATGACGTTGGACAGAGCCCATGCGGTCTGAACAGCGTCGGAACCTTCAAGTGCGTCGTCCGAAAGAATGACGGCGTCGTCTGCGCCCATGGACAGAGCCTTGCGCAGTGCCTCGATGGCACGATCCGGGCCAACAGTTGCGACGGTAACGTTTCCGCCGTGCTCTTCCTTCAGCTGCAGGGCAGCCTCAACAGCGTTCTCATTAATTTCGTCGAGAACTGCGTCTGCAGACTCACGATCGAGGACAAACTTGTCATCGGTGAGCTTACGCTCGGACCAGGTGTCCGGAACCTGCTTGACCAGAACCACGATGTTCGGCATTTTTCTGTCGTCCTTACTGGTTGATTACTGGTGAACGTTTATCTGACCTTACTTCGCAAGCCGCCTCACAATAAAGTGAACCAGGCCACGCTCTAGGTCGTCTGTGTTGAAGATAACAGAACCTATCGCCAATGCGAAGGTGATCCAGATAACAATGTCGTTATTTTTTTAAATTTTTTTCTACACCACGAGCACAGCCTGCCCGCCAACATGCCATTTCCGCATGTCAGACGTTAATAGTACGCAATCAACTGCAGCTGTCTCCGCAGTATTCGCCGACAGCAAACACCGATCCCCAACGGGCTACCCCCACCAGTTTTCCGTCGTAAAGCGGTCCTTAACCGATCTCCCGGGGCTGACAGATAAACGCCGTCGCGCTCCGTCCGATGCGCGTGACAACCACCGCCAATGCCCTGGAGCCCTTAAGTTTCCACTGCTTGCGCAACGCGTCGGGGTTGACGTCTACGCCGCGCACGAGAATCTCCACCGATCCGCAATCCAACGCTGCCAGTGCCTTGCGAACCTGCTTCAACCCCACTTGCTCAATAACTTCGAACCCGGCAATCCCCTGCGGCAAAACATCGCCACTGACGTGCGCAATCCGCTCATCGAGCTGCCAGAGCCCATGCGCCGCCGCAAAATGCCGCACCAGCCCGGCGCGCACAATCGCCCCATCCGGATCAATGATGTACCGGCCGGCAGCGCGCACATCGACGTCGTCAGGCATGGTGTCGTCGTATGTCTGCACGTCCACCGCCGACAACTCTAACGGCCTGTGCTTATCGACGGTCTGGATAACCATCGCCGATCGCGTTACGGATTGCCCATCGGTAACTCCGGCCAGCCCCGGCGTATATAGACATGCCTCCTTGACCGCACCGTCCACCGAAGTGACAGCCACTTCCCCGCTCCACTCGCTGAAGTCGAGGCCTGGCGCGCATTTGATAGCTAGTTCTTTGTCGGGCCAGGCAGCTATGAGCGCCGGCAGCGATGGGAGCAAGTCCTCCGGGTTGGTGATTCTACGCCCACCGGAGCGGCGGGCAGGGTCAGCGACAATGACAGGTGCGTCAAAGGCCGGTTGCAAAGCATCGGCCTGCGCGAAGATGTTCTTGCCGACGTTATGCCGCGCCATGGCCAACCGTGCAAGGTCGAGATCAGACCCGACGACGGTCAGGCCCTCGTGGTCAATTGCTGCCACTTCAGTACCAATGGAGCAGGTCACATCGGCCACTGCTTCGACACCGAGATCCGCAAGCCTACGGGCGCGAGCCATCGCGACGACAAAGGGCGTGGCCTGTTGCGCTGCTTCGGAAGAGAAGATCCAGTCCCCTGGCAGTTTGCTGACCGCCGAACGCCGAGCTGCCGCAACTTCAATGACCGCGCGACCAAACTCGCCACAGTGTTGGCGTAGATGCGCGGAGTCTGCAATCAGAGACTTTTTAGTGAGCGCGAGCTGGTCGGCCTCATCTAGCCACTCCGGGTGAGCAGCAACAGCGGCCACCTCTGCAGCGGACAGGGACACTCGTTATCTCCTTCCAACTAGGGATCAGCCGGTTAACGGGGGTTGAGTAGTCGGCTAACGGTTCATACGTTTGCGCAAATGCCCCATGTGGGTGGCAACGGCAAAGTACTCATCCATAAAAGGTTCCCCGAGGAAGTCACTACTGGTGCGTCGCACCGGAGTGTTTCTGGCCGCCTCGAGAGCCTCGGCCACAGTACTGACGCCGTCCAAGCGAGTTAGTTGCGCCCAGGTCGGAGGCATGAGGCCAAGTAGCCCACGGCGCCATCCATCCAAAATCGTAGTCGGTCGGAACCAACCTGAAGATGATGCCTCAGAGGTGTCACCGTCGGCCCTTTGACCGTCGGGAAGCGCGGCGAGGAAGAAATAGGTGTCGTAGCGAATGGGGTTGGATTCGGGTGTCACCCAGTTAGCCCAAGGACTGACGAGTTCGGCATCGAGCGCCAGATTTTCATTGCTAAGGAAATCCGTCAATGACAACTCGTGGGCTTCCAACTGTCGTCGCTGACGGTGGAAGCGGTGACCATCTGCGACAATCTCACCGCCAGCATCGCGAACCAACAGAGTGCCTGTTTCCTCAAAGGTCTCACGCACGGCCGCGCAGGTGAGCGCGTGCGCCCGCGCGCAGTCGACGTTAAAAGCCTGCGCGATCCGCGACTCAGGGTCGGCTTCCGACGGCTCGGTCACGGCCATGACCTCATTCGCGACAGCGGGGAAATCACGCTGGTCTACTCCACCGCCGGGGAACACGGTCATGTTGGCCGCAAAGCGCATTGAGGATACGCGTTCTTGAACGTAGACCTCGAGCCCGCAGTGGGTGTCGCGGAGCAGCAACACAGTCGCAGCCAGTTTCGGCGACGCGGGTGTATTCGGGGTTTCAGGTGTCGGAACCGCCATGAGCGTCTACTTCTTCCGGTGCTTTCCAGCAGGCCGTGCCCGGCGCGCAAAGTAGCGATCATCGATGCGATCGACGACGATTTCCTGGTGGAAAGCCTTGGTCAGGTTCTCACTGGTCAGGACGTCGTCAATAAGCCCTTGTGCGATGACATTGCCTTCGTCGAGGAGCATCGCATGGGTGAAGCCGTACGGAATTTCTTCCGGGTGGTGCGTAATCATCACCATCGCCGGCGCATCCGGGTCGAGTGCGAGTTCGCCTAAGTAACCGACGAGGTCCTCGCGACCGCCGAGGTCGAGTCCGGCTCCCGGCTCGTCGAGAAGCAGCAATTCGGGGTTGACCATCATGGCTCGTGCGATGAGTACGCGCTTGCGCTCTCCCTCACTGAGAGTGCCCCAGGTGCGGTCTGCAAGATGCTCAGCACCCATGCGCTCGAGAATCTCGGAGAGCTGTTCGAAATCCATCTCTTCATAGGTCTCACGCCAGCGCCCCAGGACGGAGTAACTGGCGGAAATAACAAGGTCCGCGACCTTTTCGTCATTGGGAATGCGGTGAGCAATCGACGATGATGTCAAACCAATCATGGTGCGCAGATCACGCATGTCGGTGCGCCCAATCTGCTCGCCCATCACATGGGCCACCCCTGAAGACGGGAACTCCTCCGCTGCAGCAATGCGCATCAAAGAAGTTTTGCCTGCACCGTTCGGCCCCATGATGACCCAGCGTTCGTCAAGTTCTACTTGCCAATCGACCGGCCCGACCAGCGTACGGCCACCACGGATGAGGTTTACGTCGCGAAAGTCGAGTAGCAAATCTTCGTTAAAGTCTTCTTCCAATTCAGCCACACATCCATGGTGCCCTAACTTTGCCCAAATGTGCGCTTGGACATTCTCATCTATCCTCGGTAGAGAGCAAATCGAGTTCACTCGAGATGGTTTTGCTTCGATTTTCACCTAGCTCGCCGACAATTAGGAGAACGTCTTTTATGACTGGTCGAATCGGTATTGATGACATCCGTCCTCAAATCAACGGTGGTGCAACTCCATCGAAGGCCGTAGTGGGTGAAGTCGTCCCAACCTTTGCCGTCATTTGGCGAGAAGGCCACGACGCGATGAACGCCACGCTCAACGTCAAGGGGCCGAAGGAATCAGCTTTTGCTTCCCGCTCACAGCGCATCCCAATGCACTTTTCTGACCATGATCCAAATCAGGTCAATGCCACCTTCGTCCCAGATGTTCCCGGGCTGTGGACCATTCGCATTGATGCCTGGTCCGACCCGATGGCAACGTGGCGCAACGCTATCACCAAGAAGTTCGAGGCCGGTCAGAGCGAAGCTGAACTCGCTAATGATCTAGAAATTGGCGCCGCTCTCTTCGACCGCGCCGCCGCTGGTGCCGCTGCTATCCACCGCAACCACCTACGCTCCATCGCCGCAGGTCTGCGCGGCGACGGCGATCTTCGCGCCCGCATTGCAGCCGCGCTTTCCGACGAGACCCGCGCCATTTTGCAGGCGCACCCGGTGCGCGACCTTTTGACCCGCGGAAAGACCCGCAAGATCAAGGTTGACCGCCGCGAAGCCCTGTACTCCTCTTGGTATGAGTTCTTCCCTCGTTCCAACGGTGGTTACGGCGAAAATGGCGAGCTGCTGCACGGCACATTCAAGACTGCGGTTGCACAGCTTGATCGCGCTCAGCGCATGGGCTTCGACACGGTCTATCTGCCCCCGATTCACCCAATCGGTGAAATCAACCGCAAGGGTCGCAACAACACCCTGACCCCGGAACCGGGCGATGTCGGATCTCCGTGGGCTATCGGCTCCGCAGAAGGTGGCCACGACGCCATCCACCCGAGCCTCGGTGACGAAAAGGACTTCAAGGAATTCATCAAGGCTGCTAAGGAGCGCGACCTCGAGGTCGCTATCGACCTAGCGCTCCAGTGTGCACCGGACCACCCCTGGGCTAAGGCTCACCCGGAGTGGTTCACCGTGCTGCCGGACGGCACCATTGCCTACGCCGAGAATCCGCCGAAGAAGTACCAGGACATCTACCCGCTGAATTTCGACAACGATGCCAAGGGCCTGTACGCAGAGGTTCTGCGTGTAGTGAAGTTTTGGGTCAAGCGTGGAGTCAAGGTCTTCCGCGTGGATAACCCCCACACCAAGCCGGGCAACTTCTGGGAATGGCTGATTGAAACCGTTCACGAAACCAACCCGGAGGTCATCTTCCTCGCCGAGGCCTTCACCGCCCCAGCCCGTCTCTACGGTCTGGCCAAGGCTGGCTTCACTCAGTCCTACATCTACTTCCCGTGGAAGACTACGAAGGAAGAGCTGACCGAATTCGGCGAGGAGATTACCCGCTATGCGGACATCGCTCGCCCATCCCTATGGGTCAATACCCCAGATATTCTGCATGACTTCCTGGTCAAGGGCGGCCGTGGAGCCTTCGCCATCCGCGCCGCGCTGGCTTCCACCCTATCTCCGCTGTGGGGCATGTACTCCGGCTTCGAGCTGTTTGAAAACGTTCCGGTCAAGGAGGGCTCCGAGGAGTACCTCGACAGCGAGAAGTACCAGCTCCGCAGCCGCGATTACGACCAGGCACTGGCCACCGGCAACTCGCTGGAGCCGTTCATTGCCACGCTGAACAAGATTCGCCGCGAGCACCCGGCTCTGCAGCAGCTGCGCAACCTGCACTTCCACGACATCGACAATGACAACCTGCTGGCTTACTCGAAGCTCGATCCGGTCACCGGCGATGCCATCCTCGTTGTTCTCAACCTCGATCCGTGGAATGCCCAGGAAGCTACCGTGCACCTCGACATGGATCGCATTGGGCTCCGCAACCACGACCGCATGGATGTCACTGACCTGATTACCGGCAACCAGTTCAACTGGGGCAAGGACAACTACGTCCGCCTGGCACCGTGGGAAAACGTCGCGCACATCATCAAGCTGCCGGAAATCGACGTCAAGCTCCGCCACAAGTTGGCTTGGCGCGACGTCCCCGACTACGAGGGCTAGAACGCTTGCTGGGAACTTTCGGGGTTAGTGGGCCGCTGACCTGACCACTGTCGCAACGATTCGTCGTTAGGCTGGCGGGTGAGTTAGCAGCCCACTGTCCCCTACCTCCCTCTATTTCTTTAGAACTGAACTCAACAACTTCACATTCACCTACCTAGAAACGCTTCGGAAGGACCTTCCATGGGAGCCCACACAGATCCCCGCCTCGCAATTGATTCCGGCGATATGGATCGCCTGCGCTACTGCACCCATCACGATCCGCACAGCATCTACGGCGCACACGTCGTGGACGGTGACACGGTTATTCGCACGAGGGTCTTCGGCGCACAGGCAGTTACTGTCGTCAGCACGCGCGGCGAGTTTGAAGCGGAGAACCTGGGCGACGGTTTCTTCACCGCCCTCGTCCCCGGCGGCGATGACTTCGACTACCGTCTGCGCATTACGTGGGACTCCGGCGAAACCGTAGAGCGTGCCGACGGCTACCGTTTCCTCCCCACTATTGGCGCTGGTGACCTGCACCTAATCGGCGAGGGACGTCATGAGGAACTGTGGAAGGTTCTCGGTGCTCACCTTCGCAGTTACGACACAGAGCTGGGTACGGTCGAAGGCACCTCGTTTACGGTCTGGGCTCCGAACGCACGCGGCGTCGCCGTGGTCGGTGACTTCTGTATGTGGAACGGCGCGCAGTACCCAATGCGCTCTATGGGTGGCGCAGGTATCTGGGAGCTGTTCATCCCGGGTGTGGGTGAGGGCGAAGTCTACAAGTTCGCCATCACGACACCGGAGGGACAGCGTCGCGATAAGGCCGACCCGATGGCGCGTGCTGCTGAGCTCCCACCGGCTACCGGGTCGATTGTTGCGACCTCCGACTACGCCTGGAGCGACCAAGCGTGGATGGAAAAGCGCGCCAACACAGACTGGACCGAAGAGCCCATCTCTATCTACGAGGTCCACTTGGGTTCCTGGAAGCAGGGCCTGAGCTACGAGGTTATGGCGGAGAAGCTGGTGCGTTACGTGGTCGACATGGGCTACACCCATGTGGAGTTCATGCCAGTATGTGAGCACCCGTTCACCGGTTCCTGGGGTTATCAGGTTTCCGGCTACTACGCTCCGACCAGCCGCTTCGGCACCCCAGATCAGTTCCGCGGTCTAGTTGATGCCTTCCACGCCGCTGGCATCGGTGTCATCATGGACTGGGTTCCGGGGCACTTCCCGAAGGACGAGTTCGCACTTGCCCGCTTCGATGGCACGGCTTGCTACGAGCACCCGGACTGGCGCCGCGGCGAGCAGCGCGACTGGGGCACCTACGTTTTCGACTTCGGCCGCAACGAGGTACGCAACTTCCTCTACGCCAACGCACTGTACTGGGCAGAAGAGTTCCACATCGACGGTCTGCGCGTCGACGCAGTGGCTTCCATGCTGTACCTGGACTACTCCCGCAATGAAGGCGAGTGGCTGCCGAACCAGTACGGTGGCCGTGAAAACCTCGATGCTGTTCAGTTCCTGCAGGAATTCAACGCCACGGTACACAAGCACAACCCGGGCTTCCTCACCGTGGCCGAAGAATCTACTTCTTGGCCGGGTGTGACCGCACCTACCGAGCACGGTGGCTTGGGCTTCTCTATGAAGTGGAACATGGGCTGGATGAATGACACGCTGGAGTACTTCAGCAAGGAGCCGATTTACCGCTCCTACCACCACCATGAGCTCACCTTCGCTATGGTCTACGCCTACTCGGAAGAGTTCATTCTGCCGATTAGCCACGACGAGGTCGTGCACGGCAAGGGCTCGCTGTGGGAGCGCATGCCGGGCGGCGATTGGGATAAGGCCGCAGGCCTACGTACTTTCCTGACCTTCATGTGGGCGCACCCGGGCAAGCAGCTTCTATTCCAGGGTCAGGATCTTGGCCAGAACCACGAGTGGAACCACGATGAGTCCGTGGCTTGGGACAACCTCGAAGGTTGGAGCGGCGAATTCCACCGCGGCATTCAGCTGCTGGTTAAGGACATCAACGCCATCTACAAGGAAAACCCAGCGTTCTACACCCAGGATGACCGCCCAGAGGGCTTCCAGTGGATTAACGCGGATGATTCCACAAACAATGTTGTGTCCTTTGTCCGTTACGGCACCGATGGCTCGGTCGTCGCCTGCGTCTATAACCTGTCGGGAACCACGCAGGAAATCTACAAGATTGGCGTACCGCGCGGTGGCCAATGGACGGAGATTCTGAACACAAACGCATCGCGTTACGAGGGCTCCGGCTACGGTGAAAACGGTACTGTGACCGCGGTCGAGCACGGTTGGAACGGCCAGGCTCACTCGATTGATTTGGTGCTGCCGGCCAACACCGCCGTTTGGCTGAAGTGGCAGGGCTAGTCCCGAATCCAGCCAAACAGAAGGCAATCACATAGGAATTGCCCGTGTTGCACGGTTTTCAGTGGCCTGACTTTCGGCCTGAAAATCTGATACACGGGCAATTTTGTTTTGGGGAGCGTATCCAGGTCCTATCCTCGGAACGGATTGAACCAGTCAGGTTCCAAAGATTCGTTGTAATTCGCAGAATCTGAATCATCGGTGTACGTGGATCCATCCATGCTGTCGGTTCCGATACGATCCGGAATGCCGTCGCCATCCTCATCCGCGCTCCACGTCGCAGCCTGCTTAGCAGTCAGTGGCTTGCCATCCTTACCAAGGCGATTGTAATCCGGCAGAAGCGGGGCTATTTGGGAACCCAGCTGGCCGAGCAGGCCGTCGGTAAGCTCATTGAGCGGCACCTCATCAAAGCGCGTCGTAATGGCGTAAGCGATGGGTCCGGCTGCGGTGTACAAAATACCGTGGTCATTAACGCCCTCGGCAGTGTCACCGGTCTTCTGGACCGCGGAGCCGACGTACATCACAAACTTCTGCGAACCACCGTAAGTGAGGTAGGTCAATGCAGTTTGTGCCGTGTCCTTGGTAATGAAGTTGTGCTTTGAGGTGCCATCGGCCACTTCCTGGAGACGTGCCATGAACAGCGCAGCCTGAGAGGGAGTAAACCAGGACCGATCACCGCTGGGATTGGGGATGTTGAACTTGTTTCCCAGGTGGTAGCGCTTGTCGTCAACACCGGCTTCCTTGATGGTTTTGTTGACCTCGTCGAAACCACCGACAGCGTCAATCAGCCCATTCGCCGCGGTGTTGTCCGAATACCGCATCACGTACTGCAACAGCCCGTCGAGCGTGTATTGGCCAGGACCAATCACGCTTCCGCCAACACCATTGTCCCAATCGACCGTCACCGTCTTGTCTAGGTCATCGCCGAATTTCTTCAGCGCAGTAACCACTAACGGAGCCTTGATGGTCGATGCGGAGTACTCCTTCGTATCCTCGCCTACCGACGCCGTGAGCCCCTTGTATGGACCGTCAATGACGCGCAAATAGACACCTAAATCAATGCCATAGTTGTCGGAGAAATTCTTAGCCGCAGTATCGAGGACGTCCTGTGCATCAGACCAAGCGACTTCCTCAGAAGCATCCCAACCGTTATCTGGAGCATTAGGTTTTGCGGTAGCAGTGGTGGCCTTGGACCCGGTGGTGCTTGGGCCATCGATGGTGCACCCCGCCAACAGAGTCGAGGCCGAAAGCGCAACAATGACCGAGGCGGAAGTAGCGCGAAGGGCTTTGGGGCGAAGTCGCATGCAAAACTCCTGGCTGCAGAAAACTGAAGACCAAAGGCACCTAGCGCAGTATGAACTGTCTGAGGTGAACAGGTGGATGAGATGCAGTGGTAACTGCTGTAAACCACTGAGAACTGTTGGAAGATTACCACCTTCCGAAAAATCTCGTTGCACTGGGGAGCAGCTTTTGTGCAACAATGGATTAAATATAGACATGATTAAAAGAATCAATGTCCAATGGTGCACCCAGGCAGTTGAGCTGCACATTTGATGCTTAATGCTTCAACGATGCCTCGTTCGAGACCGCCGCTAGAAATAGCGCACGGCACCGAAAATCGGAGGAAGTGAATCGCAATGGAGGAAAAGGTACATCGCTTGATGGACCGCATGCAGATTCGCCATGCCCATATGCGCAACACCTGGTACGGGCCGGTACTCTCCCCGGTTCTTCTCGTCGCAGGCTTCGCACTGCTCATTGTTGGCATTATCATTTTGCCAACTCCTGCTCCCGGATGGCTCTGCATCTTTGTTGCACTGGGAATTCTCTCGTTGGTGCACCCGCCGACACGTCGCCTGAACATCTGGTTGGCAGCAAAATTGGACGCCTTTTACGCCTGGTATGCGGAGCGTCATGTGGCAATGAAAGCAACACTTTTCCTGTTGCTAATGGCGTTTATGGCCGCTGTAATGGGCAGCGTCTACTACTTCATGGCTCCGGATGACTGGCCATACACCGACGCTTCAAGCTAGGAGCCTGAGCGTTTTCCAGGCTCCTAGTGCAGTGCTCCTAGTACAGTGCGCTGGCCATCCTCCGGCGTGCATCCAATGCCACTGGATCTGCTGTATCGAATAGCACAAGCAGCTCTAGTAGACGCGACTTGATGGCCTCACGGTCATCGCCAAACACCTGCGGGAGCAACTTCAACAAACGATCGAGCGCCTTCGCTGGATCGTCGACAAGCATCGTGACATCCGCGGCATCGAGGGCGAGCGCGACGTCCTTCGGCGCAGCGTCGGCCTTTGCAATTGGATCTGCGCTGCGATCGATTTTGGCAGCGCGGGCGAAGAAGGACACATTCGCGTGAGCGCGCTTCAGCCCCTGATTTGCGGGCTCGGACTGCAGCATAGCGTCATACAGCTCCAACGCTCCGTCGAAATTGCCCTCCTCGAGCAACTCTTCGGCCTGCTCCAAACGCGGGTCATCGGTGGGTACGGGATTGCCGAAGAAGTCAGTAGGCTCCGGAGCCTCCGGCCCGCTGCTCTCCCCAGCCATACGAGTTCCCGCCGGCAACCCCTTGAGACGCCCCCGAGTGGCCTCCATAACCTGCGCCAGCCACTGCTCCAGCCAATCCCTGGTTTTCTCACCCACAAACATGCCAATGGGACTGCCCATAGCCACAGCCGTGACTGTCGGCACTGCCTGCACACCGAATGCCTGGGCCAGCTGTGGATGCTCCTCAGCATCTGCCCACGCCAGGATCCAGTTCAAATTGGCCTCACGAGCCATGCCTTCTAGCTCAGCCCGAAGACGCAGCGAATCAGCTGCTCCAGCCATGCCGATCAAGACAATTACCGGTACCTGCTCCGAGCGCAGAACGACTTCTGCCTCAAGAGTCTGCGGGGCAATCTCAACTACAGGAGGAAGCCCATTTCCCTGATCACTGGTTGCCCGCTCGATCTCCTCTCGGCGTTTACGTTCGGCTTCGGCGCGCTGGTGGAGCTGCTCCAAATCAACCGTGCCGGGCGGTGGTGGCGGAGTCGAGCACTCGCGGTGACCGTGTGCTCCATGCGAGTGACCATGAGAATGGCCATGGGCGTGACCATGTCCAGCTGGCATCGTAAAAGGGTTCCTCTCCAGTGTCGTCGTAAAGCCTATGTGAAGACCTATGTAGAGCCTACGTGTCCAATCCGAACAAGAGACTAGTCGGTGGCTTTCAGCGCATCCTCGACCGCATCCACTTTCGCACGCAGCTGCCCGGTATATCCGTTGCGAATGTCCGCCTTGATGACCAGAGAAGTGCGCGGACTGACACGGCTGACTGCTTCCGTGGCTCGCTTAATGACATCCATCACCTCATCCCATTCGCCTTCAACAAGGGTGAACATGGCATTGGTCTCGTTGGGCAGGCCAGATTCGCGCACAACACGCACGGCTTCAGCAACGGCCTCAGCCATTCCCTGCTCAGGATCGGAGAAAGTGGGGGCAACAGAAAATGCGACAATCATGGCGCCGATAATAGCGAGTACCCTGGAAACTATGAGTGAGACACAGATTCCCGTTCCCCATAAGTACGTAGTCGCTGTCGATCACGTCGGCGTCGCAGTCCCGGATTTTGATGCCGCTATTGAGTGGTACCGCGCAAACCTTGGTTTCATCAACTACCACGATGAAGTCAATGAAGAGCAGGGCGTCCACGAGGCCATGGTCGGCCCGGCCGACAAGGTTGAAGGTGGCACTCTGGTTCAGATTCTCGCGCCACTGAATGACCAGTCCACGATTGCAAAGTACCTGGACAAGAAGGGTCCAGGAATCCAGCAGTACGCAGTTCGCGTCACTGATCTGGAGGCGCTGATGGCGCACCTGAAGGAGCAGGGCACCCGGGTGCTGTACCCGGAGCCGAAGATCGGTACCGCAGGTTCGCGCATCAACTTCATCCACCCGAAGGATGCCGGCGGCGTCCTGCTGGAGCTCGTTGAGCCGGCTAAGTAAATCTATCCCCAGCGGCGCGTGATAGTGCGGTGAGCTCTATTGCGCCAGCAGTTAGTGTGCCAATGGCGCCGGTCATCGGCGCCTGCACCATAATCCTGCGGCCAAGCTACGATGTGCGAGGTCCCGGGCATGATTTCCTGGTCGCACCCTGGACAGCGATAAACCTTGTTCGACTGGCCAGCGCTGATGTTACGCACCGCAAAGTCCACGTCCTGCCAACCGGCAGGCCCGGATTCAGTGCGGGTGTTTTGGAAAGAACTGCCAAATGCGGGCAGGCTGCCGCGATTCTGGCCGTGGTTATTACGCCCGCCGCGTTGGTTGCCTCGTTGATTACCGCGCCGCTTGTGGTTTCGCCTAGGCATGGCTAGAATAACCGCAATTCATTGGACTCCAGGCCACGCAGGGCGTCGTAATCCACGGTCACACAGCGAATCCCACGATCCTCTGCCAGAGTCTTGGCCTGTGGCTTAATCTCCTGGGCAGCAAAAATCCCTTCCACCGGTGCCAACAGCTCATCGCGGTTCAGCATCTCCAAGTAACGGGTTAGCTGCTCAACACCATCGATACCGCCCCGACGCTTAACCTCTACTGCAACAGTGGCGCCGTTTTCGTCGCGGCCAAGCAGATCCACCGGCCCAATCGGGGTTGGGTATTCGCGCCTAATCAGGGTGTAGCCCTCGCCGAACGTTGTGAACTGATCTGCAAGCAGTTCCTGTAGATGCGCTTCTACCCCGTCCTTCTCCAGGCCAGGGTCCTCTCCCAGTTCGTACGTGCTATCAGCCAGCACCTTGCCGATAGTGATACGAAGCTGCTCGCCCTTCTTATTCTCAACGACCCAGAGCTTTTCACCAGTGTCTTCACCCGACTCGTCGAGAATCTCCTTCTCCGTCAGCGTGCACGGCGGTGTCATCCAGTTCAGAGGCTTATATGCACGGTCGTCGGCATGCACAGAAACAGAACCGTCAGCTTTCACCAACAGCAAGCGCGGGGCATGAGGCAGATGGGCATTCAAGCGACCGACATAGTCAACGGTGCATTCAGCAATCACAAGGCGCATTCCCCTACCCTAACGTGACTGCCGCGCGGGAGAAAACAATACCCACTAGAGCCTTAGCAATAGCCTGTCGTCCGAGGCTAATACTGACTTCCTCGGCCACGGTTATAAGCCGAACGGAAACGTCGCTCAATATCTGTAGGAAACTCACGAGTCTGGCGTGACGACGGCTTCGACTCCACCCACGCCACCAGCGCAGTGTCCGAGGACGAGTCCACGGCAAACTCCCATTCGGTATTTTTCCCCGTTTTAATCCTGACTACCCGAAGCCCGGGCGCGAAAAAACCCGCCTCGATGTCAGTCGGATCTCGGCGATCCACAATAGTGACATCGTGACGGGCAAATTCGGCATCACAGCCAGGACGCAGCGAACGTAGCTTGTACATCTTCAACGTCGACTCTGAATAAACAATGACACCATGGCGCCAATGACTGCCATCACCTGCAGGAAGGCGACGAGCAATAACAGGAGTACCTTTTGCATGCAGGCTGGCGAAACGCCACAGGGCAAGGACCCCGCCGACGATCAACATCGCACCGATAATCATGAACATGATTGACATCATGGTTACGCTTGAAAACACTATCTGCCAGCCTCGCATCCGGGTGAATAGACGACGAACCTTGGTTCAAAAGCGCTTTAGAGGCTTTTTACAAACCCTACCCGATTGTTGCACTGACATGAAAAATAACTAAGAAAAACGGGGCGGGAAGCTGGCAAGATTTCTCTTGCGAGCTCCCCGCCCCGTTTAAAGAAGCAGGAAGAATACGGTCGTGCGACCGGATGTTCAGGCGAAAAGACTAGTTGGTGGAAGCGCGACGAGCCGCGCGGACCTCCGACTCAGCCTGTGCCTTTACTGCAGGGTCATCCGAAGTCAGGTTGGACTCGGCCTCGGAGAGGTTAACCTCGTCAGCCCAGATTGCCTTATCCGCGAGGATCGAAACCTTCGAGGTAGACACGGAAATGAACCCACCCTGTACCGAAGCGACAAGAACCTTGCCGTCTGCGGTCTTGATGGTCACCGTGCCGTTGTTGACCAGCTGGCCAAGCAACGGCTGGTGTCCGGGCAGCACGCCGATCTCACCCTCGGTGGTCTGGGCAGAGACCAAGGTGGCCTTGCCCTTCCAGAGCGGTCGCTCAACGGCAACCAGTTCAGCGGTGATTTCAGCCATGAGGATGCCCCTTACTTCTTCTGCATTTCAGCGTACTTCTTCTCGACATCGTCGAGGCCACCCAGGCCGTCGAAGGCCATCTCCGGGTAGTTGTCGAAGTCGCCCTTGCAGATGCGGTCGAAGGCAACGATGGTGTCCTTCAGCGGGACGTACGAACCAGGCAGACCCGTGAACTTCTCAGCAACGAAGAAGTTCTGACCCAAGAATCGCTGGATACGACGTGCACGCTGCACGGTCACCTTGTCCTCCTCGGACAGCTCGTCCATACCGAGGATGGCGATGATGTCCTGGAGTTCCTTGTTCTTCTGCAGGATGTTAATAACCTGCTGAGCAACGCGGTAGTGCTCCTCACCGACGATCGACGGCTCGAGGATACGAGAAGTCGAGGTCAGCGGGTTCACTGCCGGGTAAATACCCTTCGATGCGATCGAGCGGTCGAGCTCGGTGGTTGCATCGAGGTGGGCGAAGGTCGTTGCCGGAGCCGGGTCGGTGTAGTCATCGGCAGGCACGTAGACGGCCTGCAGAGAGGTAATCGAACGGCCCTTGGTGGACGTAATGCGCTCCTGCAGAACACCCATCTCGTCAGCCAGGGTCGGCTGGTAACCCACGGCGGAAGGCATACGACCCAGCAGGGTCGAAACCTCAGAACCGGCCTGGGTGAAACGGAAGATGTTGTCAATGAAGAGCAGCACGTCCTGGTGCTGAACATCGCGGAAGTACTCCGCCATGGTCAGACCCGACAGCGCGACACGCATACGGACTCCCGGCGGCTCGTCCATCTGGCCGAAGACGAGGGCGGTGTCCTGGAGAACGCCCATCTCTTCCATTTCCAGGAAGAGGTCGGTGCCCTCACGGGTACGCTCACCAACACCGGCGAAGACCGAAGTACCGGAGAACTCGCGTGCAATACGAGTAATCATCTCCTGGATCAGAACGGTCTTACCGACACCGGCACCACCGAACAGACCAATCTTGCCGCCCTTAACGTACGGGGTCAGCAGGTCGATGACCTTAATACCGGTTTCCAGAATCTCTGTCTTGCCCTCGAGCTGATCGAAGGCCGGCGGCTCACGGTGGATGCCCCACTGCTCGCCATCGCGACCCAGGCCCGGCTCGTCCAGGCAGTCGCCCATTGCGTTAAAGACGTGACCCTTGACGACGTCACCAACCGGAACCGAAATCGGCTTACCGGTGTCCTTGACCTCTGCACCGCGGACCAGGCCGTCGGTCGGGGCCATAGCAATGGTACGAACCATGTTGTCGCCGAGGTGCTGTGCAGTCTCGAGGACAATGGTCTTGGCGACCGAAGGAAGGGTAACTTCCACGGTCAGCGCGTTGTAAAGTGCCGGCAGTTCGTTACGCGGGAACTCCACGTCGACGACGGCACCGATGACACGCACAACACGGCCCACAGCCGTGGTGGTGTTCTGCTCACTTAGAGCTGTGCTCATATCTAGTCACTTTCTCCGCTGTCGTCGAGCGCACCGGCGCCACCGACGATTTCTGTGATTTCCTGGGTAATCTGTGCCTGACGTGCCTGGTTAGCAACACGCGAGAGGTCCTTGACCAGCTCGGTAGCGTTGTCCGTCGCGGACTTCATAGCGTTACGACGGGCAGCGGACTCAGAGGCAGCGGCCTCGAGCATCACTGCGAACAGGGTACGGGACACGTACTGCGGCAGAAGCTCTGCCAACAGGGTGTCTGCATCAGGCTCGAATTCGTAGTCCGGCTTGAGGTCATCTGATCCATCGGACAGCATGTCCTCGCCCTGAGCAATCTCGACATCCTCGTACACAGGCTCAATCGGGAGCATCTGGTGTGCACGCGGAATCTGAGAAAGCATGGACACGAATTCCGTGTAGACAACGTGGACCTGGTCGAAGCCCTGAACGGCCTCGCCGTTGGTGCCACGCAGGCCTTCGCGGTACTTGGCAGTGCCCTCGGCCGTAGCGTTGAAACCATCAATGAGGTGACGACGCACGTCGTGGGTTGCGGCGTAGTCCGGATCCTGGGAGAAGCCCTCCCACGTACCGGCGAGCTCGACACCACGGAAGTCGTAGTAGTCGGTGCCCTTACGGCCAGTCACGTAGAGAACGACCTCATGCCCCTGCTCTTCCAGAGCGGTACGCAGCTCTGCAGCCTTCTTCAGGACGTTGTGGTTGTAGCCGCCACACATGCCGCGGTCACTGGTGACAACCAGGACTGCAACACGCTGGTTACCCTCACGCTTTACGAGCATCGGGTGATCCAACGACGAAGCCGATGCGAGACGTCCGATGACCTTCTCGATTTCGTCGGCGTACGGCTGGGAGTCTGCTACGCGACGCTGCGCCTTGGTAATGCGCGAGGTTGCGATAAGCTCCTGGGCCTTGGTGATCTTCTTGGTCGAGTTCACCGACTTGATTCGGGCTCGAAGTTCACGAAGATTCGCCATGTCCTATTCCCTCCCTTCAATTGCGAAAACGGTCATTGAGTAGCTCAACCTGCCTAGTTCTGGGCAGTCTTGCGGGAGACCGTAATCTGCTGCTTCTTGAGCTCGCCCTCGTCGAGTGCCTCGACCGGAGCCTCGGAAGCCAGCGGTGCGCCCTCAGAAGTCTGGAAGGACTTCTTGAAGTTAGCGGTAGCGGACTTCAGAGCAGCCTTGGACTCGTCAGAGAAGGCGACGCCGCCGTCAATCTGCTCGAAGACTGCAGGCTGAGTGTCCTGCAGGTGCTCAAGCAGCTCGGCCTCGAAGCGACGGACGTCCTCAACCGGGACATCGTCGAATTCGCCCTCACCAGCGAGGTAGATGGAGGTCATCTGGTACTCGACCGGCTGCGGGTGGTTTTCCTTCTGCTTCAGCAGCTCAACCAGACGCTGACCGCGCTCCAGCTGACGCTTGGAGGCATCGTCCAGGTCGGATGCGAACATTGCGAATGCTTCCAGGTCGCGGTAGGACGCGAGGTCCAGACGCAGGTTACCGGAAACCTTCTTCATGCCCTTGGTCTGTGCGGCACCACCAACACGGGAAACCGACACACCGACGTTAATAGCCGGGCGGACACCCTGGTTGAACAGGTCGGACTCGAGGAAGACCTGGCCATCGGTAATGGAAATGACGTTGGTCGGAATGAAGGCCGACACGTCGTTTGCCTTGGTCTCGATGATCGGCAGTGCGGTCAGCGAGCCTGCACCCATGTCGTCGGAGAGCTTCGCAGCACGCTCCAGCAGACGGGAGTGGAGGTAGAAGACGTCACCCGGGTAAGCTTCGCGTCCCGGCGGGCGACGCAGCAGCAGCGAGATGGCACGGTATGCCTCTGCCTGCTTAGTCAGATCATCGTAAATGACCAGGACGTGCTTGCCCTGGTACATCCAGTGCTGACCCAGTGCGGCGCCTGCGAATGGTGCAAGCCACTTGAAGCCTGCGGCATCCGACGCCGGGGCAGCAACGATGGTGGTGTACTCGAGTGCGCCCTGCTCCTCGAGGGTCTGGCGCACACCA
Organism: Corynebacterium sp. LK31; assembly: GCF_014335015.1. NCBI lineage: Bacteria > Bacillati > Actinomycetota > Actinomycetes > Mycobacteriales > Corynebacteriaceae > Corynebacterium > Corynebacterium sp. LK31. The sequence goes on along the minus strand of NZ_PDGW01000011.1, from coordinate 78,604 downwards.
GCAATGGTGGAGCCCTTCTGACCGATAGCAACGTAGATGCATCGCACCTGCTTGCTCGGGTCACCGGACTCCCAGTTAGCCTTCTGGTTCAAAATGGTGTCCAGGCAGACCGCGGTCTTACCGGTCTTACGGTCACCAATGATCAGCTGACGCTGACCACGACCAATTGGGGTCATTGCGTCGATGGCCTTAATACCAGTAGCCATCGGCTCTTCAACCGGCTGACGCTGCAGCACGGTCGGTGCCTGCAGCTCGAGGACGCGGTCCTCTTCAGCCTCAATGTCGCCCAGGCCGTCAATCGGCTGGCCCAGGGGGTTAATTACGCGACCGAGGAACTTGTCCCCGACCGGAATCGAAAGGACGTCACCCGTCCGCTTTACCTCGTCACCCTCTTTAAGCGACTCGAAGTTACCCAGCACCACAACGCCGACCTTGTCGGTGTCAAGGTTCTGAGCGACGCCAATAACGCCGCCCGGGAACTCCAGAAGCTCATTCGTCATGACCGACGGCATTCCCGAAACCTGGGCGATACCATCAGCTGCACTGATAACAACGCCAACCTCCTCACGGGAGGCCTCCGGGGAGTAGCTCGAGGTGTAGTTCGCAATCGCGCTACGGATCTCGTCGGAGGAGATCGTCAGCTCCGCCATGTTCTTCCTGCTCTCGGTAATATTCTTCCAGTGATTAATCGTCTAAACCATCCGTCAGCCGAGGCCGACGCGCAGCTTCTCAAGCTTTGTTGAAAGGCTACCGTCGATGACCTCGTCGCCAACCCGGATGACCAGTCCACCGAGAATCGACTTGTCGATCACGGTGTGGATGGACATCGCCTTGCCGTAGACTCGGCCGAGCTTGTCCGCCAGTGCTCGCTCTTGCTCGTCAGAGACGGCCGTGGCACTGGTCACGCGAGCGACGACGTGGTTCCGCAGGCCGGCGGCTAGCCGGGACAGGGAGTCAATGTCGTCCGCGGGGCGCTTGGATGGGCGGCCAACAGCCTGCAGTGCCAGGGTTTCGGTCACGGAAGTGACCTTGCCGTACAGCACAGAGGCGAGGAGCCCACGCTTGGCTTCGGGGGTTGCGGCCTTGTCGGCCAGCAGCTGTTCAAGCTGCGACTGCTCAGCCAGGATGTGTCCCAGTTGGAACAGCTCAGACTCAACAGTCTCAAGCTGTCCCTGGCCTTCGGCAGAGCGAAGGAGGGCTCGACGGCCCAGCTCTACCAAACCCTCACGCATTTCACGCGGGGTGGACCATACCTGCGCGGCAGCATCCACGACGAGGTTAAGAGTCGTCTCAGATACCTTGCCCGCGAACAGGCTCCGGACAAGGCCGGAACGCTGTTCCGCAGTCGCCGAGGTGTCGGCGACAGCGACACGCAGGCCGCGGTCGGAGTCCAGGACCTCGACGATGTCGAAAAGCTCGGAACCAGTCTGAGCAGCCTGAGCAACAGCGACATTGTCGCCACCGATAGCGGCGTCCAGTCGCTGGCTAAGGGCTGCCAGGGATTCGCGGCTTGCTGCGTGCATGTCGCCTACTTTCCGGCCGGGGCCACGGTGTCAAGGTTGGACAAGAAGTTGTCAATCGTCGACGAGTTACGAACGTCGTCGGAAAGCTGCTCGCCCAGAAGGCGCTCAGCGAGATTGATGGAGTTCTGGCCCATTTCCTTACGCAGCTCTGCGACTACCTGCTCACGCTGGGCAGCGAGCTGCTTCTCACCGGACTCGATGATTCGTGCGCTCTCGTCATTAGCCTTGGTCGTAGCGTCTGCAATGATGCGCTGACCCTGTGCACGGGCTTCGTCGCGAATCTTTGCTGCTTCAGTACGGGCCTCTGCGAGCTGACTGTTGTACTTTTCCAGAGCGGCCTTGGCTTCAGCCTGTGCAGCTTCAGCGCGTTCAATGCCGCCCTCAATCCGGTCCTCCCGCTCGGTCAGGACCTCCTGGAACTTCGGAAGAACGAGCTTCCAGAAGAGAACCAGGATAACTACCAGCGGGACAACGGACCAGACGATGTCATAGGTCTTTGGCAGCAGCGGGTTAATGGACTCTCCCATCGGGAGGTCACCCGCCGCTAGCAAAAAGGTGAAATCTGTCATGGTTTACGTGTTCTCCGCTTGAAGGTCCGGACTTAGAAAACGAAGCCTGCGACCAGGCCGATCAGGGCGAGAGCCTCAGTGAAGGCGATACCCAGGAACATGGTGGTACGCAGCTGGCCGGCCATCTCAGGCTGGCGTGCCATACCCTCAACGGTCTTGCCGGCGACGATACCGATACCGAGGCCCGGGCCCAGGGTGGACAGACCGTAACCGATGGTCTTCAGGCCAGCGTTGGTGTCGACAGCCTGGACAGCGTCCTGGGCGGAGAGGATGACGTCGTTCATTATGAACCGTTCCCTTTCTTAAAGGATGGCCCCGGATTAAAGATTGTTCTAAGTAGGCCCGGGGCTTTTGTGGGTCAAGTGGGTCTTGCTATTAAATTTGCGAGGCCTTGTTGCCGAAGTTGCGGCCTCATTAGTTATGGGTTAGTGCTCGTCTGCGTGCAGCGACAGTTCGATGTAGACGGCGCTCAGCAGGGCAAAGATGTATGCCTGCAGGAAAATCACCAGCATCTCGAACAGCGTGAATGCTACCGCAGCGACAAGGGTCAACCCGGACAGGGCGGTCCAACCATTCAGCTGCCAGAAGAAGAAGTTCGTGGCACCGAAAAGCAGGACTAGAACCATGTGGCCCGCCAGCATGTTGGCCATCAGACGGATGGTCAGCGTAACTGGGCGGAGAACGAAGTTGGAGAAAATCTCGATCGGCACCACGATGAGGTGGAGTACCGGTGGCAAGTTCGGAATAACGACTGCCGACTTCACAAACTTGAAGAAGCCCATCTTCTTCGAGCCCGCGTAAATGAAGGCAACGTATGCGAACAGGGCCAGAACCAGTGGCATACCGATTCGGGCGTTCGGCGAAATATTGAGGCCAGGAATAATAGCCGCAATATTCATCGAGATAACAAGGAAGAAGATGGTGGCCAGAACCGGAAGGAAACGACGCCCCTCCTTCTTACCCAGAATCTCCTCCGCGATGTGGATGCGGACGAAGTCCAGCATCAACTCCGCAACGTTCTGCAGACCAGTCGGCACGAGCTTCGGACGACGCATTGCGACGACGAAGAACACGGCGACGATCACGGCCATCAAAAGACGAACAATCATCAGGCGGTCCATGGCGTACCAGTCGCCACTGCCACCTAAAATGAAGTCGCCAAATTGTTCACCCGGGAAATACTCCTCCTGCAAGTTGGGTGAGTGAAACTCACCCCGCATCTCGGCAAGTGTTGTAACGCTCAGCGTTCTCTCCCGTGATTGGGCCGCTAGAACTATTGTCAAGCGGTGCGAAGGACGTCATTTAACGTGTCGCGCCGCGGATTCCATTCGCTCATCAGCACGGCGCTCACGGGGACCGTACCTGTGGAAATGATAGTTATTTCGCTACAGGCCGTCTTACCCGAAACTCAGGATAACAGTTCTGACTCATTTTCCCCACCCGGTACACCCCCGCGTTTCCGACCCCGAAACCAACAAAGAGGCCGACCCCCGCTGTGGGTTTCGGCCTCTATTTGTGGCATCTTCTGCACAAACTGGACAATATGCTTATTACCTGCGGTTTTAGAGGCGCATTGCAGCCTCTCAGCAGGTCAACAAGTTATTAACGAGCTATTCGTCCTTCATTGGTTGCACATAAGTGAGGTTAGATTGCGACATTCCCCACACTTCTGCACCCAGCGTCACCATCAGCGTGAGTACAACAGTGACGAAGAAAGTCATGTTGTCATAAAACTCAAGATTTCTAATAACAACCAGGACACCGATCAATACGACAATCTTCAACAACCAGCCACCCAGTACAACGGCAAGCGTGACGGACGGCGAAGTTCGAGCAGTAAAGAGGATGCCTAGAACGGTAAGCAATACGAAGCTTCCGCTAATGCCCGCACCAAGGAGTACGCCCCAGACACCGGGCATACCGTTTTTGCCACCCCAGACCAGCAGCGAAAGCACGGTAATCACAGCGAGCGCGATTGCGCCCGAGCGAGCAGCAGCCAGCAGCGGTCGCCGCGAATCGTCGTATTTAGACTCGGGCTCCGGAGTTGTTTTTTCAGTCACGGTCGAAGATTGTACCTTCTGCGTCCACGTCGACGTCTTATAACCTGCCGGACCCCACTTCCACTTCTGGGACGCGCTCCCGTTGAACGGTCGTCGGCAAGCGCATTGCGACGGCGGAGGGTGAAGACAACCGCGATGATAAGCAGGATTCCGAAGGTGAGAGCGACAAATTCAAAGGGGAAAATGGTAGTGGCAACGGCGGCGTACGCGACGACCGACACCCATAGGTAAAGCACTAGCACCACGCGGCGATGACTGTGCCCCATCGACAGGAGGCGGTGGTGAATATGCATTTTGTCGGGTGAGAAAGGTGACTTGCCCTGACTGACGCGGCGAACGACAGCGAGAAGTAGGTCGAGCATTGGCACGCTAATTGCTGCGATGACGACCACAACCGGCGAGATTAGAGCGATGACGTCAGCGGTGCCGTACATGGAGGGCGCGATGCGCCCCGACGCCGACACCGATGCCGCAGCGAGCAGCAAGCCGATCATCATGGCACCGGAATCGCCCATGAAAATGCGTGCGGGCTCGAAGTTGTGCGGCAAGAAACCCAGGCAAGCGCCGAGGAGGCACGCGGAAATCATCGCGGGTGGATAGGCGGAAACGGTGCCACCTTGGTCGTGAAGCATGACCATCGAATAGACAAGGATTGCAGCTGCGGCAATCATGCCGAGTCCAGCTGCGAGACCATCGATGCCGTCAACAAAATTGAAGGCGTTAATCAATGCCACAGTAAATAGGACAGTCAACACTGTGGACATGATTGGATCGAGAATGAGCGTGGCGCCGCCGCTAAAAGGGATATAGAGCAGATACCAGTTGACGCCCATAAATGACATCAAAAGTGCCGCCGCGACCTGCCCCACCAGCTTGGTGAGGGCATCTAAGTCAAAGAGGTCATCCCAAATACCGACGATTAGCAGGAGCGACGCGGCCGCCACGACTGCCCTCATATCTGGAGTCATAGGTGGAAAACCACGGTTGAGGGCCGGCATCACGGAGGCAAGGGCGATAGCTGCGACCACGCCGGAGTACATCGCCACGCCTCCGAGTCTGGGCTTCGGAATATCGTGGACATCGCGCGTGCGGGGAGCATCCAACCAGCCCGAACGGACCAGCACATAACGCACCACTCCAGTGAGCAAATAACTGACAGCAGCGGAAACTAAAACGAGCATGGCGAGCTCGCGGATGGGCACACCTGCCCCACCCGACTGGGCTGCCAATAAGCTCATGTCCGCCACTAGGTACTACTCACCCACACAATCGCTGCAGATACTAAACAGGAAAAGCCTTAGGTAGACAAGACTACTGACCCAGCAGTCGCTCGGGCGTAGTACTCAAAACCTCGGCAACCGCCGCTGCTGACACAGCGCCTTCGCGCAGAATCCGCGGCGCTGGAGTCGAGATATCGACAATCGTCGATGGGGTGCCAATCGTGGCTTCGCCGCCGTCGACGTAGACAGCCGCTTCCCCACCCAACATCTGCTTGGCACGCACGGCATTGGTGGCCGGTGCCTGGCCGGAGATATTCGCGCTGGATACCGCCATCGGACCGGTTCGGCGCAGAATCTCGATGGCGATTGGGTGCAGCGGCATGCGCAGCATGACCGTACCCGCGGTATCACCAAGGTTCCACGGCAAGCTCGGCGCCTGGTTCACAACCAGCGAAAGGCCACCCGGCCAGAAAGCCTCCACCAGCGTGCGAGCAGCTGGTGAGTATTCGCGGACGAGCCCCTCAATCGTGTTCCAGGAACCCACGAGCACCGGTACCGGCATATCCGGGCCGCGGTGCTTGGCACGCAGCAAGGAGGCAACGGCCTGGTTATCAAAGGCATCGCAGCCAAGACCATAGACGGTATCGGTAGGCATAACGACCAGCCGTCCTGCCTTCACTGCATCTACTGCTGCTGCAATTGCGCGTTCGCGGTTTTCATCTGTGCTGCAGTCCATAATCCTGCTCATCAGATTTGTGCTCCTGCTTCAAAGTTTGCTTTTAAGATCAATTTTTGCGTCCCACCGTAAAACGGTCACGGTCCGCAAAGTCACGGTGGACCTCTACATCAGCGTAATCCCAGGTGTCCTTTAGCAGTGAACTGACATCGTCTCCTGAAGAGTCATCGTGCTCGATGCCGATGACTCCACCCGGCCGCACCAGCGCATCCACTAGGTTCATCATAGGTCGAATGACATCTAGCCCATCGTCGCCACCGAAGACCGCAGAGTGCGGATCAGCTCTCACCTCGGGGGCAACCTCGGTGTCTTCGGGCACATATGGAGGGTTGGACACAACAATGTCGGTCTCGCCTACCCATTCTGCGAGCTCAGCGCCATCATCAATCAGCTGAACATCCGTGACATCGCCAGCAATCAGACGCACACGCCCATCGCCGTACGTCTCGATATTCTTCGCAGCCCACGCTCGTGCCCGCTCAGAGAGCTCCACAGCCACCACGTCCGCTTCGGGTACGGCATCGGCGATCGCCAACGCCAACGCACCGGATCCAGTACACAAGTCAACGATTTTCGGCTTGACGACGCCACTTGCGACCAGTTCACAGGCTCGATCGATTGCCCACTGCGCGAGCAGTTCCGTCTCCGGCCGGGGTACAAAAACACCGGGCCCAACCTGTAGTTCCAGGCTCATCATCGGCGCCGTACCGAGGATGTGCTGCAGTGGCTCACGAGCCACTCTGCGGGCCAGTACCTCGGCCAGATACTTGCGACCGTCCTCATCGGTGTACGGTTCGTCTCCGCGGAAGATGATGTCTGCCGGTCCCGCATTGATAGCAGCTGCAAACAGCGCCCGCGCGTCGGCATCCGGAGAAGCCAGCGCCGCGTCGTCAAGCGTGCGACGCGCATAGCGAAACAGCTCGCCGAGAGTACGGACGGAATCCGGTAACGTCGGCGAGCTATTTTCTGCGGGCGTGGGGCTACTCGGCTTCAAGACGCTCAGCGCGCTCCGCGTCGTGGAGGGCCTTGAGCAGGTCATCCATGTCGCCGCCCAGCACCGAGTCCAGGTTGTGAGCCTTGTAACCGATGCGGTGATCGGAAACGCGGTTCTCCGGGAAGTTGTAAGTGCGGATGCGCTCGGAGCGATCCATGTTGCGCACCTGAGACTTACGCTGGTCAGAGGCGGCCTCGGCGATCTCCTCTTCCTTCATCTGCTGCAGTCGAGCAGCAAGGACCTGCATAGCGCGGGCCTTGTTCTGAATCTGCGAGCGTTCCTTCTGACAGGTAACAACGAGACCAGTCGGCAGGTGCGTCAGGCGAACGGCGGAGTCAGTGGTGTTAACACCCTGACCGCCCTTACCGGAGGAGCGGTAGACGTCAACGCGCAAATCCTTTTCATCAATCTGGATGTCTTCGACCTCGTCGGGCTCCGGGTAGACCAGCACACCAGCCGCGGAAGTCTGAATACGGCCCTGAGATTCGGTAACCGGCACGCGCTGCACACGGTGAACGCCACCTTCAAACTTGAACACGCTCCACGCACCGTCACGGGACGGAGTCTTAGCTCGGATGGACATAGTCATGTCCTTCACGCCGCCGAGATCAGACTCGGACAGACCGAGAATCTCGGTGGTAAAGCCGTGCTTTTCTGCATAGCGCTGGTACATGCGAGCGAGCTCACCTGCGAAGAGCGCTGCCTCCTCACCGCCGGCACCGGACTTGAGCTCCATAACGATGTCATCGCTGTCGTGCGGATCGCGCGGAGCCAGCAGGTCGGCGAGCTTTTCCTCGAGCTCCTCTGCCTCGGCAGCGAGACGCTCAGCCTCAGCTGCGAATTCGGAGTCCTCGTATGCCATCTCGCGAGCTGCCTCCAGGTCATCCTGGACCTCAGTCAACTTCTTGTGAGTCTGAATGACCGGCTGCAACTCATTGAAGCGCTTGCCGACCTTACGGGCAGCCTTCGGGTCGTTGTGCAGCTCGGGGTCTGCCAGCTGCGCCTCAAGCCCGTGGTATTCGGAGAGGATGTCGTCAACTGCGGAAACCTGATTAGCCATTGAATATTCCTTCAGATTGTGATGGGTGAAATGCTGGTTGGTGCTGTGGTTTGCGGCTAACCCCAGCTAAAGCATGTCGTCCACATCAACGTCGGCGGCCATTGGTGCAGAAGAAGCCACCTGCATCAGGAATTCCTTATTGTTCCGGGTCTTCTTCAACTGCTTAATCAACAGGTCAATAGCAGCCTGCGACTCCAGCGCGGAGAGGATGCGGCGCAGCTTGTGCATAATGCGAGCCTCCTCCGTGCTGAGCAGCAGCTCATCCTTACGAGTACCCGACGGGTTGACATCCACTGCCGGGAACACGCGGCGCTCGGAGATTTTACGGTCGAGCTTCAGCTCGGCGTTACCGGTGCCCTTGAACTCCTCGAAGATGACGGTGTCGCCTGCGGAACCGGTCTCCACCATCGCAGTGGCGATGATGGTGAGGCTGCCGCCTTCTTCGATGTTTCGGGCAGCACCCAAGAAGCGCTTCGGTGGGTACAGAGCGTTGGAGTCCACACCACCGGAGAGGATTCGTCCCGATGCCGGCGAAGAGTTGTTGTACGCACGGCCAAGGCGGGTAATGGAGTCCAGCAGTACGACGACGTCCTGCCCCTGTTCCACCAGACGCTTTGCACGCTCAATAGCCAACTCGGCCACTGCCGTGTGATCTGACGGCGGGCGGTCGAAGGTAGAAGCAATAACCTCGCCACGGACACTGCGCTGCATGTCGGTGACTTCCTCCGGGCGCTCGTCGACAAGCACGACCATCATGTAGCACTCGGGGTTGTTCGTCGCGATAGCGTTCGCAATGTTCTGCAGGATCGTGGTCTTACCGGCCTTCGGCGGCGAAACGATGAGCGCACGCTGACCCTTACCAATCGGCATAATCAGGTCGATGACGCGAGTGGTGAGAATCTTCTGCTCGGTCTCCAGGCGCAGGCGGCGGTTCGGGTACAGCGGAGTGAGCTTAGCGAAGTTCGGGCGCTGCTTTGCCTGCTCCGGATCGATGCCGTTTACGGTTTCAACCTTGACCAGCGGGTTGTACTTGCGGCGATTACGGCCGTTGCCATGAGTGACCTGGCCCGAGCCATTCTCGCGCGGCATGCGGACCTGACCGGTGACGGCGTCGCCCTTGCGCAGGCCGTACTTACGAACCATTTGCGCGGACACCAGCACATCGTTAGAGCCCGGCAGGTATCCGGACGTGCGCACGAATGCGGTCTTGTTATCTAGCACATCGACGATGCCAGCCACCGGCTGGAGAACGTCATCCTCGCGGATCTCGTCCTGACCGCCGTGTCCCCCACCGTTGTTATCGCGTCCGCGACGGTCGCGGCGATTGCGACGGTTGCGGCGGTTACGGTTGCCACGACCGTCATCGTCATGGTTATTGCGATTGTTGTTGCGACCGCGGCGGTTGTTGCGGTTGCCGCGGCCTTCATCGTCGTTGTCTCGATCGTGGTTGTTGCGATCGTTGCGGTTATTACGGTCGTTGCGATCACCGCGGTCATTACGATCATTACGATCGTTGCGATTGTCGTTGCGATCACCGCGGTCGTTGCCGTTATCGGAATCGTCGCGGCTATCGTTGCTGCGATCGTCCTGATTCTCCTGCTCGCGCTGACGAGCACGGTTACGACGATTTCGACGCTGCTGAGAACGGGACATCTCCTCGCGACCATCCGCGTTGGCGTCGTCTCGCTTGTCGTTGCCCTTGTCGCTCTTGTCGGCGCTCTTACTGGAACCCTTATCCGCGCTTTCCGACGGCGATTCCTTGGCATCCTTCGCCTTGGAGCCGGTATCCGCAGCCCCAGCCGCAGCCTTCTTCGCGCGGGATTTCCGAGCTGGAGCGGAACCAGCAGCCGGGGCACCATTCTTAATGGCCTCAATCAGCTCATGCTTGCGCATGGCGGAGATGCCGCGAATGCCCTTGCTGGAAGCGATTTCACGCAGTTCTGCCATTCGGAGGGCCGCAAGATTCTCTGGGCCGCCTGCCGTGGCAGTGGTGTCCGTATCGGTCACGGATGTCCTTTCATCGACCTTCCCTGCAGTCACTCTCTACAGGGGGCTATGTCATTGACACTTTTTCGCTCTTACTGCCCGCCACCGCGTGTGCTCCGTCGTCGAACCTTTACCACGTGCGGAAAAGTAGCCGCAGCTGACGGGAAACTATCGAAAAAGCCAGGCAAAAGACCTCGACGTTGAAACTAAACCGAGGCATCTTGCCTACATTATTTCCGCATCTCAAACCCGAGCGTCCGGGCTGAAGATGGTTAGGAAATTTTAGGTCCACAGCACCGCAAGACTATGTAGTCGCACTACTGATTTATGTGTTTTCAATGTCACGTTGCGCCATCGCGTTGTGTGAACAACTGCGAAGGTCAACGGCATGCGGAGTACATGAAGAAGTACGTATCTAGCCGCGTATTGAAAACGACCTATTGCCCAAGGATAGTCACCAAATAGTCAGGTAGCAACACTAGTTCTCACCTGCGTTTCGCTAGGTCGCGGGGCTGTGAGTCGGTACTGTAGAGCTCATGCGCAGTACGATGCCTCATATTCCTCTCAATATCGCTCAGATTGTGGAATACGGTCGCACCATTCACGGTCGGACTCCGGTGACCTCCTGGAACAGTGACGGCCCCGAGACCACCACTTTTGCCGCCATCGCCGCACGCGCTAGTGCGCTGGCACATGCACTTCGCGATGAGCTCGGCATCGACGGGGATCAGCGCATCGCTACCCTGATGTACAACTGCGCCGAACACTTCGAGGTCTTCCTCGGCGTCGCCTCCATGGGCGCGGTATTCCAGCCGCTGAACAAGCAGCTCATGCCGGATCAGATTGTGCACATTATCAATCACGCCGATGACCAGGTCATCATCGCGGACCCGACCGAGATCGAACTGCTCGCCGAGGTTCTTCCGCACTGCCCGCGCGTCCGCGCTGTCATCATTATCGGTATCGGTGATCTGTCTGACGTGGCTGAGCAACTGCCGGATGGTATCCCGTGGTACTCCTACGAATCGCTCATCGACGGACGCCCCAGCCGCTTCGACTGGCCTGAGCTCGATGAAAACTCCGGTGCAGCCATGTGCTATTCGACGGGCACCGAGGGCGCACCTAAAGGTGTCGTCTACAGCCACCGTTCGCTGTACTTGCACAGCCTGAATATGCGCACCACTGACTCCTTTGCCATCTCGCATGGAAACCCGTGGCTTTGCTGTGTGCCCATTTATCACGTCCTGTCCTGGGGCGTGCCGCTGGCCTCCTTCATGTGCGGGGCGTCGCTAATCTTCCCCGGCGCGGACCTGTCCGCACCGCGTCTGGCAGAAATCATCGAAACCTCAATGCCGCGCGTAGCTCAGGGCGTGCCGACGCTGTGGATTAACCTCATGGCACACTACCTCAGCAATCCTCCGAAGCGCATGAGTCTGCAGGAGATTTTCTCGGGCGGTTCTCCTGTCCCACCTGCATTGATTCGGCTATGGGAAGAGCGCTACGGTGTCGATGTCATCCACTTCTGGGGCATGACCGAGACTTCGCCTATCGGTACCGTGGCACGACCTCCGTACGGCGCCTCCGGTGAGGCCCGCGAACGCTACCGTGTCAGCCAAGGACGTTTCCCGGACATCATGCAGTTCCGCATTGTTGATGACAACGACCGCGTGCTCGACCTGCATGACCGCAACCAGGGTGAGCTGCAGGTGCGCGGCAACACGGTCACCGGAGGCTACTACAGCTCTCCGGAGGCTCAAGATGGAGGCACCGCGCACTTCTTCCGCGGTGCGGAGGTCGACGAGGCTAGCGAACAGTTCACCGAGGACGGGTGGCTCCGCACTGGCGATGTCGGCTCGATTACTCACGACGGCTACCTGACTATTCATGACCGTGCTCGCGATGTCATTCGTTCCGGTGGTGAGTGGATCTACTCCGCTCAGCTGGAAAACTTCGTAATGGAAAGCCCACAGGTACTCGAGTGCGCGATTATCGGCATGCCAGATAAAAAGTGGGGTGAGCGCCCACTGGCCATTACGGTGCTGATGCCGGAAGTTGAACAGAGCAAGGAGACCGCTGAAATGCTCCGCGATGAACTGCGGCCAAAGCTGCCAAAGTGGATGCTGCCGGAGTACTGGGCCTTCGTGGACTCAATCGATAAGACCTCAGTGGGCAAGTTCGACAAGAAAGACCTGCGCTCGCACTTGAGCGCAGGTCAGTACAGCATCGTGAAACTGAAGGGGCCGGGCGAAAAGTAGGTAGCAGGCTAAGCCACTGGCCCGGCACCTGGCCGCAGCTGCGGCTTAGCCGTCGACCACGACCTTAACCGGCTCACCGATTCCCAGCTCCATGACCTTGATGCCAGCCTCGCGGGCATCGTCCAAGATCTTCTCATCTACTGCAGTAGTTCCCAGAACCATACAGGTCGGACCAGCACCCGAGAGGAATGCCGCGTAGCCACGGTTGCGCAGGCGGTTGACCCACTCTGCGGTCACCGGCAGCACGTCGGAGCGGTACGGCTGGTGCAGGCGATCTCGCGTTCCCTCCCACAGCAGTTCCGGGTGGGACTGCAGCGCTGCGGTCATAACCGCAGTACGGGAGACATTGAAACGAGCGTCGACATGCGAAACATCGCTCGGCAGCACCTGACGGACTGCATTCGTGGAGGCGTGGAATGCCGGTACGAGTGCGGTCGCCTGAATGGACTCATGCACCGGAATGCTCACTGCTCGGTACTGAGGTGCGGTGCGACCATCGACAGGCTTGTCAGTCCAGCTGACCACTGCCCCGCCGAGAACGGATGCGCCAGCGTTATCCGGGTGGCCTTCGAATACCGAGGATTCTTGGATTACCTGGTCATCGGTAAGCGGGAAGCCCGCCAGACCGTTAGCGGCAGCGACACCAGCAACGGCGGCGGCTGCGGAAGAGCCTAGACCGCGCGACTGCGGAATGGTGTTGTGGCAAATAACCTTCAGCCCCGGTGCCTCGACTCCTGCGGCGCGAAGGCCCGCGCGAATCGCGCGCAAAACCAGATTAGATTCGTTGCGCGGCAGGTCGACTTCGCCCTCGCCGTGAATTTCAACGACGACACCGGACTCGATGACCTCGACCTCGACGATGTCGTAGAGCGCAACTGCCAACCCCAGGGTGTCGAAGCCCGGGCCCAAGTTCGCTGACGAACCTGCAACCGTGACGGTGACCTTCTGACCCGGGAAAAGCTCCTGTGCCATTTAGATATCCATTCCTTCGATACGAATGACGTTGTTGACGGCCAAAACCGCGTCGTTGGCGCGCAATTCATCGACCGTTGCTTCCAAATCCTTCTCCAGTGCCTTGTGGGTCACGATGACCAGGCGAGCGCCGTTGGCGCCCTCTTCCTGGCGGACGGTGCGCAGGGAGATGTTGTGATCAGAGAAGGTACGAGCGACATCGGCAAGCACTCCGACGCGATCGTCGACGTGCAGGTCGATGTGGTAGCGGGTGCGAACGTCACCGAAGTCGAGAATCGGCAGGTTAGCGTAGGTGGAATCTCCCGGTGCGCGACCACCGTGGACAATGTTGCGAGCAGCTGCAACGAGGTCACCGAGCACTGCGGAGGCGGTCGGATTACCACCAGCGCCGTTGCCGTAGAACATCAGGCGACCAGCGGCCTCGGCCTCAATGAAGACAGCGTTGAAAGACTCACGCACAGTTGCCAGCGGGTGACGACGTGGAATCAGCGCTGGGTACACGCGGGCGGAAATGGACTCCTTGCCATTTTCGTCCGTAACCCGCTCACAGGTAGCCAGCAGCTTAATGGTGCAGTCTGCGCTCTTGGCGGCTGCGATGTCGTCAGCGGTGATCTCGGTAATACCCTCGCAGTGAACATCATCAGCAGTCACGCGGGTGTGGAATGCCAGGCTGGCCAGAATAGCTGCCTTGGAAGCGGCATCGTGGCCCTCGACGTCTGCAGTCGGGTCGGCCTCGGCGTAACCCAGGCGGGTGGCCTCTGCCAGCATCTCGTCGTAGTCCGCACCAGTGGAGTCCATCGCATCAAGGATGAAGTTGGTAGTGCCGTTGACAATACCCATGACCTTATTGACAGTGTCACCGGCCAGCGAACGGCGCAGCGGCCCGACGACCGGGATAGCTGCAGCCACAGCTGCCTCGAAGAAAAGGTCGACACCCGAGGAATCGGCAGCCTCAGAGAGCTCCTCGCCGTGAGCGGCGACGAGTGCCTTGTTGGCGGTCACGACCGACTTGCCGGCACGCAGTGCCTCCAGCACAACGCGACGTGGGTAATCAATGCCGCCGATGACCTCGACTACCAGGTCAACGTCATCGCGCTGAACCAGCGAAAAAGCATCGTCGGTAAGAAGATCCTGATCCACATTCGGACGCGGCTTGGTCTTGTCGCTCACAGCAATACCAACGACCTCGACCGGTCCGCCGATGCGGCGCTCGAAGTCCTCAGCCTTCTCGTTGAGCAGGCGGTAAACCTCAGTACCGACTGTGCCAAGACCTAAAATAGCGACACCAACTTTGTGGCCCTCGCCCTTTCCAGGATTATTCGTTGCGGCAGTCATCGTGGCGTTTCACACTCCAGGCTTAGTAAGTCTTGTACGGTTTCTCGTCTTAATATTTGGGTCACTTGACCATCGCATACCGACACTACTGGTGGTCGCGTCAGCATGTTGTAGCGGCTGGCCATTGCGTAACAGTATGCCCCAGTAGCAGCGAGCGCGAACAGATCACCCTCGACAATGTCGTTCGGGTAGTTCGCATCGTTAATCAGAATGTCTCCCGATTCACAGTGCTTTCCGACGACGCGGGTGGGAATCCTGGAACCGGACACCTCGCGATTAACAACGCGACCATCATAGTTCGAGCCGTAAAGCGCCGGACGAATATTGTCGCTCATGCCGCCATCGACCGATACGTAACGACGGGTCATGCCGTCATCGATGGTCACATCCTTCAAAGTGCCCACTTCGTACACCGTGACCATGGACGGGCCAACGATGGCACGACCTGGTTCAACAGCCACTGTCGGAGTCGCAATGCCGATACGCTGCGCAAGCTTGTCTACGGCAGTGAGGATCTCGTCGGCAAGCGGAGCAACGTCGAGGGGCTGCTCGCCTGCGGTGTAGGCGATTCCGAAACCGCCACCGAGGTCGAGGGTGTTGAAGTGTTCCGAGATTTCAGTGCCGTGGCGTTCGACCAGCTTTTCCACCAGTGAGAACACGCGCTCGGCGGCGAGAATGAAACCGTCGGAATCGACAATCTGGGAGCCGATGTGGCAGTGCAGACCAACCAGGCGCAGATTGTCGTCCTCTTCTACGAGGTTGGCAGCTTCCAGCGCCGAACCGGACGCGAGGGAAAAGCCGAACTTCTGATCTTCATGCGCAGTAGCAATGAACTCGTGGGTGTGCGCTTCCACACCGGGCTTCACGCGAACGAGCACGTCCTGCACCACGCCTGCTTCAGCCGCCACCTGGGACAGGCGACGCAGCTCCGAACGGGAGTCAAGCACAATCTTGCCCACGCCAGCGGAGATAGCATCACGCAGCTCAGCGGTGGACTTGTTGTTGCCGTGGAAGGTCATGTCCTTGGCTGGGAAACCCGCCGCCAGAGCGATAGCCATCTCGTTGCCCGAGGCGACATCGAGATGCAGCCCCTCCTCCATTACCCAGCGGGCAATGGTCTTCGACAGGAAAGCCTTGGATGCGTAGTGGACATTCTCCGCGCCGCGGAAGGCCTTGGCCATCGAGCGGCAGCGAGAGCGGAAGTCCTGCTCATCGACGACAAAAACCGGAGTGCCAAACTCCTTGGCAATGTCGACCAGGCTCACGCCACCAATTTCCACCGAGCCGGGATTCTCTTCGTCAGCGCCCCGACGACGGGCGGTAGTTGGCCAGACATGCGCTGGTAGTTCATTAAATTGGGTGGAGTCGGGTCGGGTGTAGCCACCCAGTTCGAAACCATTGCCGTCGATAGGCACGAAACAGCTCTCTTTCTCCGTTACCCGGGCGGAGCAACGGGGTGTAGTTTTACGGGCGCGTTCGACTACATGCGCTCAGGTGCAGTAACACCGAGCAGCTGCAGAGCATTGGCCAGCGTCTGGCGGGTAGCCTCAGCCAGGCCGAGACGAGCACGGTGTAGCTCGGATACCTCTTCGTCTGCCTTTGGCAGGATCTGGCAGGTGTCGTAGAAGCGGTGGAAGACACCGGCAAGCTGCTCAGCGTAACGGGCAATACGGTGTGGTTCCCGCAGGTCAGCAGCAGACTTGATGATGGCCGGGAACTCACCGATAGTGCGGATGAGCTCACCTTCGCGGTCCTCTACCAGCAGGGAGAAGTCAGCGTCTTCGCTGGTCACACCGGCCTCTTCGGCACGGCGACCGATTGAGCACAGACGAGCGTGACCGTACTGGACGTAGTAGACCGGGTTGTCGCTGGACTGCGAAGCCCACAGCCCCAGGTCGATATCCAGGCTGGAGTCCACGGAGGAACGGATTAGCGAGTAGCGAGCAGCATCGACGCCGATTGCCTCAACCAGGTCGTCCAAGGTGACCACTGTGCCCGCACGCTTGGACATCCGGACAGCCTTGCCGTCGCGAAGCAAGTTGACCATCTGACCGATGAGCACCTCGACGCCATCGGCGTTGTAGCCGAGCGCTGCAGCGGCCGCGCGCAGACGTGCGATGTAGCCGTGGTGATCGGCACCCAGCATGTAGATGCACAGGTTGTGGCCGCGGTCGAACTTGTTCTTAACGTAGGCGATGTCACCTGCGATGTAGGCTGCGTCGCCGTCGGACTTGATGACCACGCGGTCCTTGTCGTCACCGTAATCGGTGGACTTCAGCCACCATGCGCCGTCAGCTTCGTAGAGCTTGCCGTTTTCCTTCAGGGAATTGACAGCTGCTTCCACCTGACCGGACTCGAACAGCGAGTTTTCGTGGAAGTAAACGTCGAAATCGGTGCCGAACTCGTGCAGAGACTTCTTGATGTGCTCGAACATCATGTCCACGCCGATGGCGCGGAAGTGCTCCTGGACCTCTTCCTCAGAGCCCTCGAGTGCCTGCGGGTTCTTCTCCAGCACAGCAGCGGCGATGTCCTGGATGTACTCTCCGCCGTAGCCATCTTCCGGAGTCGGCTCGTTGCGAGCGGCTGCAACCAAGGAGTCGGAGAAGCGGTCAATCTGGCGACCGTGGTCATTGAAGTAGTACTCGCGGGTGACCTTGGCACCGGTGGCAGACAGGACACGACCGAGAGCGTCACCGACTGCTGCCCAGCGAGTACCACCCAGGTGAATCGGCCCGGTCGGATTTGCGGAGACAAACTCCAGGTTCACGTCGAGGTTGGAGTTGAAGTCGGCATGGCCCCACTTCTCCCCCGCTGCCAGGACGTCCTCGACGATCTTGCCCTGGGCATCGGAGGCCAGGCGGATGTTAATAAAGCCCGGGCCTGCGATGGTTGCTTCATCGATGCCCTCAGAAGCGCCGAGCGCTGTGGCAATTTCAGTTGCCAAGTCACGCGGCACCATGCCGACGCGCTTGCCCAGCTGCATGGCGATATTGGTTGCGTAGTCGCCGTGCTCAGGGTTACGCGGACGCTCGACGGTCGGGTTTTCCGGCACGATAGAGACATCGGCATCGTGGGCAGTCAAAACCTCGACGGTGACTTTTCGGACTAGTACAGCAAGATCAGCAGGATTCACGATTGCCTATCCTATTAGGTCAATCGCAGTCGTGGAAACATCAGCCACCAAAAGATTGATTTGAGGGGTATCTGCAGGCCACCGCCTCCGGCTGTCCTGCGCCCCTTTCACGATCCAGCCGAATTCAGGTTGAGAACAGATTTAATCCGGGGCTAGGCGTAGCATTCAGGTAGGAAATTATTGCCTTACCCCTCAACCCTTTTTGGAGCGACCGTGAAAGTAGCACTTTTCGCGACCTGCATCGGGGACATGATGTTTCCAGATGCAGTGAGTGCGACCGCCAGAGTTCTCACGCGCCTAGGATGCGATGTGGTCTTTCCACCACAACAAACCTGCTGCGGCCAAATGCACGTCAACACCGGGTACCAGAAGGAAGTCCTTCCTCAGCTGGACACCTACGCTGATGCTTTTGCAGATTCCTCGATTGATTACGTTGTCGCCCCGTCCGGTTCCTGCGCCGGCGCCGTTCGCCACCAGCATCCGATGATTGCGGGCCGCTACGGTACCCGTGCCCAAGTCCACGCGGCACAGGCCTGCGCGAACAAGACGCTGGATCTCTCCGAGTTCATCACCGATGTCGCTGGTGTGACTGACGTCGGTGCTTACTTCCCCCACTCAGTGACCTACCACTCCACCTGCCACAGCTTGCGGGTACTCAAGGTGGGTGACCGTCCGTGGCGGCTGCTCAGCGCGGTCGATGGAATCGATCTGCGCGAGCTGCCTGGCGCGGCGGAGTGCTGCGGTTTTGGCGGCACCTTCTCGGTGAAGAATGCGGAGACCTCCGCTGCAATGGTTGCCGACAAGACAGCCAATATTCGCGCTACGGAAGCGGAGTTCGTCACCGCTGGCGATGCTTCCTGCTTGCTCAATATCGGTGGCGCGTTGCGTCGCCAGGACTCTGGCGTGCACGCCATCCATATGGCCGAGATTCTGGCCTCCACCAAGGAGACCCCGTTTGATGTGCACAACCGCCAAGAAGCTTCCCTGCGAGGTGAACAGTAATGGTCGCAATTAACGTCGGCATGCCAGCCCTTCCTCCCCGCGCGCCGCACAACGTCGGGCATCTGCGCGGTACGCGCGGGTTCACGGCCGCAGCGCACGAGGAGCTCAAGAACACTCGCATGCGCGAAAATGTCGGTCATGCCACGCGTTCGATTCGTCAGAAGCGCGCGCATGTCGTAGCCGAGAAGAATGACTGGGAGCAGCTGCGGCTCGCGGGCAGCCACATCAAGCGCGATGTTATGGCGCGTCTGCCGGAACTGCTGGAGCAGTTTGAAGAGTCAGTTACGAATGCCGGCGGTCACGTCCACTGGGCGCGCGATGCCGCCGAGGCAAACCGCATCATCACGGACTTGGTGAAAGAGACCGGCGAAGAAAAGGTCGTCAAGATTAAGTCGATGGCCACGCAGGAAATCGGCTTGAACGAAGCACTTGCCGACGCCGGCATCACCGCCCGCGAAACCGACCTGGCGGAACTCATCGTTCAGCTTGCCGACGACATGCCGAGCCACATCCTGGTTCCTGCTATCCACCGCAATCGCGAAGATATCCGCGAGATCTTCCTCAATGGAATCCCCGGAGTCGACCCGGACCTGAAAGCCAATCCGGCCGATCTCGCCGAGGCATCCCGTAAGTTCCTGCGCGAGCAATTTATGAAGGCCAAGGTTGCGATTTCTGGCGCCAACTTCGGTGTGGCCGAAACCGGTACTGTGGCCGTCGTCGAGTCAGAGGGCAACGGCCGTATGTGTCTCACGCTGCCGGAAACACTGATTTCGGTGATGGGTATTGAGAAGCTGCTTCCCACCTTCCAGGATCTGGAAGTCTTCTTGCAGCTACTGCCACGGTCGTCGACAGGCGAGCGTATGAATCCCTACACCTCTCTGTGGACGGGAACGACCGACGGCGACGGCCCGAAGAATTTCCACATTGTGTTGCTGGACAATGGGCGCTCGGCCACTCTTGCAGATCCGATTGGGCGTGAAGCGCTGAAGTGCATTCGCTGCTCGGCATGCCTGAATATCTGCCCTGTTTATGAGCACGTGGGCGGTCACGCTTACGGTTCGGTCTACCCGGGTCCGATTGGTGCGATTTTGTCTCCGCAGCTCACTGGCATGGATTCCTACGATGATCCGAATGCTTCGCTGCCCTATGCGTCTTCGCTGTGCGGGGCTTGCTTTGAGGTCTGCCCGGTGCGAATTGACATCCCTGCGGCACTGCTGGAGCTGCGCCACCGTAAGGTCACGGAACACCGCCCGCCGGTGGAGGGCAAGCTGTTTGCCACGCTCGGGGTCATCATGGGCAATCAGAAGCTCTGGAATATGAGCGCAAAGATGGCCTCCCTCGCCCGCGTACTCGGTTTGAAGGACGGCGAGATTCACGCCCTGCCGCTCTTCCTCAGCGGGTGGTCGGATGCGCGTGATACCCCGGTTCCGCCGAAGAAGCCGTTCCGCTCACTGTGGGGTTCGAAGGATTTCTCGGCGCAGCTGACCCGCGAATCGGCCAATCAGGTTCCGACGAAGATTAATGGGCTATCGGGTTCTGATCAATCTGACTCGTCCGACACATCCGGCAAGTCTGACGCGACCAACAAGGAGGCCTAGCTATGTCCCACTCCTCAGCATCCGCGAACATTGCCAAGAGCGAAATCCTCGAGCGTATCCGTAATGCTCAGAAAATCGCCTTCGAAGGCCGTGACTTGGCCTCTGACGTGGGCATCATCCCTGGCGAGCCCGGCGCGCATTTCGACATCCCCCGCGACTACGAGCGCTCCTCCGACCTGACGGCCAAAGAGATCATTTCGCTTGCCGACGAGCGCATCGCCGATTACAAAGCCGACGTGCGCCGCTGTGGCAGCTCGGCAACCGACATCAATGAGGCTGTGAAGAAGGCAATTGCTGATGTCGGGGCCTCGTTGATTGGTATTCCCGAAGGTCTGGACCGCGAGTGGGTTGCGGGGTTGGAGTCTGGTGGAGGTAAGGCCACCACCGAGATTCGCGTCGACACCGGTTTCACCGCCGAAGAGCTGGACGAGCTCGACGCGATTGTCACCAGCTCTGCTGTCACCTGCGCCGAGACCGGCACCATTTTCCTGGACGGTTCGGCCACTTCTGGCCGCCGCGCGCTGACCTTGGTGCCGGATATTCACATCTGCGTTGTGCCCGCTTCCACGGTCGTCTACGGCATTCCGGAGGCATTTTCCCGTCTACGCGAGAGTGATCCCACTGCTCCAATCACTATGATTTCGGGGCCTTCTGCGACCTCGGACATCGAGCTTGCCCGAGTCGAAGGTGTCCACGGGCCGCGCACGCTGATTGTGATTATTGCTGAGTAGAGACAGTCGGGTCGGTTCTTGGCTAGCATTTTGATTGACACGCCAACATTTTGTTGTGGATGATGAATTTAGCTAGCCAAAGGAGCCTGTCATGAGCGCAATCATTCAAAAGTTCTCAGTAGCCGACAACCCACAGCTCCCCGGCATGGATCCCTTCCTGTTCGCGGTCCACCATTACGACCTATACCCGCAGGCCAAGGGCACAACCATGACACCAGATGCCTCGCTGCTCGGCCGTAATATCGGCATGGACTTTTCCGGCAAGGACGGCTGGTCCATGTACCACGGCACAACCGTCCCCGGCTTCCCCTCCCACCCACACCGCGGCTTTGAAACTATCTCGATTGTCGAGGAAGGTTACGTCGACCACACCGACTCCGAAGGTGCACAGGCTCGTTACGGCGACGGCGACACTCAGTGGCTGACCACCGGCGCAGGTACAGCGCACGCAGAGATGTTTCCGCTTTTGCATGTCGATGGCCCCAATCCCCACCACATGTTCCAGATTTGGCTGAACCTGCCGCCCGAAGGCAAGGAGGCAAAGCCGCACTTCCAGATGTTCTGGGCAGAAGACACTCCGCATGTCACCGGCACTGATGACAATGGCCACGGTTACGACGTAAAAGTCATCGCTGGCGCATTTGGCGATACCAAGCCACTCGCACCACCACCGGAATCCTGGGCCGCTGCACCAGATTCCGATGTAGCCGTGTGGTTGCTGCGTTTGCAGCCGAACGCGCAGCTCACTTTGCCACCTACCAATCATGCCGAGACAATTCGGACTCTCTACTCTCTACGCGGCAGCCTCACTATCGAGGGCGAAACGCTGGAGCAAGAGGGCGCAGTGCTGCGCTCAACC
Organism: Corynebacterium sp. LK31; assembly: GCF_014335015.1. NCBI lineage: Bacteria > Bacillati > Actinomycetota > Actinomycetes > Mycobacteriales > Corynebacteriaceae > Corynebacterium > Corynebacterium sp. LK31. The sequence goes on along the minus strand of NZ_PDGW01000011.1, from coordinate 56,571 downwards.
GAGACACTGGACATTTCTGCAGGTGACGAGGGGGCCTTCGCGCTCATCCTCCAAGGCCGACCAATTGGCGCTCCCGTGTATCAGCATGGCCCGCTTGTTGCGAATAGCCGCGAAGAGCTCGTTGAGGCATTCGACGCCTACCAGCGTGGTGAGTTCGGAGCATGGCCATACGAATCCAATGCTCCCGTCGCGCCTTTTGAAGAGGGGCGGTTTGCCCGCTACCCCGATGGCACGGTCAGTCGCCCGGCCAACTAACCGGGATCCCCCGACGGGCTGCACATGTGAAACTGTGTGAGTTTATGACACTTTCAGGCCATTTTTTGGGTCATTTTTGTCATAAACGCAGTCAGTAACTCGGATTGGCCCGCTTCCGCCAGGTACACCCGAAACAAAAATCCCTCAAGCAACCAGGCGAATCTAATCGAACCTAACCGCTTAAGGGATAAGACGTGCCCCCGAGAGGAGTCGAACCTCCGACCTTCGGTACCGGAAACCGGCGCTCTATCCACTGAGCTACGGGGGCGTGTGGCACAAGCACAACAAGTGCAACGAGAAAAGATGTTACCACTTGGCTGGGGCGATTAGCGAAATGCCCCGCACCCCAGCCAAATCCGCACTATGCGGCCTCAGAAACCTGGTCTTCCTCAATAGGACACACCACAGGAACGCCTCCATCATTAAGCACGCGGGCTCGAATTCCATAGACGCGGGCCAAAAGATCCGGTGTGAGAACGTCAGCAGGACTCCCCTGGGCAACCACGTGGCCGTCGTGAAGCATGACAAGCTCATCGCAGTAGCGGGCTGCGAGATTGAGATCGTGGATTGCGACGAGCGCCAAGGAGCTCCGTGAGGCGACCTCCGCGCGGACGAGCTGTAGGAGTTCCACCTGGTGGCGCAGGTCGAGGGCGGAGGTGGGTTCGTCGAGAAGCATGACCTCGGGATCGCGGACAAACATCTGCGCGACGGCGACGAGCTGACGCTGACCGCCGGAGAGCTCGCCGACGAAGCGGTCGGCAAGGTGCTCAATACCAACCTTCCGGAGAACCGCCGCAGTGTGCTCAATCTCGGAGCCGCGCACGCGCAGACGCCCGGCGCGCCGGCCAGAGACCAACACCGATTCAAATGCGGTCAGCGAGGCACTTGCTGGCAGATCCTGGGGCACGTAGCCCACCACATCGCGCAGTTCGGAGCCGACAACCCGCTCAGTGTCACGGGTCAGCACAATCTCCCCGGACATGGGCTTTCGAATCCCCGCCAGGGTGGTCATCAGTGTGGACTTACCCGCAGCGTTTGGCCCGAGCAAACCCGTCACCGTACCCGGCTTCAGCGTGCGCATCGACGCCCCGCGCAGCACCTTCCGCTTGCCATAGCCTGCAGCTACTTCGTTGACATCGAGAAATACGCCCATTAGTTCCACACCGTCCTCTTACGCAGGAAAACCAAACCGACAAAGAATGGGACACCGACGATTGCGGTAATGATGCCAATCGGCACTGCCACACCCGGCACCACCGTGATGGATACCGCATGAGCTGCCGCAAGCAGCGCCGCGCCTGCCGCCATCGATGCCGGGGCAAAGAAGCGCTGTTCTTCACCGACCAGCATGCGCGCAATGTGTGGACCGACCAGTCCGATGAAGCCGATGATGCCGGCAAAGGCCACTGCGGTTGCCGCCAGCAGCGAGGCTACAATCAGCGTCGCAATGCGCAGCCTATCCACATTGATGCCCACGGCTTTTGCGCGGGCATCGCCAAGTCGCAACACCGTCAGCGCCCACGCATAGCGAATGGTGAACGGAATGGCGATCAGCAGTGCCGCCGCAATAATGCCGTTGGCCACCCAGTTCGCGCGCTGGAGCGAGCCCATCGTCCAGAACACAATCTGCTGGAGCGCCTCGGTAGTCGCGCGGTATTGCAACAGCGACAACAGCGCTTGGAATAGAAACACCAGACCAATACCCAGCAGAATCATCGATTCCTTACCCGAGCCGCGCCATACCGACGCCGCCGCCACAATCGCCACCGCGATGACGGATGATACCCAGGCCACGGCCGCCAGGTTGAACTGCGCATGCGGAATAATCACCCAGCCCAGCACAATCGATGCCGCCCCACCGAACGCCGCTGCAGCCGAAATACCGAGGGTAAACGGCTCCGCCAGTGGGTTGTCGAGGATTGTCTGCATCTGTGCACCGGCAAGCGACAGCGCTGCACCAATCAGCACTGCCATCACTGATGCAGGAAGGCGCAGCTTCCACAGCACCGTACGAGTGGTTTCATCAACATCATTCGGGCTCACGATGCCCCGGACGACGTCTCCCACACTCAGTGACATCGGCCCCACGATTGTCGCCACTACAAACGCGCACACGGCCAGCCCCACCAGCACCGCAATAACGGCGATCTTTCGGGCTGAGCGTCGTCGGTACTGTCGCGCAGAGTCGTAGGTCGTGCTTGACGACGGACACTCGTGCTGTTCGGTGGCGGGCTGCGACTCTTGACCTCCACTGCCGTTGGTGGAGGTGGACTCGCGGGGTTCGTCGTCAAGCCCTGACGCGGGAGCGTGCAGATTGGTGTAAGTCATCGGATTCCTTCTTCGATGGTGGAAGATGGGTTACTTGGTCGGCTCCAGCGCGGTGAAGAAGGTGCCGCTGAGTTCGAAGGGCAGGTAGTCCTTGTGGAACTTGGCGAAGTCAGCGACCGGGTCGAGGTCAGCGAACTCCTCTGGGTGAATCCACTTGGCGAATTGCTCGAGCGCGAAGACGTTGTACGGCGAGTCGTAGAACTGGTGGAAGGCGGCGTACAGATCCCCCTTCTTCGGCGCGGTCAGGGTGTCAAAACCCGGAGTCTTCAGCAGGCCTTCCAGAGTGCGCTGTGCGGTCTCTGGGGTGGCGGTGTAGCCGAGTTCGACGTGTGGCAGCACTTCCGGCTTCTTCGGATCGAGCGCCCAAGAACCACCGGTGGCGATGATCTTCTCCGGCTGGACGGACAGGACCTTCTCTGCGGTCACGTCGCCCGATTCGGTGTCGAGGAGGCTGTCTCCGAGGTTCTCACCGCCGGCTGCTGTGACAAGGTCACCGAGGTTGGACTTGTTGACGGTCGAGCAGCAATCCTTGAGACCGGCTGCTCGCCAGACGAAGGTCTTTGGCTTGTCTTCGAGCTTGGCGGCACGTTCGGTGATCTCGTTGACGCGCTTTGTGTAGAAGTCGGTGAACTTCTTGGCATTGTCCTGCTCATCGACGATCTGGCCGAGGAGCTCGACGGACTTGGCGGTATTCTCCAGGGGCTTTTGCCGGAAGTCGGTGAATACGTACTTCAGACCTGCCTGATCGAGCTTGGTGAGGAAACCGGACTGCTCCGCGGCCTTCTTGTGGTCAAGGGTCATGACGACCACGTCTGGGTCGTGGGAGATGAGGTTTTCAACTGTGACATCGCCCTTGGCGATATTGCCGATGGTCGGCATGTCTTTCAGCTCGGGGTTCGTCTCGAAAAGCTTGGCTTCAAACGATGGTGCGCCCGAATGCAGATCGCTGCCCATGGCGACAACATGGTCACCCGGGTTTTCTTGGTCAAGCATCGCGGTGACAAACATGGCGCGACCTTCACCGAGCACGACTCGTTCTGGCTGCTTGTCGAAGGTCACAGTGCGACCTGCGACATCAGTGACAGTGAGTTCTCCCTTGTTGTCGGCAGCCGTGTTCGACTCTGCGTCCGCACCGCATGCTGTAGCGACGAAGCTCAGCGCTGCACACCCGATTGCGGCCAGAGTTTTGGTCTTTGGCGCGGTTTTAGCCTTGGCGAAAATATTGACTCTCATGCGTTTCAGTTTCTGCCTTGTTTATTTCTGCGTAATTTTTGGTACTTAGGGTGCACAAAGAGAAGTGAACAGTCACCCCTTTGCTTTAGGCACGCCTTACCTTACAGCTTGAAACGTAGAGAAAAAAGCGCCCTGCTAGTGGTTGTTTTACTAGCAGGGCGTGGAAGTCTTACTTCCTTTCGAGAACCGACTGGAAGCACCTCAGCATCACTTCGCGGTCTTCATTAGCAAGTGGTGAAATTACTTCCTGGCGAACAGTGTCTACATAATCCGGCGCCGCCTCGGCAAACACGTGCCGACCAACGCCTGTTAAGACGACGACATAATCCGAGTCCGGGTCTTCGCCGTGGTCTTCGGTGTGAATAAATCCGCGCTTTTCCAACCTGTTGGTATGCAGCAGCGCGCGGGGATGGTTCCACTTCAGTCGATCACAAATCTTGTCAACATGCAGAATCCCATCCTCTACCTCATGCAGAGCGATGAGCAGGGTAAAGTCCGCGAACGTCAGCCCGGTTCGAGTGCGTAGGCTTCGCTCGATATTGCGCTCTACCTCGCGAAAAGCAGCTACCATCGACTGCCAAAAGAGCTGTTCATCATCACTCAGCCATTCAAATGAGTTCATACTGCTCTAGGCTAATGGTGAGAGCCTCGTAGCGGAGACAAATGAGAAAACACTCACAAAAAACTTCTGGCTACTCTGCTTTTCCGTCGACTGAATCGGTGACCGTAGCATTGGCGGTCTCTGCAATCTTATCGAGCACAGCGGAAATCCCCTGATAGTCGATATTCTCACCGAGCACATCAAACAAAACATGGCGCACAAGCTTCACATGGTTCGGCGCCGCCTTCTCAATCACGGTTCGACCGTGTTCAGTAAGCGTGACATCAATACCACGGTTATCGCAGGCGCAGCGTTCCTTAGTTACTAGCCCGCGTCGCTCCATGCGAGTAATTTGATGCGACATTCGGCTGCGGTCCCATTCCAGGGATTCGCACAGGGTGCGCATGCGCACTACATTGTCTTCAGCCTCGGAGAGAACAACCAGAACCGAAAAATCTGCAGTGGAAATATCGAGAGAATCTTGCAGCTGAAGGTCGATTGACCTGTCAACGGCCCGTTTAGCGTTCAGAATTGAGCGCCATAACCGCTGCTCTTCATCACTTAACCACGGAACATCTTGCATATGTACAGAGCCTACTATCTTGAAACCAAATCCTGAATTTTCATAAACTCCGCTCCTGTCACACGATCAAAGCGGGCTTCATCGCACGTCAGGACTAATACCTGCATATCGCGCCCCGCTTTGGCAAGAGCATTATTCATCCGCCGCAAACGGTGTTCGTCTGAATAACCTAATGCATCATCAATAATCACCGGAGCGCCCTGCCCGCCCTCCATGACACCGGCAACGGCCAAGCGCAGCAGAATGTCCAGCTGCTCCTGCGCTCCACCAGATAGCTCATCGACATCGAACTTGCCATCGGCATTGGACCGTGACTCAATCTGCAAGTCCTCATTCATCGTGAACTGAGTTCCCGCACCGAACACACCGCCACCGTACTCTTCGAGCTTGCGCAGCAAGGGGTCAGCCAGCGCATTCCGCGATGCCACGCGTGCCTGTGTCATTACCTCCATGAGAGTCTTGGCGGCAGCTGCACGTCGACGCATTGAATTCCGATCTCGCTGTGTTCGCTCCACTACTCCCTCAGCTGCTGCCAGTTTCTCATTCGCGCTGTCGAAATAGTCCAAGTGCACCCGAATCTCTTGCCGACGCTTTTCCAGCTCAGCCAGGCGATTCTCAACTGCATCCCGTCGCTGCTTAGCGCCCGCGAGCGATGCTTCCACGTCGTCGGCATCCCGCTGCGCCAGCTCCTTCTGAGCCGCAGCCAGTTGCTCTTCTGCCGCCTCATAGTCCTTGCCTCGGTTTTCCACCGCAGCAAAGATCTCGGCGTCCGAGGCTTTTTCTCGCGTCGCCGTGAGCGAATCTTCGCGGACCTTCAGAACGGACCGAGCCCCTTCAAGCTCGCTGCTGGCCTTCGTATAGTTGGCGTGTGCAGGACGCTTCTCCAGCTTCGATAAGCGCATATCAGCACTGTCGCGCTCCGACTCGGCATCCCTACGCCCCACTGCAGCTTCTTCCAGCCGGGACTTTGCCGATACCAAGTCAATCTCCGTCGGCGCTTCCTCGCCCGCAAGTTCCTGATACCGCTCGCCGTGTACTCGTGCTTCTTCCTTCGCATCGTCCAACTCTGCTGTGAGCTGGTGATACTCCACACCGTCGGACACCGCAGTTATGGATGTCTCCACCTGGAATTTTGCTTTTTCCGCTTCCCGACGTCGTGTGTATGCCTTTTGTGCTTCCGCGACGGAATCAGCGCCTGCAACCTCAAGCTGTTCTTTGAGCGATGTCTCTGCTTTTTCTAGCTTGCGCTGCTGCGAATCTGAGCCGTCTCCGGGCTGTATAGCAACCGTGACGTCGCCGACTTCGATGGCCAATGGCTTAGTAACCGCGCGTTGAACTGTCTCAGCCTCCGGAGCTAGCCCCACTTTCTCGCCGTCGACCGTGACCTCCTGCGCACTACTAGCCGAGAGCTGCACACTCGGGCTCGATGCCTCCAGCACAGCGGCGGCTGTTGCAACTTCGCGTTCGCAGGTCAACAGTTTTTCCATTACCTCTTCGGTAACGGAATTCCGAGTAATTATCTCCTTGTGCTCTGCCAATTGCGCGCGGAGCGCATCGAGTTTCTTCACTCGCTTCGACAGAGCTTCAACCAAACCGCGCTTCTCTCCCAATGCAACTTCAGCTGCGGCCAGTTCTTCTGCCTTTCGAGCTTCGCGGTACGTGTTTACAACCGCATCGCGATCTTCCTGCGCCTTCTTTAAAGCTGCGACCTCCTTATCGAACGCTTCCTTAAATTCAGCAACTTTCTTCTCTGCAGCAGAATGCTGATCCTTGGCTTCTTGTGCCTGCTGAATGAAAGCTTCGCGCTCTTGCTGAGCCTGTTTAGCTAAGTCCAGCTGCTGCTTCGCCGCTGCAGAGACCTCCTGTGCCTGGGAGACGGCAACCCTGAACTTTTCGAGTTCTTCTAGTGCCTGGCCCCAGTGCTCGACTTCGTTTTGGGCTTCTGGCAACGATGCCCGCTGCGTTTGCTGGCTTTCTTCATTACGAGCAGCTTCCTCATTGAGCGCTTCGAATTCCCGGACCTTTTTCGCCGCTTCGTCGCGCACCTGCTGGGCTTCCGCCAGCTCCTTGTCTACGTCGGTAACCTGCTTGCGCTCTTTGCCATTTTTTTGGAAATAGTTGCCGTATTCGGCTTCAACGGCTTCAAAAAGGCCTACCTCTTCTGCGGTTTCCGCGCGCTGCCCCGATGCCGACTGCAATGCGCTAGTGACTTGTACATAACCGCCCAAGGAGAGGGTCTTTTGTGCTTGCCCCTGTTCAGCAACGAAAACCTGCCACAGGTTCTTGGTATCTGCATTGTGCATTCGGGCGGCCAGCCACTCCTCCGCCTGGTCATCTTTGAGAACCTCGGCTGTCGGAGAGTGGACGGTGACGATTGTGCCGGTGTCCTTGGTGCCACCAAAGATCTTGTCCAGCGTAAATTCGTAGCCGTCAAGCTCCAGCCGGAGCTTAACCTGCGGCTTTTCCTGGCTGGAGTGACTGTTCAGACTAAGCGCTTCGCTTGACCTGGACTTCCATTTTGTCGTCAGTGCAACGTGAATAGCTTTGGCGATTGTCGTCTTACCCGACTCATTTTCACCGGAAATCACTACCACGCCGCGCTCGGCGAGCCCTGTGATTGAGAGTGAATCAATCGCACGTACATTGTGTAATTCGATGTCGTGAAAACGCATGATTTATTCCTTCTCTCCTGCCAGGCGGGCCAGCAAGCGAAGCGCATCGGCTGCTGCGGTGGTTTCAGATTCTGATAGGGGGCTACCGCTCTCGGTTCGTCCCTTACTCAAGACCGTTAGTTTTTCTGCAGCTATGAGCGGATAACCGGTGAGATTGAGATTAGAGATATCCCCCTCGGACGGAACCACCGTCAAATCGGAACCACTTTCCCGGCGATAAAGTGCAGCGAAAAGCTGTTGATACTGCTCAAGTCGATTTTCAAAGGTAGTCGACTCCGACAGTGTCACGGTTCCTCGCAATGAATACTTCACCGCTGTGTCTGTCTTCGCCTCGATACCGTCCAGTTCAGCAAAGAACTCATCGAGGTCTTCCGCGCCAGTGATATCCATGTCAATGGCATGAAAAGCCCACTGCCCCACTCGGTGGGAGGCCACGGTAACTGAGCCCTTTTCGGGGCCGCTCTCTACAATGTCGACGACGAGTGCATTGCCGGAATCCCGTTCTTTGTCGTCGTACGCTGTGGTTTCGTGTGCGCCGGAGAAATAAACTCTGCCAGCATGATCGAGTTGGCTCGTGGAGTGGGAATCCCCCAGCGCAACATAGTGCAACGCCCCGCGCTCAATAGCTTGTTCCAAGCTGGTCAGATCAATGGTGGCTCCTGCATCAGCACCAAAGCCTTCTACTTGGCCGTGTGCGACCATCACTCGGATTCCATCGGCGGGCTCAAGCTCCGTGGCTATTTCCGCCACGATGTCGTCTGCCGAATACTTGCCGCGCACTGGCACGCCGATGAGTTCCACCCCGTCACGGATGGCAATGGGCGCGCTGTCGCGAATTACGTAAACTCCTCGGTCTTCCAAAGATTCGAAAGCACTACGTCGATAGATGGAAGAAGCATCAAGCGCATCATGGTTGCCGGGTAGGAGATACACCGGCACGGGTAGCTTGGCGATTCGCTCAAGAGCCCGCAGGAACACCTTATCCGGCAATGTGTTGGAATCGAACACGTCTCCAGCGACGACAATGAACTCAGCGCCTTCGCTGGTCGCCAACTCGCCGATGCGGTCGATGGCGTTGAGGCGACTTTCGTGGAACCTAGCTTGGGCTTCACCGCCGTCGAGCTCTAGGAACCACCGAGTCATTCCCAGTTGCCAATCTGAGGTGTGAATGAATTTCATGACTAGCGCTCCTTTTGTCCCAGGCTCAGCGATTCCTGCAGATGTTGCCAACAATCTTCCAAATCGGCGACTGCACGAATGGTCTCTCTCGAAATTACGCAGGTTGGCTGCAATGCTTCATGCAGCAAACTGCGGTCGGTAACTGTTAGTGGGTCAATAACCTCGAGCGAAGGAACGCTGACTCGTTCCAAATCATTGCCCCAGTAGTCGGCTTCGACAGCGAAAAGCTCGGCAACCTTTTTCTGCTCGTTGTCACCGCCATCATTTCCACCAGCGCCATCCGAGTTCTGGGCGGTTTTATCGGGATTCTCCCGAACCGCGCCACCAAGCCCGAGGCGCTTCGGCGCAGTCCGGTTTCGCAGCTGTGTTAGTTCCTGAAGCCGGCGTTGCAATTCGCGCTGCGGATAATCGCGCAGCTGTAGTAGCGACAGCGGATCGCGGTCGATATCAGCGACAAGTTGAGCGGCAACTGCAACGGTGTGCTTACACACAGGTGCCGGGTCCGGGCAGGTGCATTCGCTGTAAATGTGCTCTTCGCCATCGCACAACAGCATTTCCATCTGATCATACGGCAACTCGCCGTGCTCAAACTCTGTGAAGGCCGACGGATTGTTCACCAACCACCGCAGTACGTCGTCAGTTTGTTTCTGCTCCCGCCGTGGGAACCGAATAAAGACTGAAAATGGTTCCGGCTGGCTGCCCTGCACTTCACCGATGATGTAGCCATCCGCGATTCGAAGCCCCAGCACATTGCCGTCGAACCTGTACTTCTCACCTCTGTGAACACGACCCGAATCAGCGCCACGGATGATGAACTCCCACACCCACCGGGCAAAAGTAGTACGTGGCTCGACCGCCACGCGCGCTGCGGTTCCACGTCGCTGCTGTCCGGTAAATGCACCAGCCCAGTCCTGGGTGGCCAGGAGCTTTTCAATCGTCGAGCTGGTTGCTGGCGCGCTTCGCGCCGTAGTCCTTTTACGACCACGCTTTCCAGAGGGCCCCTTGCCAAACTCGGCAAAGATGACATTGTCGCCCCATGTCACGTCTCCGTCACCGGCCATCAGTACCACCTCTTCTGGACTCTAAACGGGGTCACATTGTTGGGAATCGAATCGTCATCCGAGGTTGTGGAGTCCGATGCCGTGCCCTTCGGGTTCACCCCATCAGTCACCGTCCCACCGGACTTTGACTCCGCTGCGTCCATCGATTCACGCAGTGACTGAATCTTGTCCTTGTCCAATTGCCACAGTGACCGCAAACGGTGAAAGTCCATCTCCGTCAGCTTGGTTTCACCAGCGCGCACAACTGCATCCGCCAATTCTGCTTTTTCAAAAATCAGCTCGTCGATGCGTTCTTCAAGCGTTCCAACACTGACCAGCTTGTGCACATGGACGTCTTTACGCTGACCGATGCGGTAGGAACGGTCCGTGGCCTGGTTTTCAACCGCTGGATTCCACCACCTGTCAATGTGAATGACGTGGTTGGCGGCAACCAGGTTGATGCCGACACCTGCCGCGAGAGTCGACAGCAAAATGATTGGCGGACCGTCCGGGGCATTAAACTCTGCCACTACTTTCTCGCGCTGTGCCGGAGTCATTGCCCCTTGAATAAACGGAATGTCCACGCCCAAGCGCTTGCTGAAATGAGGGGCAAGCATCTTGCCAAACTCCACGAACTGCGTGAACACAAGCGCGCGTTCACCGTTTTGCACAATCTCATCGACGAGCTCTTCCAACCGTGCGACCTTGCCCGAGCGATGCTGCCCATGATTAAGCAGCCCCGAGCCGTCGTGCTGGTAGTGCGCTGGGTGGTTGCAAATCTGCTTCAACTTCATGATGCCGCCGAGAATGATGCTCTTTCGCCCGAAGCTGCCAGAACGATTCCGCTTCGAGCGCTTAAGTTTGTCCTCGATATCCTTCACGGCCTCCTGATACAAGAAAGCCTGCTCCGTCGTGAGAGGCACCATCTCCACCTGCTCATTCTTCTTGGGCAGGTCCGGCGCGATAGCTGGATCCGACTTGAGTCGGCGCAGGATAAAAGGTGCTGTAATCGACTGCAATTGCAGTAGCATTTCCGCATTCCCATCACGCTCGATGGGAATCGCAAACTTGTTGCGAAATGCATTCGCCGAGCCCAGCATGCCTGGATTACAGAAATCCATGATGGTGCGCAGTTCGCCCAAGTCATTTTCCACCGGAGTACCAGTCATGGCGATGTTGTGTCGCGAGCCCAGGCTCCGCAGCGCTCTGGATACCTGTGCGTTGGGGTTCTTAATTGCCTGTGCTTCGTCAGCAATCACATGATCCCACTGCACTTGGGCGAGTTCGTTCACATCGCGGGTAGCAACACCATAGGTCGTCACAACAACATCGTGTTTTCCGATAAATTCTTGTAGTTCTCCACCATGAGGGCGGTTTGAACCATGCAGCAGCCCAACCTTAAGCTCTGGAGTGAACTTAGCCGCTTCTGCTGCCCAATTGCGCAACACACCTGTCGGAACCACCAGAAGCGAAGCCTTGTGCTCTTGAGCCGTAGCATCTGCTTTCCGACGGCAGCGCTCATACTCCAACAGCGCCAGAATTTGCACAGTCTTACCGAGCCCCATGTCATCAGCGAGAATGACACCAAAGCCGCGGTTGGACATATCCGTCAGCCACTCCACACCGCGCTGTTGATACTCCCGCAGCTCACCGACAAAACTCGGTGGCACCTCGACGGACTCTGCGAGGACCGTGGAACCGTCTGAGTACTTCGACACCAACGCCTTGAGCCAAGAGGGATCCCTGGGGGCGACTGGCACTGCTGCTGGAGCTTGCGACTCTAAGCCACCGTCGAAGACCAGCTCTTTCAGGGTGGCTTGCCCCTTACCGGTTTCCTCCCCGGCCTTGGTCTGCTCCACCAAAAACTTCAGGGCTTCCCTAGCTACCTCTGGGTTCGCGTGCACCCAATGGTCTCGCAGATGCACTAGCCCCGTACTCGATGCAGCGAGCTCACGCATTTCCGCTTCCGTCAGTACGGCATCCCCCACGGCCAGCTTCCACTCGTAATCAACCAGTTGGTCAAATCCGAGTTTCGGTTCCGAACGGCGCCCAGCAGGCCCCGTCGGATCTAACTGGATGACTTCAGTGTGCAACTGCAGGGTGGTCTCCACTGACTTCCAGTTCGGCGGCAGCATCACATCGATATCAACCTTTGCCAGCTGCGAGATGCCATCAGTCATAAGCTCTATCAGCTGCTCTGAGGTCAGCAGCAGATCCAAGCCCGGGTGGCCCGCTGCCTTCGCATATTTGAGCGTTGGGAATGCCTCCTGTGCAGCCAATAGCTGCGGGCGAAGCAGCGACAGCACGGACCGGCGACACATTTCTGGATTCAGGTGCTCCGGAGCTGCGACGCCGATGCGGTAGTACATCCGCAATGGCCATAGAGTCTCATGTTCCACCGCAGCTGAACGAGGATTGAAGCGAGTTACTGAGCCCCCTTCTTCATCCGCTCGATCCTGCAACTCCAACAGCTGCGGAAGATCCACATCCGGCAAGTCTTCCAGCTGGCCTTCAAAACCAACAGGTTCCTGCACCATTAGCTGCAGACGAACATCCTCACCATCGGCCGACAGTCTCCACTTTGCCAGTGACTGCGCCACCCCCGGCGTCGCACGCCCCAGGGACTGAGACTGCAACAACGACCGCACGAAACTCTGACGCTGTTCTGCTGGTTCATCCAAATCGGCCAGGAGCGCGTTGGTGACCCAATGAAACATCCGATTGATGAAGTCCTCAGCCACCGTGGCACCTCCGTTATCAATCAACACCGGTGGTGTACGGGAAATGACCTGACTCTGCCAAGCAATCTCACTCAGCCCCTCCGACATCCGCCACGTCGGCCACCACTCATTGTCTTCCCATGTCAGCGCCACCAATGCCCGCCCAGAGCGTGCGAAAGCATCCAATCCCTGTACAACATCCACAAAGAACCGAAGATCCGGTGCCATCGCCGCCGAGGCAACTTCCTCCTGCAATTGCACCAGTGCTGTCACCGCAGCCCATGGCGGGAACACCCATGTGGGTACCGCTTTCTCTACTGCCCGCCCCTTCGGTGTGCGCAGTTTTAGCGTCAGTTGCGCTCGACTCCCCTGGTCCAGCACTGCAAAAAGCCGACGCTGATGCGCCGGGACTTCCAGCAAATCCACGTCCGCAATAATCCGGTGCCCCTCTGGCCGCTCCACCCATAGGTGAAGACCCGAATCATCTTTCCAGACCGCGTGCAGCAGCAACGGCACCGCTGACTTAGCAACTTGATCCATTACTTCCTCCCCACTGCTTGCTCAGTCATCGCCTGCTCAGTCATCACCGTCTAATCACCCGGCGACTTCGCCACCAGATATTTGTTCAATGAAGATTCTGCCACGCACCCCGGATCAGCTTTTCCACCACACCACAACATTAGCACGCTTGTTCGAATTATGTATCTTGCAAAAACTACTCCCCTTCTGCCCAAATACCCCTTTTCCCAGGTAATTTGTCGCACTTAACCGATTTTTAAAAGCTTTTTCAACGCTTCTTATCTTGCAATGCAGCGCATCACATGAAAACGTCGTATAGGCCACAAGAATTAAAAATGTGTGACTCGTGCAATAGTTCTGCCATGGTTCGCATGTGCCAGTAGGCTCCGATGACTGTCGAAGATAGTCCGGAAGCTGAAGCTGTGTTGAATCGCGAACCGCAGGTTCCACCGTGAACGTCGGCCACTTTTTGGCTCGATGCTGCCGCGTCGCTGTGAACGTCGTCAAGCAGACTTGATTAAGCGAAATTGAGTTGTGCGCCGAAAATGCTTTTTGGTGCGCTAGGTAGTGCGCGAGTCCGACTGTACGACTAATAAATAATGAGGAGTTGCCCTGTGGACCAACACACATGGTTCATCATCGCACTAGTCATTTATCTGCTGTTGATGGTCTACATCGGTTGGACCGGATGGAAAAAGACTGCAGAGTATGACGAATACATGATTGGCGGCCGCGGCCTACATCCGTTCGTCGCGGCACTGTCAGCGGGTGCATCGGACATGTCCGGCTGGCTGCTGATGGGTCTGCCCGGCGCGATTTACCTTTCGGGTCTGAACCAGACCTGGATTGCAATCGGCCTGGTCGCAGGCGCATGGCTGAACTGGAAGTTCACCGCACCACGCCTGCGTAGTTACACCAAGATTGCTCGTAACTCGATTACCGTGCCGTCGTTCCTGGAGAATCGTCTGCACGATACGTCGAAGGTGCTGCGCGTTGCCGCAGGCCTGATTATTTTGCTGTTCTTCACCTTCTACGTCTCCTCGGGCATGGTGGCAGGTGGCCGTTACTGGGAGTCGACGTTCGGTGGCAACTACCTCGTCGGCATGCTGTTGGTAGCGGCTATCACTGTCGCGTACACCCTGTTCGGTGGCTTCCTGGCGGTGTCTTACACAGACACGGTGCAGGGCATCATTATGTTCATCGCACTGCTGGCGGTTCCGACTGTCGGCATCATCTACCTAATCAACAATGGCAACTCCGCCTCGGACATCTTCAGCTTTGCTGCTAACAACCCCTACCCGGGCAGCGAGGGACAGCCGGTTGAGGCCTTCTTCGATCCGTTCGCTGGCATTCCGCTAATCACGATTATCGGTCTGCTCGGCTGGGGTCTGGGCTACTTCGGCCAGCCGCACATTATCGTTCGCTTCATGGCTCTGCGTAGTGCAAAGGACGCAACCGAGGGCCGCCGCTGGGGCGTTGGCTGGCAGGCACTGTGCATGCTCGGCTCCGTCCTCGTGGCGCTGACCGCAACTGTTTTCTTCGCTACGAACCCAGATGCTTCGGTCACTGATGCGTCTTCCTACGAGACTATCTTCCTGGACATGACCCGCATCCTGTTCCACCCGCTGATTGCAGGCCTGATTCTGACTGCAGTACTGGCAGCAATCATGTCCACCATTTCCTCGCAGCTGCTGGTGTCTTCCTCCGCGCTAATCGAGGACCTGTTCAAGGCAACGGTCAACAAGTCCCTGCGTCCGAAGACCTACATGGCTCTCTCCCGCGTCGCCGTCGCGCTGATCGCCATCATCGCCGCAATCATCGCTGCTAACCCGAACAGCTCCATTCTGGATCTGGTTGGCTTCGCGTGGGCTGGCTTCGGCTCGGCATTCGGCCCGGTGCTGCTGGCCGCCCTCTACTGGTCGCGCCTGAACACGCCAGGTGCTGCTGCCGGCATGATCACCGGTGCGGTTGTCTCCTTCGCATGGGGCATGAGCTCGCTCAGCGACACTCTCTACGAGATCGTCCCGGGCTTCGCCGCTGCAACTGTCGTGATGATCATCGTCACGCTGGCCACGAAGGAACCGAATGAGAAGATCAAGGAAGAGTTCGACCACGCAGCAAAGCAGGCTCTGGTCTAACGCTTCGATCTAAGCTTGGCCTCCGCTAGCCCCACAGGCTAGCCCCGGCGCATACCTACAAGGGAACCGAAAAAGTATTTTTCGCGCCCAACTAGGTATGCGCCCTTTTTTATTTGCCATCCTAGCCGCCGTCTTGACCGCCGCCTTTGTCTCATCCTTTGCACTTACGCGAGTTCTCGTCACATCCTCCCCCGCTGGGCCGGACGCGGAAGCCGTCGTCAAGCAACTGCGCACTGTGCGCGTCGTCGCAGGCCGCCCCACCGTCACCGGGTACAAGCGCGAGCGCTTCGACGTCTGGGCAGGTTCTGCCGATTGCAATACACGCCATAAAGTGTTGGCGGCGTGGTTCGGGGGCTCTGTATGTTCGCTTGACGACGACTCCCTGCGCGAAATCCCCGACCCTTACACGGGTGACCCGGTGGGGGCGCATGAGGTCGATATCGACCACATTTATCCGTTGCCAGCGGCGTGGGATTTCGGAGCCTACACCTGGGATGCCGAGCGGCGTCGGCGATTTGGCAACGATATCGAGACCAACCTCGTGCCCACGCGAAGCGCAGTCAACCGGGATAAAGGCGATGCCAGCCCGGCCGAATGGCTTCCTGCGGATACGAAGGCGTGTGGCTATTCGCAGCGTTACTTAGCGGTGGCCATTAAATGGGACCTGCCCGTATCTTCGGCAGACTGGACGGCGCTGGCAGCTGCGTGTGGTATCCCCGCGGGGAAAGGCACGAAATAGAGAAAAAGGTGCGAGCACGTTAAGTTAAGGACTGGTCTTAATAAGGAAATATCCAGGCCACTCCTCGCTTGAACGCGAGGCCTACATTCAGTCGTGGAAAGGTAATACGTGCAAAACGTAGTTCTTATGGTTCACGTCCTAGCGGCAATTCTGCTGCTTGGACCGGTGACTGTCGCAATTTCGATGTTCCCGAAGCTCGCGCTTGCAGCCCGCGGCGGAGAGGCTGGAACGGTCGGCTCCGCGCGCACCATGCACGCCATTTCGCGCACCTACGGCATGTGGTCGCTGCTCGTGCCGCTGCTCGGCTTCGGTGTCATGTTCACCGATGTGTCGGCCTACATGAAGTCCGGGGCAATGCACGCCGCAATCCTGCTGGCGATCATCGCCTGGGCACTGCTGTTCTTCCTGATTATTCCGCGTCAGCGTCTGATGATGGCCGGCCTCGGCATCGCTGACGAAGACGAGGATGTCAACGACCCGGAGTTCATCGAACGTCGCAAGAAGGCTGACGAGCTCGACTGGGACAAGCAGAAGGGCCAGCTGGCCATGTTCTCCGGCATCTTCTCCCTGCTGTGGGTTGTCGCCGGCATCCTGATGTTCTTCATCTAGAGCTCACGCTCAGACACAATAAAACTGCCGGTGCGCCTGTACGTTTCGGCCCGACTTTTAGGGCTTGGAAGTACATGCGCACCGGCAGTTTTTTTATTTTCTAGGTCAGCGCCAAGGGCGGTCGTCGGTTGTCGCCTGACGACGCTCCCCCCCCAGCTCACCTCACCTAGCAGGTTTAGCGGCGTCCGCCTCGGTAACCACCGCGACGGTCATCACGGCCACCACGGTAGCCACCGCGACCGCGACCGCCACCACGACGGTCATCGCGACCGCGACCACGGCCACCGAAATCGTCACCGTCATCGAAGTTTCCACGGTAGCCACCACGGCCACGGCCACCACCACGACGGTCATCGCGACCGCGACCACCACGGTATCCTCCGCGACCGCGGCCGCCATCACGACGATCGCCACGGTAGCCACCACGGCCACCGCGGTAGTCATCGCTGTCGTCGACCGAGGTGCCGTCGTCAAGCTTCAGCCCAATGAGCTGGCCGGAGATGCGAGTATCGGAGAGGTTGTTGATGACTTCTTGCGGCAGGTTGGCCGGCAGTTCGACCAGTGTGTGGTCGCCACGGATGTCGATGTGTCCGAAGTCCTTGGAGGACAGGCCACCCTCGTTGGCGATGGCGCCGACGATGGCACCCGGGCGGACGTGCTGGCGACGACCGACGCTGATGCGGTAGGTTGCGGTGCCCTCGCGGTCGAATTCGACCAGGTCAGCGCGCTTGCCCTGACCGCGCTCACCGCGGGAGCGACCATCGCGGCCACGGTTGCGGTCGCGGTCGAAACGATCACGGTCACGGTCGTTACGACGGCCACGCGGCGGTTCCTTCATTAGGAAGTCGCCCGACTGTGCCTGCGCAGCGATAGCGGCGGCGATATCAACCAGTGGGGTGTCGTGCTCTTCTGCGTACTCCTCGATGAGCTCACGGAAGACCGGAACCTGCGAATCAGCAAGCGCCTCGGTCAAGTCATCAGCGAACTTCTGCTTGCGAGAGTCGTTGACCTCATCGACGGTCGGCAGCTTCATCTCGTGCAGCTGCGACTTGGTTGCACGCTCAATCGAGCGCAGCAGGCGTCCCTCACGCGGGGTGACAAAGAGCAGCGCCTCGCCGGAGCGGCCAGCGCGGCCGGTACGACCGATGCGGTGGACGTAGGACTCGGTGTCGTGCGGAATGTCGTAGTTGACCACGTGGGAAATGCGGTCAACGTCCAGGCCACGAGCAGCCACATCGGTTGCCACCAGGATGTCCAGGCGGCCGTCCTTGAGCTGATCAATCGTGCGCTCACGGAGAGTCTGCGGGATGTCGCCGTTGATGGCAGCAGCGGAGAATCCGCGGGCACGCAGCTTCTCGGCGAGCTCCTCGGTCTCGTGCTTGGTGCGCACGAACATGATCATCGCTTCGAATTCCTCGACTTCGAGGATGCGGGTCAGCGCGTCCAGCTTGTTGCGGTGGCTGACCATCAGGAAGCGCTGGCGAATGTTGTCCGCAGTGCGAGTCTGGGACTTGACGGTAATCTCTTCCGGCTCCGTCAGGTACTGCTTGGACAGGCGACGAATCGCAGCCGGCATGGTAGCCGAGAACAGCGCGACCTGCTTGTCATCCGGGGTGTCGGCAAGAATGCGCTCGACATCCTCCTGGAAGCCCATCTGCAGCATCTCATCGGCCTCGTCCAGCACCAGGAAACGCAGGTCGGAAATGTCCAGCGAGCCCTTCTCCAGGTGGTCGATGACACGACCAGGCGTGCCGACGATAATCTGCGCACCTCGGCGCAGACCCGACAGCTGCACTCCATAGGACTGACCACCGTAGATTGGCAGGACCTGAATCTTGCCCAGGTGATCAGCAAACGACTGGAAGGAGTCCGCAACCTGCAGCGCCAGCTCACGGGTCGGAGCAAGCACCAGAGCCTGTGGTGCACGGACGGAGCGATCAATGCGAGCCAGAATCGGCAGCGCAAACGCCGCGGTCTTACCGGTACCAGTCTGAGCCAGGCCGACGACGTCGCGGCCGCTCATCAGAGTCGGGATAGTTGCAGCCTGAATTGGGGACGGAGTCTCAAACCCAACCTTGCGAACTGCATTGACAATGTCATCCGGCAGCTCAAGCTCATCGAAGCCGACGGTGTCGTCGCCGTTGTCGTCTTTGTTCTTTTCGGCCTTCTTCTCGGCCTTTTCCTTGACCTCAGCCTTTTCGGTCTTTTCCTCAGCGGCCTTCTCTTCGACCACCGGTGCTTCCTCGGCCACTACATCCTCGGCCTTCACAATTGCGTCCTCGCGCTGGTTTTCGCGCTGATCCTCACGGTTTTCCTCGACGCTGCCATTCATTTCATTATTAGCCATTTGGGGCTCTTCCTGGGCCTTTTCGCCCGCACACTCAATATTCAACAGTTGATTACTCACAGTTGGGTCGCACATACATGACCCGCCCAATTTACGTTCTTGTTTTCAGTGCTCTCACGTCGGAATTGCGATGACATCGCTTCTCTTGCACATACTTCGAAAAATTGCGCCCAAACCCAATTCAGCTTTTACTTCCGAGGAGGGGCGCCCATCATGCACTATGCACTCTCAAGCGTTTCACCAGCGAATTTATACCGCTGCCAGATTCTCTGCGACATTGTCGTCAGGATTTCACACTGACTGCCCAGACTACGCCACCGTCGGTCAAAAAACCATTTCCCGTCAGCAAGGTCACAACACAAGGTGGTCGATTTCTTGGATGAGGCCCGGCGCTGGGGCCGTCGTCAAGCGAGCGCATTGCACCCACTTCGGGGTGCCTACTTTGTAATTTCCTAGGGTGAGCTGGCTAACATTTTCCCTACAAGTTTGTACACATATCAGCTATTTTCCGCCGTGGAACACCCACCGTTCGGCGGATTTTTGCAATTTCGCAACGCATAAGCCCAAGGTCGCTAGAGAATGTCCAGCTATAACAACGCACCAGAAACGCAGCCGTCTTCGCCCCGGCAGTCCCCGCTAAAACCACATTCTCCCGAGGAGATTTCTGGGAATGGCAGGCAGGAAAATAAGGCACCGTCGAAGCTCTCGGCAATGATTGAAGTTCTCGGGTTTCCGGGCTTTATTTTGGCGGGTTCGGCGCTGGCATTCTTCTTCCCCGCCCCGTTTACTCCGCTGACGGATTACATCACGTACTTCCTGATGATCATCATGTTCGCGATGGGCCTCACCCTGACCATCCCGGACTTTAAGCAGGTCGCTAAGCGCCCGTTGGCGATTCTCTTCGGCGTTATTGCGCAGTTTGTCATCATGCCGCTGCTGGCGATTGCCGTGGCTAAAGTCCTCGGACTCAACCCGGCACTCGCTGTTGGTCTGCTCATGCTGGGCTCTGTTCCGGGCGGCACTTCGTCGAATGTCATCGCATACCTGTCGCGTGGCGATGTCGCGCTGTCCGTCGCCATGACCAGTGTGTCGACACTGGTCTCGCCGATTATGACGCCGTTTCTTATGCTCGTGCTTGCCGACGCGCACACGGATGTCGACGGCCTCGGGATGGCCTGGAGCCTCTGCCAGACAGTCCTCCTGCCTGTGGTTGGTGGCCTGGTTATTCGCGTTGTGGCCGACTCGTTTATTAATAAGATCCTGCCGATTCTGCCGTGGATTTCCATTCTCGGTATCGGTGGCGTGGTCTTCGGTGCCGTGGCCAAGAACGCTGAGAGCCTGGCGAACATTGGCCTGATTGTGTTTGTGGCTGTGATCATCCACAACGTCCTGGGCTACGTGCTCGGCTTCTTTGCAGGCCAGCTGGTGGGGATGCCGACTGCGGGCAAGCGCACGGTGGCCGTGGAGGTCGGTACACAGTCCGCTGGCCTGTCCTCCGGTATGGCAGCGAAGTTCTTTACCCCGGAGGCAGCGCTTCCCGGCGCGGTGGCCGCTGTGGTGCATAACATTACTGGCGCTATCTACGTGGCTATTTGCCGAAAGCTCGATGAAGGCAAGGAAACTAGCAAATCCGCCTCTGCTTAAGCTGTTTTCGCTTCGGCTTCTTTGGCTCCGCTGTTCGACGAGTGGGCTGGTAGAGTCTCGCGCCCGAAGATCCAGCCCACCATTGCGACCAGCGAAATGACACCGCAAACAAAGAAACCGGCCTTGAACCCTGCGGCATCCACGATTGCGCCGACAATCAGCGGGCCGGAAATCGCTCCGAAGTCCTGAGCCATCTGGAAATTGGCGAGCACCTTTCCACCTTGGCGGTTGGCGCCGATGACGTCGGCAAGCACAGCCTGCTGCGATGGATTGATCATGCCAGCGCCGAAACCCGCGAGGACGGAGAGAATCAGTAGCGGAATGGCGCCGCTGCTAAATCCGATAGCGCCAGTGAATACGCCGTTGATAAACAGCCCTGTGATGAGCAGTGGGCGACGGCCAATGCGGTCGGAGAGACGGCCGGAAAACTGCAGTGCCGTAACATTGCCGAGTGCGAAGGCCGTCAGCGCAAAACCAGCTGTGGCAGTGGCGGCTACTGCCCCATCGCTGCCCGGTTCTGGTGCGCCGACATGGGAAAACGTTGCCGCGGCGAACAACGGGACAATCGCGACGCGCACGCCGAAGTTCGACCAACCGTTGGCGAAGGCTCCGACTAGTGCGCTTCGATATGCCGAGTCACGGATTGCCTCGGAGAACTTCAGCACCGGGGTCGTGCGCTTGGGCACTACGTGGCGAAGATGCTCCGCACTCAGCGACATACCGACCACAATCGTTGCCACAATCAGCGCGCCACCGTAAATGAAAAACGGCACCCTCATGCCCCATGCGCCCATCGCAGCACCAATAATTGGTCCAAAGACATTGCCCAACAGGAAGGCTGTGCCGTAGGCAGCCGAGCTCTTACCGCGGATCTCCGGCGGTGAAATCCGCACAATCAGCCCCATTGCCGAGACCGTAAACATCGTCGAACCGATGCCTCCGAGCGCACGAAACGCCAGCAGTTGCCAATATGTCTGCGCAACACCAACAAGCAAAGTCGAGAACGCGACGATACTGATGCCGGTTAGGTACGTGCGTCGATATCCGAGCTTCTCTACCAGTGAGCCCGATGCCGGCGCGAAGATTAGCCGGAAAATGGAGAACGAACTGACCACGAAGCTGGCCGCGAACACCCCCACATCGAAGCTGCGCGCGTACTGCGGCAAGATCGGTGCAATCAGACCGAAGCCCAGCGCAATGATGAACGCAGCGCTGACCAGAATCCAAATCTCTCGCGGAATCGGCTGTTTAGTCCCGTCTAATTCACCCTGCCGAGGATCCAGACCTTGTGGTTTGCTTCCCGCCTCCGATGCGATATCCGGCTGAGATTCGCACTTTGCTTTACGACGAAGCAGGTCGCGCGAACGGGAAGCTGACAAGGTAACGGTCCTTTCTACTGTGCAAAAGAGAGAATAAGAAGCCCAAGAGTTCACCATAGCCCGATCTGCAAACAGTGACGATTACTAGAATGAGGCGCAATGACAGAACGCGGAGTTGAGATGAAAAAACGAATCGAAGTTGTAGGTGCCGTTCTTACCTACGAAGGAAAAATCTTCGCCGCCCAACGCGGCCCAGGTCGCTCGATGGAAAACTATTGGGAATTTCCCGGTGGAAAGATCGAAGAAGGCGAGTCCCCTCGTGAGGCTCTAGCCCGTGAACTAAGAGAAGAGCTAAAACTTGACGCTGAGATTGGGAACCACATTCTCACTGTCGACCATGAGTATGACTTCGCCGTTATCTCACTTGCGACATACTTTTGTTCCGTTTCTTCTCCCGAAATCAAGCTAACGGAGCACACTGAATATCGTTGGTTAGAACCGTCCGAGCTTTATTCCGTTGATTGGGCGCCAGCGGACATCCCTACAGTCGACATTCTTGTAAACGAACAGTAATCAATACAAGCGACGCAGCGCGCATTTAGTATGCTAAAACAATGATGAATTCCCTGGTCGGAGACCTACGCTACGGCTTCATCGATAAAAACACCGTTGCCGACAAAAAATACAATCCCCGACTCATTCGCAACGACGAGTCGGCCACTATGTACAATGCGCTCCGCGAGGAGCTACGCACCGCTACGAGTTTCATATTTTCAGTAGCATTTATTTCTCCGGCCGCTCTTGCCATGCTGAAGGAGGATCTCCTTCAGTTTTCTGGCCCAATGACGATCATCACGTCGAACTACCTTGATTTCAATTCACCATCGATGTTCAGAGAACTACTCGAAATTGAGGGACTGAACGTCTACATCTACCCCGAAGATCATCACCGGGGTTTTCATCCAAAGGGATACCTCTTTTACAAGGAGGTTGAGCTTTCAGCCATCGTCGGCAGCGCAAATTTGACGCAAAAGGCGCTCCAGGAAAACGAAGAGTGGAATCTGCACTTTTCCAGTCACCAGAATGGTGATATCACATTCCAAATTGAGACTGCCATTGATATGCAACGTAGCCGTTGCATCCCACTAACTCATCAATGGGTCGATGAGTACGAACAAAACCGCGTACCTCCAGTTTCGAAAAACACGCACACAAAGTTGCTGCCCGAGGGCCCAGTTATCGCCAATCAAATGCAGCAGGTAGCGCTGTCGAATATCGCTGACTTGAGGCAGTCAGGCGAGCGGAAAGGCCTCATAATTTCCGCTACCGGCACGGGGAAGACGATCCTTGCTGCACTAGCAGTTAAAGAAGCACAGGCCAAGCGGGTCTTGTTCGTTGCCCACCGGGAACAGATTCTGGAAAAGACTAAGAGTGAGTTCCAAAAGGTACTTGCCTACTCCGGTTCTGAGCTTACGGACGCCGACTTTGGACTCTTGGTTGGTGGGAAAAGAGAAACTGATGCACGATACCTTTTTGCCTCAGTTCAATCCTTGTATTCCCAATCGACTTACAAAACCTTTTCTCCAGATGCCTTTGACTTCATCATTATTGATGAGGTTCATCGTGGCGCTGCTAATTCCTACAAGCCAGTTTTTGCATACTTCAACAGTGAGTTTGTCCTCGGCTTGACCGCAACTCCCGAGCGTCCAGATTCAGGGGACATCTTTCGCCTCTTTGATTTCAACGTTCCTTACGAAATCCGACTGCAAGCCGCTCTTGAAGCCGACATGCTCGCACCATTCCATTATTTCGGTGTCACCGATTTTGATGATGGAGTTCGAGCGATCGGTGATAAGACTGCATCCATCGATGCTCTCGTCGCTGAAGATCGTATCGACTATCTCCTGGAGAAGCTCCGTGTCTACGGGTTTCCTGAGAGAGTTAAGGGGCTCATATTTTGCAGTCGGAAAGACGAAGCGAAAGCGCTATCGGAGCAGCTTAACCAAAAGCAGCTCTTTGGCCGGCAGCTACGGACGAAGGTGCTTCTAGGTGAAGACTCAATCTCGACACGAAATGCTGTCGTTGCGGAGTTATCTGCAGGCGAACTCGACTACATCATCACCGTTGATATTTTCAACGAGGGCATCGACATTCCGGCAGTAAATCAAGTAGTGATGCTGCGCGGCACCGAATCAAACATCATTTTTACCCAACAGCTGGGCCGTGGCCTTCGCAAAGCCCCAGGAAAAGACCATCTCCGAGTAATTGATTTCATTGGAAACTACAAGAACAATTACATGATCCCGATGGCTCTTTTCGGAGATTCATCTAGAAATAAGTCGAAGCTCAAGAGCAAAGTCGTTGATCCCTCCAATATCCCATCGGGCTCTACTGTGAGCTTTGATGAAATTGCCAAGGAGAAGATCCTTAAAGCCATCGATACAGCCTCGGTGGACACGATTGCTGAATTTAAAAAGGATATTCAACTTCTCCAGTACCGACTGAATCGTGTACCACGACTAATGGATTTTGCTCGATTCAACCTCGTTGACCCTACAGTGATCTCCACCAGGCGTACCAAGAATTATTGGGAACTCCTACACCAGGTGGACAAAGCAGCAACAGGACCAACGGATAAGCAGAGTGAATACTTGAAGTTTTTGTCCCGCGAGCTACTTCCCGGAAAGCAACCCCAAGAGTTACTTCTACTTGACCAGCTTATTAAGCATGGTTCCATCACACGTGAAGAGTTTTCAGATTTACTCGACACAAGGGCTGTTTCTCACAGCGAGCTGGATCTCTCTGTTGTCGAACGAGTGCTCAACCTCGATTTTTACCCGAAGCGGGCCTACGAAGAAATTAGATTGGTCCGGTACGATGACGAAACCTCACGTTACAGTCTGACTGAGGAATTTTTGACTTTGTACAACAAGTGGGATTCGTCATATCCAAACAGCTTTCGAGAGCATGTGGATGACATCATTCAAACTGGTCTTTTCCTGTCCCGCGAAAATGATTATTTCGCGGGTGTGCTTCGCCGCAATCAACGATATTCCAGAAAGGATGTTTCTCGTCTTTTGAGGCTTCGGTCGGATCAATCAGGCACGCTAAATGGCTACAAGATTGATTCCCACTCGCAGACGATTCCAATCTTTGTAAACTACCGAAAGCACAAAGGGCTTGCTCCTCGCATCGCATACGAGGATGAATTCATTGACCATTCGACGATGCGTTGGTTTACACGTTCAAATAGGACGCTAAAGAGTCAGGAAGTCCAGAGCATCATCCAACATAAATTCCCTATCCATTTGTTTGTACGCAGGGATGATTTACCAGATGAAGGATTCACCTACCTTGGCGAAGCCACTCCAAGTGATCCCCAGCAAGCAAAAATGAAGGGGGTTAAGGGGAAAGACTCGAATGTTGTCACAATGAAGCTTCACCTTGAACATCCCGTTCCCGACACATTCTTCGAGTACCTTCACGCAAAGCCGATTGACTAACGAAAGCAAACCCCCTACCCCGCCACTGTGGCGGAATAGGGGGTTGGACGGAGCGTCGTAAAGCGAACGCCCTATCTACGAGACTGCGGTGACCTGATTAGAACAGGCTCGGCAGGTTCGCCTGCGAGGAAATGTTGCTGGCTGCCTGCGTTGCCTGAGCGGTCGCACCCGACAGCTCCGGAATCGGCAGCTCCGGGAGAGATGGGCTCTCCGAGATGATGTCCGCAATCTCCGGCGGGACCTCGACGCCCTCTGGGAGCAGCTCGCCAATCGGGCCCAGGTCCGGCTCTTCCTGCGGGACGTGCTGGTTGGTGAACTGGACGTCCTCGTCAATCGTGCGGAACTCGGACTGCGGTTCGGTGGAGGTCTCTACCTTGAAGCGCTCGTTGACCTGGCCGTCCGGAATATCGTACTGCTCTTCAAGAGCAACGTCAATCGGCTGGAAGCGGCTCAGCGGGCCGATGCCCATGGAGTTAACGCCGATGGCCTCGCGAGTCTCCGGGTTGTAAGCGTTTCCGCCCGAATCGCCGTGGTCAATCGGAGCGATAGCCCAGACACCGTTGCGGACACGGAAGACCTGGAAGCCGCAGCCGCGGCCAGTACGGGAACCGTCGGTGCACACGGGCTCACCGAGGTTGTCGAAGGAAATCTCCATCGGCTCGAGAGTGCGCTTGTCCTCGATACCGACGATCTGAACCGGCTCGCCGTGGACGTTGCCGAACTCATCCACAGAGTGGGACATAGAGGTGGTCTTGATGTCGTCCTGAACCTCAATGATGCCGTAGTCACCGCTATTGAAGAGCTCGTTGAAGAACTCCGGCATAGTGGTGTTTTCATCGAAGTCACCCTCTTCCGGCATGACATCGGTGCCCATGTAGTCCTTGTTGACCAGCTTGTCGCCATCCTTGGTTGGGATGAAGAACTGGCCGGTGACCTCTTCGCCGGTTTCAGTATCCTTCGCCACAACACAGTGGCCGGCAGTCATGATGACACGATGCGAAACACCATTCTGATCCACAACGGTGCCAGGAACTCCCAGAGAGCACATCGGGGACTGAACATGACGTCCATCGATGTTCTTGCTGCTCGGGAACGGCATTCGCAACGGCGAGCCCGGGCCGATGACAACATCCGAGTTTGCCGGTGCAGCCTCAGCTACCGCGATTCCGGGCACAAAGCCACCTGCAGCTACCGACAGTGCAGCCGTAAGTGTGGCGACCTTCTTCGAACTGGCCATAGTGTGCGCTACTCCATTTCTGTACAGAAAACTTGTCCCACTCAGTGTATTAGGGACACCTTTACAAAGCTCTCCAAAAATGGAACCTAGGGTGAAATTCTCAGTCGTGGAACCGTTCAATCGCCTTCACGGCACGCGCATTACGCATCAAAAAGTTTGTTCAACAGCAATGCAAGAGCCAGAACCATCCGCCTTGGATGATTCTGGCTCTCTTAACGGTTCGGGGGTGATTTTTGTCAGATTCTCAGACTGGCGCTAGCCCTCAAAGCTTGGAAGCTGAATTTCTGCCAACTGAGGCAGCTCAAACGGCTGTGACGATTGTGGCAATTGGGGCGATTGTGGCAGCTCAGGCAGTTGCGGCGACTGCGGCAACTGGTCCACAAGATCAGTTAACTGCGGTGCAGAACCTTCCTGAGAATCCTGCGAATTCTGCGTCCGGGCGTACTCCTGATCCGCCGCCATATCCTCGTTGAGGGTGCGATAGGTGGAGTCGCGCTGAGCCGTGGAATCCGATACCTCGAAGTGGTCATTTACCTGACCATCGGGAATGCCGTAGGCCTCCTGAATGGCAATATCCGCGGGCATCACACGCGAGACCGGACCGAAGGTCATCGAATTTACGCCAATAACTTCGTTAGTGGTCGGATCATAGGCATTTCCGCCGGAGTCACCATGGTCAACGCCAATACCAACCGTCCAAATGCCGTTTCGAGCCCGAAATACCTGATAGCCACAGGCACGTCCAGTACGCATGCCGTCCTTACAGATAGGTTTGCCAAAATTATCGAAGGAGACCTCGCCACGCGGCAGATCTTCATTGTCTTGAATGCCAGTCATCGCTACAGGCTCCCCGTAGCTCTGACCATTTTCATCGATGGAGTAACTTGCGCCGGTAGTTTCTACGTCCGGATCAAGGTTGATTACTCCATAGTCTGCACCATTAAAGGCCGCCGGCAACGACTCCAGTCCGACATCTTCCTGCGGCACTTCCCAACGGTGAGCACCTGTCGTACCAATGCGCTTATCGCCTTCGGTGGTTGGCACATACACCTCACCGGTAACGATTGGCAGACCCACATCCGGAGCATCATTCACACAGTGCCCTGCGGTCAACATGACCCGATGCTTTTCCCCATTGCGGTCCGTCACCGTCCCAGGAACACCCGCCGAACACATCGGCGAGTTGACATTTCGGTGCCCATCCCACGGGCTTCCCTCCATGGGAGTTCGAATCGGGTCACCCGGGCCAACCACGACAGCATGTGCCGCGACCGGGGCTGCCAAGGACAAAAGTGCTGCGAAAGCCGATACCGCCATTCGACTTCTTGCGTGCTTCATTGAGACGAATCTTTCAAATTTTTAGTTTTCCTTTAGGACCATCCCCCACACTAATCCACCACCCCACCCCCAGAAATAGCGTTTTCTCAGACTCTTGGACTTTTACAAAAGTCGTTATCGAATCGTTTCCACAACCCCACATGTCCCTGCAATAACACCAGGCACCTAGCCAATTGACTACCCCCACTTGGGTAGCCAATTGATGCTAAACACATCTCGAACATTAGTTCTATATGTTCGAAAATGTGAGTCCGGGGTGTTCGATAACTTGTGAGCCATGAACACAGCAGACGAGTTTCCCATTCATCGCCGCCTAGCTCTTCCCCCACTATCCGCTACCTACCGCGCAGAGTGTTTCGAAGACCTCGACCTCATCCACACAATCCTCTGCCACCCCACCATCGGCCGTAGGCATTCGCCCGGCGCGCTAGATCACACCTTCTCGCTTCCCGACGGGCCTGTGGTCACCGTCCGCGCGTCACGGATAGCGCTTCCTCGCGCACTGGTCTCTCAGCTTGCCGACGTGCAAGCGGAATACTTCATCCTGAAGGATGAGCCCATGTTCATGTACTCCGTTTCCGTCAAGGTGGAATCCTCATCGGAGGTAGTCCTCCGCGGAATTGGCGGTTCAAATCGGACGCGGGAAGAAAACCGCCGACGTACTCGGGCTGTGGCTGAGGCACTCCATCGTGCGCAAGATTGCAGCAAGATACACGAAAACGGCACTGACCTCGCGCTCCCCGGGCGCCGTTATAGCTGGATTGGCACCAGGGACGCGCGGCCACTGCCGTGTCCTAACGAGCTCTTTTCTTCTCGCCCATCAGCGGCTTAGCACTGGTCACAGTGCTGCCACAGTAGGCTACTCGCTGTCGTCGCCTTCTTCGTCGTCCTCGTCGTCATAGTCGCCATCGTCATAGAGGTCATCATCGTCGTCATCGTCATCATCATCCCCGTCCAAGGAGGCAACGTGATCAGAGTAGATATACTCCGCGTACCCGTCATCGACGGGTGCCAGCTGATCTTCCCATTCCTCTGCGCGGTCTACCACGAGCGCAAGGACATCCATCAGCTTGTCAAAGTCCTTGAAGGTGCCCAGCGTCAGAACCTCATTGCGCAAGGTCTGGATGTCAGAGTAGAGGTCAGCGAACATCTTGCGACGGTCATCATCGGTGAGAACCGTTTCGGTGTCCGAGTCCCAGAACTCTGCGATGGCCTGGTCGACAATGTCGTCCAAGTTCGCGTCCTGAGAGATGAAGCGGACGTGTGCGCTGGGCTCGTTGTTGTGGGCAGTTACCAAAACCTGGACCAACGAGGAGGTACCAACTTCGGAGGTGACCAAGGTTGCCTCTTCGGGGTCCTGTTCAAACTCCAGGTCAGCAATGCGGTCATCATCACCATCGAGCAGAGTGCGCAGCAGGCCAACAACCTGGTCAGTAGCTACATGGTGGGCGACTGCCGCGACGGCGTCTTCGACGGAGAATACAGCGGAGACCAGAACAGCTTCGAACTCGTCGTCCTCATCATCCACATCGGCAGCGGCTACGTAAACTTCGGCAGCCGGGATGTCCTCATCAATGGTGACGAACTGAACCTCCAGGTCAGAGGTAATGGGAACGAAGAGGGTGTCATCGTTGACACGGCTTTCAATGCCCTCGCGGTCCAGTGCCGCAGCAATCTGCTCGAAAAAGCTCATGGGTGGAATCCTCCCTTGAAAGATAATTGGCCTCTACCCGCAGCCAATCGTAGCGACAAACGCGCAATCATGGGGTGGCTCATGCCCCCGGCAATTGCTGCGAAAGATCGCGCCGGCAGCGTGCGTGCTGCTGCAAAGCCGCCAACGCGGTCGGTTGAGGAGCAGGCCGCCAGCTGTCGATTCTCGAAAACAGAGCGCTCAGTAGCGTGCCCAGAGTTGATGGCGTTCCTCACGAGAACGTTTTGGACAGGAGACACACAGATTGGCATCTGGGCTGTGATAAATCATGCAGCAAGTAGCTCTCTCCAGGTGAGTAACTACATCGAAGTCCGGTTCTTCTCCCGATTCAGCAGCGGCTTCATCCCAGGGGCGCACCTCGCCTCCGCAGGAATCCATGAAACGAGGAAGAGGAACCCGGTGTACTCGCTGTATTCCCTCAACGACATGTTTGCCAATAAGCGCTCCACGCCAGGGCTCCATCAGCTCATTACCGGCGGATATTGCGGCGTTAGCTACGGCATCGGCAGCCACGGCCCAAAGAGGGGCAGGCTTGATTTCCCCGACTTCTCCAACAACCTGAGCCAACGGCTCCAAGAAATGAGCCAGTGCTTCGCCGGAATCCTTCAGCTCATCCGCATCCTCAGCGGAAATGCTTTCAAACTGTTGAGCTTGGAACCCAACCCAATAGTCATCTCGAAGAAATGTGAGCCAAGAAGACCACTGCCACACTGGAACTCGATCGGACACCAACACGCATGCCAGCGATGGCCCTACCAATGCTCCGCACATGGACCACCACCACAACTGGGCCTGGAAACGGGTATCCACCTCAACCTCGGGCATGGGAAACAGCTTTCTCCCAGCCTCAATTCCGGCGGCTACAGCTTCGGTAGAAAGGTGCCACTCCGCAGCGCCGTCGTGAGGCGTGACATCTGCGGAAAACCGAGGAAAGTCCGCCAAAAGCTGGGAGTACTCGGGAGGCAATGCGGCACCCCGCGTGACATCGTTCACCAGTCTCATCCTTCTATCGACTGTGTTAATCGCCGTACACCTGTCTATTTTTCCACCGACTACGGAATTTCCCCACAGCTCAGTAGTGTTTATATGGGCATATGGCTCTCAACGGACCCGTTTAGGAGGTCTACTACTTTGTTCCAAAAGACGAAGAAGGATTCAACTCGCACAGTAACTGATGCGGTGAACTCAACCCCCGAAGCGATCGAACGTGATGCCGGAAAACTGGGAACCCTTCTTATCCAAACCCTGGATAAGACCATGAGCTGGCAGTCGTCTGCCATCACCGGGTACGTCAGTTCCCTGCACAAGCGCAAAAAAGATGAAACTCCGGCGCAGGTACAAGAACGTATTGATTCCCACTACCTCAACCTGGTCACCGGCACCGGTGGTGCCGCCGGCGGCAGTGCGGTTCTTCCCGGCGTCGGCATGATTACGGGCTTGGCTGCGGTTACCGGTGAATCGCTGCTGTTCCTGGAAGCATCAGCCTGGTACACACTGGCCTCAGCAACCCTGCGCAATATTGACATCACCGATCCGCAACGCCGTCGCACGCTGATTCTTGCGGCCATGAGTGGTTCTGAGGGGACAGCTATTATGGCCTCTCTGCTTGGCGAGGAATCGCTGCGGAAGCAGACCAAAACTTCCGTAAATTCTCTACTGCCACGGCTTGGCGTTCCGCAGCTGGGTGCAGCAAACCGCCTGCTGATTCGCGAGGCACGCAAGCGCTTGATGAAGAACGCTCGCCTGGCCATCATCGGTAAGATTTTGCCATTTGGAATTGGCGCCGTGGTTGGGGCCTCCGCCAACCGCAAGCTCGGTGGCATTCTTATCAGCTCCACTCGCGCATCTCTGGGCCCGCTTCCCCAGGATTGGTCGGACTTTGAACGAAAGCTACCGGCTAAATCCAACACCTCGGAGGACTCGAAGAAGGACTCAAAGTCATCGAGGTTCTCTATTCCCTCGGCGCTGAAGTGGCCGAAGAAAAAGAAGAATAAGTAGTTCCTCTTACCCCGATTACCCTTCAGCGACTTACCCTTCAGCGACGTTTTTCAATGGAAGAGCGGTACCCACCATGGCCCAGAGCAAACCCCTCAGAACCTCTCCCATGAAGTTCTTGTGGAAACAGTCTCTTCACAGGCCACTACCGCTCTATGGTGTCGTTGTCGCAGCGCTAATCGTTGTCGGGCTAGAGTCCGTACTTCCGCTTCTCACTAGAGATGCCATTGATGTGGCAACGGGCTCTTCCGATGGCGGTGTCCCCGCGCGCCTACTGCCTTCCCTAACTCCCCTGCAGGCAGTCATTTCCGTCTTTCTGGCCATCGCGTTAGTACGCTTCGTCGCCCAGGTGGGGCGCAGATTCTTCTCCGGCAAACTCTCCATTGATGTTCAGCACGACCTGCGACTAAAGATCCTTCGCTCCCTACAAAACCTCGATGGTCCAGCACAAGACCGAGTCAACACCGGCCAGGTTGTGTCACGGTCAATTTCTGACCTCCAGGCAGTGTCCGGACTACTGGCGATGTTGCCGTTGACGCTGGGATCCGTCGTCAAGCTGTTCATCACAATCGGCATCATGCTCGCCCTCTCGCTGCCCCTGACACTGGTCGGCCTCGCCGTGGTGCCAGCGATTGTCTACATTGCAGTGAATTCGCGTGACAAACTCCATGCCGCAACCTGGGCTGCCCAACAGCAAGCAGGCGAGATCGCCGGACAAGTCGAGGAAACCGTTTCCGGCATCCGCGTTGTCAAGGCGTTTGCGCAGGGTGACAACGAAGTTGCGAAGATGGAGCGTAACTCGTCGCTGCTCTACTCCCTCCGCCTGCGAGCGGCAAAACTCAGCGCTCGATTCCAACCGGCGCTACAGTCGTTGCCGCAACTGTCCCTCGTCGGAAATATCGCGGTCGGTGGCTGGCTCGCGATTAACGGACACATCACCCTAGGCACGTTCGTAGCTTTTGCCACGTATCTCACCAGCCTGACTGCCCTGTCGCGTCTGGTCTCCAACATGGTCATCTCGATACATCTGACGTCGGCAAGCATCGACCGCATTTCCGATGTCATCGACGCCCGACCAGACAACCCCGAACCCACCGACGCGCTTCCTCTCCCCGACGGCCCCGTTGGCATCAGCTTCAACCACGTCACCCACAGCCGTGGCGGACGCACGCTTATCGACGATGTCTCATTCTCCGTCGCGCCAGGGGCGACCTTAGCGTTGATTGGCCCACCGGGGTCCGGAAAGACTATCGCCACGGAGTTACTCGGCCGTCACTATCTGCCGGATTCGGGAACCATCACTATCGATGCGCCCAGCCACGGCACATCCACAGATACGGCGCGCATTCTCTCCAGCGATGTGTATGACGCTATTACTGTCGTTCCGGACACTCCTTATCTATTTGCGGGCACGTTGCGTGAGAACATCGCATTCGCCAATCCCGCGGCGTCCCAGGAAGAGATTGTCGCCGCAGCGACCGCCGCCCAGGTCAACTTCGTCGACGACCTGCCTCAGGGGTGGGACACAGCCATCGGTGAGCGCGGGCATAATCTCTCCGGCGGACAAGCTCAACGCGTGGCGTTAGCACGGGCATTCCTCGCCCGTCCTCGGGTTTTGGTTCTCGATGACGCGACCTCAGCAATCGATGCCGCGACAGAGTTGGAAATCTTCAGCGCGCTGACCTCACAGCTGGCGGATACGACTATCGTCATCGTGGCGCATCGATCTTCCACTCTCGAGCAGGCGGACCACATCGCCATTTTCGAAGACGGTGCCATCACTGGCATTGGCACCAAGGCCGAACTGATTGCTTCTCATCCGCGCTTCACCGAGCTGATGGACATCGACCAGAACGCCTACCCCGAAATCGAAAACCTCGTTCTCGACCCCATTGGCAGTGAGGACCCCAGCCCCGAGGAACTCTGGCCCGACGAAACCGCGCCAACCTCCGACAACTCCACGCCAGACACCGCTGCGCGGCTTCCCGGAGGTGCCACTTCTCAAATGAGCCGCGGGGTTGGCCGAGCCGGAGGCGGTCCAGGTGGCCGCGGCGGCGGTCGTGGTGGCATGGGGGCGGCTCTCGCCAATGCTCCTGCGACGCCTGAGCTTCTCGAGCGTGTGCGAAACCTCCCACCCGCTACCGAAAAACCGCGTGTGCCCGCTGCGGCACTCGACAACTCCGAGCTTTTTTCTCTACGCCGGCTGCTCTCCTATGTCCGCGGCCTATTTATAAGTGTCATCGCGCTGCTCGCCCTCATTGCCGTTGCCGATCTGGCGTTCCCCATGCTCGTGCGCTACGCCATTGACCACGGCATCAGTGAGCACAATGAGGCCGTGCTGTGGGCCTGCGCCGCAGGTGGCTTGGCGACGGTCCTCATCAGTTGGATTGCCGTAGCCACAAATGCTGTTATTACTGCGCGCACTGGTGAGCGGCTGCTCTATGCCCTGCGTGTGCGCTGCTACCGTCACCTGCAGTCGCTTGGCATTAACTACTTCGAGGCCAATCGCTCGGGCGCCATCATGACGAGGATGACAACCGACATCGATGCGCTCTCCTCTTTCCTGCAAACGGGACTGGCAGAAGGGGCAATCGCCGCGTTTACTCTGCTCGGTGTCACAGCGCTGTTGCTTGCCACACAGGTGTCACTCGCCGCGGTGGCGTTGGCATCGCTTCCCATCATTGTGGTGGCCACCCTGATATTCCGCCGAATCTCCTCGCGCCTATACAAGTCTGCACGCGAGCAGCTCTCCTTGGTCAACGCTGATTTTCAGGAGACCATTGGTGGGCTTCGCGAGATTCAGATGTACCACCGCGTCGCCGATATCGAATCTTCCTTTGCCGAGGAATCCAACAAGTACCGCGCAATCCGTCAGCGAGCGCAGCTGGCCGTGGCTCTATTCTTCCCCGGCATCAACTTCGTCTCTGAGTTGGCAACAGCCGCGGTATTGGCTTTCGGTGCCCAACAGGTTGCTTCAGGAACCACGACACCCGGCGTACTCGTCGCCTTCACGCTGTACCTGGGAATGCTCTTTGGCCCGATTCAGCAGCTGTCCCATGTTTTCGACGGCTACCAGCAGGCGAAGGTCGGCCTCAATCGCATTGATGACCTCCTACAGACCGTCCCCATGCCAGATCACGGCACTACTGACGGCGCGTCCCGCGCAGCTGCTGGCGACCTGCGCTTAGACAAGGTAGCTTTCTCCTACCCCGCCGCCGACTCTGAGCACGAACGCCCGCAGGTTCTCGATGCTCTCGATTTGCAGATTCCTGCCGGAGAAACAGTCGCAATTGTCGGATCCACCGGCGCCGGAAAATCAACAATCATTAAGTTGTTTGCCCGTTTCTACGACCCAGTTGGCGGCGTGGTGCGAGCCTCCGAAACTGACATCCGCGAGTTCCCTCTTAACGATTGGCGACGCACCCTCGGCTATGTCCCCCAAGAATCACACCTGTTTTCGGGGACAGTAGCAACAAATATTTCCTACGGTCTACCGGAGAGCAGTCATGCTGAAATTCAGCAGGCCGCGAAAAACGTCGGTGCCCTCAGCACCATTGCCAGCCTGCCCGGTGGCTTCCACCACCCCGTCGGCCCAGATGGCCGAGGGCTCTCCTCCGGACAGCGTCAGCTCATCGCACTCGCTCGTGCCGAAATGATGCGTCCTGAACTGCTGCTTCTCGACGAAGCCACCGCGACACTCGACCCTGCAACAGAGTCGGCAATCCTTGAAGCCACTGACCGTGCGTCGCGTCAACGCTCGGCAATTATTGTGGCCCACCGCCTGGCTACGGCGGCTCGGGCCAACCGGATTTTGGTACTTGACCACGGGCGTATTGTCGAAGACGGCTCCCATGATGAACTTCTAGCGGCGGGTGGCCAATACGCAGAGCTCTGGAGCAAGTACCATATGGGGAGCGCGACGGTGTAGTAATTCAGAATTTTCGTTATCCTTGAATGACACTTTGACGCTTGCGCTAATTAGAATAAACGTGAGTTAGTAAAACTAAGACGAAAAGAGGCGAGTACCTGCCGTGAGCAGCGACATGAGCTTCGGCCAGAACGAATGGCTGGTCGACGAGATGTACCAGCAATTCCAGAAGGATCCACAGTCTGTGGGTCAGGAATGGCGCGAATTCTTCGCAACCCACACCCCGTCCCAAAAGGGCGAGGACCTTTCCAATATGGCAAAGCCAGCAGCAGCCACGAAGGAGGAAGCTAAGGCAACCGGACGTCGTGAATCCAAGGGGGTCGAACCCACTAAGACCCCGAACAAGCCGGCGTCCCCGAAGCCAAAGAAGTCCCCAATGGATGCAGCAGCCAAGGTTTCGGCTGTTGAATCCGGCGAGGAGCCTCTGAAGGGCGTCGCACGAGCTATCGCTAAGAACATGGATGTCTCCCTGGAGATGCCGACCGCTACGTCGGTTCGCGATATGCCGGCACGTCTGATGTTTGAAAACCGCACCTTGGTTAACAATCATCTGGCACGCGCTCGCGGCGGCAAGATCTCCTTCACCCACATCATTGGTTACGCCATGGTGAAGGCTGTCATGCTCCACCCGGACATGAACAACAACTACAAGGTGGTTGACGGCAAGCCAGTTCTGGTTACCCCGGAGCACATTAACCTCGGCCTGGCCATTGATATGCCAGCTAAGGACGGCTCTCGTTCGCTCGTAGTTGCTGCTATCCGCGAGTGTGAAACCCTGACCTTCAAGCAGTTCGTCGACGCCTACGAGGACATCGTCGTTCGTGCTCGCCACGGCAAGCTGACCGGTAAGGACTTCCAGGGCGTCACCATTTCCCTGACCAACCCGGGCGGTATCGGTACTCGCCACTCCGTCCCGCGCCTTACCAAGGGGCAGGGCGCGATTATCGGTGTCGGCTCCATGGATTACCCGGCTGAGTTCGCCGGTGCTTCCGCGGACCGTCTGGCAGAGATGGGCATCGGCAAGCTGGTGACCATCACCTCTACTTACGATCACCGCATCATCCAGGGTGCAGAGTCCGGTGAGTTCCTGCGCACGATGAGCAATCTGCTTGTCGACGACAAGTTCTGGGACCACATTTTCCAGACCATGCATGTTCCTTACACCCCAATCCGTTGGGCGCAGGATCTGCCGAACACGGGTATTGACAAGAACACCCGCGTCATGCGTCTGATTGAGGCCTACCGTTCCCGCGGTCACTTGCTGGCTGACATTGACCCGCTGCGTTCTGACCAGCCAAATACTTCTGCTCCGAACCACGCTGACCTCGATATTGAGGAACACGGTCTGACCCTGTGGGATCTGGACCGTACCTTCAACGTCGGTGGTTTCGGCGGCAAGGAGACGATGACGCTGCGCGAGGTTCTCTCTCGCCTTCGCAACGCATACTGCCTCAAGGTCGGTTCCGAGTACGCTCACATTCTCGACCGCGAAGAGCGCGAGTGGCTGGAAGAGCGCATTGAGGGCGGCCAGCCAAAGCCGTCCCACGCTGAGCAGAAGTACATCCTGCAGAAGCTAAACGCCGCAGAGGCATTCGAGAACTTCCTGCAGACCAAGTACGTCGGTCAGAAGCGCTTCTCCCTTGAGGGCGCAGAGTCGCTGATTCCGCTGATGGACTCCGCCATCGACACCGCTGCTGGTGCTGGTCTGGATGAGGTCGTCATCGGTATGCCACACCGCGGTCGACTGAATGTGCTCGCAAACATCGTCGGCAAGCCACTGCGCCAGATCTTCACCGAGTTCGAAGGCAACATCGACCCGGCACAGATCGGCGGTTCTGGTGACGTCAAGTACCACCTGGGTACTACTGGCCGTCACATCCAGATGTTCGGCGAGGGCGAGATTGACGTCACCCTGACTGCGAACCCGTCCCACCTCGAAGCCGTCAACCCGGTCGTTGAGGGTCTTGCTCGTGCGCGCCAGGACAAGATCAACAAGGGCGAAGAGGGCTACTCCGTCATGCCGCTGCTGCTGCACGGTGACGCATCCTTCGCCGGCCTGGGCATTGTCCAGGAGACCCTGAACCTCATGTCCCTGCGTGGTTACAAGGTCGGCGGTACCGTCCACATCGTGGTGAACAACCAGATCGGCTTCACCACTTCGCCGGACTCCGGTCGCTCCTCCTACTACGCAACCGACATCGCCAAGGCATACGGCTGCCCGGTCTTCCACGTCAACGGTGACGACCCGGAGGCTGTCGTCTGGGTCGGCCAGCTGGCTGTTGAGTACCGTAACCGCTACGGCAAGGACGTCTTCATCGACCTGGTCTGCTACCGCAAGCGCGGCCACAACGAGGCCGATGACCCGTCCATGACTCAGCCGCTGATGTACAAGATCATCGACGAGAAGGAAAGCGTTCGTGCTCAGTACACCGAGGACCTCATCGGTCGCGGTGACATCTCCGAGGAAGAGTACGAGGCAGTTCGCCGAGACTTCCATGACCAGATGGAAGCGGTCTTCAACGAGGTTCGCGCAGCTCAGGACGCCAAGCCGGGCGAGCAGACCGGTATCGCCGGTTCTCAGCCGCTGCCGCACGGTCTCAAGACCGGCATCGACAAGGCTGAAATCGTCGAGATTGGTCAGTCTTACGTCAACCTCCCTGAGGGCTTCAAGATTCACCCGCGTGTTGCGCCGGTCGCTAAGAAGCGCGCGGAGATGACTCAGGAAGGTGGCATCGACTGGGGTATGGCCGAGCTGCTGGCAATCGGCTCCTTCACCGGTGCTGGCATCGACGTCCGCTTCGCAGGTGAGGATGTTCGCCGCGGTACCTTTACCTCTCGCCACGCAGTTCTGATTGACTCCGAGGACGGTTCGGAATACAACCCGATCGACGCCTACGGTAAGTCCAAGAACGGCGGTCGCTTCATGATTTACAACTCGGCTCTGACCGAGTACGCAGGCATGGGCTTCGAGTACGGCTACACCCTGGGTAACCCGGACGCAGCAGTGTTCTGGGAAGCACAGTTCGGTGACTTCGCCAACGGCGCTCAGACCACCATTGACCAGTACGTTTCCTCCGGCGAGGCCAAGTGGGGTCAGACCTCCAAGCTGATTCTGCTGCTGCCGCACGGCTACGAGGGCATGGGCCCGGACCACTCTTCGGCACGCATCGAGCGCTTCCTGCAGCTGGCAGCCGAGGGCTCCTACACCGTTGCTCAGCCGTCCGAGCCGGCTAACTACTTCCACCTGCTGCGTCGCCACGTCCTGTCCGACCTGCACCGTCCGCTGGTTGTGTTCTCGCCGAAGTCGATGCTGCGCAACAAGATGGCAGCGTCTGCTGTCGAGGACTTCACCAACCCGAACAAGTTCCGCTCGGTCATCGATGACCCGAACTTCGAGTCCAAGGACAAGTCCGGCATCAAGACCCTGCTGCTCTGCTCCGGCAAGATTTACTGGGAGCTGGAGAAGAAGCGCAAGAAGGACAAGCGCGACGATCTTGCAATCGCTCGCCTGGAGATGCTGCACCCGCTGCCGCACAACCGCCTCCGCGACATCTTCGAGTCCTACCCGGATCTTGAGGAAGTCCGCTGGGTTCAGGATGAGCCGGCTAACCAGGGTCCATGGCCGTTCCTGGCACTGAACCTCCCAGAGGTTCTGCCGGATATGCCGAAGCTGACCCGCGTTTCCCGCCGTGCACAGTCCTCCACCGCAACTGGTGTGGCTAAGGTCCACCAGATTGAGGAGAAGGCTCTGCTGGAAGAGGCTCTCAAGTAGGTCTCATTGACTGGTCTTCGCCAGTTGGCGTGTAAACGCTAAGGGGCTCCAACCGAACGGTTGGAGCCCCTTTCTTGTTGCTTGGGCGATCGTTGCCAGGCATCAAGGGCGAATAGTCAAAAAGCGTGTCCGGTCGGCGTGCCACCGGGTCGGCACCATTTACTACTTAGTCCTCAATGCGAGTTACTGACTACGTTTATGACAAAAATGTCCCGAAAAATGGCATGAAAGTGTCATAAACTCGCACAGTTTCACATTTGCAGCCCGCATTCATGGGTTAATCAACAAACTTGGCGGCGGCCAACAGCAGATACACGTCCGATACCGCCACAACTAGCCCCCGCCACCCCGACTACGCCTTATCCAGCCACTCCTGAGCCACCAATTCAGGGTTGGCACCGCTGGCCACAGCCCGAGTCATTAGCTTTAAATCCTCAGTGCTCAAAGAACCAGCGATCTCGTTGAGTACCCGGACTCGGTCGCTCCGGTCCAACGCCGGCTTGGCGTAGAAAGGCACGATCCACTGCGGCAGGTTAGCCCCGGGGTTGTCAGCTGACATATCCGTGCACCCCTGGGCCATGCCCGCGTCGGTGGCCATAACTTGCCCCGGCAGCGACCGCGAAAAAGCATCATAAACGCGGTCGCGCCACTCGCCACTGAACTGCTTGTCCGGAGTGGAGTCCTCTGCGTAATCCTCGGCCAACAGCTCCGCCGACGCCGGGTCACTCAGTCCGAGCAGTTCACCGGTGCAGCCGAAAGAGACCAGAACCGCTTCATTGCGCACAGCTCGCAACCGGTCCTCAGCATCGCGGATGCCGACGACCTCCGCTTGGCGCCCTACCCTCTCAAAGCTTCGCGCATACACGTACGCGAGAGCTGCTTGCTCGGGGTTGCGCAGGTCTGCCCCGATAGTTACTACCGCCTCCTGCTCGGGAGGAACAGGCATCTGCGGATCCAAATCAGAACACGCGGAAAGGCCGAACCCCGCTGTCCCAGCGACCAACGCCAGGGCAGCAAAAGTGCACACAGCAGCCTTGGAGCTACCCCTGTTCCCCATTGAGCCAGTGCAATAGTGGAGCTCGCCGCTCGCACGTCTAAAATCAATCATCGACACCAGCGTAACCTACGAACGGATTGTGAGGTCTCCCAGAATGGGTGATACGAATAGCCGCAACAACAGCGCTTCGGCGAAAGCTCGCAATCCGCGAACTAACTCGACAAGTAAAGGCTCAACACCGTCGGGCGCAGAAAAACCCGGCAAGACCGCTCGGGCAACGAATGCAGCTAAATCTGCAGCAATGTCAGCTGTCTCGAAGGTGACGCGCACCAACGGATCGTCGTTAAGCGTGGGAGAAACGCAGTCGGAGGCGGTGCGCGACGCCCTGCGCGATTGCGGCGTCTACATCGGCGGCAAGCGTTTGCCGGGCACCTACGACCACTTCTCCGGTCTGTCCGAGGTACGTAATTTTGGCGAGGGCTTCACGTGGCTGTCGTTGTCGCGCCCCAACGCGACGCAGATGGACGCCATCGCTGAGCTCTACGGCCTGGATGAGCTGACGGTGGAGGACGCACTGACCAATCGTCAGCGCCCTAAGATTGAGATCCACGATGATCACGTGGTTTTTGTGATTCGTTCGATTCACTACTCTCCGGAAGGTCTCGCAGACGACGAAAATGAGATCATTCGCTCTGGCCAGCTGATGATTGTTATCGGCCAGGAGTACGTCATCACCATTCGCATGGGCATGCCGAGCTCGGATATGCAGCGCATTAGCGCACGCGTGGAGAACACCACCGACGCCATCGACTACGGCCCCGCGGGCGTGCTGTGGGCGCTGACGGACAACCTCGTCGACGCGTACCTGCGCATCGCGATGCAGCTGGAAGATCGCGTGGAGATTATGGAAGATGCCGTCTTCGAGCCGAATTTGGTGTCGGATATTGAGGACATTTACATCCTCAAACGAGAAATCCTGGAGATGCGCCACGCGATCGATCCGCTGACACCGGCGCTGCGCTCCCTGATGAATCTGCGGGAAGACATCATGCCTAAGGACGTCAGCCGTTACCTTTCCGATGTTCTCGACCACCAGCTCGCCGCGGCGGACCTCGTAGCCGGACTCGACGAACGCCTCTCATCCCTGATCGACGCCGCCGCAGTGAAGATCCAGCTGCAGCAGAACCAGGACATGCGTACCATCTCGGCCTACGCAGCTATTCTCGCCGTGCCGACCGCACTCGCCGGCATCTACGGCATGAACTTCGACCGCATGCCCGAACTACACTGGGAGTACGGCTACTTCATCGTCCTCGCCATCATGTTCGCCATTGTGGCGTTTTTGGTGTGGCTCCTGCGCCGCAACAAGTGGCTGTAATCTCTGCTTCTTACAGCCCTCGCTTTACGACGGTCATTGCGACTCATCCCCCGCGTTTAGCTGGGTAGCTTGTTGCCCGTGTTTAGCTGGGTAGTTCGCTAGCTCTGCGCTGATGGTTCCTCTAAGTGGGGAGCTTTCCCCATTGGGGATCGACCGCGCTGGACAGGTCAGTAAACTTAATTAAGGTTTAAAAAATTTCTTACTAATTTTAAGGCGCCTTAATGAGTAACGATCCCTGGGAGCTCCCACCACCCGAGGAAAATGGTTCCGATTCCTGGGCACTTCCCGCAGATGACCACGATGAGTCGCGTCCGAGCTTCGATTCGGCTGGAACTCGGGACGCTGCTGAGCCGGAGTCGGTTGAGCGGGAACCGGAGTCAGTTGCGTCGGAGCCAACGCCAGTTGAGCCTTCGGAGCAGCCAGCATCGGAATCGCCGGTCCCGTCAGAATCGCAGGAACCTGTTGCTTCCTCGGAGCAGCCAGCACCCGAACCGTCGGCACCACAGGATGACGCGCCGGAGTTAGCGTGGAGCACGCACGCTCCCGATCCCGAAACCTTGCAGTTCGCTCCCGAGCGAGCCCAAACGGAATGGACGCAGTGGGGAGAGTTCAATCCGGACCGCCAGATACTTCCGCAGTCGTCTGACCAGTATTCTGACCAATATTCCGAACAGGCGCCGTCGGTCACAGAGCGCGGCAAGAAGAAATCCGGCCTGAGCGGAAAAGTGTTAGCACTTATCGCTGTTGTCGTTTTGGTCATCGCCGGCGGCACCACTGTCTTTTTCCTTACCGGTCGAGGCAAGAGTCTTGCGGCGATGTCTTACATTTCTTCCGAAGACCCTGGACCGAGTCCTTTTATGGATTCCACGGTCAACGAAAAAGCGGTCGCAGCGCCAAACAACTCGAGCTTAGTTAACGCGTCTTCTCAAGGTGCTGTCGCCGGAAACGACCCCAATATCTACGGAGGCTCCGGCCAGCTCAGCGTCTGCGATGCAGATGCACTCGTTGCGAACCTCAACGACAACGCTGACCTCAACGCTGCATTCGCCGAGGGAATCGGCATCAATGCGTCTGATGTGCCGAGGTACGTTAAGTCCCTGACCCCAGTTGTCCTGCGCCAGGACACGTGGGTCACCAACCACGGCTACGACAACGGCCGAGCAACTCCTTACCAGTCAGTTCTGCAGCGTGGCACCGCAGTCATGGTCGACGCTTACGGCGTGCCCCGCGTCCGCTGTTCCTGTGGCAATCCCCTCGCTGAAGCATGGAACGGCTACACCGCGCCAGAGGCTAGTAAGACCAACTGGGACGATTACGAACCGCGAAATGTCGTGACCATCTAC
Source organism: Corynebacterium sp. LK31 (assembly GCF_014335015.1). Lineage (NCBI taxonomy): Bacteria > Bacillati > Actinomycetota > Actinomycetes > Mycobacteriales > Corynebacteriaceae > Corynebacterium > Corynebacterium sp. LK31. Next base: position 13,443 of record NZ_PDGW01000011.1, on the reverse strand, counting down.
GAAACCGACGTCACCATCAACAACATCAACGTCATCGATATTGAAGATGGCGATGACATAGACATCTCAATCTCGTCGGACGATATCGATACGCAGCGGGCGATTCTCGATGCCGTCACAGAAGACACCCCAGTAACGAGCCCTAAAGACATGGGAGTGCGTCCCGACGGCAAACTCCTCGGCGAGCTAGGCCTAGCCGAGGCCGAAGGCGACGCATCCGAGCGCCCCACCGGCGCAGACCGCTTTAACGACTACCAGCAGTGGGCCGAAACCGGCTGGGGTGGTGTTGGTGGTGACCGCGCAACTCGTTCAAACGGCGCCAACGATGCTGACGGAACGATACCAGTAGATCCTGCTGAATTTAAGAAACAGGTTGGATTAGAGCTCTTTGGGGATTACTACATCGAGATTGAAAATCGCGGAGTTGGCTGCTTCATCAACCCAGCCACTAACGGCATATTTTGTTACATCGATGCACTGGCCAATTCTGGCCAACGTGGCCCATATAGTGCCGTTGACGGCGCAGCACCTGACGGCGATGGACCACTCAACTTCCTCGTCTTTAGTGGTCCACCCGGCGGCTTTACTGCGATGGCATATCAACTTGAGAGCCCACTGAACGGCATACGCCCCGAGCGCCGACTTCGGCCTGGGGAATCCGTGACAATAGGTGACTACACTTGCTTTAATCTGGAAGAAACCATGGGTTGTGAAGCACCTGTAACACGCTTCGATATGGACGCCACGGGGGATGTTTACATCGATAACGCTGAAGTACCTGTTAACAGAAATTAATCCCACGCCAACGAGCGAACAACCTACCCACGGTTCCCACCGAGCGCCCGCTGCGCAAGCAGGTCACGGGCGCGTTCGGCATTGCGGGGGTTGCACAAGACGTCGTAGCGACGAGCAACGATCTCCGTGGTGGTGGAGAAATCCCGCTTGCCGTTCTGCATAGCGTATGGGACTGCAGCCAGCACGATGCCGAAGATGGCGCCCATCCCGAGGCCAACAATCAACGGGCTAACCCAATCTTCCTGGAAAAGCCCCAGAATAAGGCCGAAGAACAGGCCCATCCACAGGCCGTACAGCGCGCCGCCGCCGAGAACCTTCGGCCAGGTCAACCGGCCCACCACGCGCTCCACCTGCATCAGGTCAACACCGACGATGGTGAGATCTGACACCGGGAACTCATCGCGGTCACTGAGCGAATCCACAGCCGCCTGCGCGTCAGAATAGTTGGTGAAACTGCCCACCGGCCACCCTTCGGGCACCTGACGCTGAGGCAACCGGGACTTCATGCTCTGTTCCCGGCCGCTCCCCCAACCGCTGTTCGCTTCCCCATTTGCCATCGGTACTCTCACCGTTCCCTTGCAGTTGTTGTCGCAGTAGTTGTTGTCACAGTAATTGGTGACGCAGTTGCTAAAAGTGTTGCTAAAACTATTGCCAAAAGGCGTTCTACCGAAGACAACGCCTAACAGTTTCCAATTGTTCCACCGCCTGCCCCACCACACATTTCGCCACCACCGCGCTTACCGCAGGGGCTGGGCGCTATGCCCGTCGTAAAGCGGAAAACTGCTGATTTTGTCAGTAGTTCTTTGTCTTACGGGGTCTCACGATAAGATTCACTACATAATGTCTACGATTACTGAAGCTGAAGTTCGCACCGCCCTGGCGCAGGTCGAAGATCCTGAGGTACGTCGCCCGATTACCGAGATTGGCATGGTCAAGTCCATCTCGGTGGCGGACAACAACGACGTGGCCGTGGAGATTTACCTCACCATTGCCGGTTGCCCCATGAAAAACACCATCATCGAGCGCACCGAAAAGGCGCTCAACGGTATCGAGGGCGTTGGCAACGTCACCGTCACCACCGATGTGATGAATGACGAGCAGCGCCGCGAGTTCCGCAACGCCGTCCGCGGCACCGCCTCCGAGCCGGTGATCCCATTCGCCCAGCCGGACTCCCGCACCCGCGTGTTCGCCGTCGCCTCCGGTAAGGGTGGCGTTGGTAAGTCCTCCGTGACCGTGAACCTCGCCGCCGCGCTGGCCGCGAAGGGTCTGTCTGTCGGTGTCCTCGATGCCGACGTCTACGGACACTCCATTCCGCACATGATGGGCTCCGAGGAAAAGCCGCACCAGGTCGACGACATGATCATGCCTCCGCAGGCGCACGGCGTGTCACTGATCTCTATCGGACACTTCGTCGACGACAACGCACCGGTTGTCTGGCGTGGGCCAATGCTGCACCGCGCTATCCAGCAGTTCCTCGCGGACGTGTTCTGGGGCGACCTGGACGTCCTGCTATTCGACCTGCCCCCGGGAACCGGCGACATCGCCATCTCCGTGGCGCAGCTCGTGCCGAACGCTGAGCTGCTGATTGTTACTACCCCGCAGATGGCCGCCGCCGAGGTCGCAGAGCGCGCCGGCACCATTTCGCTGCAGACCCGCCAGCGCATCGCCGGTGTCATCGAGAACATGAGCTGGATGGAAATGCCCGACGGCTCCAAGATGGAGGTCTTCGGCACAGGCGGCGGCGAGACCGTTGCCCGTCGTCTTACCCAGATCACCGGCGGAAAGGTCGAGCTGCTCGGCCAGGTACCGCTGGACACCGAGCTCCGCGAAGGCGGCGACAAGGGCACTCCGATTGTCCTGTCCAAGCCGGATTCGGGCGCGGGCGAGGCCCTGAACGCTATCGCTGGCAAGCTGGTTGTTCGTCGCGAGTCGCTCGCAGGCAAGTCGCTCGGCTTGGGCGTGACTCCGAAGTAGGCCTTCGCTTTACGACGATCACAGCGACGCCCCCTCCCCGGTATTTTCGGTGCCGGGAAGGGGGCGTCTGCTTTTGCGGCTGCGGTGTCTGGGGCGTATGTGTTGTGGGCGTTTTCGGTGGTGCATCCACCAAAGCGGCTGCGTGCACTTACTGACTAGGTTTATGACACTTTCGTGGCAAAATTTGTGCTCAAAGTGTCATAAACCTAGTCAGTAACTTGCGGTCGGGAACGGTTTGCGACCGCTATAGGTTGTCGTCGTCGACCCAGGCCTGCACCCCACGGGGCTGCTGAGGTTGTTGCGGTTGTTGCGGTTGTTGCGGCTGCTGTGGTGTTTGTTGCGCTTGCTGTTGGCGGGCCTGGGCAACTGGATCCTGCCACGTTCCCGGCTGCTGGGCTGGCTGCTGGGCTGGCTGCTGCGTCGGAGCCGGCTGCACTGGCTGGCTCGTATTGGACTGCTGGTACTGCTGACCCGCAGCCCCAGCCGCTCCTGCGGCTCCTGCGGCTCCGGCTGAGCCAGTTCCGCCACCACCCGCTGCGGGCTTACCGGAGAGCATGTCCAGGTAGGTGTCATCTCCGTCGAAAAGCGTCCTGGTGATGGCGGTCTTCGGGTTGAGACGACGGAGATCGTTGAGCTCCTGCAGCGGCTTGCGAAGATCGTCGAAGTCTTCACCGAACTCGTCCGAGAGGTTATCGCGTGCGTCATTGATTGCGGTGCGCGCAGCCAGAAGCAATGCGCGGACGTCCTCAATTACCTTCGGCAACCGCTCAGGTCCGATGAGAATTAGTCCGAGGATAAAGAGGACAAGAATCTCGCCCCAGCCAACATTAGAAAACACGTTATACCACCTTAGTTACAGTGCACCTCGCATGCAGCATTGCGCGGCCAAATCCACCAAATCTGCCAAATCCGCAGAAACCAGCCGAAACCGGCCGAAACCAGCGCCCCCTACTCCGGCGTGATCTTCGCCTCCAGCTCGGCTCCGTGGCGAACGATCTTCAATACCGCCTCATTACCAGCGCCAACAGTCCACAGCGCCACCGTGAGCTCATCTGCGGACGATACCGCGCGGTCTCCCACAGCCGTAATCACATCGCCTTCCTGCAGGCCTTCCCGGTCGGCAACGCCTCCCGGCAGGATGCTGGCAATCTCGGCACCAGTCAGTGCGCCATTGGAAACCGTGCGCGCTGTCACGCCAATCCCCGGATGAACCGGCTGCTCACCGGCGATGAGCTGCTCAGCGATGGCAACGGCTGAATTGATCGGAATCGCAAAGCCCAACCCCTGCGAGCCACCCGAACTACTGAAAATCACCGTATTAATACCGATAATGGCACCGCGAATATCCACCAGCGGACCACCCGAGTTACCCGGGTTGATGGAGGCATCGGTCTGAATCGCATCGGCGTAACCGTCCGTGTCGGTCCCCTCAGCAGCCAGGCGCACCGGGCGATTGAGCGCCGAGACAATGCCCGAGGTCACCGTGCCGCCCAGCCCCTGCGGCGAGCCCATCGCAATCACTGTGTCACCGACCGCAACCGCGTTGGAATCACCAAGCTGCGCCACGGTCAGCCCCGCAACATCTTCGACCTTAATTACGGCGAGGTCGGTCTTCGGGTCACGGCCAATAATCTTGGCCGGCACCTCTTTCAGCTTTCCGCCGGACCAAAACGTTACGGAGACCTGCATATCCTGCCGATCCGCCACCGCCGAAACGACGTGGTTATTGGTCAAAATATGACCGTCACCATCAATGACAAACCCCGAGCCCACGCCCGAGACCTCACCGGCACTGACCGCAATCGACACCACCGCGGGACGAAGAGCCTCCGCCACCTTGCCGATCTCAGTCAAATCACCGTTGCCCGGCCGCCCCTCGATCTGCTGCAGCTCCACACGCTGGTAGTCCGAGCGGAAAGTCTTGCCAGCCCAACCGCCAACAAAGCCACCAACACCGCCAATGAGCAGCACCACGGCCGACGACGCCGCAATCACACGCCACGGCACCTCGCGGCCAAAAATCACTTCCCGCGCGCTGACGCGGGGAGCCGTCTTCGGGCGAGGCTTCTTTTTCGCTTCGGGTTTGCGGGCTGGACGCCCCGTCGTCATGCGTGACGACGAATCCTGCCACGGCGAATACTCTTGGGCGGTGGCACTGGTGTCGTCGTCAAGCTTCTGCCCTGGAGCACGCTGTAACCCGCCAGTTGCGGCGGCACGATCGGAGTCCGGGGCGAACGCGGAATCATCGAAAGAGCGATGTTTGCCCACTAGTGACTACCACCTTTACGAAAACCGCGAACGATCTGCTCCAACGCGGCACTCAGCGACTCCGGCGGACGGTGCGTGAGATGCCGCGCCGACCGATGGGGCTCTGAGTCCTCGCAACTGCCTGCGAAATCAGCAATACGAGCGCGCAGCTCAGCTGGAATGTGCAAGGGCGCGCTATCACGCAGACGCTTGGCCGCCTGCCGCTGCTTCGCGACCTCCCGGCGACATTCCGGGCATGCCATCAGGTGCGCCTGCGCACGACGCTCAGCTACGACCGACAACTCGCCGTCAACAAAAGCGGCAATTGCCTCGGTGCCGAGATGCTCCGTTGACAAAAAACGCTTGTCATCGCCCTGCTGAATCACAGACTGCAGCACCTCCAGAAATCGCACCTATTTAACTAGCCCCACAATAGCCGCTCCCGCGGATTGAGTGCGGGAAATCTAGCCTGCGGTGACCGACTCCGGCAGCTCCTGTCGTTCCTTCTCCAGGCGCTCCAACGTCGCCCGCAAGCTGGAACGTGCCCGGTGAATACGCGAACGCACAGTGCCCATCTTGAGCCCAAGGGTGCTGGCAATTTCCTCGTAGGTCAGCCCCACCACATCACAGAGGACAACCACCGCGCGATAGTCCGGCTGCAGCTCAGCCAGCGCGATTTCCAAATCCGGGTCGAGCATCGCGTCATCGACGGCCTGCTCCGGGGTCTTCAGCGTGCCCGGGACACGGTCGTAGTTCTCCGGCAACGCCTCCATCCGGATGACCTGCCGATGCCGGACCATATCCAAAAACAGGTTAGTGGTAATCCGATGCAGCCAGCCTTCAAAAGTGCCGGGACGGTATGACTTCAGCGAGCGGAACACACGCATGAATGTCTCCTGCGTCAGGTCTTCCGCGTCCTGCTGGTTACCAGTCAACCGATATGCGAGCCCGTAAACACTATCCGCGTGGGCCTGGACAAGTTCCGACCACGACGGCATCTCCCCCACACCTGCGTCAAAAGCCGCGGTGCCGGACAGTTGCTCAGTTACGTCAGCGGACGCGGCGTCCTCGCGGCTGGCGCCTGCGCTGACTCGTTCGGACTTGACTCGTTCGGGCATGAGGTTCAGTGTTCCTTACCAACCTTAGGTTTGTAGTGACCTTACCCTGAAAATAGTTTGAGAGTCCAGACAAACTTGAGGCTTGTTTACCCACCTAGTCCGGCACTGACCGGCGCGCCCCGCTGCCCTGCCCGAAGTTTTTTCCTACGCTATAAAGCGTGTCCGAAACGAGTTCTTCTGCTACCCCGCTATCCGCACGTGACGCTATTGCACAGCACGTCAACAACACGACCGTAGTCTCCGAGGCCCTTGAAAGCGCCCGAGAGAGCGCTCGCGAATACGGAGTTGCCGTCCCCGATACGATGACCGGCGCCGCTTTGACCTCGCTCATGGCTCTGACCAGTGCCCGCCGCGACGGTCACCCCGCCGCTGTCATCGCATCGCCTGCGGCAGGCGTAGTCGGTTTGCACCTGGCCGCCGGTCTCGGCGATGACGGCGTTCTCACCTGCATCGACCCGGAGCTCGAGCACCAGTCTCTGGCAAAGTCCGCTTTCCGAGCCGCAGGCATCCGCCCCAACCGACAGCGCTTCCTGCCCTCGCAGCCACTGGAGGTCATGGATCGTTTGGCCGCCGACTCCTACGACTTGGTCTACTTGGACGTCGCCCCGGCGATCCTCCGCGCCGCCCAGGAAAAGGCCTGGCCGCTGCTTCGCTCCGGCGGCGCGCTCGTCCTGACCGGCGCGCTCCTCGACGGCACTGTTGCTGACTCGTCACGCACTGACCGTGACACCGTCGCTGCCCGCGAAGCCGACGAATACATGCTCCAGCTTGACGACGCTTACGTGATGCGCCTCCCCCTAGCAGCCGGCACCACTGTGCTGGTGAAGAAGTAGTTTTCTACTGTTGGCCGGCCGGCTGGCGGCGGTGGGCCACTGCGACTTACTGACTGCGTTTATGGCTCGCGGCGGCGGGCCAATGCGAGTTACTGACTGCGTTTATGACAAAAATGGCCCGAAAAATGGCTTGAAAGTGTCATAAACTCACACAGTTTCACATTTGCAGCCCATGCCCGTATTCACAGGCGAAGCCCGTAGCCACACGTGCAGCCCATAATTTTTGGGGCTGCCGGTTTTGGGGCTAGGTAGCAACTAGGTAGCAAAAAGGGTTAGAAGAAAAAGGGCACGTACCCCACGGTACGTGCCCTTTTGCAGCCGCTCGGACTCAACCAGCCTAGATAACCTGGTTCTTACCAACGGCCACAACGCCACCAGCGCTGACCTTGAAGCGCTCTGCGTCCTTCTCCGGATCGACACCGATAATGGCGCCGTCGGAAACTACAACGTTCTTGTCCAAAATCGCGTGGCGAACCACTGCTCCGCGGCCGACGCGAACGCCTGGGAAGAGAACCGAGCCCTCCACCGTCGCGCCATCCTCGACCACAACGTTGGTACTAATCACCGAGTTGCGGACCGTACCACCGGAGACAATCGAACCAGCACCGACCATCGAAGCCTGAGCAATACCGCCCTGGACGAACTTGGCCGGAGGCAGGTTCTCCTCCGAGAAGGTGTGGATTGGCCACTTCTTGTTGTAGAGGTTAAACACCGGGTGGACGGAAATCAGGTCCATGTTGGCCTCGTAGAAGGCATCGATGGTACCGACATCACGCCAGTAGCCCTTGTCACGTTCGGTCTCACCCGGAACGTAGCTGTCCTTGAAGTCCCAGACGAAAGCTTCGCCCTCCTCTACCAGCATCGGAATGATGTTTCCGCCCATGTCATGGTCGGAGTTTTCATCTTCCGAGTCACGCTTAATAGCGTCGATAAGCGCGGAGGTAGTGAAGATGTAGTTACCCATCGACGCGAACGTCGAGTTCGGGTCATCCGGGGTGCCGGGCGGATCTGCCGGCTTCTCCAGGAACTCGGTGATTCGGTTGTTATCATCGGCATCGATGACACCGAATGCGCTAGCCTCAGAACGCGGGACGCGGATACCAGCGACGGTCACGCCAGCGCCAGACTCGATGTGGGCCTCCAGCATCTGCTGCGGATCCATGCGATAGACGTGGTCGGCACCGAAGACGATGACGTACTCCGGATCCTCGTCATAAACCAAGTTCAGCGACTGCAGGATCGCGTCCGCCGAACCGGTGAACCAGCGCTTACCCAGACGCTGCTGAGCCGGCACCGGGGTGACGTACTGGCCGGTGATGCCGGACAACTGCCACGCCTGCGAAATGTGACGGTCGAGCGAGTGGGACTTGTACTGGGTCAGCACACAGATCTTCAAGAAACCTGCGTTGACCAGGTTCGACAGCACGAAGTCGATAAGCCGATAGCTACCGCCGAAAGGCACGGCGGGCTTAGCGCGGTCTTCCGTCAGCGGGAAGAGACGCTTGCCTTCGCCACCGGCAAGGACAATGGACAAAACATGTGGTTGACTCCTCACACCAACCAACCTATATGCGATTTACGTTCCTCGCTGCCAGTCTCCCCTCCCCGCTACCCACACCCAGTCATATCAAGCAACGGAAATTGTCAAATCTGGTTACGCTGGAACTATGCGTGTTGCCATGATGACCAAGGAATACCCTCCGGAGATTTACGGCGGAGCAGGTGTTCACGTAACTGAACTGACTCGTTTCATGCGCGGCCTCGACGGCGTTGACGTCGATGTGCACTGCATGGGTGCTCCTCGCGATGAGGCGGATGTATATGTCCACGGCGTTGACCCGGAGTTGAAGGATGCCAACGCCTCGATTAAGACGCTGTCCACGGGGTTGCGCATGGCAAATGCCGCCGCGGCAACCGACATTGATGTCGTCCACTCTCACACCTGGTACTCAGGCCTGGGCGGTCACCTCACTGGTCTGCTCAAGGGCATTCCGCATGTGGCAACCGCGCACTCACTGGAGCCGCACCGCCCGTGGAAGCGCGAGCAGCTCGGCGGCGGTTACGACGTTTCCAGCTGGTCCGAGCGCAATGCTATGGAGTACGCAGACGCTGTCATTGCTGTTTCCGCGCGCATGAAGGACGCCATCCTGGACGCCTACCCGCGTATTTCCCCCGACAAGGTTCACGTTGTCCTGAACGGTATCGACACCGAGCTGTGGCACCCGCGCCCGACGTGGGAAGAGTCCAAGGAACAGAACGGCTGGTCCGTCCTGGAGGAGCTTGGCGTTGACCCGTCTCGCCCAATGGTTGCGTTCGTCGGCCGCATCACCCGTCAGAAGGGTGTCGCTCACTTGGTCAAGGCCGCATCGCTATTCGACGACGGTGTGCAGCTCGTTCTGTGCGCCGGAGCTCCGGACACCCCGGAAATCGCGAAGGAGACTGAGCAGCTCGTCCATGACCTCCAGGAGAAGCGCGATGGCATTTTCTGGGTGCAGGACATGCTGCCGAAGGAGAAGATCCAGGAGATCCTGACGGCCGCGGATTCGTTCGTCTGCCCGTCCATCTACGAGCCGCTGGGCATCGTTAACCTCGAGGCTATGGCCTGTGGCACCGCCGTTGTCGCCTCTGATGTCGGCGGCATTCCGGAGGTTGTCGTCGATGGTGAAACCGGCACTTTGGTTCACTACGACGAGTCCGATCCGGAGGGCTTCGAACGAGGCATCGCTGCCGCTGTCAACAACATGGTTGCCGACCGTGACCGCGCTGCCAAGGTTGGCCAGGCGGGCAAGAAGCGCGCTGAAGATGTGTTTAGCTGGGAGAACATCGCTCAGCAGACCGTCGAGGTCTATAAGTCTTTGATGTAGCTGGCTGTCTGCGAGACGCCACGGCTGCGCGGTGGACGAAGTCTCCTCATAAGGCCCATCGCTTCCGAAGAGGAAGCGATGGGCCTTTCTTAGCTTTTTACTAACCCCGTTCAGGACATTTACTTATGCCTTTGCCCACTTTTTCTAAACCTAATTTGAGTTTTGGCTGAATTTATCATTACTGGTCAATAGCATACTGAGTATGAGATTCACTAAGAAGGTGGCAGCAGTTGGTGCCGCCATTGCCATAGCGCTAGCGGGTGCAGTACCGCATCAGGCGCTCGCTTCAGAAGTAGCACCATCCCCTAGTACCGCTACCATCACCGAGCGTGGTCCTCTTGGACAGTCCGGTCGCTGGTTTACCGACGGTGACGGCCGAGCTTTCCTCACTCAGGGGTCAAACATCGTCTACAAGCACGATCCTTACACCCCAGAGGCCGGAGGCTTTAACGAGGACGATGCTGACTGGCTCGTGCAGCAGGGCTTCGACTCCATGCGAGTCGGCATTATCTGGAAAGCAGTAGAGCCAAAGCCCGGCGAGTACAACGACAAATACCTGGATTCCATTGCCCGCACTATCTCCATGCTCACTGAGCGTGGAATCGCGGTCTTGGTCGATGCCCACCAGGACATGTACAACGAGAAGTTCGAAGGCGAATTTGCCCCGGATTGGGCTGTCATTGACGACGGCGTTCCCAGCCTCTTGAAGGTTGGCTTCCCCGCTAACCAGGCCCTCAATATCGGCCTCATTAGGGCATACGACAATTTCCTGAATAACCGCGAAGGGCCGGGCGGCGTTGGGTTGCAGGAGCGTTACGCAGCCATGTGGTGCCATGTCGCCAAACGTCTTGGCGACATGCCGGGACTGATGGGCTACGACATCATTAATGAACCGTGGCCAGGCTCGGCATACCCACTGTGCTATTTGGCTCTCGGCGACTGTGGTCCGGCTAAGGAAAAGCTCGATGAACTGCACCAGAAGGCTGCCAATCAGATTGTCGACAAGGACCCGGACGCTATTGTCCACTACGAGCCCTACTCCATGTGGAACACCGGATTGAACACGAATCCGGCAGCCCCGGAAATTCCTGAAACCGCTGGTACGGCCCTCAGCTGGCATGTCTACTGCACCACGAATGCCCTGTTCAACACCTACACGGGCTGTGACTTTTTCGATGGTCGCGTCTTCGACAATGCGGAAATCGTCTCATCCGGTAACGGCTCGGCCACACTGCTTTCCGAGTTCGGTGCGACCGACGATGCCGATACCCTCAATGGCGTAATTTCGCTTGCTCGGCGCCACATGGTCGGCTGGCAGTACTGGTCCTACTGCGGATGCGACGACCCGACGACGCAGAACCAGAAGGAACAGGGCATGGTCTTCGACCCGAAGGATCCAGGACCTGTAGGTGCCGATGCCTTCAACCGCGATAAGATGACCATCCTCGCCGCTCCACACCTGCGAGCGGTCGCAGGCACCCCGCAAGCTACCGATTGGAACCACGACACCCGTGTCTACCAGGCCAGCTGGAACAATAGCCGCGTCGATGGCACCGGATCTTTCGCACCTGGTTCCACCAGCGAGCTCGTTGTGCCCTCAATCAACTTCCCGAATGGGTTCACAGTGAATGTCGAGGGTGGCCACGCCACTGTCGCTGCCGATGGCCAGACGGTTCATATCGTCTCGACTTCTGACCACGTGTCAGTCACCATCCAGCCGAAGTAGAACCAACCGCTCGATTCACCAAACAACGCCCTGTGGATTCTTCCGCAGGGCGTTTTTCGTGCCGCAGGGTCCTCCCACACCATCGGACCGAAAACGCCGAACAAACTGAGCCACAAGCACCGCGAATATAATGGCTTCCATGACCACTCACGAGAATTTTCCAACGGTCCGACACACAATTTTCCAAAACTCACTGATGTCCGCACTGCTCGATGGCATCTACGACGGCGAGATGACCATTGGCGAAATCCTTGGTCATGGAAACTTCGGCATCGGCACCTTCGACGGTCTCGATGGCGAAATGGTAATCCTCGACGGTGTTTGCTGGCAGGTGCGTCACGACGGCTCCGCGACCCGGGCCACCATGGATCAGCGCAGTCCCTACACGGTGGTGACCAACTTCGTTCCCCACACGGTGATGGATGCGCCGGAAAACCTAACGCGCAAGGAAATTAGTCCCATCATCGATTCCCTGGTGCCGAGCCAAAACTTTATGTACGCACTGCGGATTACCGGCGAATTTGAGTGGGTGAAGACTCGAACCGTCGTAAAGCAGGAAAAGCCGTACCAGAAGATGGTTGATGCGACGGAAGAAGACGCGTCGGTTGATTTCGAGAACCTGCGGGGCACGATTGCGGGCTTCCGCACGCCGGTGTACGAGAAGGGAATTTCGGTGCCCGGCTGTCACGTGCACTTCCTTGCGGAAGGCGGCACCGGCGGCGGGCATGTGCTGGACTTTAAGCTGCGCTCGGGCACTATCGAGTTGTGCCCGGGCACCGACCTGCAACTTCGCCTTCCGCTAACGGCGGAATTCTCGGATGCTGATCTGGATCCGGATGACCTGGATGAACAGATTCACAAAACCGAGGTCAAGGAGTAGGCGCTAGTCGCCCGGGCGCCCCAGACGGGTGACATAGGCACGGGCGGTGACGTGCATCTCTGCAGGTAGCGCTGCAATACGTTCCTGCAGCACCTCTGGGTGGATATGGCGTGCCGACGGGCTCATACCGATCTGAGCGGCAATTGCACTCTGGTTGAGGTTCATACCGAACTCCACCAGCTCCGGGTCACCAACAGGCACGAGGTGCCCCTCTGCCTGGGAAATCATGCGCTCGACCTTGCCGCGCTCGACATCGATGATGCCCAGCGGCTCACGAAGCTCGCCCAGGTGACCAGTAGTGGCAGTCAGAACCACGACCTGGCCGCCCGGCTTGAGCACGCGAGCGAACTCCTCCGCGTTGCGAGGTGCGAAGACGACTGTAAGCGCATCGATGGAGCCATCACGCAGCGGCAGACGCGCCCACGCATCGGCCACAACCGCACCGAGCCGCGGGTGACTCTTGGCCAGGTGCTTGGCGGCCGGCACTGAGACGTCGATGCCCACGCCCCGGGAATTGGGAATGCTGTCCAGCGTGTGTGCGAGGTAATAACCAGTGCCCGCACCGACTTCGCAGATGACTGGGCTGGCGGCCTCGGACACGTTGGCGTCGTCAAGCACGTCCTGGACGTTGCCTGTAACTGCCTCAACGAATGGAGCATAGTGGCCACCAGAGAGGAACTCCTCGCGGGCGGTAATCATCTTGGCGTCATCGCCGGTGTAGCGCAGACCAGCCCCACCGGCGAGCGTAACGTAACCCTGGCGGGCGACATCATAGCTATGTCCGGATTCGGACTTCAGAGTCATTCGTTCGGCATCACCAAACTTCAAATCAGTGCCATCGATGGGGTCAGCAAGCACATCAATGATGTCAGCTAGCACGTCGGTCACTCCTCAAACTGAGCTAGAAAAATAATTTTCACTATCTTAGCCCGTGACGAGCTCAGCCAAGTAACTCCAATGCGAGTTACTGACTACGTTTATGACAAAAATTGCCCGAAAACTGGCT